>NZ_JACVBS010000001.1:0-772337 GCF_014852545.1 Variovorax sp. VRV01
GGCGCCGCCAGCGCGCCGGCCGCGCCGGCCAGGCCGAAGGCGCCCGCGGCCGCGCTGCCCAGATGGAAAGGCGCGCCGTGCAGCATCACGGCCAGCGTCGACCAGAAGGCGCTGAATCCCACCGCCAGCAGCGCCTGGGCCAGCGCGGCGCGGCGCAGTGCGCCGTGGCGCGACCACAGCGTGCCCAGCGAGCCCAGCAGCGCGGCATAGGCCAGGTGCGTGGTCGGCCGGAAGCGCGGCAGCCCGCGCCAGGCGGCCGCGCCGATGAGCGCGATGCTGGCCGCGGCCGCGATGAACATCGCGCGCCAGCCGAAGTGCTCGGCCACGAAGCCGCTCACCACGCGCGACAGCAGGATGCCCAGCAGCAGCCCCGTCATCACCGTGCCGACCGTGTTGCCGCGCGTGGCCTCGGGCGCCAGTGTGGCGGCCGCGGGCACGATGTCCTGCGCCATCGTGGCCGCCAGGCCGATGGCCAGGCTGGCCGCGAGCAGCACGCCGATCGACGGCGCGGCGCCGGCCACCAGCAGCGCGGCGCACAGCGCGGCCGCCTTGGCCAGCACGATGCGGCGCCGGTCGAAGCGGTCGCCCAGCGGCGCCAGCAGCAGGATGCCGAGCGCGTAGCCCAGCTGCGTGAGCGTGGGAACGAGTCCCACCGAGCGGGGGGAGGCGCCGATGTCGGCGCCCAGCACGCCGAGCATCGGCTGGGCGTAGTAGAGCGAGGCCGCCGACAGGCCCGCGCCCATGGCCAGCAGCAGGACCAGCGAGGCCGGCAGGCCGCGTCCCTCGGGCGCAGCGCCCGTCGCTGCATGCGTGATCTGAATGGAAGACATGGTGTTAACCCTTGAATATCGAGCGAGGGTTGAAATGTGCATCTGAGAAGCTTGGCTTGGTAGCTCCGCGGATCGCACAATGTACATACGCTACACGCATAAAGAAGGCCATGCCGACTCCCTCCCCCGCCGCCGACCGCATCGAGCTGATGCAGACCTTCGTCCACATCGTCGAGGCCGGCAGCCTCTCGGCCGCCGCGCTCCAGATGGGTGCGACGCAGCCCACCGTGAGCCGCCGCCTTCAGGCACTGGAGCGCTCGCTGGGCGTGCGGCTGCTGCGCCGGTCCACGCACGCCATGAAGCTCACCGAGGACGGCGAGCGCTGCTACGAGCGCGCCCGGGAGCTGCTCGCCGACTGGCACGCCTTCGAGGCCGACCTGCGCGGCGTAGGCGACGAGCCCGAGGGCACGCTGCGCGTGGTGGTGCCGCATGCAATGGGCCAGCTGATGCTGGTCGGGCCGCTGGCCGACTACCTTCGCGCCTATCCGCGGGTGGCCGTCGAATGGCTGCTGAACGACCGCCGGCCCGACTTCATTGCCGAAGGCGTCGACTGCGCCATCCAGGTCGGCGAAGTGACCGACACCATGGCGGTGGCCATCAAGCTGTCCGAAGTGCCGCGCGTGGTGGTCGCCGCGCCCTCGGTGCTGGCCGGACGGGCGCCGCCCGCGCATGCGTCGGAGCTGGCCGAACTGCCGTGGCTCGCACTGCGCACCTTCTATCGCAACGAGGTGCTGCTCACGCACCGGCCGAGCGGCGAGATCGCGCGGGTGCCGATCCGCCCGCGCATGAGCACCGACAGCCTCTATGCGCTGCAAAGCGCGGCCCGCATGGGCCTGGGCGCCTGCGCGGGCTCGGCCTGGCTCCTGAACGAGGACATTGCCGCCGGCCGGCTGGTGCAGCTCGTGCCGCAATGGCATGTGGCGCCGCTGCCGGTGTACCTGATCTATCCGCCGTCGCGCTTCCAGCCTGCGCGGCTGCGCCGCTTCATCGAGAGCATGCGGCTCGCGCTGGCCGACCCGGCGGGCCGCGCCTGGGAAGCGGGCGCGGCCTGAAAAAGGGCCGGGTGCGGCCTCAGCCGGCCCGCCGCGCCGCATGCGCGGCATCGGCGAACCACGACAGGAAGTGCAGCAGCCAGCTCGTCGCTTCGTCCAGGAAGCGCGGCGTGAGCCGCACCTGCGCGCGCCCCGCGTCATGCGCCAGGTGGCCCGCCTCCGTCGCCTCCTTCAGCAGGCCGCGCACGTGCGAGTGCGACAAGCCCAGTCCCTCGGCGAGTTCGCGGGCGCGCAGCGGGAAGGCCGCCGGGGGCGAGCCTGCCACCGGGTTGGCCTTGAAATGGTCGCGCAGCAGCAGCATCGCGACCCGGCCGCCCCCGTCGCGCTCGTCGAACCAGCTCCAGCCGCCGAAGCGGCCGCGGTGCAGCGCCACCTGGTCCAGGATGGTGCCGGCGCGGCTCACGAAGGCCGAGAAAAAGGCGTCGTCGTCCATGAGCCTGCCGGCATGGCCGGCGCCCAGCAGGCCGAGCGCCTCGCAGCAGCGCAGGTGGTGCGCGATCCAGGCGCGCAGGCCGGCAACCAGCCGCTCCTGCGGCACCAGGTAGCGCACGCGGCGGTCGGCGGGATCGGCCTCGGCCGTCACCATGCCCGTGAGCCGCAGCACGGCGACAAAGCTGGCCAGCGTGCGCGTGCCGCGGCTCGCGTGGCGCTGCAGCAGCGCCAGCGTGGGGCGCTCGGCGCCTTCTTCCTTCCAGCGGTAGTGCTGCACCACGATGCGGCCCGCGGCGTGCGACTGCATGGCGCGGCCGAAGATCTTGTTGATGAGCCGTTCGCCCCAGTGCATGCGCACGATCGCATCGCAATAGAGCGCCACGGCGTTGGCGCGGGCCTCGTAGGAGATCGGAATCGCCAGCTCGGGCGGCGGCAGGAAATCCATGCAATGTTTGGACTTTGTTGTTCTCGATACAGAGCGTAACAATTCGTGCGCCTGTGCGAAAGCCCCGGCCTTCCTGCCGGGCGACCGGCGAGCTCAACACCCACCAAGAACGGAGTTCCCCATGTGTGATTGCCTACCTTCCGCCGCGGTGCCGGCAACCTCGCGCCGCCGGCTGCTGGGCGGCGCGGCCGCTTTCGCCGCCCTGGCGTCCGGCGCCGATGCATTCGCGGCCGACACGCCGCTGCCCGACAACCGCATCGGCGGCGATGCCGCGCTCCAGCGGTTGGTGCAGGGCAATCTGCGCTATGCGCAGGGCCGGCAGACGCAGCGCGATTTCAGTGTCGGCCGCGTGGCGCGCACCTCGGGCCAGAAGCCGTTCGCCGCGATCCTCGCCTGCGCGGATTCGCGCGTGGCGCCGGAACTGGCCTTCGACCAGGGCCCGGGCGATCTCTTCGTGGTGCGGCTGGCCGGCAACTTCGTCAACGACGATGCCATCGCCAGCATGGAATACGCGGCCAAGTTCCTCGACGTGCCGCTCATCATGGTGCTCGGCCACAGCAACTGCGGCGCCATCTCGGCCACCATCAAGGTGCTGCAGGAAAACGCCGTGCTGCCGGGGCACCTGCCCGGGCTGGTGGCGTCGATCCGGCCCGCCGTGGAGGCCGCGTCGCGCCGCGAGCCCGCCTCGCTGCTGCAAGCGGCCACCGAGCAGAACGTGCGCCAGAGCGTGGCGCGCCTGGCCACGTCGGCGCCCGTCCTCGGGGGCATGGCCTCCAGCGGCGCGGTCAAGATCGTCGGCGGAATCTACGACCTGGCGACCGGCCGGGTCAGCATGATCTGATGAAGGCCTGCGGCGAGGCCGGGCTGCCGATGCCGCAGCCGGCCAGCACGAAGGCCACGAGCTCGCGCGCAATCGGCTCGCGGTCGATCGGCGCATCGGGCGGCAGGCCGAGCATCACGCGCGTCTGGATCGCGTAGTCGGCGTAGCTCTGGGTCATGGCCCAGATGTGCATCAGCAGCAGGCGCGCATCGAGCGGGCGCATCTGCCCGCGCGCGATCCAGCCGTTGATGATGTCGACCTTTTTCTGCGTCCAGGCCTGCGCGTTGGGCCAGTAGCGGTCGAGGTTGCGGCCGCCGTCGAGCACTTCGCGCGTGAAGATGCGCGAGATCTCGGGATTGTCGAAGGCGTGGTCGAGCTTCTTGCGGATGTAGTCGCCCAGCACGGTGGCCGGGTCGCTGGCGTCCTCGAACGAGAACACCACCTTCCAGGCATGCAGCACCTGCATCAGCAGCTCCTCGTAGAGCTCTTCCTTGCCGGCGATGTAGTAGTGCAGCTGGGGCTTGGTGAGGCCGGCGCGCGCGGCGATGGCCTGGGTGGAGGTGCCCTTCAGGCCATGCAGGCTGAACTCGGCCACGGCCGCGGTGCGGATCGCCGCCATGATGCGCTCGCGCCCCGGCCGCGCGCGCGACAGCGGGCCGTCGGGGGCGGGCATTTCCTGGGCGGTGCTTGGGGACAGGGCGGCGGGATCGGCGTTCATGGGATGGCGGGTTTTGCGGCGGTGCGCCCGGCGATGGTAATCCTTGGCGCATGGCCGCATGCCATGCCGGCATGGAAGCGCAGGGCATGCGGGCACGGTTCATGTATCTTCTCGCCGCTTCCAGAAATTCGCGTTCCAACAAAGGAGTTCCTTCATGTACCTTTCCCCCCGTTTCCGCGCCTTCGCGGCCGGCGCCGCGCTGCTCGCAGCCAGCGCCCTGGCGCAAGCCCAGCAGGCGCTGCCCAATGTGGTGATCCTGGCCACCGGCGGCACCATTGCGGGTGCCGGTGCCTCGGCCGTCAACAGCGCCACCTACGCGGCGGCCAAGGTCGGCGTCGAAAAGCTGATCGCCGGCCTGCCCGAGCTCTCCAAGATCGCCAACGTGCGCGGCGAGCAGGTGTTCCAGGTCGCTTCCGAAAGCCTCACCAACGACAACCTGCTGACGCTCGCCAAGCGCGTCTCGGCGCTGTCGAAGCAGGCGGACGTCGACGGCATCGTCATCACCCACGGCACCGACACGCTGGAAGAAACCGCCTACTTCCTGACGCTCACCGTGCACACCAGCAAGCCGATCGTCGTGGTCGGCTCGATGCGCCCGGGCACGGCCCTGTCGGCCGACGGCGCGCTCAACCTGTACGACGCCGTGAGCGTGGCCGGCAGCAAGGACGCGGCGGGCAAGGGCGTGCTCGTGACGATGAACGACAACATCGACAGCGGCCGCGACGTGAGCAAGAACGTCAACATCAAGACCAGTGCCTTCTCGAGCCAGTGGGGCCCGCTCGGCATGGTGGTCGAGGGCAAGAACTACTGGTTCCGCGCGCCGGTCAAGCGCCACACCATGAACTCGGAGTTCGACATCGACAGCATCAATGCGCTGCCGCCGGTGGAGATTGCGATGGGCTACGAGGGCGTTTCGTCCATCGCCATCGACGCACTGGCCAAGAGCGGCGTGAAGGCGATCATCCATGGCGGCACGGGCAACGGCTCGGTGGCCAACCGGATCGTGCCCAACCTGCAGAAGGCGCGCACCGACGGCGCAATCATCATCCGCAGCTCGCGCGTGCCCGACGGCTTCGTGATCCGCAATGCCGAGCAGCCCGACGACAAGTACGACTGGGTGGTGGCGCACGACCTGCGTCCGCAGAAGGCGCGCATCCTGGCGATGGTGGCCTTGACCAAGACCTCCGACACCAAGGAACTCCAGCGCATCTTCTGGGAGTATTGACGCACCCCCGATGCGGCTCACTTCGTGTAGCCGCCTCCCCCTCGAGGGGGCAACACCGGCGGCCCGGCAAAGCCGGTTCCACGGTGTTCTTGACCCACCCCCGATGCGGCTCACTTCGTGTAGCCGCTTCCCCCTCGAGGGGGCAACACCGGCGGCCCGGCAAAGCCGGTTCCACGGTGTTCCTGGCGAAGACTTCCTCGATCGATGCTTCTCAGGGGCGGACGCGCCGGCGCTTTCGGTGCCGCGCGTATTCGAGGCTGCTCACGCACACGAGCAGCCAGGCGAGGCCGGTCAGCAGGCCGGCCGCCACGTCGCTGGCGAAATGCACCTGCAGGAAGATGCGGCTGCACGCGATGGTGACGATGGCCGCCGCGGCCGCCATCGCCGCCGGCACGTGCCAGCGCGCCGGCAGCAGGCGCAGGGCCAAATACAACAGCATGCCGTAGCTCACAATCGCGCCCGCGCTGTGGCCGCTCGGGAAGCTGTAGCTCGTCTCCAGCGCCAGGCCGTGGTCGTGCAGCGGCCGCGCACGCGCGAAGATGCGTTTGAGAGCCGGGTTCAGCAGCACGATGCCGCCGAGCGCCATGACCCAGCCCAGTGCCAGGCCATGGTGGGCCTTGCGCCACAGCAGCAGGGCCACCACCAGGCACACCGGCGCCAGCAGTTCGGCATCGCCCAGGTGCGTGAGCCAGCTGAAAGCCACCAGCGCCGCCCACGGCAGGTGCTCGCCGATGGCATCGGCCAGCGCCTGGTCGGCCAGGCCCAGCAGGCGCCCGTCGCCGAGCTTCGATGCGAGATATGCCACCAGGCTGGCCGCCCCGAGGATCGACAGGAAGCCGATGGCCAGCCCGGCGGCCAGCCGCGGTTCGTCGGGCTCTTCGCTCGACGACCTTCTGATGCGCCGCCGCTGCAGCACCCGGCAGGTCGTGCCGGCGCCGAGCACCGAGACGGCGAAGGCGCCTGCGAACCAGGCCAGTGAATGCTCGCCCAGCTGGCGGGCGAGAAGAACGAGATCGGGGGCTTCCATCGGCATGCGGCGCACCCTAAGCGGGCGCCCCGGCGCTGGCAAGGGGAAGCTGCAAAACCTTGGCGCACACGAAGGACTTGTCGGCGGCCGAATGGTCCCAGCGCTCGGCCTGGCACGCGCGGCCATCTTCCGGCGCGCCCAGGCGCAGCACGTTCACCGAGTTGGGGTGGCCCGCGCGCACGCGCGACGACACGGCCGTGCCGGCCTGCACCGCCCATGCGGTGCGCGGGCAGCCGGCGTACGCGCCGTGCAGCGAACGCACGAACGGCAGGTGGATGTGGCCGCCCAGGATCAGGTCGGCGCCGGCCGCGCACCAGCGCGCGACGGCGGCTTCGCGCCCGTGCAGCCGGTTCGGCATGTCTTCCTGCCGCGTCACCATCACCGGCTGGTGCGTGACCACCACGCGCAATTGCGAAGGCGAGGCGCCCGCCAGCCGCGCCGCCACCCGCTCGATCTGGGCCGGCGAGACTTCGCCGTCCGCATGCCGCCACCAGCGCGTGGTGTTGACCGCCACCACCAGCCAGTCGGCGGATTCGAACACCGGCTCCAGGTCGGTGCCGAAGGCTTGGGCGTAGCGCGCATAAGGCGAGAACAGGCGCGCCCCCAGCTGGAACAGCGGAATGTCGTGGTTGCCCGGAATGGCCAGCACGGCCGGCGCGGCCAGTCGGTCGACGAAGGCGCGCGCCGCCGCGAACTGCTTGCGCGTGGCGCGCTGCGTGATGTCGCCCGAGAGCACCACCACCTGCGGCGCCAGGGCCCGCGCGAGCCGCTCGAGCGCGGCCATCACCTCGGGCTGCTCGGTGCCGAAATGCGTGTCGGAGATCTGCAGCAGGCAGCTCATTGCTTCGCGGCCTCCAGCTCGGGCGCGACGTCGGGCCGCACCAGCCACAGCGGCTCGGGCGAAACCCGGAACAGCAGCGGCATCTCGGCCCAGGCGATCTCGCCGTCGATGGCCACCTTCACGCGGCGCGGCGGATGCAGGCGGCCGGCCTTCACCGTCATCGACTCGAAGGGGAAGCTCAGCACCTCGTCGGCGCTGCCCAGCCGGCCGAGCGCGCCGCGCACCAGCAGGCCGGGCATGGCCAGCACGCCCACCGGTTTCAGCGCCACGGCGGCCAGCTGGCCGTTCTCGGGTGCATCGGCGTGCTCGATGCCCACCTGCAGCAGCTGCAGTGGGTTGTTGCCCACGAAAAGGGTCGTCGTGCGGATGTCGCGCTCCACCCCGTGCGAGGCGATGCGCAGGTTCCAGTGCCGGTGGCCGCGCATCACGGTGAGCAGGCCGGCGAAGAACGCGACCCAACGGCTGCGGCCATAGCGCACCTTGTAGCTCTCGCGTTCTTCCAGCAGTTCGGCATACAGGCCCATGCTGGCATTCACCAGGAAGATGCGGTCATTGACCAGCCCCACCTGCACCGGCCGCGGCTGCTCGGCCAAAAGCACCTGCAGCGCCTGCGCCGTATCGCGCGGAATGCCGTGGGCGCGGCTGAAATAGTTGAAGGTGCCCTGCGGCAGCACGCCGAAGGCCAGCCCGCTGCCGAGCGTGGCCCGCGCCACCGTGTTGATGGTGCCGTCGCCGCCCGCGGCCACCACCACGCCGTCCACGGCGCGGGCGCGCTCCACCGCCTCGCGCGCCAGCGCCTGCACCGTCGTGCGTTCGTCGACCAGGAAGATGCGCAGCCTGCGGCCCGCCGCGGCGCAGCCCTGCTCGATGATTTCGCGGGTTTCGGCGGCGTCCGCGCTGCCGGAGCCGGCGTTGAGAACGACGAACAAGGGGGAGCTCGGACCGAGGGGAGACGGCTGCATGTCGATGGAAACCGGAAAAAAGGAGGGGAAGAGCCCGGCGGGCTGCGAAAGTTCGGGCGCGGGAGGGTGGGAACGGCTGGGTAAAGCGCGGTGCGCGCCCCCGCCCTGCGGTTGTCGCACGGCCGGCCGGCCCGCGCAGGCGGCCGGCATCCCGGCTTGCTGTGGGAGAGCGGCCCTCCGCCCGTAAAATCGTCTGCTTTCGCGGTGCTTCATCGCGCTACCGTCCAACGCCCGGTCACGCCGGCCTGCTTCATGTTGACCTTCCAGCAAATCATTCTCAAACTGCAGTCGTACTGGGCCGACAAGGGCTGTGCGCTGCTGCAACCCTACGACATGGAAGTGGGGGCGGGCACTTCGCACACCGCCACCTTCCTGCGCGCGCTCGGTCCCGAGCCCTGGAAGGCCGCTTACGTGCAGCCCAGCCGCCGTCCCAAGGACGGCCGCTACGGCGAGAACCCCAACCGCCTGCAGCACTACTACCAGTACCAGGTGGTGCTCAAGCCGGCGCCCAGCAACATCCTGGAGCTCTACCTCGGCAGCCTCGAAGCGCTGGGCTTCGACCTCAAGAAGAACGACATCCGCTTCGTGGAAGACGACTGGGAGAACCCGACGCTCGGCGCCTGGGGACTGGGCTGGGAAGTCTGGCTCAACGGCATGGAGGTGACGCAGTTCACTTACTTCCAGCAGGTCGGCGGCATCGACTGCAAGCCGATCACCGGCGAGATCACCTACGGCCTGGAGCGGTTGGCCATGTACCTGCAGGGCGTGGACAACGTCTACAACCTGACCTGGACCGAGGGCCTGAGCTACGGCGACGTCTACAAGCAGAACGAGGTCGAGCAGTCGACCTACAACTTCGAGCACAGCGACGCCGAGTTCCTGTTCACCGCCTTCGCGGCGCACGAGAAGCAGGCCAGGCACCTCATGACCGAGCAGCTCGCGCTGCCGGCCTACGAGCAGGTGCTCAAGGCCGCGCACAGCTTCAACCTGCTCGACGCGCGCGGCGCCATCAGCGTGACCGAGCGCGCGGCCTACATCGGCCGCATCCGCAACCTCGCGCGCAGCGTGGCGCAGAGTTATTACGAGAGCCGCGAGCGGCTCGGTTTTCCGATGGCGCCTCGCGAGTGGGTTGCACAAATCACGAAGAAGGCGGCCTGAGCGATGACGAGCGTGCAAAAGAACCTGTTGGTCGAACTCTTCGTCGAAGAGCTGCCGCCCAAGGCGCTGAAGAAACTCGGCGACGCCTTCGCCGGCGTGCTGCGCGACCAGCTCGTGGCCCAGGGGCTTGCCGAGCCCGCCTCGGTGCTCACAGCCTATGCGTCGCCGCGCCGCCTGGCTGCGCACCTCACGCACGTGGCCGAGCGCGCCGCCGACAAGGCCGTGTCGCAAAAGCTCATGCCCGTGGCCGTGGGGCTCGACGCCTCGGGCCAGCCCACGCCCGCGCTGCTCAAGCGCCTGGCCGCGCTGGGCGCAGACGCCTCGGCCGTGCCCGGCCTCAAGCGCGCGATGGACGGCAAGGCCGAAGCGCTGTTCTACGAAAGCACCGCCAAGGGCGCAACGCTGGCCGAAGGCCTGCAGAAGGCGTTGGCCGAAGCCATTGCCAAGCTGCCGATTCCCAAGGTGATGAGCTACCAGCTCGAAAGCGGCTGCGAGCTGCCCGGCTGGAGCAGCGTGAGCTTCGTGCGCCCCGCGCATGGCCTGGTGGCGCTGCATGGCGACGCCGTGGTGCCGGTCGAGGCGCTCGGCCTGAAGGCCGGCCGCGAAACCCACGGCCACCGCTTCGAGGCGGCCGTCGATCCGGTCGTGCTGCGCGACGCCAACAGCTATGCGCTGCAGATGCAGGACGAGGGCGCGGTCATCGCGAGCTTCGAAGCGCGCCGCACCGAGATCGCGCGCCAGCTCGCGGCCGCGGCCGTGCAAGTCGGCGGCGCCGTGGTGCCGATCCACGACGACGCGCTGCTCGACGAAGTGACCGCGCTGGTCGAGCGGCCCAACGTGCTGGTCTGCAGCTTCGAGCGCGAATTCCTCGAAGTGCCGCAGGAGTGCCTGATCCTCACGATGAAGGCCAACCAGAAGTACTTTCCGCTGCTCGACGCCTCGAACCGGCTCACCAACAAGTTCCTGGTGGTCAGCAACATCAGCCCGGAAGACGCGAGCGCGGTGGTCGGCGGCAACGAGCGCGTGGTGCGCCCGCGCCTGGCCGACGCCAAGTTCTTCTTCGACCAGGACCGCAAGAAGTCGCTGGCCTCGCGCGTCGAGTCGCTGGGCAAGGTGGTCTACCACAACAAGCTCGGCACCCAGGGCGAGCGCGTCGAGCGCGTGATGCGCATTGCGCGCGGCATCGCCGAAAAGCTCGGCGGCGCCGCGCTCGTCGCGCATGCCGTGCAGGCCGCGCAACTGGCCAAGGCCGACCTCGTGACCGACATGGTCGGCGAGTTCCCGGAGCTGCAGGGCACCATGGGCCGCTACTACGCGCTGCACGACGGCCTCTCTGCCGAAGTGGCCGACGCGATCGAAGACCACTACAAGCCGCGCTTTGCCGGCGACGAGCTGCCGCGCAACAGCGTGGGGCAGGTGGTCGCGCTGGCCGACAAGCTCGAGACGCTGGTCGGCATGTTCGGCATCGGCAACCTGCCCACCGGCGACCGCGACCCCTTCGCGCTGCGCCGCCATGCGCTTGGCGTGATCCGCATGCTGATCGAAAAAGACCTGCCGCTGAAGCTCGACGCGCTGCTGCAGGACGCCGCCGCGCAGTTCAAGGACATCGAGGGCTTCGACACCGGCAAGGCCACGGCCGAGCTGCAGGACTTCATCCTCGACCGCCTGGCCGGCAGCCTGCGCGAGCAGGGCGCCAGCGCCCAGGAAGTCGACGCCGTGCTGGCGCCGCGGCCACAGCGCCTGGGCGAAGTGCCCAAGCTGCTGGCGGCGGTGCGCGCCTTTGCCGCGCTGCCCGCCGCCGCCGCGCTGGCCGCCGCCAACAAGCGCATCGGCAACATCCTCAAGAAGGCGCCCGAAGCCGACGCGCACGTCAGCGAGCTGTTGCTGAAGGAGCCTGCCGAGAAGGCGCTGCATGCCGCCATGGCCGAGGTCGTGCCAGCCGCCAATGCCCAGTTCGACGCCGGCGACTACACCGCTTCGCTGCAGACCCTGGCCGCGCTGCGCGAACCGGTCGATGCCTTCTTCGACGGCGTGATGGTCAATGCCGAACAGGCCGACCTGCGCCTCAACCGGCTCGGACTGCTGATGTCGCTGCACGCCGCGATGAACCGCGTGGCGCAGCTCGAGCGGCTGGCTGCCTGATCCCCCCGGCGACCTCACCATGGGCGGCACTTCCATGAAACTCGTCATCCTCGACCGCAACGGCACGATCAACGTGCACCGCGAAGACTTCGTCAAGAGCGACATCGAGTGGACGCCGCTGCCCGGTGCGCTCGAGGCCGTGGCCCGGCTCAACCATGCGGGCTGGCATGTGGTGATCGCGTCCAACCAGTCGGGCCTGGGCCGGGGCCTGTTCGACATGGCCTCGCTCAACGCCATGCACGCCAAGATGCACAAGATGCTTGCGGCCGTGGGCGGGCGGGTCGATGCGGTCTTCTATTGCCCGCACAGCCCCGACGAGGGTTGCGATTGCCGCAAGCCCGCGCCGGGCCTGTTCCGCCAGATTGCCGACCGCTACGGCATCGACCTGAAGGACGTGCCCACCGCGGGCGACAGCCTGCGCGACCTGCAGGCCGGCGCGGCCGCCGGCTGCGAGCCGCACCTGCTGCTCACCGGCATGGGCGCGGCCTGCCGCGGCGTCGATCCGCTGCCCCCCGAATATCCGGCGAACACCGTGGTTCACGAGAACCTCGCCGCCTTTGTCGACTTCCTGCTTGCGCGCGAAGCGCAGGCCGCACTGCAGGTGGCTGTCTGATGGCATTGATCCGTTCCGTTGTCCATGCCCTGTGGATGCTCGTCACCGTGGTGCCCTGGGGCATCATCATGTGCGTCAGTTCGCTCTGGAAGCGCGGCATCCCGCTCTACTGGATGGCCGTGCAGTGGCTCAACTGGGCCATCGGCGGCGCGCGCGTGCTGCTGGGCATCCAGACGCGCGTGACCGGCATGGAAAACCTGCCCGCCGACAAGCTGGCCGGCGCGGTCCTGCTGGTGAAGCACCAGTCGACCTTCGAGACCTTCCTGATGCCCACGCTGATGCCGCATCCGCTGGCCTTCGTGTTCAAGAAGGAATTGATCTACGTGCCCTTTTTCGGCTGGGCGATGGCGCGGCTCGACATGATCCACATCGACCGCAGCCAGCGCGCGCAAGCCTTCAACAAGGTCGTGAACCAGGGCCGCAAGCTGCTCGCGCAGGGCATCTGGATCATCATGTTTCCCGAAGGCACCCGCATTCCGCGCGGCCAGAAGGGCACCTACAAGAGCGGCGGCACGCGGCTCGCATGCGAGACCGGCGTGCCGGTGATTCCCATTGCCGTCACCTCGGCCAAGGTCTGGCCGCGCAAGGCGTTCATCAAGCGCCCCGGTGTGGTCGACGTGTCGATCGGCCCGGCCATTTCCAGCGTGGGCCGCAAGCCCGACGAGCTGATGCGCGAGGTCGAGGCCTGGATCGAATCCGAGATGCGCCGGCTCGACCCCGAGGCCTACCGCGACAGCCTGCCGCTGCCGCAGGCGCCGCAAGAGGCGTTGAAGTAGAAAAAAAGAAAGAGCCCGAGATGCGGGGACTGCTTCAGTTCACGATGGACCTGTTCGAAGGGCTGGGCAACGAGTTTGCGCCGGCCAAGCCGAGCGAGCCGCGCGGCAAGAAGGTCAGGAAAAAAGCGGCGCCGCCGGCCGTGCCTCAACTCCCGGTGGCCGATGCGCGGCAAGGCTGGGCCGGGGATGCCGGTCCCGCGCAGCCCGCCGTTCCGCTGCGCGACACGCTTGCGCTCGCGAGCTTCGTGCACCCGCAGGCCACGCGCGAAGCGGTGCTGGGATCGGCGCGCGTGGCCTACGAGTTCAAGCGCGGCAAGCGCAAGACCATCGGCTTCGTGGTGGGCGCCGAAGGCCTGTCGGTGCGCGCGCCGCGCTGGGTCACGCTGCGCGACGTCGACGCCGCCATCCAGGAGAAGGCCGGCTGGATCCTGCGCAAGCTGCTGGAGACGCAGCAGCGCCACGCACGCGTCGAGGCCACGCGCATCGACTGGAAGGATGGCGCGGAGTTTCCGTTCATGGGCGAGACGGTCGTGATCCGCCTCGATCCGAAGCACGGCTTTGCAAGCGTGGGCGGCACGCTCGATGCGAGCGATGACGGCGCCGGGCCGCGCACTTTGCGCCTGGCCGTGGCGCAGAACGCCGAGGCCTCGCAGATCCGCGATGCCGCCCAGGCCTGGCTCATGCGGCAGGCGCGCCGGCTCTTCATCGAACGGCTCGACCACTTCGCGCCTCGGCTCGGGGTGCGGTGGCAGAAGCTGTCGCTCTCGAATGCCGCAACGCGCTGGGGGAGCGCGAGCGCGGATGGGTCGATCCGGCTGAACTGGCGCTTGATCCACTTTCGCCTGCCGGTGATCGACTATGTGGTGGCGCACGAACTGGCGCATCTGCGGGTGATGGATCATTCGCAGCGGTTCTGGGATACGGTGGAGAGCGTGGTGCCGGACTATGACTTGCTCAGGCAGCAGCTTAAGGATGAGGCTGTGCCTCGGTGGTCTTGATTGCTTGCTTTCTTTTGTGTTTCGGGGCCGGGTCTCGCCCCGGCGGGCGACTCACTTTCTTTTGCTTCGCCAAAAGAAAGTAAGCAAAGAAAAGGCGACCCCACTGTCTGCGACCCTTCGCTTCGCTACGGGCAACCTGCGGTGCTCGCGTTTCGCGGGGTCTCGCCCAAACTCGCTTCGCTCAAACAAGGGCGAGCCCTGATCCGCGAAACGCTGCGCTCCTCGGCGCAGCCAGAGGGGAGGGCAAACCGACGGGCCTTTGCTTCGCTCGGCCACCAAGCCACCGCGGCGCGCAGCGCCTGCGGTGGTTGGTATTGGCTGTTGGGATCGGACTCGGCCGAGCGAAGCGATGGCCTGTCTTCTCCCCACCCCTTCTGGCTGCGCCGAGGAGCGCAGATGGAGGCGGGATCGGGGCCGCAGCTGTTTGAGCGAAGCGAGTTCTGCGGACCCCCGCCGTAATCGAGCACCGCAGGTTGCCCGCAGCGAAGCGAAGGGACGCAGACAGTAGGGTCGCCTTTTCTTTGGCTACTTTCTTTTGGCGAAGCAAAAGAAAGTAGCTCGCCCGCCGGGGCGAGACCCGGCCCCCGACCTCAAAAAACCCAAAAACTCACCGCGCGTGCGTAACCCCCCCATCCACCACCAACGTAGACCCCATCACATAGTCCCCCGCCCGGGAGGCGAGATAAATGGCCGCCCCCGCCATGTCCTCCGGCACCCCGATGCGCCCCGCGGGAATCCGCTCCTTCACCTCGTCGCCATGGTCGCGCGCCAGCTTGTTCATGTCCGAGGCAAACGCCCCGGGTGCAATCGCGCTCACCACGATCCGCTCCTGCGCGAGCCGCAGCGCCATGCGCCGCGTGAGCTGGATCAGGCCGGCCTTGCTCGCCGCGTAGGAGTACGTCTCCTGCGGATTCACCGAGATGCCGTCGATCGAAGCAATGTTGATCACCTTCGCGAGGTGGTCGGTCGCCGCCTTCTTGAGCATCGGCGTCAGTGCCTTCGTCAAGAAGAACGGCGTCTTCAGGTTCAGGTCCACCACCTTGTCCCAGCCGCTCTCGGGAAACTCGTCGTACGGTGCGCCCCAGGCTGCGCCGGCGTTGTTGACCAGGATGTCGAGCGCGTCTTCATGCTTTGCATAGGCATCGACCAGCGCCTGCGCGCCTTCCAGCGTGGACACGTCGGCCGGCAGCGACACGCAATGGCCGAAGGCCGAAAGCTCCTTGGCGGTCTGGTCGCAGGCCGCGGCCTTGCGCGCCGAGATGTACACGCGCGCGCCCTGGGCCAGGAAGCCCTCGGCAATCATGCGGCCGATGCCGCGCGAGCCGCCGGTGATCAAGGCGCTGCGGCCCTTCAGCGAGAAGAGTTGGGTGGTGTCCATGGTGCAGGTGTCTCCTGAATGAAAGTTCTCAGGAAACGAGCTTAGTGCGCGGCGTGCCCGCGGGGCGTCACCTTGGCGGCAGTGCCAGGCTGCGCGGGCTCGTGAAGCTGCGCAGTTCGCCGCTCACCGGGTCCTGGAAGGCCACCGACTTGGCCAGCAGCTGCAAAGGCTTGTCGAAATCGTCGCTGTCGGGCGGCAGCAGCGTGGGGTAGAACGGATCGTTGACGATCGGCATGCCCAGTGCCATGCAGTGCACCCGCAGCTGGTGCTTGCGGCCGGTCACCGGCGAGAGCCTGAGCAAGGCGTGGCCGCCCGCCGTCTGTTCCACGGCGATGCGCGTTTCGGAATTGGGTTCGCCGGCCTCTTCCTTCACGCGCATGAAGTGGTCGTCGTCCACCAGCCGGCTGCGGTAGGTGCCGGGCACCGACGAAATGCCCGGCTGCCACGGCACCACGGCCTCGTAGTGCTTGTCGATGCGGCGCTCGGGGAACATGGCCTGGTAGGCGCCGCGCGTTTCGGGGCGTACCGAGAACAGCACCAGCCCCGCCGTGCTGCGGTCGATGCGGTGCAGCGGCACCAGGTCGTCGAGCTTCAGCTTGCGCTTGAGCCGCACCAGCAGGCTCTCCTGCAGGTACTTGCCGGTGGGGGTCACGGGCAGGAACGGGGGCTTGTCCGCCACCACGAGCTGGTCGTCCTGGAACAGCACCTGCTCGTCGAAGGGAATGCGCACCTCGGCATCGAGCGTGCGGTAGTAGTACACGCGCAGGGGTGCCTGGTAGCGGCGCTGCGCGGTGACGGGCACGCCGTGCTCGTCGACCACGTCGCGGGCCTCCATGCGGGCCATCCAGGCTTCGCGCGTGATCGCGGGGAAGCGTTCGATCAGGAACTCGGCGATGGTGGGCCATGCGCCTTGCGGAAGGCCGACGCAACTCGGGCCGACGCCGTCGCGCGTGGGCAGGGGCAGGCGCTGGCCCGTCATGGCGAGAGCTCGCGCTCGAGCAGCGCCGCGGCCTCGGCGAACGAGGGCCGCACGTACACATCGGCCTGCATGCAGCGGTCCTTCAGCGCAACCATCGCCTGCGGCGGTGCATCGCTGCAGCGCTCGAGCAATTCTTCCAGCAGGCAGCCGAAGGCGCGCATCTCCAGCCGCTGCAGCGCCCGGGCCTGCGCCGCGTCGAGCGCGCCCGTCATCCAGGCCGCGCCGAAGTCGCCGAGCAGTCCGCCGCCCTGCGCATTCCAGAGGATGTTGTGCGCATAGAGGTCGCCGTGCAGGATGCCGCGCGCATGCAGGTGCTGCATGGCGGACGCGATGTCGCGGGCGATGCGCAACGCCACGCCGGAGGTCCACTGCGCATCGTCCGCATAGACGTCGCGCGTGCAGGATGCGAGGCTTGGCGGGCCGGCGAGCGTGCGGAAGGACGGATCCACCAGCGCCATGACCAGGCCCTGGGTGCCGTCCGGATGTCCGTCGATCCGGCCTTGCGCAGCGATCAGCGTCGGATGCGCGCCGGCCGCGATGCTGGCGGCCATCTCGCTGTGCGGCCAGCCGTCGCTGGTGACCGCGCCCTTGAACAGCTTGATGGCCACCGGCTGCGACGCGGGGCCCAGCACCGCCTCGTGGATGACCCCCGATGCGCCTTCGCCGAGCTTCTGTCCCAGCGCCAGGCCGCGCCAGTCGACGTGCGGCACCGACCGCGCGGCGATGGCCGCTTCCTCGGCCTGCATGTCGAACGGGTTGCCGGCGCCCGCGAGCCACGACAGGCGCGGCAGCGCAAGCAGCCATGGGGGCAGCGCCTCGAAGCGGTTGGCCGAAATGCGCAGCAGTTCGAGCCGGCCGCAGGCCGCCAGCGATTCCGGCAGCGCCCGCAGCCGGTTGCCGGCCAGCATGAGCTTCTGCATGGCGGTGCAACGGCCCAGCGCCTCGGGCATCGTCTCGATCTGGTTGTCGGTCAGGATCAGCCAGCGCAGCGCCGGCAGCTGCAACGCGGCGGCAGGCACGGTGCGGATGCGGTTGGCCTTGAACCCGACCATCTCCAGCGCCCGGCACTGGCCGATGGATTCGGGCAGCTGCGTGAAGCGGTTGTCGGAGCAGAACAGCACGCGCAGGCGATGCAGCCGGCCGAGGTCTGCGGGCAGCGCGTCGAGCGCATTGCCGGAGAGGTTCAGGGTCTCGAGCGAATCGGCCAAGTCGAATATTTCGCGCGGGAACTCGGTGAGTCCGCACGAGAGGTCGAGCCTGGTGGCGCCTGCCAGCCGGCCCGCGCGCAGCTCAGCCAGCGTGTCCATCCGCCGAGTCTAAAGTGCCCGGGCCGTGGCGCTGCGGGGTCCGAAGCGGTAGACGCCGTCCTCGCCCAGCTCGCGCCGGACCTGGCCCTCGAACCACAGCAGGTGCAGGTGGGCCACGGTCTCGCCCATCGCGAAGGTCATCTGGTGCAGGTCGAGTTCGCGCTTGAACAGGATCGGCAGGCCCTCGGCCGCGGTCAGCGGGCGCGCGGTGCAGGCTTCGAGCAGTTCGGCCAGGCGGTCGCGGTGGTGCGCCTGCAGCTGGTCGACGCGGCGGTGAATGCCCGTGAACGGCTTGCCGTGCGAGGGCAGGCCCAGCGTGTCGGCCGGCAGCGCCTTGAACTTGTCGATGCTGTCCAGGAAGAGCCGCAGCGAATTGGCTTCGGGCTCGCCCGCATGCACGCTCACGTTGGTCGAGATGCGCGGCAGCATCATGTCGCCGCCCAGCAGCAGCTTCAGTTCGTCGCAGTACAGCGCGATGTGCTCGGGCGCATGGCCGTAGCCGCTGATGCAGCGCCAGGCATGGCCGTTGATGGCCACGGTGTCGCCATCCATCATGCGCGTGAAGCGGTCGGGCACGGAGGGCACCATGTTGGCGTAGTAGTTGGTGCGCGCGCGGATCTTGGCGATCGCCCCGGGGTCGGTCAGGCCGTGCGAGGCAAAGAAGCGCGCCGCCGCGTCGCCGCCCGCCAGCGTGTCGCCGGCGGTGCTCAGCACGCGCGCCACGTGGTAGTCGGTCGAGCTGATCCACAGCGGCGCGTTCCAGCGCGTGCACAGCCACTCAGCCAGGCCGATGTGGTCGGGGTGCATGTGGGTGACGATCACGCGCAGGATCGGCAGGCCCTGCAGCTGCGTTTCGAACACCTGCTCCCACTGCGCGCGGGCTTCGTCGTGCGCGATGCAGCAGTCGACCACGGTCCAGCCCTCGACGCCGTCGAGGCTGTCGCGCAGCAGCCAGAGGTTGATGTGGTCGAGCGCGAACGGCAGCCGCATGCGGATCCATCGCACGCCGGGCGCGACTTCCAGTGCTTCGCCGGGAGCGGGCAGGGTGTCGCCCAGGGGGTAGTGGAGTTCGCGTTCGAGGAGGTTCATGTAAGATTGACGTTTACGTAAACGTCATGGGTTGAGGGCATCATTGTAGGCAGAGCGGGGCCATCCTGCTGTCGCCACCGCAACGCCCCTCCAGACGGCTTTTCGACAGATCCCAGTCCAATGTCCGCGCAAACCTTCACCATCAGCCAGCTCGCGAAGGAATTCGACCTCACGACGCGCGCCATCCGCTTCTATGAAGACATGGGGCTGCTGACGCCCGAGCGCGCCGGCCTGCAGCGCGTCTACAGCGCGCGCGACCGGGCCCGGCTCACGCTCACGCTGCGTGCCAAGCGCCTGGGCCTGAGCCTGACCGAGGCCAAGGACATTCTCGACATGTACGACAGCCCGCGCGACACCGTGCCGCAGCTGCAGAAGTTCCTTGGCGTGCTGGGCGCGCACCGCGCGCAGCTCGAATCGCAGCTGGCCGAGCTGCAGGCCAACCTGGCGGAAGTGCGCGAGCACGAGAAAAAGGGCCGCGCGGCCCTGGCCAGGGCGCAGAAAGCGGCCAGGACGGCCTGAGATCCCGACCGAACCACGACTCATCGACAATCACACCCATGTCCGACAATCTTGATGACCTGTTTGCCCACAACCGTGCCTGGTCCGCACAGATGGAACGCGACCGGCCCGGCTTCTTCACCAGCCTGGTGAAGCAGCAGACGCCGCGCTACATGTGGATCGGCTGCTCCGACAGCCGCGTGCCCGCCAACCAGATCACCGGCCTGGAGCCGGGCGAGGTGTTCGTGCACCGCAACGTCGCGAACATCGTGGTGCACTCCGACCTCAACGCGCTCTCGGCGATCCAGTTCGCGGTCGAGCACCTGAAGGTCGAGCACATCATGGTGGTGGGCCACTACGGCTGCGCCGGCGTGAAGGCGGCGCTCAGCGGCGCGCGCATCGGCCTGGCCGACAACTGGATCCGCCACATCCAGGACGTGCGCGACCGCCACAGCGTGATGCTCGAGAGCCTGCCCGAAGAAGTGCGCGTCGATGCGCTGTGCGAGCTCAACGTGGCCGAGCAGGTGGTCAACGTGGCCGTCAGCACCGTGATGGTCGATGCCTGGGGCCGCGGCCAGAAGGTGCAGATCCACGGCTGGACCTTCGGCGTGCACGACGGCCTGCTGCAGGACCTGGGCCTGAACGTCGACGGCGCGAAGCCGCTCGATGCGGTCTACAAGGCCGCGGTGCAGCGCATCCGCTACAAATGGAGCAAGCCGGGCGAGGTGATCCAGTCGCTGACGCTGCAGGGCGCGCAGGTGAACCAGTCGGTGCAGGAGGCGCAGGCCATGTCCCCGCAGCCCGAGGCCGACGGCGCGGCCGACCCTGCCGCGGCCTGACCGGCCGTTCAGCATCCGCACTCGCACTGCCATGTTCCCGCAGCGTCTCGATTCACCGCTGGCCTACGACATCGCCAAGGCGATGATCGACGGGTTCAATCGCCACTACACCCTGTTCCGTGCCGAGTCGGCGCGCGCCAAGCACCGCTTCGAAACGGCCGACTGGCACGGCCAGCAGCGCGCGCAGCGCGAGCGCATCGAGTTCTACGACTTGCGCGTGAACGAGGCCGTGGCCCGGCTCGAGAAGGAATTCAAGGCCGGCGACCAGCCGATGGAGGTGTGGCACCAGGTCAAGCTGCACTTCATCGGCCTGCTGGTGGACCACCACCAGCCCGAGCTGGCCGAGAGCTTCTTCAATTCGGTGACCACGAAGATCCTGCACCGGGCCTATTTCCAGAACGACTTCATCTTCGTTCGCCCGGCCATCAGCACCGAATACATCGAGCCGCGCGGTGCGCCCACGTACCGGCCCTACTACCCTTCGCATGCCACGCTGGCCGACACCATCGAGCAGATGCTGGACGACTACGGCCTGCAGGGCAGCTTTGCCAACAAGCGGCGCGACGCCGAGCGCGTGGCGCACGCCATCATGGGGCGCTTCCACCAGGTGAAGCTGCGCGCCAACTTCCAGCTGCAGGTGCTCTCGGGGCTGTTCTACCGCAACAAGGGCGCCTATGTGGTGGGCAAGATCATGAACGGCTTCGTCGAGCTCCCGTTCTCGCTGCCGATCCTGCACGACAGCCAGGGCAAGTTCTACGTGGACGCGGCGCTCTTCGGCGAGGACGACCTGCAGATGCTCTTCAGCTTTGCGCGCGCCTACTTCATGGTCGACATGGAGGTGCCCTCGGCCTGCGTGCAGTTCCTGCGCTCGCTCATGCCGCGCAAGCCGCGCGCCGAAATCTACAACGCGCTGGGCCTCGCCAAGCAGGGCAAGACGCTGTTCTACCGCGACTTCCTCTCGCACCTGAACTACTCGAGCGACCGCTTCCGCATTGCGCCCGGCATCAAGGGCATGGTCATGCTGGTGTTCGACCTGCCGTCGTTCCCGTTCGTGTTCAAGGTCATCAAGGACTTCTATCCGCCGCAGAAGGACACCACGCGCGAGCAGATCAAGGGCAAGTACATGCTCGTGAAGCAGCACGACCGCGTGGGCCGCATGGCCGACACGCTGGAGTACAGCGACGTGGGTTTTCCGCTCGACCGGTTCGAGCCCGAGCTGATCGAGGAAATCCGCAAGTTCGCCCCCAGCCAGCTCGAGATCGGCGACCGCGACGGCAACGGGGAGATGGAGCTCGTGCTCAAGCACGTCTACATCGAGCGCCGCATGATCCCGCTCAACATCTTCCTGCAGGAGGCCTTCGACACGCTGGCCAATCCGGAGAGCCCGGCGCATGCCAGGCGCGCGAAAGAGCAGCTCGAGCACGCGGTGGTCGAGTACGGCAACGCCATCAAGGACATGGTGGCGGCCAACATCTTTCCGGGCGACATGCTGTGGAAGAACTTCGGCGTCACGCGCGGCGGCAAGGTGGTCTTCTACGACTACGACGAGATCGAATACATCACCGACTGCCAGTTCCGCAAGGTGCCCGCGCCGCGCAACGAGGAAGACGAGATGAGCGGCGAAGTCTGGTATTCGGTGGGCCCGAAGGACGTGTTCCCCGAGACCTTCGGGCCTTTCCTGCTCGGCAACGACGCGGTGCGCGAAGCCTTCATGGCGCACCATGCCGACCTGCTCGACGCCGCCTTCTGGCAGCACCACAAGGAACGCATCCGGGCCGGCCAGATGCTGGATGTGTTCCCGTACGAAGAGTCGCAGCGCTTTCCGCACGAAGGCCATGCGACCCATTTCTGATTGAGCCCGCGGTCCGCGGCGACCGCTTTTTCTTCCAACTTTCCGAAGGAGACCACCATGCCTGAATCCATCGTCATCGTCGGCGCCGCCCGCACCCCCATGGGGAGCTTCCAGGGCGACTTCTCTTCCCTCTCGGCGCACGACCTCGGCGGCGCCGCCATCAAGGCCGCCGTGGAGCGCGCCGGCATTGCGCCCGACAGCGTGGGCGAGGTGCTGTTCGGCAACTGCCTGATGGCCGGCCAGGGCCAGGCGCCGGCGCGCCAGGCGGCCTACAAGGGCGGCCTGCCCGACAGCGCGGGCGCGGTCACGCTCAGCAAGAT
The DNA here is from genome assembly GCF_014852545.1 of Variovorax sp. VRV01. Classification (NCBI taxonomy): domain Bacteria; kingdom Pseudomonadati; phylum Pseudomonadota; class Betaproteobacteria; order Burkholderiales; family Comamonadaceae; genus Variovorax; species Variovorax sp. VRV01. The sequence continues at coordinate 22,302 of NZ_JACVBS010000001.1, forward strand.
GTGCGGCTCGGCCATGAAGGCCGCAATGCTCGCGCACGACCTGCTCTTGGCCGGCACGCACGAGGTGATGGTGGCGGGCGGCATGGAAAGCATGACCAACGCGCCCTACCTCATGCTCAAGGGCCGCGGCGGCTACCGCATGGGCCACGACCGCATCTTCGACCACATGATGCTCGACGGCCTCGAAGACGCCTACCAGCCGGGCCGCTCCATGGGCACCTTCGGCGAAGACTGCGCCGCCAAGTACAAGTTCACGCGCGAGCAGCAGGACGCCTTCGCCATTGCGAGCGTGCAGCGCGCCAAGGCCGCCACCGAATCCGGCGCGTTCAAGGACGAGATCACGCCCGTCACCATCAAGGGCCGCGGAGGCGACACCGTCATCTCCATCGACGAAGGCCCGGGCAAGGTCAAGCTCGACAAGATCGCCACGCTCAAGCCCGCGTTCAAGAAGGAGAACGGCACCATCACCGCCGCGTCGAGCTCGTCGATCAACGACGGCGCCGCCGCGCTGGTGATGATGACCGAGTCGCACGCGAAGAAGATCGGCGCCAGGCCGATCGCACGCATCGTCGGCCATGCCACGCATGCGCAGCAGCCCGAGTGGTTCTCCACGGCCCCCGTGGGCGCCGTGGCCAAGCTGTTCAAGAAGACCGGCTGGACCGTCAAGGACGTGGACCTGTGGGAGGTGAACGAAGCCTTCGCCGTGGTGCCGATGGCGCTGATGCACGAGCTCGACGTGTCGCACGAGATCGTCAATGTGAACGGCGGCGCCTGCGCGCTGGGCCACCCGATCGGCGCCAGCGGCGCGCGCATCATGGTCACGCTGATCCATGCGCTGAAGGCGCGCGGCAAGAAGCGCGGCGTGGCCACGCTGTGCATCGGCGGGGGTGAAGGCACCGCCGTGGCACTCGAGTTGCTTTAACAAAAAACAACCGCCACAAGCGCCCCTTGCCGGGGCGCTTCGTGGTTTTTCTCTCTACGAATACTGCAGACGCCAGGAGATTCTTCATGCGCCCATTCCCTCAACGCACCCTGCTCGCAGCCCTGCTGGCCGCCGCCTTGCTGGCACCAGCCGCCGGCTGGGCGCAGAAGCGCGACAACGTGCTGTTCCAGGCCGCCACCGACGCGCAGCCCGCGGTGCTCAAGACGCTGGAGCAGCTGGTCAACATCGAAACCGGCACGGGCGATGCCGAGGGCATTGCAGCCGCCGGCAACTACCTCGAGGGCGAACTCAAGAATCTCGGTTTCACCGTCACGCGCAGCAAGTCCGCCGGGCTCGTGGTGGGCGACAACATCGTCGGCAAGCTCAAGGGCCGGGGCGGCAAGAACCTGCTGCTGATGTCCCACATGGACACCGTGTACCTCAAGGGCACGCTCGCCAAGGCGCCGTTCCGCATCGAAGGCAACAAGGCCTACGGCCCCGGCATTGCCGACGACAAGGGCGGCAACGCCGTCATCCTGCACACGCTGAAGCTGCTCAAGGACTACGGCGTGCGCGACTACGGCACCATCACCGTGCTGTTCAACACCGACGAGGAAAAAGGCTCCTTCGGCTCGCGCGACCTGATCCAGGAAGAAGCCAGGCAGGCCGACTACGTGCTCTCGTTCGAACCCACGAGCGCGGGCGACGAGAAGCTTTCGCTCGGCACTTCGGGCATTGCCTACGTGCAGGTCAACATCACCGGCAAGGCCTCGCATGCGGGCGCCGCGCCCGACCTGGGCGTGAATGCGCTGGTCGAGGCGTCCGACCTCGTGCTGCGCACCATGAGCATCGACGACAAGGCCAGGCACCTGCGCTTCAACTGGACCATGGCCAAGGCCGGCAACGTGTCGAACATCATTCCGGCCAGCGCCACGCTGAACGCCGACGTGCGCTACGCGCAGAACGAGGACTTCGAAGCCGCCATGAAGACGCTCGAAGAAAGGGCGCAGCAGAAGAAGCTGCCCGAATCCGATGTCAAGGTGGTGGTCACGCGCGGCCGTCCGGCCTTCAATGCGGGCGAAGGCGGCAGGAAGCTGGTCGACAAGGCCGTGGCCTACTACAAGGAGGCCGGCGGCACGCTGGGCGTGGAAGAGCGCACCGGCGGAGGCACCGACGCGGCCTACGCAGCGCTCTCGGGCAAGCCCGTGATCGAGAGCCTGGGCCTGCCGGGCTTCGGCTACCACAGCGACAAGGCCGAGTACGTCGACATCAGCGCCATTCCACGGCGCCTGTACATGGCGGCACGGCTCATCATGGACCTGGGCGCCGGCAAGTAAGCAGGCCCGCAAGAAAAAAGACAGGAGACAACGCCATGCTGCTCAGTGCCGACCAGGAAGCCATCCGCGACGCGGTGCGCGATTTTTCACAGGCCGAACTCTGGCCCAATGCCCCCCAGTGGGACCGCGAGCACAGCTTCCCGAAGGAGGCGCACCAGGGCCTCGCGGCGCTCGGCGCCTACGGCATCTGCGTGCCCGAGGAACACGGCGGCGCGGGCCTCGACTACCTCACGCTCGCGCTTGTGCTCGAGGAGATCGCGGCCGGCGACGGCGGCACCAGCACCGCCATCAGCGTGACCAACTGCCCGGTCAACGCCATCCTCATGCGCTACGGCAACGCGCAGCAGAAGAAGCAGTGGCTCGAGCCGCTGGCGCAGGGCCGGATGCTCGGCGCCTTCTGCCTCACCGAGCCGCAGGCCGGCAGCGACGCATCGAGCCTGCGCACCACGGCGCGCAAGGACGGCGACGGCTGGGTGATCGACGGCGTGAAGCAGTTCATCACCAGCGGCAAGAACGGCCAGGTCGCCATCGTCATCGCGGTGACCGACAAGGGCGCCGGCAAGCGCGGCATGAGCGCCTTCATCGTGCCCACCGACGCGCCCGGCTACAGCGTGGCGCGGCTCGAGGACAAGCTGGGCCAGCACAGCAGCGACACCGCGCAGATCAACTTCGACGGCTGCCGCATTCCGGCTGAAAACCTCATCGGCGCCGAGGGCGAGGGCTACAAGATCGCGCTGGGCGCGCTCGAGGGCGGCCGCATCGGCATTGCGGCGCAGAGCGTGGGCATGGCGCGCAGCGCCTTCGACGTGGCGCTGGCCTATGCCAAGGAGCGCCAGGCCTTCGGCGGGGCGATCTTCGAGCAGCAGGCCGTCGGTTTCAGGTTGGCCGAATGCGCCACGCAACTCGAAGCCGCCCGCCAGCTGATCTGGCATGCCGCGAGCCTGCGCGATGCGGGGCGGCCGTGCCTGAAGGAAGCCGCCATGGCCAAGCTGTTCGCGAGCGAAATGGCCGAGCGCGTGTGCAGTGCGGCTATCCAGACGCTGGGCGGCTATGGCTATGTGAACGACTTTCCGCTCGAACGCATTTACCGCGACGTGCGGGTGTGCCAGATCTACGAAGGCACCTCGGACATCCAGAAGCTGCTGATCCAGCGCGCGCTGGCCTGAACCGGGCGTTTCGCACGGCCGCCGGCCGGGCCCCGGGCTTGCCCCATCGGCGAAGGGCCCCGGAGGATGTTCCAATAGCGTTCTTCATGAGTGCCACCGATCCCACCACCGGACCTTGCCCCTGCGGCCGCACGGACCGCCGAGACAAGCCCATCGGCTATGCCCTGTGCTGCGGCCGCTACCTCGAGGATTTCGAGGGCACGCCCGCGCCCGACGCCGAATCGCTGATGCGCTCGCGCTATACCGCCTTCGTGCTGGAACGCGGCCCCTACCTGCTGGCCACCTGGCACGCGTCGACGCGTCCGGCGTCGATCGAGTTCGAACCCGGCGTGAAATGGCTCGGGCTCGACATCCGCTCGCGCTCGGTGCTCGACGCCGACCATGCCGAGGTCGAATTCGTCGCCCGCCAGCGCAGCAGCACCGGCGCCGCCACGCGCCTGCACGAGCGCAGCCGCTTCGTGCGCGAGGGGGAGCGCTGGTTCTACCTCGAAGGCGATCTGCAGACCCCCGGTTGACGCACCGGGCTTCGGCCCGCACAATCGATCCCGCTCCGGGGTGCACGCATGTGGCGTGCTGAGATGGCAAAGTGCCGACCCGCGAACTTGATCCGGGTCATACCGGCGTAAGAAGAGCTGCACTCCCCGACTCCGGTCCCGCCACCCACCCACCGTGGCGGCCCAAAGTCCTCAGAGCGATTGCGGAGCACCCTTTCCCTCAACAAGGAGTGCCCCGCATGAATGCCCCCGACAAGTTCACCTCCCTGCTCTCGCTCACGCGCGAGCCCTTTCCCGCATCGCACAAGTGCCTGATCCCGGGCAGCCGGCCCGACCTCAACGTGCCGGTGCGCGACGTGCTGCTGACCAACGGCGAGACCGTGTCGCTCTACGACACCTCGGGCCCCTACACCGATGCCAAGGTCGAGATCGACGTGCGCCGCGGCCTGCCGGGCGTGCGCGGCGCCTGGATCGCCGAGCGCAACGACACCGAAAGCTACGAAGGCCGCTCGCACCAGGCGCTCGACGAGGGCCTGAAGCACGCGCACGACCACGATGCCCAGCGCCTGGCCGAACTGCGCGCCGGCGCCTCGGCGCTGCAGCGCACGCCGCGCCGCGCGAAGGCCGGCGCCAACGTCACGCAGATGCACTACGCGCGCCGCGGCATCGTCACGCCCGAGATGGAATACGTGGCGCTGCGCGAGAACGGCAAGCGCGAGTGGATGGCCGAATACCTCGCCAACGAGGAGCGCGCGAAACGCGTGGCCGGCAACCCGATGGGCGCCAGCATTCCGCGCATCATCACGCCCGAGTTCGTGCGCGACGAAGTGGCGCGCGGCCGCGCCATCATTCCGGCCAACATCAACCACCCCGAAGTCGAGCCGATGGCCATCGGCCGCAACTTCAAGGTCAAGATCAACGCCAACATCGGCAACTCGGCCGTCACCTCGAGCATCGAGGAGGAAGTGGAAAAGCTCGTGTGGGCGATCCGCTGGGGCGCCGACAACGTGATGGATCTTTCCACCGGCAAGAACATCCACACCACGCGCGACTGGATCGTGCGCAACTCGCCGGTGCCCATCGGCACCGTGCCGATCTACCAGGCGCTCGAGAAGGTGGGCGGCGTGGCCGAGGACCTCACGTGGGAGATCTTCCGCGACACGCTGATCGAGCAGGCCGAGCAGGGCATCGACTACTTCACCATTCATGCCGGCGTGCGCCTGCCGTTCATCCACCTGACGGCCGACCGCATGACGGGCATCGTCTCGCGCGGCGGCTCGATCATGGCCAAGTGGTGCATCGCGCACCACAAGGAGAGCTTCCTGTACGAGCGCTTCGAGGACATCTGCGACATCATGAAGGCCTACGACGTGAGCTTCTCGCTCGGCGACGGCCTGCGCCCGGGCTCGGGTGCCGACGCGAATGACGAAGCCCAGTTCGCCGAGCTGCGCACCCTGGGCGAGCTCACGCAGATCGCGTGGAAGCACGACGTGCAGACCATGATCGAAGGGCCGGGCCACGTGCCGATGCACATGATCCAGGCCAACATGGACGAGCAGCTCAAGCACTGCCACGAGGCGCCGTTCTACACGCTCGGCCCGCTGACCATCGACATCGCGCCGGGCTACGACCACATCTCCAGCGCCATCGGCGCCGCGATGATCGGCTGGGCCGGCACCGCGATGCTCTGCTACGTGACGCCCAAGGAGCACCTGGGCCTGCCCGACCGCGACGACGTGAAGCAGGGGATCATTGCCTACAAGATCGCCGCGCACGCGGCCGACGTGGCCAAGGGGCACCCCGGAGCGCGCTCGCGCGACGATGCGCTCAGCAAGGCGCGCTTCGAGTTCCGCTGGCAGGACCAGTTCAACCTGGGCCTGGACCCCGACACGGCGCGCGAATTCCATGACGAGACGCTGCCCAAGGATTCGAGCAAGGTGGCGCACTTCTGCTCGATGTGCGGACCGAAGTTCTGCTCGATGAAGATCACGCAGGAAGTGCGCGAGTACGCGGCGAAGAAGGGCGTGGCCGAGGCGGAAGCCATGGCCGAAGGAATGGCCCAGAAGTCCAGGGAGTTCATGGCGGGCGGCGGCGAGATCTACATCCCGATCCAGCCCGCGTCCTGAGCCCGGCCCGGGGTCATTGCTACCATGGGGGAATTCCCCGAACCCCTGCAGCGCAATGACCCCATTCCCCTTCGACGCCGTACTCTTCGACTGCGACGGCGTCCTCGTCGATTCCGAACCCATCACCAACCGCGTGCTCGCCGAGATGCTCGGCGAACTCGGCTGGCACCTCACCACCGAAGAGTCGATGAACACCTTCACCGGCAAGGCCGTGAAGGACGAAGCCGCGCTCATCGAATCGAAGACCGGCGTCAGGATCACCGAAGACTGGCTCAAGGCCTTCAGGGCCCGCCGCAACGAAGCCCTCGAGCGCGACCTCGTGGCCATTGCGCACGCCCCCGCGGCCATCCGCGACATCCATGCGCGGCTCCGGGGCCGCATCGCCTGCGCCTCGGGTGCCGACCGCCATAAGGTCGAGCTGCAGCTGGCCAAGGTCGGCCTGCTCGATTGCTTCGAGGGCCGCATCTTCAGCGGCCACGAGATGCCGCGCTCCAAGCCCTATCCCGACGTATACCTTGCCGCCGCCGAGGCGCTGGGTGTCGATCCGAAGCGCTGCGCAGTGGTCGAGGACACTGTCACGGGCGCAATGGCCGGCGTGGCCGCGGGGGCCACGGTTTTCGGCTACAGCACCGGCGAATCGGGCCACAGCGGGCCCGAGGCGCTGCGCAGCGTCGGCGCGCTGCAGGTGTTCAGCGACATGCGGGAACTGCCTGCGCTGCTCGCTTCGCACGGCCTGCAGCCGGCCTGAAGACCAAGCCCCTGCCGCGAGCAAGCCCGCAGGGTTTCTGCTGCAATGGCATCAAGCAAGCCAGTCCACAAGGAGCCGGATCCCATGACTTCCGAATACAAGACCGAGCAGCCCGACCGCGCCGAGATCGATGCCCTGAAGGGCCCGGCCGTGGTCGAGTTCGGCACCAACTGGTGCGGCATCTGCAAGGCCGCGCAACCGAACATCGCCGAAGCCTTTGCCAAGTACCCGGACATCCCGCGCATCAAGGTCGAGGACGGCAGCGGGAGGCCGCTGGGCCGCTCGTTCAACGTGCGGCTGTGGCCCACGCTGGTGTTCATGCGCGACGGCCAGCAGGTTGCGAAGCTGGTGCGGCCCGAAGACAGCCAGTCGATCGCCGATGCGCTGGCGTTGATTGCGCAGCCGGGCTGAGCCTCGCGTTGGTGCCTTGTTCGGGGCGCCGCTGTTCAGTTCAGGGCGCTGCTGTCCGGGGCGCGATCACGCCGACGGGGTACCTTGCTCCGCGAATGTCCTCCGGCCTGCGGCCTCCCCCTTTATTTCGCTGCGCAAGGCACCCCATCAGCGTGATCGTTGTTCAGCGCGGCTGTTGATCAGCGGTTCACCAGCGGCGTGCCCGGTGCACAGGGCATCGGGTGCTCCCCGCAGCGAAATCAAGGAGGAGGCCGCAGGCCGGGGGACATTCGCGGAGGGGAGTACCCGGTGGCCTGTGCACGCGCCCTGAACAACAGCGCCCCGAACCGCTACAACCCCCGCAGCCGAAAGTCCCGCGGCGCATGCCCGGTCCACTGCAGGAACGCACGCGAAAAGCTCTTCTCGTTGCGAAAGCCCACCGCCAGTGCCACCTGCTTGATCGGCCGGTTGGTGCGGCGCAGCTGCTCCACCGCCATCTCGTGGCGCACTTCGTTCTTCAGCGCCTGCAGCGAGGTGCCTTCCTCGTGCAGCTGCCGGTGCAGCGTGCGGCCTGACACATTGAGCAGCGTGGCCAGCGCCTCCGCCGTCGTGGCCTCGGCGGCGCGCGAACGCAGCAGCTCGCGCACGCGCTGGCCCAGCAGGCGGTCGCGCCGGTACTGCAGCACCGTGAGCGGCAGCGCCCGCTTGAGCATGGTGCGCAGCGCACGCTCGTCGCGCTGCAGCGGCAGCGCGAGATAGCGCTCGTCGAAGCTGATGCTCGCCTCGGGCGCATCGAAGCGCACCTCGGGCGTGAACATCAGCGGATAGGCATCGCGGTGCGGCGGCGCGGCAAAGGGAAAGGTCGCGTCCCGCAGCGAGATGCGCGAATCGATGGCCCAGCAGACGTACCCGTGCAAAAAGCGCAGGCTCGTCACCAGGCAGAACTCGCGGAACGCCTCGTCCAGCGGGCGGTGCTCGGTGATGCGCAGCGTGGCGACGCCGCCCGACACCTCCAGCGCCAGCGTGATGTCCTCGGTCAGCAGGCGGTGATGGCGGCACCAGCGCTTGATGGCCACGCCCAGGTCGGGCGAGGTCAGCGAGGCGCGGCACAGCATGCCGTAGCTGCCCCAAGGCAGCCGCCGCGAGAACCAGCCGAGCGCCTCGTCGTCGAGCTCCTGCATCGCATGGCCCGACAGCGCCTCGAACTGCGCAGCCGTCACCCGCGCGCCCGGCCGGGCCAGCTCGCGCGGCGTGATCTGTGCCGCTTGCAGCGCCGCGGACGGATCGATGCCATAGCGCTCGTAGCCCTGCACGATGGCTCTCACGAAGGCCATCGGCGTGACGGCGCGGGCGGGTCGGAGGAAGGACGGGGACGACATGGTCAGGTGGTTCCAGCGTGGCGCAATTTGCAACCATTGTGGCGCCAATTGCGGCGCGGCGAGGCGTAAGCTGCATTCTTCCAAGCGCCCATCCGCGTGGGACAGCCTGCCTGCGCGCCGACCCTTCAGAGGAGACAACACACATGCACGATCCCGGCCTGAACTTCGACCTGGGCGACACCATCGACTCGCTGCGCAGCGCGATCCAGGACTTTGCCGCGAACGAGATCGCCCCGCGCGCCGCCGACATCGACCGCGACAACCTGTTCCCGCACGACCTGTGGCGCAAGCTCGGCGAGCTCGGCCTGCACGGCATGACGGTGAAGGAAGAATTCGGCGGCACCGAGCTGGGCTACCTGGCGCACATCGTGGCCATGGAAGAGGTGTCGCGCGCCTCGGCCTCGGTCGGCCTCTCGTACGGCGCGCACTCCAACCTGTGCGTGAACCAGATCCACCGCAACGGCAGCGATGCGCAGAAGAAGAAATACCTGCCCAGGCTCGTGAGCGGCGAGCATGTGGGCGCGCTGGCCATGAGCGAGCCCAACGCCGGCTCCGACGTGGTGAGCATGAAGCTCAAGGCCGAGAAGAAGAACGGCTACTACGTGCTCAACGGCGGCAAGATGTGGATCACCAACGGCGGCGACGCCGATACCCTGGTGATCTACGCCAAGACCGAACCCGAGATGGGTGCGCGCGGCATGACGGCCTTCATCGTCGAAAAGGGCTTCAAGGGCTTCTCGGCCGGCACCAAGCTCGACAAGCTCGGCATGCGCGGCTCCAACACCTATCCGCTGTTCTTCGACAACTGCGAAGTGCCCGAAGAGAACGTGCTCGGCGGTGAAGGCATGGGCGCCAAGGTGCTGATGAGCGGCCTCGACTATGAGCGCGCGGTGCTCTCGGGCGGGCCGCTGGGCATCATGGCCGCCTGCATGGACGCGGTGCTGCCCTTCATCCACGAGCGCAAGCAGTTCGGCCAGAGCATCGGCGAGTTCCAGCTGATGCAGGGCAAGCTCGCGGACATGTACTCGACCTGGCAAGCCACGCGCGCTTACGTGTACGCCGTGGGCAAGGCCTGCGACCGCAACGACCATGCGCGCACCTTCCGCAAGGACGCGGCCGGCGCCATTCTCTATTCGGCCGAGAAGGCCACGTGGATGGCCGGCGAGGCGATCCAGGCGCTGGGCGGCGTGGGCTACACGAAAGACTTTCCGGTCGAGCGGCTGTGGCGCGATGCCAAGCTGTACGAGATCGGGGCCGGCACCAGCGAGATCCGACGCATGCTGATCGGGCGCGAGCTGTTTTCGGAAACGGCCTAGATTGTTTTTCTCCCTCCCCTTCCGGGGGAGGGCAGGGGTGGGGGCAAGCGGCGTTCGATGAAGCAGGTCGCCGAACAAGCGCCGTCCGTCCCCATCCCAACCTTCCCCCGGAAGGGGAAGGAGCCAGACAAGGAGACAAGGAACATGAACATGACTGCTTCGTTGACTGAAAGCTACAGCAAGGGCGCCACCAACGTCCCCCTCATCGAGCAAACCATCGGCGATTTCTTCGACGGCATGGCCGCAAAGCAGCCCGACCGCGAGGCGCTCGTCAGCCGCCACGAAGGCAAGCGCTTCACCTACCGCGAGCTCCAGGCCGAGTCCAACAAGCTGGCCAGCGCATTGCTCAAGCTGGGGCTCGCACCCGGCGACCGCGTGGGCATCTGGTCGCACAACAACGCGCCCTGGGTGCTGATGCAGATCGCGACCGCCAAGGCCGGGCTGATCCTCGTCAACATCAACCCGGCCTACCGCACCTCCGAACTCGAATACGCGCTCAACAAGGTCGGCTGCAAGGCGCTGGTGACGATGGCGAAGTTCAAGACCAGCGACTACCTGGGCATGCTGCGCGAACTCGGGCCGAAGCGCCTGCCGCAGCTGCGCCACACCTTCTGGATCGACGGCAAGGCCGCGGCTGATGTGCAGGAGCCCGGCATGCAGCGCTTCAGCGAGCTGCTCGCGAGCGGCGACGCGGCCGACCCGCGCGTGGCACAGGTGCAGAAGACGCTCAAGGCCACCGACCCGATCAACATCCAGTTCACGAGCGGCACCACGGGCTTTCCGAAGGGCGCGACGCTCACGCACCGCAACATCCTCAACAACGGCTTCTTCATCGGCGAATGCATGAAGCTCACGCCGGCCGACAGGCTGTGCATCCCGGTGCCGCTCTACCACTGCTTCGGCATGGTGCTCGGCAACCTGGCCTGCCTCACGCACGGCTCGGCCATCGTGTATCCGAACGACGGCTTCGATCCGCTCACGGTGCTCGAGACCGTGCAGGCCGAGAAGTGCACGGGCCTGCACGGCGTGCCCACGATGTTCATCGCCGAGCTCGACCATCCGCGCTTCAAGGAGTTCGACCTGTCCACGCTGCGCACCGGCATCATGGCCGGTTCGCCGTGCCCGACCGAGGTGATGAAGCGCGTGGTGAATGAAATGCATCTCAGCGAAATCACCATCGCCTACGGCATGACCGAGACGAGCCCCGTGAGCTGCCAGAGCAGCACCGACACGCCGCTCGACAAGCGCGTGTCCACCGTGGGCACGGTGCAGCCGCACCTGGAGATCAAGATCATCGACCCCGAGACCGGCGCCATCGTGCCGCGCGGCAGCTCCGGCGAGTTCTGCACGCGCGGCTACTCGGTGATGCACGGCTACTGGGAAGACGAGCCGAAGACCCGCGAGGCGATCGATGCCGAGCACTGGATGCACACCGGCGACCTGGCCACCATGGACGCCGAGGGCTACGTCAACATCGTCGGCCGCATCAAGGACCTCGTGATCCGCGGCGGCGAGAACATCTACCCGCGCGAGATCGAGGAATTCTTGTACCGCCACCCCAAGGTGCAGGACGTGCAGGTGGTCGGCCTGCCCGACAGGAAGTACGGCGAGGAGCTCTGCGCCTGGATCATCGTCAAGCCCGGCCAGGCCGCGACCGAGGACGAGATCCGCGATTTCTGCAAGGGCCAGATTGCGCACTACAAGGTGCCGAAGTACATCCGCTTCGTCGCCGAGTTCCCGATGACGGTGACCGGCAAGATCCAGAAATTCAAGATCCGCGAAGCGATGGCCGAGCAGCTCGGCCTCGAACAAGAAAAGACAGCATGAGCAAGATCGAAACCAAACTCAACGCGCGTTCCGCAGACTTCCAGGCCAATGCCGCAGCGATGCGCGCGCTGGTCGACGACCTGCACAAGCAGTTCGCGAAAGTGGAGCAGGGCGGCGGCGAGGCCGCGCGCGCCAAGCACACGGCGCGCGGCAAGCTGCTGCCGCGCGACCGCGTGGCCGAGCTGCTCGACCCGGGCACGCCCTTCCTCGAGATCGCGCCGCTCGCTGCGCATGCGATGTACCTCGATGCCAAGGGTGCGGAGTCCGCACCCGGCGCGGGCCTCATCGCGGGCATCGGCCGCGTGAACGGCGTCGACTGCATGATCGTGTGCAACGACGCAACCGTGAAGGGCGGCACCTACTACCCGATGACGGTCAAGAAGCACCTGCGCGCGCAGGAGATCGCCGAGCAGAACCGCCTGCCCTGCATCTACCTGGTCGACTCGGGCGGCGCCAACCTGCCGAACCAGGACGAGGTGTTCCCCGACCGCGACCATTTCGGCCGCATCTTCTACAACCAGGCCAACATGAGCGCCCAGGGTATTGCGCAGATCGCGGTGGTCATGGGCTCGTGCACGGCGGGCGGCGCCTACGTGCCGGCGATGAGCGACGAGTCGATCATCGTGAAGAACCAGGGCACCATCTTCCTGGGTGGTCCGCCGCTCGTGAAGGCCGCGACGGGCGAGGTCGTCACGGCCGAGGACCTGGGCGGCGGCGACGTGCACACGCGGCTCTCGGGCGTGGTCGACCACCTGGCGCAGAACGACCTGCATGCGCTCGCGCTCGCACGGTCGGCGGTGGCCAACCTCAACGCCAGGGCGGCCGATGCCCCGGCGAAGGCCGAGGTGCGCGAGCCCGCGTTCCCGCGCGAGGAGCTCTATGGCGTGATTCCCACCGACACGCGCAAGCCCTTCGACGTGCGCGAGATCATCGCGCGCATCGTCGACGGAAGCGAGTTCCACGAGTTCAAGGCCCGCTTCGGCGCCACCCTGGTCTGCGGCTTTGCCGAGATCGAGGGCATGCCGGTCGGCATCATCGCCAACAACGGCATCCTGTTCAGCGAATCGGCGCAGAAGGGTGCGCACTTCATCGAGCTGTGCTGCCATCGCAAGACGCCGCTGGTGTTCCTGCAGAACATCACGGGCTTCATGGTGGGCCGCAAGTACGAGAACGAAGGCATCGCGCGCCACGGCGCCAAGATGGTGACGGCCGTGGCCACGGCCAACGTGCCCAAGTTCACGATCATCATCGGCGGCAGCTTCGGCGCCGGCAACTACGGCATGTGCGGCCGCGCGTACAGCCCGCGCTTCCTTTGGATGTGGCCCAACGCGCGCATCAGCGTGATGGGCGGCGAGCAGGCCGCGAGCGTGCTGGCCACGGTGAAGCGCGACGGCATCGAATTGAAGGGCGGCAGCTGGAGCAAGGAAGAGGAAGAGGCCTTCAAGGCGCCGATCCGCCAGCAGTACGAAGACCAGGGCCACCCGTACTACGCGACCGCGCGGTTGTGGGATGACGGGATCATCGACCCGGCGGACACGCGGCGGGTGCTGGCGCTCGGCCTTGCTGCTGCGCGCAACGCGCCCATTCCAGAGCCGAAGTTCGGCATCTTCCGCATGTGATATGGCCCGCCCCCAGTCTTCGCGCACTTCGTGTCGCTTCGCCAACCCCCTACCGGGGGCAACACCAGCGGCCCGGCAAAGCCGGTTCCGCGGTGTTCCTGGAAAAAGACAACAGAGCACCTCATACAAAGTGGATCTGACATGACCTTCACCAAGCTGAACCTCGCCATCGACGGCGCGGTGGCGCGCATCTGGCTCGACCAGCCCGACGCGCGCAATGCCTTCGACGACGTGGTCATCGCCGAGCTCACGCAGGCCTTCGCCGAAGCCGGCGCCGCGCCGCAGGTGAAGGCCATCGTGCTCGGCGCGAACGGCCCGGCCTTCTGTGCAGGCGCCAACCTCAACTGGATGCGCCGCATGGCCGACTACACGCGCAGCGAGAACATCGCCGACGCGGGCAAGCTGGCCGCCATGCTGCGCACCATTGCCGAATGCCCCAAGCCCACCATCGCACGCGTGCAGGGCGATGTGTATGCGGGCGGCATGGGGCTGGTCGCGGCCTGCGACATGGCGGTGAGCGTCGATACGGCGTGGTATTGCCTGAGCGAGGTCAAGATCGGCCTCGTGCCCGCGACCATCAGCCCCTATGTGCTGCGTGCCATGGGCACGCGCGCCTCGCAGCGCTACTTCCTCACGGCCGAGCGCTTCACGGCCGCCGAGGCGCACCGTATCGGCTTCGTGCATGAAGTGGTGGCGGCCGATGCGCTCGACGCCAAGGTCGACGAACTCCTGAAGGCGCTCGCCAGCGCCAGCCCGGCCGCGGTGCGCGCCTGCAAGCAGTTGATCGCCGACGTGGACGGACGCGAGATCGACGACGCGCTGATTGCCAAGACCGTCGAGGGCATCGCCGACATCCGCGCGAGCGACGAAGGCCGCGAAGGCGTGCAGGCCTTTCTGCAGAAGCGCAAGCCTTCCTGGCTGAACCGCTGAGCGCCAGGCGATGACTGCGCTCGACATGCCCCAGCTGCTCGCACTGGCCGCGGCCATCGGCTGGGCCAGCGGGGTGCGGCTGTACCTGGTCGTGCTGCTGACGGGGCTGGCCGGCTATTTCGGCTGGGTACCGCTGCCCAGCGGCTTGCAGCTGCTCGCGCATCCGGTGGTCATCGCGGCCAGCGGCTTCATGGTGTTCATCGAGTTCTTCGCCGACAAGATTCCGGGCCTCGACTCGCTGTGGGACGTGGTGCACACGGCCATCCGCATTCCGGCCGGCGCGGCGCTCGCGGCCAGCGTGTTCGGTGCCGACCATGGTGCGATGGCCGTCGTGGCCGCGCTCGTGGGCGGCGGTTTCGCGGCCACCGCGCATGCGGCCAAGGCCACGACGCGCGCGGCCATCAACACATCGCCCGAGCCGTTTTCGAACGTGGGCGCCTCGCTGGTCGAGGACAGCATGGTGCCCGCGGGCTTGTGGCTTGCCGTTGCGCACCCGCTGGTCTTCCTGCTGCTGTTCGTCTTCGTGCTGGTGCTCAGCGTCTGGCTCATCCGCAAGAGCTGGCGCTTTCTCAAGGCGCTGTTCGTCCGCGTGGCCCGCATCTTCAGCGGCCGGCCCGATCCGGGCGTCGCGCCTGCATTCCAACTGAAAAAGAATCCTCCGGGAGACACTCCGAATGTTTAAGAAGATCCTCATTGCCAACCGAGGCGAGATCGCTTGCCGTGTCGCGGCCACTGCTCGTCGCATGGCGATCCGCACCGTCGCCGTGTACTCCGATGCCGACGCGCATGCCAACCACGTGCGTGCCTGCGACGAGTCGGTGCACCTCGGCGGCAGCGCGCCCAAGGACAGCTACCTGCGCTGGGAAAAGATCCTCGAAGCCGCCAAGGCCACGGGCGCCGAAGCGGTGCACCCGGGCTACGGCTTCCTGAGCGAGAACGAGGAGTTCGCGCAGGCCTGCGCCGACGCGGGCCTGGTCTTCATCGGCCCGCCGCCATCGGCCATCAAGGCGATGGGCCTGAAGGCCGAATCGAAGCAGCTGATGGAGAAGGCCGGCGTGCCGCTGGTGCCGGGCTACCACGGCCACGACCAGAACCCGCAGCTGCTGCAGCGCGAGGCCGACCGTATCGGCTACCCGGTGCTCATCAAGGCCAGCGCGGGCGGCGGCGGCAAGGGCATGCGCGCGGTCGACCGGGCCGAAGACTTTGCCGCGGCGCTCGCTTCATGCCAGCGCGAGGCGATCAACAGCTTCGGCGACGACGCGGTGCTGATCGAGAAATACGTGCAGCGCCCGCGCCACATCGAGATCCAGGTGTTCGGCGACACGCACGGCAACTACGTCTACCTGTTCGAGCGCGACTGCTCGGTGCAGCGGCGCCACCAGAAGGTGCTCGAGGAAGCGCCCGCGCCCGGCATGACCGACGCGATGCGCAAGCAAATGGGCGAGGCGGCGGTGGCTGCGGCGCGCGCGGTGAACTACGTCGGTGCCGGCACGGTCGAGTTCATCGTCGAGCAGCGCGAAGGCGGAGAGATGAATTTTTTCTTCATGGAGATGAACACGCGTCTCCAGGTGGAGCATCCCGTGACCGAAGCCATCACGGGCCTCGATCTCGTCGAATGGCAGTTGCGCGTGGCCTCGGGCGAGACGCTGCCTGCGAAGCAGCAGGAGCTGCAGATCCACGGCCACGCGATCGAGGCGCGCATCTGTGCCGAGAATCCCGACAACAACTTCCTGCCTGCGACGGGCAGCTTGCGCGTCTACCGCAAGCCGCAGGCAACGGCGTTCCAGCGCAGCCGCGTGCGCATCGACGACGGCGTGCGCGAGGGCGGCGAGATCTCTCCGTTCTACGATTCGATGATCGCCAAGCTGATCGTGCACGGCAGCACGCGCGCCGAGGCGCTGGCGCGGCTCGATGCGGCGCTGGCGCAGGTGCAGATCGTGGGCGTGTCGACCAACGTGCAGTTCCTGCGCGGCATCCTTGCGACCGAATCGTTCTCGAAAGCGAACCTCGACACCGCGCTGATCGAGCGCGAGCGCGCCGTGCTATTCGATCGCGAAGCGCTGGGCCTGCCGCTGGCCGCGGCCGCCGCCATCACGCGCACGCTCATCACCGAGCGGCCGGCCGGTGCACCCGACCCGTTCGAGCGGCGCGACGGCTGGCGCTCGCACGGCGAATACCGGCGCCACTTCGACTTCGAGTTCCGCGGCACGGAGCATGCGGCTGTGCTCGCCTACAAACGCGACGGCAGCCTCTGGCTCGAAGCCGGCGGCGTGCAGGGCCCGCTGGTCGTGGGCCAGTTCCCGTCGGGCGAGTTCGAGGTCGAGTTCGCCGGCACGCGGCAGACCGTGGACGTGCATCTGGACGGCGCCACGGCCCATGTGTTCGCGTCGAAGGGCGCGACGAAGATCATGGCGATCGACCGCCTGGCCCATGCCGGCGACACCCATGCCGAAGCCGGCCGGCTTACCGCGCCGATGCCCGGCAAGGTCGTGTCCTTCGCGGTCAAGGCCGGCGACAAGGTCAGCCGCGGCCAGCCGCTCGCAGTGATGGAGGCCATGAAGATGGAGCACACCATCGCGGCGCCGGCCGACGGCACGGTGGAAGAACTGATGTTCGCGCCCGGCGAGCAGGTGGCCGAGGGCGACGAACTGTTGCGAATGGTTGCGGCGGCGGCCTAACCCCGTTTCGGGCGCTCGCCCGTATCAGCTGCGGTAGCCATTTCTTCAAGGGACTTTTATGACCTGCCGCAAGCACCTGCGTTCGCATTTTTCTTCTTCTACTTTCGCTCACCGCCCGGGCGTTTTGCTGCTGGTTCTGGCCGCCGCCCTGTCGCTCGGGGGCTGCAAGAGAAGCGACAACGAGACCTTGGCCGCCGCCGAGCCTGCAATGGCCTACGGTGGATCGATGGGGATGAAGAGCGCGCGGCTTGAAGCTGCGGCCCCGCCGGCGCCGGCGCCGGTGGCCGCTACCGCTTCCGATCGGGCCCCGGACGCGCCGCTGCAGCGCTTTCTCGCGGTGCGGCAGGACCTGAACGTCGAAGTCCCGCCCGAGCATCTGGCCGATGCCTGGGGCAAGGTGCGCGACCTGTGCGGCACGCTGCAGTGCGAACTGCTGTCGTCCACGCTGCAGCGCGAGACCCCGCAGCAGCCCGGCAGCGCGATGCTCGAAATGCGCGTGGCGCCGGCCGATGTCGACAGGCTGCTGGGCGGCCTGGCCGGCGTGGCCAGGGTGGTGTCGCAAAACACCACCAGCGAAGACAAGACCGCCGAGGTGATCGACGTCGAGGCGCGCATCAGGAACCGCGTCGAGTTCCGCGACAGCCTGCGCCTGATGCTGCGCGACACGGCCACCAAGCGCACCATGGCCGACCTGCTCGCCATCCAGCGCACGCTGTCCGACACGCAGGCCGAGCTCGATGCCATTGCCACCCAGCGCAAGGTGCTGGAGCAGCAGACCAGCAAGCAGCACGTCCAGATCCAGTTCACGCCGGCGCGCGTGCTGGTGCAGGGCGGGCGCAGCTACAACCCCATGATGCGCGCGCTGCGCGAGGCGGGCTCGGTGCTGGCCGAGAGCGTGGGCACGCTCATCACCTTCCTGGCGGCGGTGCTCCCTTGGCTGCTGCTCGTTGGCTTGCCGCTGGCGTGGCTGCTGCGGCTGCTGTGGCGCCGTCGCCGGATCAAGGCGGCTTGAGCAGTCGGGCGGTCAGCCCACCACCACTTCGCTGATCTGCATCACCGGCGCGATGTCGGTGTAGTTCTTGATGTCGCCCAGGATCTCCTTGGCATGCGGGCCGAAGGCCGCCTGGAAGGCCTCGGCCGAATCGCAGAACACGTGGCACATGCCGACATAGGCCGGCGGTGCGCCGGGTGCGCCGCCCGCCAGTCCCTTGTCGATGGTGTACGACCTGCAGGCATCGCCCATGCGCGCCTTCAACAGCGGCATGTGCTTGTCGCGGTAGTAGGCGTGGTCGAACCGTGCGCCTTCGGTGTAGGGGTACATCACGCTGACTTTGATCATGCTGGGGTCTCCGGGTGTGTCGATGTTCTGGATGGTCGCGCACGAGCATAGAAGAAGGCACCTGGCGGGACAAGCCGCCGATCGGATCGATGGGCCGGGGCCTCTAAGATCCGGCGCATGAAAATCATCGTTTCCCTGACCGACAACCGCCCCGAACCGTGGATCGAAGGCCTCCGGGCCGAACTGCCCGATGCGCAGATCGAGGCCTGGAAGCCGGGCGTCGCCCAGGCCGACCATGCGGTGGTGTGGGCGCCGCCCCAGCAACTGCTCGACGAGCAGCCCGGGCTGCGCGGCCTGTTCAACATCGGCGCGGGCGTCGATGCGCTGCTCAAGCTGCGCGTGCCGGCGCACACGCGCATCGTGCGGCTCGACGATGCCGGCATGTCGGTGCAGATGGCCGAATACGTGTGCCACACGCTGATCCGGCACTTCCGCGAGTTCGACGTGTACGAAGCCGATGCGCGCGAAGGCCGCTGGAGCTACCGCAAGCCGAAGCTGCGGCGCGACTTTCCGGTCGGCATCATGGGGCTGGGCGTGCTTGGCGAGCGGGTCGCGAAAGCCGTGGCGCAGTTCGAGTTTCCGGTGCTGGGCTGGAGCCGTTCGCCCAAGGCGATCGACGGCGTGAAGGTGTTCAGCGGCGAAGCGCAGTTCGACGAGTTCCTGTCGTCCACGCGCGTGCTGGTCAACCTGCTGCCGCTGACCGAGGCCACGCGCGGCATCCTCAACCGCCACACCCTCGGCAGGCTGCGGCCGGGCGGCTATCTCATCAGCATCGCGCGCGGCGCGCACCTGGTGGAAGACGACCTGATCCCGATGCTCGATGCCGGCCAGCTGGCCGGCGCCACGCTCGACGTGTTCCAGGTCGAGCCGCTGCCCGCCGACCACGCCTTCTGGCGGCACCCGAAGATCACCGTCACGCCGCACGGCTCGGCGCGCACGCTGCGCGAGGAGTCCATCGCCCAGATCGCCGGAAAGATCCGCGCGATGGAACAGGGCCTGCCGGTCAGCGGCGTGGTCGATCCGGTCCGGGGCTACTGACGACGGCATGCGTTACCGGCGATGACGCTGAAAGGAGGCGCAGCCAGGGGCAAACCCTGAGGCTTTTGTTTTTCACATACGCGAAAATTTCTTCATGGTTGTGAAAACTGCTTTTCGCGTGATCGAGATCGTCGAGCTCTTTGCCCGGGAGAAGCAGCCGCTGGCGCTGTCCGAAATGGCGCGGCTGCTCGAGATGCCGGTGTCCAGCTGCCTCGGGCTGATCCGCACGCTGGAAGAGCAGGGCTACATGTATGAGACCGGCCGCCGCCAGGGCTACTACCCGACCGGCCGGCTGCTCGCGATGGCGCAGGTCATCGCGGCCCACGACCCGGTGCTCGACCGCGCGCGGCCCGCGCTCGAAGAGCTGCGCGACGGTGCGCGCGAAACCGTGCTGTTCGGCAAGTTCCGCGACCCGAGCACGGTCGTCTATCTGGAAGTGCTGAGTGCGCCGCAGAGCATTCGCTATTCCGCCGAGTCGGGCGAAACCCGCCCGGCCTATGCCAATTCTATGGGCCGCGCGCTGCTCTCCACGCTTGCGCCCGAGGCGCGCCGCAAGCTGCTGGCAGCCACTCCGTTGGCAGCGCTGACCGACGCCACGCTGACCACACCCGATGCCATCGAGCAGGAGCTCGAACGCTCGCCCGCGCGCGGCTGGTACGGCAACCTGGGCGAGAGCATCCCCGATCTCGTCGGCCTCGCATGGCCGCTGCGCATCGGGGGCGAGGCCTACGCGATCTCGGTGGCGGGCCCGCGCTACCGGCTGGAGCCGCGCATCGACGAGGTGGCCGCCATGCTGCGCTCCGCCTGCCTGGCCATCGAACACAAAGGCTGAATGAAAACAATGACTGCACCACGCTACTTCGTCCGCGAGAGCGAGATCGCCGGCTACCACCCGGCCAACCACACCGGCACCCTGAACAAGCGCCTGATCGGCCCCGAGACCGTGGGCGCGAAGCAGCTGGAGGTGCTGGTCGGCCACATCCAGAAGGGCAAGGGCGCGCTGCCGCATGCGCACCCGGGCATCGAGCAGGTCTGCTACATGCTCGAAGGCCGCGCGGTCGCCGAGGTGGGCGGCCAGCGGCAGGAGCTGCACCCCGGTGACAGCTGCTTTTTCCCGGCCGACGCGATGCACACCTTCACGGTGGTGAGCGACGAGCCGGTGCGCGTGCTGGTCATCTACAGCCCGCCGTACGAGGAATCGCCGGAGCGCGTGATCCGGCCCTGAACGACAACCACCCGGAGACAAGAACCATGCAGACGAAGAACGCGACAACCACGGTCGCGGTGGCAAGCCGCCGCCGTTTCATTTCCATCGGCGCCGCCGCAGGCCTGGCCGGCGCGGCGCCCTGGGCCTTTGCGCAGGAGGGCTACCCGAAGCAGCCGATCAAGCTGATCGTGCCTTTCGCGGCCGGCAGCGGCACCGACGCGGTGGCGCGCATCACGGCGCAGATGCTGGGCGAGGCGCTGAAGGCCTCGGTCATCGTGGACAACCGCGCGGGCGCCAACGGCGTGATCGCCGCCGAGTTCGTGGCCAAGGCGCCGCCCGACGGCTACACGCTCTTCATGACCACCAACACCACGCATTCGGCCAACCCGAGCCTGATGAAGTCGCTGCCCTACGACCCGGTGAAGGACTTCGCGCCCGTGAGTCGCATGGGCAACCTGCCGTTCATGCTGGTGGTCAACAACGAGCTGCCCGTGAAGAGCGTGGCCGAGCTGCTGGCCTGGGGCCGCGCGCATCCGGGCAAGCTGACCTATGCGAGCGGCAACAGCACCGGCATCGTGAGTGGTGCCACGCTCTCGCGCATGAGCGGCGTGCCGATGCTGCACGTGCCCTACAAGAGCACGCCGCCCGCGATTGCCGACCTGATCGGCGGGCAGGTGTCGATGATGGTGGTCGACCTCGCCGCGGGGCTCGCCACGGTGAAGGCCGGCAAGATGCGCGCGATCGCGGTCACCACGCAGGAGCGCACCAAGCTGTTTCCGGAACTGCCGCCGCTGGCCGATACGCCAGAGCTCAAGGGCTTCGACATCACCTCGTGGAACGGCGTGTTCGCGCCGGCCGGCACGCCGCGCGACGTGGTGCTGAAGCTCAACAAGGTGCTGTCGGAAATGGCGAACGGCGCGGCCTTCCGCGAGCGGGTGGCGAAGCTGGGCTTCGATGCCTTCGGCAGCACGCCGGAGGAGCTGGGGGCGTTCACGGTGGCGGAGCTGGCGAAGTGGAAGAAGCTGATCCAGGCGGCCGGCATTCAACCGGAATGAGCATGCAGTCGAGTCTGAATTTCTCCCTCCCCTTCCGGGGGAGGGCAGGGGTGGGGGCTCGCAGCGCCGCCATCGCGCGCCCTGCCTGCCCCCATCCCAGCCTTCCCCCGGAAGGGGAAGGAGCAGAGACATGAGCACCGCTGGACCACTCCAGGGCATCCGCATCCTCGACCTCACGGCCGTGGTGATGGGCCCCTACGCCACGCAGACGCTCGGCGACCTCGGCGCCGATATCGTCAAGGTCGAGCCGCCCACGGGCGACAACCTGCGTGCCGTCGGCCCGATGCGCCACGCCGGCATGGGCGCGATGGCGATGCACCTGAACCGCAACAAGCGCTCCATCGTGCTCGACCTCAAGCAGCCCGAAGGCCGGGAGGCCTGCCTGCGGCTCGCGGCGGACTGCGATGCACTGATCTACAACACGCGCCCGCAGGCGATGGCACGGCTCGGGCTCGGCTACGAAGCCGTGGCCGCGGCCAATCCGAAGATCGTCTATCTCGGCGCCTTCGGCTACGGCGAGGAAGGCCCCTATGCCGGCAAGCCCGCCTACGACGACCTGATCCAGGGGGCGGCCGGCGTGGCCTCGTTGTTCGCGCAGCAAAGCGGCGGCGCACCGCGCTACGCGCCCGTCACGCTGGCCGACCGCGCCGTGGGGCTGCAGGCCGCCATCGCGCTGCTCGCCGCCGTGCTGCACGCGCAGCGCACGGGCCGCGGCCAGGCGGTCGAGGTGCCGATGTTCGAGGCGCTCTCGCAGTTCGTGATGGGCGACCACCTCGGCGGCCACAGCTTCGAGCCGCCGCTCGGCCCCACCGGCTATGCGCGCCTGCTCGCGCCGCACCGCAAGCCCTACGCCACGGCCGACGGCTACCTGAGCGTGCTGATCTACAACGACAAGCACTGGCAGGCCTTCTTCGACCTGATCGGCCGGCCCGAGCTGCGCGCTTCGCCGATGTTCGGCACGCACACGGCGCGCGCTGCGAACATCGGCGCGGTCTATGCGTTCGTGGCCGAAGTGATGGCCACGCGCAGCAGCGATGACTGGATGGCCGCATTGGAAGCGGCCGACATCCCGGTCGCGCGGCTGCACAGCACCGAGAGCCTGCTCGGCGACCCGCACCTGCGCGCGGTCGATTTCTTTCCCGAGTTCGACCATCCGAGCGAAGGCCGCATCCGCACGCTGGCGCCGGTCGGCCGCTACAGCGCCACGCCCGCGGCCATCCGCCGCATGGCACCGCGCATCGGCGAGCACAGCGTCGAGCTGCTGCGTGAAGCGGGCTATGGCGATGAAGCCATCGACCGCCTGCTCGCGCGCGGCATCACGCTGCAGCCGGCTCCACCCAAGGACAACGACGAATGAACTTCTCCCTCAACGAAGACCAGCGCTCGCTGGTGGCCGCCATCGAGCGGCTGTGCGAAGACTTCCCCGTCGACTACTGGCGCGACCACGACGACCGCGCCGCGTTCCCGCACGAGTTCCACCGCGCCGTGGCCGGCAGCGGCTGGCTCGGCATCGCGATGCCCGAGGCGCAGGGCGGCGCGGGCCTGGGCATCACCGAGGCGGCGCTGATGATGCGCGCCATCAGCGCATCGGGCGCGGGCATGTCGGGCGCATCGTCGGTGCACATGAACATCTTCGGGCTCAACCCGGTGGTGGTGTTCGGCAGCGAGGCACAGCGCCAGCGCTTCCTGCCGCCGCTGATCGCCGGCACCGAGAAGGCCTGCTTCGCGGTGACTGAGCCCGACGCGGGGCTCGACACGACGAGCCTCAAGACGCAGGCGGTGCGCCAGCCGAACGGCAGCTACCTGCTGCACGGCCGCAAGATCTGGATCTCGACCGCGCAGGTGGCCGACCGCATGCTGATCCTCACGCGCACCACGGCGCTCGGCCAGGTGAAGAAGCCCACGCAGGGCCTCACGCTGTTCTACACGCCGCTGGACCGCACCAAGGTCGAAGTGCGCGAGATCCACAAGCTGGGCCGCGCGGCGGTCGACTCGAACATGCTCTTCATCGACGGCCTCGAAGTGCCGGAGGAAGACCGCATCGGCGAGGAAGGACGCGGCTTCGAATACATCCTGCACGGGCTCAACCCCGAGCGCATATTGATTGCGGCCGAGGCCATCGGCATCGGCCGCGCCGCGCTGCGCATCGCCTCGCAGTACGCGCAGGAGCGCGTCGTGTTCGGCCGGCCGATCGGCCAGAACCAGGGCGTGGCGCACCCGCTCGCACGCGCCTGGGCCAACCTCGAGGCGGCCGACCTGATGGTGTTCAAGGCCGCCACGCTGTACGACGCGGGCGAGCCCTGCGGCATCGAGGCCAACGCCGCCAAGTACCTGGCGGCCGAGGCGGCGCACGACGCCTGCCAGAACGCGGTTCTCACGCTGGGCGGTATGGGCTATGCGAAGGAATACCATGTCGAGCGGCTGCTGCGCGAGAGCTACATTCCGCGCATTGCGCCGGTCAGTCCGCAGATGATCCTGAACTTCATCGCGGAAAAGGCGCTCGGCCTGCCCAAGTCGTACTGATGCTGCCCATGCCATGAATCCATCCGCCGTCACCCGCCATCTCGTCGTCCGCGGCCTGGTGCAGGGCGTGGGCTATCGCTGGTCGATGGTGCAGGCCGCGCGGCGCCTGGGCGTGCGCGGCTGGGTGCGCAACCGCCGCGACGGCAGCGTGGAGGCGCTGGCCTGCGGCCCGGCCGCTGCGGTCGATGCGCTGGTCGCGTGGGCCCGCAGCGGGCCGGACGGCGCGCGGGTGGATGCGCTGGAAGCGGTGGAGGCGCCCGCGCCCGCCGAGCCGCCATCGGATTTCGTGCAGCGCGAAACGGCGTGAACCGCGGCGCTGGCACGATCTGCAACGCCGCTGGCAGGCATTGCAACCCCTGCGGCAGGCACCGCCGAGCACGCCGGAGCCAGACGGCCGACAATTGACGGACGCTTTTTCCTTTCCCCAGCGAACCCAGAGACATCCCATGAAACTCCCCGCCAAGGTCCAGATCGTCGACGTCGGTCCGCGCGACGGACTGCAGAACGAGAAGCAACCGGTCTCCGCCGAAATCAAGATCGGCCTCGTGCACCGCCTGCAGGACGCCGGCCTGAAGGAGATCGAGGTCACCAGCTTCGTGAGCCCCAAGTGGGTGCCGCAGATGGCCGACGCTGCCTCCGTGATGCACGGCATAAAGCGCAAGCCCGGCGTGCGCTATTCGGTGCTCACGCCCAACATGAAGGGCTTCGAGGCCGCCATTGCCGCGCCGCGCGAGGAATGGCCCGACGAGATCGTGGTCTTCGGCGCCGCGAGCGAGGCCTTCAGCCAGAAGAACATCAACTGCTCCATTGCCGAGAGCATCGAGCGCTTCGCACCCGTGGTGGCCGCGGCGCGCGACAAGGGCATCGCGGTGCGCGGCGCCATGTCGTGCACCGTGGGCTGCCCGTACGAAGGCGAGATCGCGCCCGAGCGCGTGGGCATGCTGGCGAAGCTGATGAAGGACATCGGCGTGCAGCGCGTGGACGTGGCCGACACCATCGGCGTGGGCACGCCGCGCAAGGTGAAGGCCGCCATCGAGGCCACGCTGGCGCACTTCGACGTGGACCACGTCTCGGGCCACTTCCACGACACCTACGGCCAGGCGCTGGTCAACACGCTGGCCTCGCTGGAGCTGGGGGTCTGGAATTTCCAGTCGTCCTCCGCCGGGCTGGGCGGCTGCCCCTACGCCAAGGGCGCGACCGGCAACGTCGCCACCGAAGACGTGGTCTACATGCTGCACGGCATGGGCATCGAGACCGGCATCGACCTGGACAGGCTGATCGACGCGGGCATCTACATCAGCGAGGCGCTGGGGCGCGAGCCGAATTCGCGCGCCTCCAAGGCGATCCGTACCAAGAGGGCGGGATGATGAGCGTCGACACAAAGCGGGAGGCATCTGATGTGCGGCGCTGAACTTCATTCACTGCCCGAAGGCGTGCAGCGCGTTTCCCGTGTGCTGCAGGACGCGGGCCACCCCCATTCGCCGCGCATGCTCGACGACGCCTGCCGCACCGCGCAGCAGGCGGCCGACGCGCTCGGCATCGGGGTCGGGCAGATCGCCAAGAGCATCGTCTTCCGGCGCAAGAGCGACGACGCGGCAGTGCTGGTCATCACCTCGGGCGACAAGCGCGTCGACGAGAAGAAGGTCGATGTGCTGGTCGGCAAGACCGGCCGCGCCGATGCGGAGTTCGTGAAGGCGCGCACCGGCTTCACGATCGGCGGCGTGTCGCCCGTGGCGCATGCCACGCCGCCGGTGGTGCTGATCGACCGCGAGCTGTTCCGCTTCGAGGAGATCTGGGCCGCGGCGGGCCATCCGCATGCGGTGTTCCAACTGCGCCCGCAAGACCTCGAGAAGCTCACCGGCGCGCCGGTGGCCGACGTGGTGTGATGTGAATTTCGACACCGCGCAAACGCTGGCCGAACGCGCCGCCGCCGTGCAGCGCTCGGCCGAAGATGCGCCGTCGCCCTGCACCTCGGTCTGCCGCATGGACCGCCTGAGCGGCTTCTGCGAAGGGTGCCTGCGCACCATCCCCGAGATCGCCGGCTGGAGCAAGATGGATGACGACGCGCGGCGCAGCGTATGGCGCGCGATAGAGTTGCGGGCACGGGCCGGCATCTGGCGCATCCCGGAGCCATCAGGAGACAACCACGCATGAAGCACATCGACTTCTACCTCGACTTCATCTCGCCCTACGCGCACCTTGCGTTCGAGCACCTGCCCCAGGCGCTCGAGGGCCTGAGCTGCAGCGTGGCCTACAAGCCGGTGCTGCTGGGCGCGATCCTCAAGCACCACGGCCAGCTCGGCCCGGCCGAGATTCCCGCCAAGCGCAGCTGGACCTACCGTCACGTGCTCTGGCTCGGCCATGCGAACGGCATCCCGATCGAGATGCCGGCCTCGCATCCGTACAACCCGCTGCCGCACCTGCGGCTCGCGCTGTCGACCTCGGACGACGGCAGCATCAGCCGCCTCGTGGCCGAAACCATCTTGCGCAACGTGTGGCGCGGCGGCGAGGAAGCCGGCGATGCCACGCGGCTGGCCGCGCTGGCAGCACAGCTGGAACCGAAGCGCGACGTGAACGGCGACGAGAACAAGGCGCTGCTCAAGCGCAACACCGACGAGGCCCTGCAGGCCGGCGTGTTCGGCACGCCGAGCTGCGTGGTCGACGGCCGCCTGTTCTGGGGCTTCGACGGCCTCGCGATGCTGCGCGCCTACCTGGCCGGCGACGCCTGGTTCGACGGCCCGCAATGGGCGGCGGCCGACCAGCGGCCCTCCTTGCTGCGAAGCAGCAAAAGCTGAGCAGAAGGCCGATTTCTTACAAGCTGAAACGGACCCCGCGGGTTTCACCTTAATCCGTAAGCGTCGGTTCAGTTTCGCGAAAGGCTCGGGTCAGTCGCGCCTCCAAGAATGCTTCACGGTCCCGAATGCCGGGGCCGACCGAACGCATACACAGGAGACGACGCAAATGGCAGCAACACTGGATTCAAGGGGGGTGCCGCATCCGGCCCCCCGGCCCATGTCCTCGGAGGAAAAGAAGGTCATCTTCGCTTCCTCCCTTGGCACGGTGTTCGAGTGGTACGACTTCTACCTCTACGGCTCGCTCGCCGCGATCATCGCGAAGCAGTTCTTCAGCGGCCTCGATGCGGGCGCGGCCTTCATCTTCGCGCTGCTGGCGTTTGCCGCGGGCTTCCTGGTGCGGCCGTTCGGCGCCATCGTGTTCGGCCGGCTCGGCGACATGATCGGGCGCAAGTACACCTTCCTGGTCACGATCCTGATCATGGGCCTGTCGACCTTCATCGTCGGCCTCTTGCCCAGCTACGCCACCATCGGCGTCGCGGCACCGGTGATCCTGATTGCGCTGCGCATGCTGCAGGGCCTCGCGCTCGGCGGCGAGTACGGCGGTGCCGCCACCTACGTGGCCGAGCACTCGCCGCACGGCAAGCGCGGCGCCTACACCTCGTGGATCCAGACCACCGCCACGCTCGGGCTGTTCCTGAGCCTGCTGGTGATCCTGGGCGTGCGCGAATGGCTCGGCGAAGCGGTGTTCAATGACTGGGGCTGGCGCATTCCATTCCTGGTGTCGATCCTGCTGCTCGGCATCTCGGTGTGGATCCGGCTGTCGCTGTCCGAGTCGCCGGCCTTCCAGAAGATGAAGGCCGAGGGCAAGACCTCGAAGGCGCCGCTGTCCGAATCCTTCGGCCAGTGGAAGAACCTCAAGATCGTGATCCTGGCGCTGGTCGGCCTTACGGCAGGCCAGGCGGTGGTCTGGTATTCGGGCCAGTTCTACGCGCTCTTCTTCCTGACGGCGCAGCTCAAGGTCGATGCGACCACGGCCAACCTGATGATCGCGGCCGCGCTTTTGATCGGCACGCCGTTCTTCGTGGTCTTCGGCACGCTGTCGGACAAGATCGGCCGCAAGCCGATCATCATGGCCGGCTGCCTGTTGGCCGTGGTCACCTACTTCCCGGTCTTCAAGATGCTGACCGAGGCCGCCAACCCCGACCTTGCCAGGGCGCAGGCCACCGCCGGCGTCACCGTCACGGCCGACCCCGCGACCTGCTCGTTCCAGGGCAATCCTGTGGCGCGCGAGATCGACTTCCGCAGCTCCTGCGACATCGCCAAGCGCTACCTCGTGCAGAACTCGGTGAGCTATGAGAACGTGGCCGGCGCGCCGGGTTCGAAGGCCATCGTGAAGATCGGCGACAAGACGGTCGAGGCGCCCGTGGGCAACGTCGTGAACCTCAAGTTCGACGAGACCTCCGCCAAGGAAATCGCCGCCTTCAAGAAGGGCGTGGCCGAAGACCTGAAGGTCGCGGGCTATCCGGCCAAGGCCGACCCCGCCAAGATCAACAAGCCGCTGACGGTTGCGCTGCTGTTCTGGCTGGTGCTGCTGGTGACCATGGTCTACGGCCCGATCGCCGCCATGCTGGTGGAACTGTTCCCCACCCGCATCCGCTACACCTCGATGAGCCTGCCCTACCACATCGGCAACGGCTGGTTCGGCGGCCTGCTGCCGACCACCGCCTTCGCCATCGTGGCGTCCACCGGCAACATGTACAACGGCCTGTGGTACCCGATCATCATCGCGGGCGTCACGCTGGTGGTGGGCACGCTGTTCATCCGCGAAACCAAGAACGTCGACATCTACGCGAACGACTGACGCACGTTCGGCACAGGAGGGCGGCGGGAGCCGGCCCTCCGTTCAACAAAAGGGCTTCATGCCGTCGGCATGAGGCCCTTTTCTTGAACCAATCAGGAGACAGAACCCATGTGGAAACTCGTTGTCGGCTTCGTCGTCTTTGCCGCCATTGCCCTGTACGTGATCTCGAAAGCCGGCGACAAGATCGACATGTCGGGCGAGAAGCACGGCGGCGACACGACGCACGAGCCTGCGCCCGCTGCCGCACCCAAGTAGGGCACCGACCGGCGGCGATCAGCGCTTGAAGCGGCCTTCGCTGACGATCGACAGGTCGACGTAGTCGATGCCCGTGTGATCGGTCGGCGAGTAGCTCACGTCGATGTTGCCGCCCAGGTCGTACTGGAAGCTGTTGAGCGTGGCGATCAGCCGGGCGCGCGTGGGCTTGGGGCCGGTGCGGCGCAGCGCCTCCACCATCACCTTGGTGGCGACGAAGCCTTCCAGCAAGGCCGGCGACAGCTCGGTCTGTCCCTTGGCCTTGGCGAGCGCCAACGCTTCCTTGATCAGCGGATGGCCGAACGATCGCTCGTAGGGCAGCACCTGCGTGACGATCACGCCGGCGCTGGCCGAGCCCAGCTCCTTGATGAAGCCCGAAGCGGCATTGTTCGACAGCGTGATGATCTGTGCCGCCGAGCCCGCGGCGCGCAGCGCCTTCACGCCTTCGGTCACCGCAGTGCCCGAGCCGATCCACAGCACGGCCTGCGCATTGGCCTTGACCAGCTGCGGCACGATCGCCGAATAGTCGGGCTTGCTGCGGTCGGCCAGCGCGAGCACGGCCGGCGTGATCCCGGCCTTCTCGAAGCCCTTGCTCGCGCCTTCCATCGCGTCCTTGCCGAACGAGTCGTCGGCCTGCACCACGGCAATGCGCTGGATGCCCGTGGTGTGCAGGTGCTGCACCGCCTTTTCGGCCTCGCGCTGGTAGGTCGAGCGCACGTTGAAGATGTTCTTCTGCACCGGCTTGTGCAGCGCCATCGCGCCAGTGGAAGGGCCCACCAGGGCCACGCCGTATTTGTCGAGCAGCGGGATGACGGCCAGGGTATTGGGCGTGCCGCGGTTGAGCAGCAGCGCCAGCACCTTCTTGTCCTCGATCAGGATGCGCGTGTTCTCGACCGAGCGCTTCGCGTCCAGGCCGTCGTCCAGCCGGATCACCTCGACCTGCTCGCCGTTGATGCCGCCCTGGGCGTTGACCTGATCGATGACCAGCTGCGAGCCCATGATGGTCTCCTTCACGCTGGCGGCCACCGGGCCCGACAGGTCGGCCGACTGGCCGATCACGATCTGCGCCGACGCGCCGAGCGCGGACAGGGCGAAGAGCAGCGCAACAGCGCGGGACGTGGACAACATCTTCATCATCGAACAGGCCTTTGGGCGAAGCGGATGCTTCTGTCAGAAGATGTGTAATGTGTTGCCGCAAGTGACATTCACTCGCTCGTGGAAACCCTGTCAAACCATAGTTGACAGTGCCCTGGCGCTGCCGCCGGCGCCGTGCTCAGCGCTTGAAGCGGCCGTCGCTGATGATCGCGAGGTCGGCGAAATCGATGCCCGAATGGTCCTGCGGCGAGTAGCTGATCTCGAGCCCGCCGAGGTCGTAGCCGCGCAGGCTGTCGAGCGCCGCCAGCACCTTGGCCCGCGTCGGCTTGGGGCCGGCGCGGCGCAGCGCCTCGAGCAGCACCTTGGCCGAGGCAAAGCCCTCGAGCGCGGCCGGCGAGAGCTCGGCCTGGCCCTTGGCGCGCGCCAGTGCCAGCGCTTCCTTGACCATGGGGTAGCTGATGGAGCGCTCGTTCGGGAACACCTGGGTCACGATCACCCCCTTGCTCGCATCGCCCAGCTGCTTGATGAAGCCCGAGGAGGCGTTGTTCGACAGGGTGACCACCTGCGCGGCCGAGCCGGAGGCGCGCAGCGCCTTGATGCCCTCGACCACGGCAACGCCCGAGCCGATCCACAGCACCGCCTGCGCATTGGCGTCCCTGATGGCCGGCACGATGGCCTTGTAGTCGGGCTTTTCGCGGTCGGCCGGCACCGTCACGACGGGCTTGGCCTGCGCCTTGGCGAAGCCGGTCATGGCGCCCTCGAGCGCGTCCTGCCCGAAGGAATCGGTCACGTGGACCACGGCGATGCGCGCGATGCCGGTGGTGAGCAGGTGCTGGATCGCCTTCTCGGCTTCGCGCTGGTAGGTGGCGCGCACGTTGAACACGTGCTTCTGCACCGGCTTGTGCAGCACCATGGCGCCGGTCGAAGGGCCGATCAGGGCCACGTCGTGCTTGTCGAGCCAGGGGATGATGGCCTGCGAATGTGGCGTGCCGCGGCTCATGAAGAGCGCCGCCACCTTTTTCTCCTCGATCAGCACGCGGGCGTTCTCGCTGGCGCGCTTGACGTCGAAGCCGTCGTCCATGCGCAGCACCTCGATCTTCTCGCCGTGGATGCCGCCCTGGGCGTTGGCCGCGTCGATCAGCAGCTGGGCGCCGCCGATGGTTTCATTCACGCTGGCGGCCACCGAGCCGGTCATGCCCGCCGTCTGGCCGATCAGGATCTGGGCCGGCGCGGACGTCGCGGCCACGGCGAGCAGGGCGGCGCAAAGAACGTGCAGCTTGTTCATGGAATAACTTTCAAGTGCGGATGTGAACGTAAACGAAGGTGCTATTTGTTACACGAAGTGACAATGACTCCATCAGTACAAACCCCTGCGCGGCCGCGGACCATGTGACGGAGTGCACGAATACGTCACCGGCCGCTCCCTAGAATGTTTGCCCCACCCCCCAAGGCACTCATGACACAGGGCTCCATCCGGATTCGCGGCGCGCGCCAGCACAACCTCCAGAACCTCGACCTCGACATCCGCACCGGCGAGATGACCGTGGTCACCGGGCCCAGCGGCTCGGGCAAATCGAGCCTCGTGTTCGACACCCTCTATGCCGAGGGCCAGCGGCGCTATGTGGAGACCTTTTCCGCCTATGCGCGCCAGTTCCTGGACCGCATGGACAAGCCGGCCGTCGACAAGGTGGAGGGCGTACCGCCCGCCATCGCCATCGACCAGACCAACCCGGTGCGCTCCTCGCGCTCCACGGTCGGCACCATGACCGAGCTCAACGACCACCTGAAGCTGCTCTACGCGCGGGCGGCCCAGCTGTTCGACCGCGAAACCGCGCTGCCGGTGCGCCACGATTCGCCCGACAGCATCTATGCGCAGATCGCCGAGCGGGCGGCTGCGGCCGGCGATCCGCGGCTGGTGGTCACGTTTCCGGTCGAGCTGCCGGCGGGCACCTCGCCGGACGAAGTCACGCAGTGGCTGTCGGCCAGCGGCTTCACGCGCGTGCAGGCCGAGCGCGAGGTGGCCACGCCCACCGGCCCGCGCAAGATGCTCGACGTGGTGGCCGACCGCTTCCGCATTTCGAGCGCCGAGCGCTCGCGCGTGGTCGAGGCCATCGAGGTGGCGCTCAAGCGCGGCAGCGGGCGGGTCACCGTGCATGCGACGGGGGCCGAGGAGAACGCTGTGGCCGACGTCTGGAAGTTCTCCACCGGGCTGCACTGCCCCGAGAGCGACATCCGCTACGCCGACCCGATCCCGTCGATGTTCTCGTTCAATTCGGCCGTCGGCGCCTGCGACACCTGCCGCGGCTTCGGCCGCGTGATCGGCGTCGACCTGGGCCTCGTGATCCCCAACGACAAGCTCACGCTGCGCGCCGGCGCGATCAAGACCATCCAGACGCCCGCCTGGAAGGAAGCGCAGGACGACCTCATGCGCCACGCCGAGGCGGCCGGCATTCCGCGCGACACGCCCTGGAACAAGCTCACCGACGAGCAGAAGCACTGGGTGATCGAGGGCACGCCCAACTACAAGGAGGGCAACTGGAACAAGCAGTGGTACGGCGTGCGCCGCTTCTTCGGCTACCTGGAGAGCAAGGCCTACAAGATGCACATCCGTGTGCTCCTGTCCAAGTACCGCAGCTACACGCCGTGTCCCACCTGCAGCGGCGCGCGCCTGAAGCTCGACAGCCTGATCTGGCGCATCGGCAGCAAGGAAGATGCGGATGCGGTGCTGGAGCCTGCCAAGCGCTTCATGCCGGCCGGCGTGAAGTGGACGCGCGCGCAGCTCGAGGCGCTGCCCGGGCTGTGCCTGCACGACTTGATGCTGCTGCCGATCGAGCGGCTGCGGCAATTCTTCGACCGCATGGGCTTGGCTCCCTCCCCCGCCGGGGGAGGGCAGGGGTGGGGGCACGCGGCCTCGGCAAAAGCCGTGGTGATGGGGGAGGCCGCGAGCCCCCATCCCGGCCTTCCCCCGGCGGGGGAAGGAGCAAGGCAGGGCGAAACCCAGGCGCTCAAGCTGCTGTTCGAAGAAATCACCACCCGCCTGCGCTACCTGCACGACGTCGGCATCGGCTACCTCACGCTCGACCGCCAGAGCCGCACGCTGAGCGGCGGCGAGGTGCAGCGCATCAACCTCACGACCGCGCTCGGCACCTCGCTGGTCAACACGCTGTTCGTGCTCGACGAGCCCAGCATCGGCCTGCATCCGCGCGACATGAACCGCATCACCGAGGCCATGCTGCGCCTGCGCGACGCCGGCAACACGCTGGTGGTGGTCGAGCACGACCCGGCCGTGATGCTCGCGGCCGACCGCGTGATCGACATGGGCCCGGGCCCCGGCATCCGCGGCGGGCAGATCGTGTTCGACGGCAGCACCGACCAACTGCGCGACGCCGACACGCTCACCGGCCAGTACCTGGGCGGGCGCAAGAAGATCGGCATGGGCTTCAAGCGGCTCGTGAGCGAGAACACGCACCGGCTCATCCTCGAAGGCGTGCGCGAGCACAACCTGAAGAGCGTCACGGTCGAGTTCCCGCTCGCGCGGCTGGTGTGCGTCACCGGCGTCAGCGGCTCGGGCAAGTCGACGCTGATCCAGGACGTGCTGGCACCCGCGCTCATGCGCCATTTCGGCAAGGCCACCGAAACGCCGGGCGCGCACGACCGCCTGCTGGGCGCCGATCACCTGGGTGACGTGGTCTTCGTCGACCAGTCGCCCATCGGCAAGACGGCGCGCTCCAACCCCGCGAGCTACGTGGGCGCATGGGACGCGATCCGCGAGATCTTCGCCACCGCCGCGCTCTCGCGCCAGCGCGGCTACACCGCGAGCAAGTTCAGCTTCAATTCCGGCGATGGCCGCTGCCCGACCTGCGGCGGCTCGGGCTTCGAGCACGTCGAGATGCAGTTCCTGTCGGACGTGTACCTGCGATGCCCCGATTGCGACGGCAAGCGCTACCGCCCCGAGATCCTCGAAGTGAAGGTCGAGCGCAAGGGCCGGGGCTACAACGTGGCCGACGTGCTCGACCTCACCGTGGCCGAAGCCGCAGCGGTGTTCGAGGCCGACCGCGACGTGTTGCGCGTGCTGCAGCCGATCTCCGACGTGGGGCTCGACTACGTCAAGCTCGGCCAGCCCGTGCCCACATTGAGCGGCGGCGAGGCCCAGCGCCTCAAGCTCGCGGGCTTCCTGGCCGAGGCGGCCAAGAGCGCGACCGCCAGCAAGCAGTCGGTCGCGCGCCGGGGCACGCTGTTCCTGTTCGACGAGCCCACGACCGGGCTGCACTTCGACGACATCGCGCGGCTGATGCGCGCGCTGCGCAAGCTGCTCGACGCCGGCCATTCGCTGATCGTGATCGAGCACAACCTCGACGTGATCCGCGCCAGCGACTGGTGCATCGACCTCGGCCCCGAAGGCGGCGAGGGCGGCGGCATGGTGGTGGCCGAGGGCACGCCCGAGCAGTTGCGCGAGAACCGCGCCTCGCTCACCGGCGCGGCGCTGGCCGACTACGACCTGGCGATCGGCCCCGAGGCCTACAAGGTGGCCGAGCGCGCCGCGCGGCGCTACATCGCCAATGCGAAGGCGGCGCCCGGCGGCCATGCGATCGAGATCGTCAATGCGCGCGAGCACAACCTCAAGAACCTCAGCGTGAACATTCCGCGCGGCAAGTTCAGCGTGGTGACGGGCGTGAGCGGCTCGGGCAAGTCGACGCTGGCCTTCGACATTTTGTTCAACGAAGGGCAGCGGCGCTACCTCGAATCGCTCAACGCCTATGCGCGCAGCATCGTGCAGCCCGCGGGCCGGCCCGAAGTGGATGCGGTCTACGGCATTCCGCCCACGGTGGCGATCGAGCAGCGCCTGTCGCGCGGCGGCCGCAAGAGCACGGTGGGCACCACCACCGAGGTCTGGCACTTCCTGCGCCTGCTGTACGTGAAGCTCGGCATCCAGCACTGCATCCATGACGGCGCGGCGGTGCAGCCGCAGACGCCCGACAGCATCGCCGCGCAGCTGATGCGCAACTTCAAGGGCCAGCACATCGGCCTGCTCGCGCCGCTGGTGAGCAACCGCAAGGGCGTGTACACCGAGCTGGCCGACTGGGCGCGGCCGCGCGGCTTCACGCACCTGCGTGTGGACGGCGAGTTCCTGCCGACCACCGGCTTTCCGCGCATCGACCGCTTCAAGGAGCACAGCATCGAGCTGCCGGTGGCCAGCCTCGACGTGCTGCCCTCGAAGGAAACCGAACTGCGCGAGGCGCTCACCAAGGCACTCGAGCACGGCAAGGGCGTGGTGCACGTGCTGAGCCAGCTCGACGGCCTCAAGGCCGCGATGATGGCCGGCGCACCGGCCTCGGGCATCGGCCGCGTCAACGTGTTCTCCACGCTGCGCGCCTGCCCGGTCTGCAGCACCAGCTATGCCGAGCTCGATCCGCGCCTGTTCAGCTACAACAGCAAGCACGGCTGGTGCCCCGACTGCGTGGGCACCGGCGTCAAGCTCAGCAAGGACCAGCGCAAGGTCTTCGACGACTCGATCCGCGACGACGACAGCAAGGGCCGCGAACAGACCTTCGCCGAGCCCGAGATCGAAGACCTGGCCGACACCGCCTGCCCGACCTGCGAAGGCACGCGGCTCAATGCGACGGCACGCGCGGTGAGCTTCGGTGCCTCGCCGGCCGACGGCATGGGCGGCATCGGCATCACCGAGCTTGCGCGCATGAGCGTGACCGAGGTGCGGCAGTGGTTCGAAGGCCTGGCGCTCACGGGGCGCGAAGCCGAGATCGCACGCGACCTGGTGCCCGAGATCAGGAGCCGGCTCGAATTCCTGGAGGAGGTGGGCCTGGGCTATCTCACGCTCGACCGCGGCGCGCCCACGCTCTCGGGCGGCGAGGCGCAGCGCATCCGCCTGGCGGCGCAGCTCGGCAGCAACCTGCAGGGCGTGTGCTACGTGCTCGACGAGCCGACCATCGGCCTGCATGCGCGCGACAACCAGATCCTGCTCGACGCGCTGCACAAGCTCGGCGACAAGGGCAACACGCTGGTGGTGGTGGAGCACGACGAAGACACCATCCGCCGCGCCGACCACATCATCGACATCGGCCCGAGCGCCGGCAAGCGCGGCGGCCGGCTCGTGGCCGAGGGCTCGGTGGCCGACATCCAGAAGGCCGGCGATTCGCAGACCGGGCGCTACCTGCGCGATGCGATCAAGCATCCCTTGCACGCACGGCGGCTGATTCCTGCGCCAGACCCGAAGGCCGAGGACAGCGGCCATTGGCTCACCGTGCACGGCGCCGACCTGCACAACCTGCAGGACGTGACTGCCACGCTGCCGCTGCACCGCCTGGTGGTGGTCACCGGCGTCAGCGGCTCGGGCAAGTCCACGCTCGCGCGCGACGTGCTGCTGGCCAGCGTGCATGCCATCGTGGTCCAGCGCATGACCAAGGCCGGCCGCGACGCCGATGCCGCGGGCAAGCGCCCGGCCTGGTCCGGCTGCGAGCGCGTCGAGGGCTACGAGACCATCGACCGCGTGCTCGAGGTCGACCAGACCCCCATCGGCAAGACGCCGCGCAGCTGCCCGGCCACCTACATCGGCTTCTGGGACACCATCCGCAAGCTGTTTGCCGACACGCTCGAGGCCAAGGCGCGCGGCTACGGGCCCGCGCGCTTCAGCTTCAACACCGGCGAGGGCCGCTGCCCCGGCTGCGACGGCGCCGGCGTGCGCACCATCGAGATGAGCTTCCTGCCCGACGTGAAGGTGCCCTGCGAGGTCTGCCACGGCGCGCGCTTCAACCCCGAGACGCTGGCCGTGAGCTGGCGCGGCAAGAGCATCGGCGAGGTTCTGCAGATGGAGGTGGACGAGGCGGTCGAGTTCTTTGCGGCCATGCCCAACATCAGCCATCCGCTGCAGCTGCTGAAGGACGTGGGGCTGGGCTACCTGACGCTGGGGCAGCCCTCGCCCACGCTTTCGGGCGGCGAGGCGCAGCGCATCAAGCTGGTGACCGAGCTCAGCAAGGTGCGCGACGACGTCACGCGCCGCGGCCAGAAGGCGCCGCACACGCTGTACGTGCTCGACGAGCCGACCGTGGGCCTGCACATGGCCGACGTCGAGAAGCTGATCCACGTGCTGCACCGGCTGGTGAACGGCGGCCACAGCGTGGTGGTGATCGAGCACGACCTCGACCTGATCGCCGAGGCCGACTGGATCATCGACCTGGGTCCCGAGGGCGGCAACGCCGGCGGGCGCATCGTGGCCGCGGCGCCGCCGGAGGAAGTGGTGCGGCTCGGCACGCACACGGGCGTGGCCCTGGCGCCGGTGCTGGCACGTTGATGCGCGCAGGCGCACAATGGCCTGAACCCTTGGCGCAGGCGCATCCTGGATCAGCCATGGTGGAGCGATTGGACCGATGAAGGGATGAAGCGCCGCGTCCGGGCTACGCAAGGAGCCGCGCCATGACCCGCTTCATCGATGTTCACAGCCTGGTTCGCCTGGTGGACGAAACCGGCGTTCCGGAATTCCTCAAGGCCCTGGCCGACGCGCTGCGCGACGACTTCATGCGCTGGCGCGAGTTCGACAAGAAGGCGCGCGTGGCCAGCCACTCGCACCTGGGCGTGATCGAGCTGATGCCGGTGGCCGACGACGGCGCCTACGCCTTCAAGTACGTCAACGGCCATCCGCACAACACGGCCGTGGGGCTGCCTACGGTCATGGCCTTCGGCGTGCTGGCCGAGGTCGACACGGGCTACCCCGTGCTGCTGTCGGAGCTCACGCTCACCACCGCGCTGCGCACCGCCGCCACCTCGGCCATGGCGGCGCAGGCCCTGGCGCGGCCCGGCGCGCGCAGCATGGCGCTGATCGGCAACGGCTCGCAGAGCGAGTTCCAGGCGCTGGCCTTCCATGCGCTGCTGGGCATCGAGGAGGTGCGCGTGTTCGACATCGATCCGCGCGCCACAGACAAGCTGGTGCGCCACCTGTCGGCCTGCACGCCGCTCGAGGTGGTGCGCGCGCCGTCGGTCGCCGATGCGGTGCGCGGCGCCGACATCGTGACCACGGTCACGGCGCACCAGGGCCACGCGGTGGTGCTCGCGCCCGGCATGATCGAGCCGGGCATGCACATCAATGCGGTGGGCGGCGATTCGCCCGGCAAGACCGAACTGCACCCTGACGTGCTGCGCCTGGCGCGCGTGTTCGTCGAATACGAGCCCCAGACCCGCATCGAGGGCG
Source organism: Variovorax sp. VRV01 (assembly GCF_014852545.1). NCBI lineage: Bacteria > Pseudomonadati > Pseudomonadota > Betaproteobacteria > Burkholderiales > Comamonadaceae > Variovorax > Variovorax sp. VRV01. The sequence continues at coordinate 60,599 of NZ_JACVBS010000001.1, forward strand.
AGATCCAGCAGCTGCCGGCCGACTTCCCGGTGCACGAGCTCTGGAAGGTGCTGCTCGGCAGCGTGCCCGGGCGCGAGAGCGCCGGGCAGGTCACGGTGTTCGACTCGGTCGGCTTTGCGCTGGAGGACTACACGGCGCTGCGCTACATCCACCAGCTGTCGCTGGAGCGCGGCATCGGCCAGCAGATCGCGCTGGTGCCCGAACTCGACGACCCGAAGGACCTGTTCGGCCTGACGGCGTCCGGCCGGCGCCGGGCGGTGCTGCGGCGTGCGGCATGATGCGCGGCATGCTCACCATCTACAACGACCAGCACACATTGCACCAGGGCAAAGTCGAGATGTTCCGCGGCGAGCTGGTGCCGTGCTTCGAGGTGCCCGCCCGCGTCGACCATGTGAAACATGAACTGGAGCGCCGCGGCCTCGGCCCGCTGCAGGTGCCCGATGCCTTCGACGAGGCACTGCTGGCCAGGGTGCATGCGCCGCGCTACCTCGACTTCATCGCCCATGCCTGGGACGAGTGGGTGGCGCTCGATCCGTCGAACGCATCGCGCGATGCCCTGCCTTCGTACTGGCCCACGCGCGGCATGCGCACCGATGTGTTGCCGAAGAGCTTTCCCGCACGCATGGGGCTGTTCTCTTTCGATGCGGGCACGCCGCTCATGGCCGGCAGCTGGGCCGCCGCGCGCCACGGCGCCGCCTGCGCCTGGACCGCGGCGCAGCGCGTTGCTGGCGGCGAGCGCGCCGCCTTCGCGCTCACCCGGCCGCCCGGCCACCATGCGGGCGCCGATTTCTTCGGCGGCTACTGCTTCGTCAACAACGCCGCCGTGGCCGCGCAGGCGCTGCGCGATGCGGGCGTGGCGCGCGTGGCGGTGCTCGACGTGGACTACCACCACGGCAACGGCACGCAGGCCATCTTCTACGAGCGCAGCGACGTGCATTTTGCGAGCCTGCATGGCGATCCGCTGACCGACTATCCCTACTACCTGGGCCATGCCGACGAGCGTGGCGCGGGCGCCGGGCTCGGCTTCAACCACAACCTGCCGCTCACGCGCGGTGCGGACTTCGCCACCTGGCGCGCGGCGCTGAAGGCCGCGCTCGGCGGCATTGCCGAAGTGCGCGCGGGCGCGCTGGTGGTGTCGCTCGGCGTCGACACCTTCGAAGGCGACCCGGTCGCGGGCTTCCGGCTCCAAAGCGACGACTACCTGCGCATGGGCGAAGACCTGGCGCGCGCCGGCCTGCCCACGGTGTTCGTGTTCGAGGGCGGCTACGCGGTGGCGGAGGTGGGCGTCAACGCCGTCAACGTGCTGCAGGGTTTCGAGCAGCAGGCCGCGGGCTGAGCCGCAGGCGACAGCAGTCGGGTGAGCACCGATTGCCGCCGCGCCAAGGGCAGGGCCCAATGCGCCCTTTTGCTTTTTTCCCGTTCCAGGAACCCGCCACCATGTCCCGCCGATCCCTTCTCCGTGCCGCCACGCTCGCCGCAGCCTGCGGGCTTCTTCTGTCTCCGCTGGCGGCGCTCGCGCAGGCCTTTCCCTCCAAGCCGGTCAAGCTGGTCATCGCCTTCCCCGCGGGCGGGCCCACCGACATCACGATGCGCCAGCTGGCCGACAACGCGAGCAAGATCCTCGGCCAGCCCGTCATCATCGACAACAAGCCCGGCGCCGGCGGCACCTTGCCCGCGCAGGCGCTGCAGACCGCGCAGCCCGACGGCTACACGGTCGCGCAGATTCCGCTCGGCGTGTTCCGCCTCGGCTACACCACCAAGATCAACTGGGACCCGCTCAAGGACATCAGCTACGTGCTCAACGTCACGGGCTATGCCTTCGGCATCGTGGTGCCGGCCGACAGCCCGTTCAAGACCTGGGCCGACTTCGTCGCCTATGCCAAGGCCAACCCCGGCAAGCTCACCTACGGCTCCACCGGCAACCTCACGAGCCCGCATCTCACGACCGAACTGATCGCACAGAAGGCCGGCATCCAGCTGCAGCACGTGCCCTACAAGGGCAGCGCCGACCTGATGCTCGCGGTGGTCAGCGGCCAGCTGATGGCGGCCGCCGACAGCACCGGCTTCGCGCCGCAGGTCGAGGCCGGCAAGCTGCGCGTGCTCAACACCTGGGGCGAGAAGCGCCTGGCCAAGTTCCCCGATGCGCCGACGCTGAAGGAACTGGGCTACGACATCGTGCAGAACTCGCCCTTCGGCATCGGCGCGCCCAAGGGCACGCCGCCCGAGGTGGTGAAGAAACTGCACGACGCCTTCAAGCAGGCAATGGAAGAGCCGAGCTATGTGGCCTCGCTCGGCCGCTACGACATGCTGCCCAACTACATGAGCTCGGCGGCCTACACCAGGTTTGCGCAGGACACGGTGGTGCGCGAGAAGGCGGTGATCGAGAAGCTGGGGCTCGCGAAGGAAGTCAAGACGAACTGAGCACGAACAGCTCGTCCACCAGCCGCTTCGCCAGTGCCGGCTTCACGGGGTCGCCGCCGAACACGAGGCGAAACACGATCGGCGCGATCAGGTGATCGATCACCTGCTGCGCCTCGGGTGCCCGCTCGCCACGGGCGTGCGCCTGCTCGACCAGCTTCAGCGCTTCCTTGCGGCGGTTGCGCAGGCAGTCGGTGTCGGCGCCGCCGTCGGCCAGTGCGGCCGCGGCTTTCAACAGCGAGGTGTTGCAGGGGCGCGCAAGGTGCGTGATGAGTTCCTGCGCCCATGCCGTCAGGTCCTGCCGCAGCGAGCCCGTGTCGGGCAGGGGCCGGTTCGGGTCCAGCCGGTGCGCCGCCGTCTCGGCCAGCAGGCCCGACAAGTCGCCCCATCGGCGGTAGATGCTCGAGGCGCTGACGCCGGCGCGCTCGGCCACCGCCGGGACGGTCACACGTTCGCGCCCCTGTTCGGCCACCAGTTCTTCGAGCGCAGTGCGCACCAGCGCCTGCACCTGGGCGCTGCGGCCGCCGGGACGCTTGTTCGGAAGGACGACATCGTTCATGTAAGGACTTTAACGCAAAGATATTTGCTTTAGGAGGGATGCGAGTCTAGAATCGTAAAAGCTAAAAAAGTTGCGTTAAGGATTCGCCCATGCCGTCCTCCTGTCCTGAGCTTGCCGCTGCCACTGCCGCCGCGTCCCGTGCCAAGCCGTGGCGCCTGCCCGCGGCCGCCGGATTTGCGCTGCTGGCGACGGTGCTGTTCGCGTTCTTCTTCGCGGCTGCCGCGCCGTCGCCGCTGTTTGTGGTGTTCCAGCACGCCTGGGGTTTCTCGTCGTCGATGCTCACCGTGGCTTTCGCCGTCTACGCGATCGCGCTGCTGATCTCGCTGCTGGTCGCGGGATCGCTGTCGGACCATATCGGGCGCCGGCCCGTGGTGCTGGCAGCGCTGGTGCTGCAGGCGCTGGCGATGGGGCTCTTCCTGCTGGCGCACGGCATCGGCGGGCTGATCGCCGCGCGCGTGGTGCAGGGCGTGGCCACGGGCGTCGCAAGCGGCGCGCTGAGCGCGGCGGTGGTCGAGGCCGCGCCGGCTGCGCGCAAGCGGCTGGGCGCATTGATCACGAGCGTGTCGCCGCTCGCGGGGCTCGCGGCGGGAGCGCTGCTGACGGGCATGGCGGTGAAGTTCAGCGCCGCGCCGGTGACGCTGGTGTTCGGCGTGCTCGCCGCGGTGTTCGCACTGGGCGCGGCCGCGGTGCTGTGGATGCCCGAGACCGTCACGCCGCGTGCCGGTGCGCTGGCTTCGCTGGTGCCGCGTGTGTCCATTCCCGTTCGGGCGCGGGCCGACTTTGCGCGCGGCCTGCCGGTGTTCATCGTGGTGTGGGCGCTGGGCGGCCTGTATCTGTCGCTCGCACCCTCGCTGATGCACCATGTGTTCGGCATCGACAACGGCGTGGTCAACGGCCTCACGGTGGCGGTGCTTTCGGGCTTCGGCGCGATCGCGCCCGCCCTGCTCGGCCGCCTTGGCGCGCCGCGATCGGTCATCTTCGGCACGGCCAGCATCGCGGCCGGTCTGGCGTTGCTGCTCGCATCGCTGGCCACCCGATCGCTCGCGCTGTTCTTTGCCGGCACCGCGATCGCGGGACTGGGCTTCGGCGGCTCTTTCTCGGCGCTGGTGCAGACGCTCGCACCCCAGGCCGATTCGCACGAGCGCGGCGAGCTGTTCGCCGCCATCTTCGTGGTGAGCTATCTTGCGTTCAGCCTGCCCGCAATGCTGGCCGGCTTCCTGGTGGCGCCGCTCGGATTGCTGGACACGGTGAAGGGCTATGCGGCCGTGCTGCTGCTGATTGCGGCCTTCGGCACCTGGCGCCAATGGTCGGTGCTGCGCCGCTGCGCCCGCAGCGGGCCGGTCAACGGGTAGCACGGGCCGAGAGAATCGCGCGCACCGCCTCGGCAAAGCCCGCGCCGCGCTCGCCCTCCGTCACATAGCGCGGCAGGTGCTCCAGCTGCGGCACGAAGCGCGCGACGTTCGCCACGCCGATGCTGCTCGCGAAGGTGCGGAACATGAGCTGGTCGTTGGTGGAGTCGCCCACGTAGGCCCAGCGGTCGAGTTCGTCGTCGAGCGTGCGGCCCCAGAGCTCGCGCACGATCCAGCGTGCGCCTTCGAGCTTGTCGTTGTCGCCGTACCAGCCGTTGATGTGGATGCTGCTCACGGTGGCGTGCATGCCTTCGCCGCGCATCAGCGCGACGACCTGCGCGATGGTCTCTTCGCCCAGTTGCACGAACTCGCTGTGGTCGATGGCGATGTCGGTCTCGCGGCCCGGTGAATCGGTGGCGCGCCGCGCGCCCGGGATCTCGCGCTCGATGCGCGCGAGCACAGCCTGCATGCGCTCGAAGTTGGCGCTGCGCGTGGGCGCATCCTGCATGTAGCGCTTCTCGATCTTGCCCTCGGCCGTGGGCAGCAGCGCCACCGCGCCGTTCTCCGCCACGATGGCATCGACCGGCCAGGTGTTGACGAAGGGCAGGCTCCAGCCGACGGGCCGGCCCGTGATGGCCACGATGGAAAGGCCCGCGGCCTTGAGATCGCCGAGCGCCTGCAGCGCATCGGGCGTGATCGCGCCCTCGGTGGTGAGCGTGTCGTCGATATCGGTGAACATACCCGCGAGCGTACGGCGCACGGGCGCGGACCAGCGGTCCAGCGGCAGCAGGTGGGTGGGCGAGGGCGGAAGGGAGGTCGGCGAAGGCATGGGGAGCGGGCAATCTCTGCAGAGCCCGTGATCGTACCGGCGGTTTCGTGTAGCATCCCGCCCCCGCCGCGCGTTCCAACGCCGGCGCGGCGCTTTCCATGCCCCACATCCTCGTCGACCAACTCCTCAAGAGCTACCGCATCTCCGAGCGCGAACCGGGCGTCATGGGTGCGCTGCGCGGCCTCGTGCAGCGCCGCCAGCGCACGGTGCAGGCGCTGTCGGGCGTGTCGTTCTCGCTCGAGCGCGGCGAACTGCTGGGCTTCATCGGGCCGAACGGCGCGGGCAAGTCGACCACCATCAAGATTCTCTCGGGCATCCTGCGGCCCGACGGCGGGCGCGTGGAGATCGACGGGCGCGATCCCTTCGCGGACCGCGAGCGGCACGTGGCGCGCATCGGCGTGGTCTTCGGCCAGCGCACGCAGCTGTGGTGGGACCTGCCGGTGGGCGACGGCTTCGACCTGCTGCGCGACATCTACCGTGTCGATCCGCAGCGCTATCGGCGCACGCGCGACGAACTGGTCGCGCTGCTGCATCTGGAGCGCGTGCTCGGCCAGCCGGTGCGCCAGCTCTCGCTGGGCCAGCGCATGCGCGCCGAGATCGCGGCGGCACTGCTGCACGAGCCCGACATCCTGTTTCTCGACGAGCCGACCATCGGCCTCGATGCGCCCTCGAAGCTCGCGGTGCGCGACTTCGTGCGCCGCGCCAACCGCGAGCGCGGCACCACCGTGCTGCTGACCACGCACGACATGCACGACATCGAGGCCCTGGCCCAGCGCGTGATCGTCATCGGCCACGGACGCGTGCTGGCCGACAGCCCGGTCGAGGCGCTGCGCGCGCAGGTGATGGCCGAGCGTCGGCTGGTGGTCGACTTCGCGCAGGATGCGGCGCTGCCCCAGCAGGTGCCCGGCGCCACGGTGCACGCGCGGGACGGCCAGACGCTGGTGCTCGATTTCGATCCCGCGGTCACCTCTGCGCCCGCGCTGATCGCGCGCATCGCGGCCGAGCACGCGGTGGAAGACATCCGCCTCGAAGGCCTGGCCATCGAGGCCGTGATCGCGCGCTTCTATGCCATGCACGGAGCGGCCGAGGCGTGAGCCCGCGCGATCTGCTTCGCCCCTATGCCGCGGCCTTCGTGTCGCGCTTCATGCAGATGCTGCAGTACCGCACTGCGGCGCTCGCCGGCTTTGCAACGCAGTGCTGGTGGGGCGGCATCAAGGTGATGGTGTTCGCGGCGTTCTATGGCGGCAGCGCCGTCGCGGGCGCGGCGTCGCCGATGTCGCTCGCCCAGGCCATCAGCTACACCTGGCTCGCGCAAGGCCTGCTGGTGCTGCTGCCCTGGCTCGGCGACCCGGAGGTGGCGCAGGCCGTGCGCACCGGCGCGGTGGCCTACGACCGGCTGCGGCCGGTGGATGCCTACGCGCTGTGGTTCGCGCGCAGCGCCGGCTGGATCGCGGCGCGGCTGTTGCCGCGCGTGGCGTTGATGGCAGCCTTCTCGGCGGTCGCGTTACCGCTGGCAGGGTTGGGCGAATGGGCCTGGCAGCCGCCCGCGAACGCGGTGGCCGGCATGGCGTTCCTGCTGTCGGTCGGGCTCGCGCTGCTGCTGTCGACCGCGATGGTGATGCTGCTCAACGTGGCGGCCACGGCGGCGCTCAACGAGCGCGGCATCAGTGCGGTGGCCACCCCCGTGGTCATCGTGTTCTCGGGCAACCTGCTGCCGCTGGCGCTGCTGCCCGACGCCTGGCAGACCGCGCTGCTGGTGCAGCCGCTGGCGGGGCTGTTCGACCTTCCGGCGCGGCTGTATTTCGGGCAGCTGGGCGGCTGGCATGCGCTCGGTGGACTGGGGCTGCAGTGCTTCTGGATTGCCGTGCTGGTCGCGCTCGGGCGGGTGGCGATGGGGCGCACCATGCGCAGCCTGCAGGTGCAGGGTGGCTAGGGTGGCTGGCTTGCACCGTGTCGGCGCTTCCCGCGCTGGCGTGCGCAGGGGGCCGCTCCAACCATCGGAGGCCGTGCTGCCGTATCGTGGCGGGTGCGACAATCCCGCCGCTGCCATGCGCCCTGCCATTCCCGCTGAAGCCGATACGCCGGTGCCACGCGCTGCGCGGATCGCGACCTGCGCGATGGAGCAGGTCGCGGTGGCCGACCTGCCGCGCAGCGCGAGCTCCCCCCTCTTCGAGCGCCTTCGCCGCGCTGTGCACGGCGTGACCCTTCGCACGCCGCCCCTGAACGAAGCCGCGCGCTGGCACACGCACACGATCGGCGGCATCGAGCGACGCCTTGCGCAGCCCCTCACGTTCACGCCGTATGCCTCCGTGAAGCCTTGTTCGGCACGCTGCGGCTTCTGCTCGGAAAACCTGCGCAAGGCCGGGGGCGGCACCTCGGCGTCCCGGCTGCGCCCGGCGTCCGGCTACTTCGACGGCCTGTCCCGCGCGCTGCGGGCCTTGCGCGGCGTACCGTTGTCGTGGTCGCTCTCGGGCCTGGAAACGAGCGACGACGCCGACTGGATGCTTCGGCTGCTCCACACCCTGGCCGCGGGCGAAAGCGAGGGGCCGGTGGTCGAGGACCGCGTGCTCTACACCAACGGCGCGGGCTTTGCCGGGCCGCAGGGCGAGGTGCTGCGGCGCGCGCTGCCAAGCTTCGGAATGAGCTGGCTGGAACTGTCCCGCCATCACCACGACGGCGCGGCCAACCAGGCCATCATGCGGTTCCGCCCCGAGGTGGCCATCGGCTACCAGACCGTGTTCGAACGCACCGCGCGCCGGCTCGCCGATACGGTGGCGCTGCGGCTCGTGTGCATCCTCCAGCGTGGCGGCATTGCGCAGCCGCCGGACGTGGCCGCGTACCTCGCGTGGGCACGGGAATGCGGCGCCGGCACCGTCGTCTTCCGGGAGTTCTCGCGGCTCGGCGACGGCTATCGCGACAACGCCACCGCGCGCCACCTGCGCACGGAGCGGGTCTCGATGGACGCGCTGCTGACGGCCTGCCTCGACGACCCCGGCGTCTCGCGCGGGTGGACCCTCGAAAGCCTCACCGAGGGCTACTACTTCTGGAACCTGCGCCTGCGCACCGGGAACGGCCTGACGGTCGTCTTCGAAAGCGCCGACTACGGTGCCATGCACGCGCGCCATGCCACCGGCGATGTCTACAAGCTCGTCTACTTTGCCGACGGCCAGCTCTGCGCCGGCTGGGAACCCGGGCACGACGTGTTGCTCGACACGCGCACCGCGCAGGCCTGCCCATGACCGGTCACAGCTGGCTGAGGCTCGACCATGAATCGCCGCGCCACCGGCTGCCGGACGACCTGCGCGCGCGGGACCCGATGGGTGGGCGCGATTGCGGATGGGTCGAGCAGATGCGGCCCTTCGTGTGCCGGTTCTCGCAACCGGGCGACACGGTGTTCGATCCATTCGCCGGCTTCGGCACGACACTGCTCGCGGCGCGCCTCGATGGCCGACAGGCCTTGGGCTGCGAAGTCGATGCCGGCCGCATCGACCTCATCCGCGAGCGGCTGGCACGCCACGGCCTCGCACACGGTACGACGCTCCTGCACGCCTCGTGCGATGCGCTCGAAGACGCTGCGCTCCCGCCCTTCGACCTCTGCCTGACGAACGTGCCCTACTTCGGTTGCCGCTGGGCCGGTACGCAGACAAGCTCCCAGCTCTACGGCAGCCAGAGCTATGCGCAGCACCTCGACGGCCTGCGCAACGTCTTCCACCGCGTCCGCGCCGGATTGCGCGAGGGGGGCGCCTGCATCGCGATGGTGCAGAACCTCCGGATCGGCGATCGCGTGCTGCCGCTGGCCGTCGACCTCGCGCGCATCCTGGGTTCGCTCTTCGCGATGGAAGAAGAGCGCGTGCTGGTCTATCCGCACGACGCGCAAGACAGCGACGCCGATGCCCGCACCGACCGGCGCCACGAGTACGCGTTGGTCTTTCGCAAGCAGCGCGAGCGCATCGACCTGCCAGCCACCGTTGCGTTGCTCGATGCCATGCGCGCAGAGGGACACGACTTCACGCTGTTCGGCAGCTTCGCGCGCTGGCAGCAGGACCCGCAAGGCACGCCGCCCGCAGACGCCGACATCCGCGTCGACGCCGAGCCGCAGCGCCTGGATGCCCTGCTGCGATGGCTGCGCGAGCGCGGCTTTTCGGTGACGAGCTGGGGCGATCCGGTCGCCGTGCCCCTTCACCTCGACAGCTACCGCGGCCGTTTTTACTTCCGAGCCGACCGCATCGATGCCCGCGGCGCATTGATCCGGCTGGACATCTGTTACGAGCAATGAGTGGCACGACGCAATCTGCACAGCGGTTGAGCGGCCCGCACGAGGACCGCGCCCTGGACCACGGCGAAACAAGCCGAGAAAGCCGCTGAAAGATGGGCGCCCTCCCTCTCTTCTTCCGCCTCATGGCCGCCTCCATCAGCGGCCAGGCCAGATACCCGGCGTCCGCGCTGCTGCTCACGACAGGCCAGTTCCTCGGCACAGGCATCGAGGTGGTCGCCGTCTGGGCGCTGTTCCATCGCTTCGGCGAGGTGCAGGGCTGGGGCATCGGCGAGGTCGCGCTGTTCTACGGGCTGGTGAACTGCATGTTCGCGATTGCCGACGCGCTGGGCCGCGGCTTCGACGTGCTCGGCACCGAGTTCCTGCGCACCGGCACCTTCGACCGGCTGCTGCTGCGCCCGCGGCCGCTGGCGTTGCAGCTCATGGGGCACGACGTACGAATCAGCCGCCTGGGCCGGCTGCTGCAGGGCCTGGTCGTGCTGGTCTTCGCGACCGTCCAGGCCGGCATCGCATGGACCCCGGGCGCCGTGGCGCTCGCCGTGTTCGCACTGGCCGGCGGCATCGCGCTCTTCCTCGGCATCCTGGTGCTGCAGGGCACGCTGTCGTTCTGGACCGTCGAAAGCCTGGAGATCGCCAACGTGCTCACCTACGGCGGCGTGCAGGCGGCGCAGTACCCGCTGGCGCTCTATGCGCAGTGGTTCCGCCGCGTGCTGACCTTCATCGTGCCGCTGGCCTGCGTGGCGTACTACCCGGCGCTCGCGATCCTCGGCAAGCCGGATCCGCTGGGTGCGCCGGGCTGGGTGGGCATGGTGTCGCCGCTCGCGGGCTTCGTGTTCCTCGCGGCGGCATTCGGCGCATGGCGCATCGGGCTGCGCCACTACGCTTCGACGGGCAGCTGAGCCTGCGTCAGCCCGCGTTCTGCAGCGCCAGCCCCGCGTGCTCCCGCAGCGGATGGAAGTGGATCTTCGGAAAGCGCTCCTGCGCGAGCCGCACGTCGTAGGGCGAAGTGCACAGGAAGGCGAGCGTGTCGGCCGCGTCCTTGGCCATGCGCTGTGGATAGGCGTTGACGAATTCGCGCAGCTCGGCCGGCGAATCGGCCGTGATCCAGCGCGCGCCCGTGTACTGGCAGCCTTCGAGCCGCACGTCGGCGTCGTACTCGGCCTTCAGGCGGTGCTGCACCACCTCGAACTGCAGCTGGCCGACGGCACCCAGCAGCATCGGCCCTCCGATCTCGGGGCGGAACACTTGAATGGCACCTTCCTCGCCGAGCTGGGCCAGGCCCTGCTGCAGCTGCTTGGTGCGCAGCGGGTTCTTCAGGATCACCGTCATGAACAGCTCGGGCGCGAAGAAGGGCAGGCCGGTGAACTGCAGGCTCGCGCCGTCGGTGATGGTGTCGCCCAGCTGCACGCCGCCATGCGTGGTGAAGCCCACGATGTCGCCTGCATAGGCCTCTTCGACCGCCTCTCGGCGCTGGCTCATGAAGGTGACCACGCTGGTCGGCCGCAGTTCCTTGGCGGTGCGCTGCACCTTGAGCTTCATGCCCGGCGTGTACTTGCCCGAGGCCATGCGCACGAAGGCGATGCGGTCGCGGTGATTGGCGTCCATGTTGGCCTGCACCTTGAACACCACGCCCGCGAAGTCCTTGTCCTCGGGCTGGATCTCCTTCACCACGGGCTGGCGGTTGACCATCGTGGTGCTGGTGCGCGACTGCGGCGACGGCGCGAGGTCGACCAGCGCGTCGAGCACTTCCATCACGCCGAAGTTGTTCACGCCGGAGCCGAAGAACACCGGCGTCTGCTTGCCGGCCAGGAAGGCTTCGCGGTCCCAGGTCGGTGAGGCGCCGGTGGCCAGCTCCATGCTTTCCATGGCGTGCTCGAAGTCGGCGCCGAAGCGCTTGGTGAGCGTCTCGCGCTCGCTCAGCGGAATGGTCTCGAAGTCCTGCGGCAGCCGCTCGCTGCCCGACTCGAACACCGTCATCGCCTGCGTGCGCAGGTTCATGATCCCGCGGAAGCTCTTGCCCTGGCCCACGGGCCAGGTCATCGGCACGCAGGGCATACCGAGCTCGCGCTCCACCTCGTCGAGGATGTCGAGCGGCTCGCGCACCTCGCGGTCCATCTTGTTGACGAAGGTGATGATGGGCGTGTCGCGCTGGCGGCAGACCTCGATCAGCCGGCGCGTCTGCGCCTCCACGCCGTTGGCCGCGTCGATCACCATCAGGGCCGAGTCCACCGCCGTGAGCACGCGGTAGGTGTCCTCCGAGAAGTCCTTGTGGCCGGGCGTGTCGAGCAGGTTGATCACGTGGTCGCGGTACAGCATCTGCATGACCGACGACGCCACCGAGATGCCGCGCTGCTTTTCGATTTCCATCCAGTCGGAGGTGGCGTGGCGCGAGGCCTTGCGCGCCTTCACCGAGCCGGCGATCTGGATCGCGCCCGAGAAAAGCAGCAGCTTCTCGGTCAGCGTGGTCTTGCCGGCGTCAGGGTGGGAAATGATCGCGAAGGTGCGACGGCGGCGGGTTTCGGAGAGAAAGGGGGATGACACGGGAACTCCAGGGAACCCGTGATTTTCGCAGATGTGCGTCTGCCCGCGCCGGGCCGGGTCGAGCCTCCACTCAACGTCGACTAGAACGGTGAATCCTATGGATCGAACAGTCGACCCACAGAACGCCGCTGCTACAAGGCAAGTGAATCAAAGGCTCGTCCAACCGAAATATGCAATTCCCTCGTACGTGTACATCGGAAGATTTTGTTGAATGCTGTCCCGCTCGCTGGCGTTGATTGTGTAGAAATGGGTCTGAACTTTCGTTTGATAGAACCGGAACATTGGCGTAGCGCTGCTGCTCTGCGAGGTGTTTGCATACCAAGCTACTCCCTCGAACAGGTACCACGGCCAATTGCCCTGCACCCGAGCGCGTTCCTGCTCGTCGATGGTGTAAAAGTGTGCGCCCGTGCGTGTGTTGTAGAACCGATAAACTGGGCTGGTGCCTGGTGCTGCGGCGCCAAACGCGAAGAAGGCAGGGCCTTCGTAGCTGTACTCGTGCAGCTTCGTGATGACGAGGTCACGCTCCGGCACGTTGGAGGTATAGAAATGCGCACCTGTCTTGGTGTTGTAGAAGCGGTAGATGGTCGTGCGCACTGTGGTCGATGGCGCGTTGAGCCACTGCTGCAGCGCAGCGTTGAAAGGAAGATCGAAGCGTCCGTAAAAGTCGTATCCGGCGGGCTGGCTGCACGAAGACGCTCCGCCCAACAACTGCCCGACGAGATAGTCCTTGCCGTTCAACCTCCGGAACAGCCCCGAGCCGCTGCTGCCGCCCTCGGTCACGCCTCGATTCCACCTGACGGCCAGAAACTTGGCGTCGCTTCCCGTTGAGGAGTTGCAGCTCGAACTTCCACAGGCTGCGGTTCCGAGATAGTCGCCTTCACTGTACTTCTGCAAGTCACCCTTCGGATGATGCACGCCGTAAACACCTTGCATGCCGTCAAAGGAGCGAGGTTCGAAGGGGCTTGATCCGGCAAACAACGCCCCGGCCGGCGGTTGCGAATTCAGCCGCATGAAGGAGGTGTCGGTCGTCGACTCGGCATAGAGCAGCGTCGCACCGGAACCGATTGTGACCAGTGCCGGACTGACCTGCGTGCTGTTGCAACTGGCTGACTTGTAGGACCACAAGGTGTAGAGAGTCGACGCAACTGTCTGGTTGGAGATGCAATGGTTGGCGCTCAGGAAGTAGGGCGTACCCGTCGACATGCGGTCGTTGAGCAGCGTGCCGGTGCACACATAATTGCCTCCGTCCTGGATGAAGTCCATCAACGCTACGGACTTGCTGAGGGTGTCGTATTGGGACGCACACGTAACGTCAAGATTGCATGTCCCTGCTTCCCCGATTTTCTGCAACGAATCCTGTTTGGTGATGTCGACCGCCACGTGGGACAGCATGGGAACGGCCACCTTGACTGCATCCAGCACGGCGTTGGGCGGTACCTCGATTTCGACAGTGAGCGCTTCTCCTCCCATGTTGGGCGACCAATAAATTCGCGCGTTGTCGCTTGAATCGCCTGCATCGAGATTGCGTTGGATGGTCGCGAGGATTTCCTGTGCAGACACCTCGTACAGCTTTTTGCTCGTGTCTCCATAGAAGCTCACCATGGTGCCCAAGGGAAGACTCTCAACACGCAGCCCGATGCGAACACCCTTCGCATCCGGTGAAGCGAATCGCAACGCGGCCAGTTTTCCGCCTCGTTCCGACGGTGTCCAACTCATCATGCTCGACACCGACTGGACATTCGCTGTTTCGGCAATGCGGCGCGCAACGCCGATCTTGGTGGGCGTGCCGAAAACCGCAGGTGCCGACTTCAATGGAAGGGCGCTCTCTGTCGGGAGCGACGGCAGGAGGACGTGCCGTGGCACCGGCCGGGCCCCCGCGGGGCGGTCCTTGAACGGGCTGACATCGATTGCCGCGAGTTCTGGCGTCTGCACCCTGGACTCGATGAGCACGGGGGCGGCGTTGGCGTTGGCGGCAGGAGCCGGTGGCGTGCTCTGGGCTGCCGTTTCGGTGCCCGCCACTGCGGCGACTGGGGCGAATCCACCACTGCCACCACCACCGCTTGATCCTCCACATGCAGCCAGCAGAGCTGACAACATGATCGTGCTCAAACCTATCCCGAGACCTGCGCGCATACCTGCTCCCTGAACGTTACGTCTTGACACGCGATTGTCCAGCAAGGCAAGGTTTTTCCAAATTTGCACCGGGATTTACCGTGCGAAACATCACGGGGTCGGTGACTTTGTGCAACAGATTTGCGCTTGTGCGAGCCAGCAGATTAGGCCGCCCAGAAAACTCAATACCAAATGGCTACAGCCAAAGGTTTTAATGCCCTCTTTCGAGATTACTTGCGCTGCAGTAACTTCGTCACTTCATCCACATTGGCCTGGATCCGCTGGCGCACCAGTTCGAACGCGTCGGCCTGCGACTTGGCCGCGAGGTTGGCCAACTCCTTGATGTCGTCGATGGCGCGCTGGAACGACTGACGGCCGAGTTCGTCGAGCTTGGCGAGGTTGGCCTTGGCATCCTTGCCGGGCATTTCCTTGGCGGCCGTCTGCCATTCGGCGATGGCGCTCTTGATCATCTCGGTCTGCCGCTGCACCACGGTCTGCAGGCCCTGGTAGGACTTCTGGTTCGCCTGCATCAGCGCCTGGAGGTCCTTTTGCCCGCTCTCGAGCAGCTTGCTCGCGCCGCCAGTCAGGTTGAGGTCCTGCAGGCGGTCGGTCATGGCCTTGAGATTCTTCAAGGGGTCGAGCATGTCGGCGGCGTCGGGAGCCGCCTTGGTGCTGCTGCTGGCGGTGGTCTTCTTCGCGGCGGCTTTCTTGGCAGTGGCCATGGTGCGGTATCTCCTGTGTCGGGTGAAGAACGGGTGAGCGGCAAGGACCGGCCGGACGGCCGACGGTCCCTCGCCACGATACGCCGCGGCAGCCCGCCCGCGGCGCCGCGGCGGCAAGAATTGCCTGCGGGATTTCCCTTGGGCTACATCGGTGGCGCGAAGCCGTTGCGTCCGGCGGTGACGCGCAGCGCCGTGGGCACGCCGTTCCTTTCCTGCGCATTGACCAGCACCTTGGCGCCGGGCACCAGCAGGGCCTCGGTGCCGGGGCGGAAGGTCACGACCGGCACGTCGGGCGGCACGATGACGGTCTTCTCGCCGCCCTTGTAGGTCAACCGCAGCTGCTGCCCGCCGCGCACTGATGTCGGCGCCGCGGCCAGGTCGGCCACGGTGGCGTTGGTCATGGTGCTCTGCGGCAGCAGGTCCCAGGGACGGTGGCCTTCGCCCGTGCCGCGCGCGGCCTCGGGGAACACCACCACCTCGAGCGCCTTTTGTGTGCCGTCGGCCTGCGGCATGGCGGCGGTGCCGATGAAGCTGCCCTGCCTGATGTCGGACAGCTTGATCGGGTAGACCTCCGACACGGCCATGTCGCCCGGCCTCGCCAGGCTGACGACCTCGCCGCCGCGGTCCTGGACCACGAGGGCCTTGGCGTCGATGCGCACGATGGTGCCGCGGATGCGTACCGGATCGGGGGCGGCCTGCGCAGAGGCCAGGACCGGCGCGCCGGCCACAAGAAGGAAGGCGGCCGAGGCCAGCAGGACGGGGGAGAGTCTGGACAAGCGCATGGGTGGAACTTCCGGCGTTGGGGTCAGGTCAATGTATACCTCGGATGCGAAATGCGCTTTCCGGCATGTGGGATGCCCCGGCGGTTGGCTCGCCTTGGCGCCCCGTCTACAATCCGCGGTTCCGAGGAGCGTTGCAGCGCCGTCAGGCGTGAGGCTCGGACCACATCGCAACCACGCTCACCCGCTGTTCTCGCGGTGAGTCTTTTCCCCGAACGCAGTGGCACCTTTCAAACTAGCTTTGTTGGAGTTCTCATGAGCGCTGTTCTCAAGCCCACCCCCGTTTCCACCGCCGACCAGGCGATTGCCGACCTCTCGCTGGCCGCCTGGGGCCGCAAGGAAATCCGCATCGCGGAAACCGAAATGCCCGGCCTGATGGCGATCCGCGAGGAATTCTCGAAGGCGCAGCCGCTCAAGGGCGCGCGCATCACGGGCTCGCTGCACATGACGATCCAGACGGCCGTGCTGATCGAGACGCTGCAGGCGCTCGGCGCCACCGTGCGCTGGGCCTCGTGCAACATCTTTTCCACGCAGGACCATGCCGCCGCCGCGATTGCCGCTGCCGGCACGCCGGTGTTCGCGATCAAGGGCGAATCGCTGAAGGACTACTGGGACTACACGCACGCCATCTTCGACTTCGGCCCCAAGGGCTCGCAGGGCGAAGGCCCCAACATGATCCTGGACGACGGCGGCGATGCCACGCTGCTCATGCACCTGGGCCAGCGCGCCGAGAAGGACCTGGGCGTGCTCGCCAAGCCCACCAGCGAGGAAGAGCGCATCCTCTACGCCGCCATCAAGGCCAAGCTGGCGGTCGATCCGACCTGGTACACCCGCAAGTCGGCCGAGATCATCGGCGTGACCGAGGAAACGACCACCGGCGTGCACCGCCTGAACGAGATGAGCGCCAAGGGCACGCTGCTGTTCCGCGCCATCAACGTGAACGATTCGGTCACCAAGAGCAAGTTCGACAACCTCTACGGCTGCCGCGAATCGCTGGTGGACGGCATCAAGCGCGCGACCGACGTGATGATCGCCGGCAAGGTGGCCTGCGTGGCCGGCTACGGCGACGTGGGCAAGGGCTCGGCCCAGGCGCTGCGCGCGCTGAGCGCGCAGGTGTGGGTGACCGAGATCGACCCCATCAACGCGCTGCAGGCCGCGATGGAAGGCTACAAGGTCGTCACCATGGAATACGCCGCCGACAAGGCCGACATCTTCGTGACCACCACCGGCAACCGCGACGTGATCCGCCACGAGCACATGGCTGCCATGAAGGACCAGGCCATCGTCTGCAACATCGGCCACTTCGACAACGAGATCGACGTCGCGTCGATCGAGAAGTACGAGTGGGAAGAAATCAAGCCGCAGGTCGACCACATCACCTTCCCCGACGGCAAGAAGATCATCCTGCTGGCCAAGGGCCGCCTCGTGAACCTGGGCTGCGGCACGGGCCACCCGAGCTTCGTGATGTCGTCGTCGTTCGCCAACCAGACCATCGCCCAGATCGAGCTCTTCACCAAGCCCGATGCCTACCAGGCCGGCAAGGTCTACGTGCTGCCCAAGCACCTCGACGAGAAGGTCGCGCGCCTGCACCTGAAGAAGGTCGGCGCGATGCTGACCGAGCTGACGGACGAGCAGGCCGCCTACATCGGCGTGAGCAAGAACGGCCCCTACAAGCCGGACACGTACCGGTACTGATGCGCGCTGACCAATTGCTGGTGGAGCGCGGCTTTGCCGCGTCGCGTTCGCAGGCCGTGCGGCTGATTGCCGGCGGCATGCGCTGGCGCGATGCGGGCAGCGCGGACGCGTGGCGCCCGGTGGTGAAGAACCGCGACGAGGTACCCGAGTCCGCCGAGGTCGAGCTCGACGATGCAGCCGAGGCGCGCTATGTGTCGCGCGGCGGGCTCAAGCTCGAAGGCGCGCTGGCGGCGAGCGGCGTCAGCGCCGACGGCAAGCTGTGCCTCGACGTGGGCCAGTCGACCGGCGGCTTCACCGACTGCCTGCTGCAAGCCGGCGCGGCGAAAGTGGTGGGCGTCGACGTCGGCCATGGGCAGCTGCATCCGAAGCTGCGCGAGGACGAGCGCGTGGTGGCCATCGAGGGCATCAATGCGCGTGCGCTGTCGCCGGACGACCTGCAGGAAGAAGAGGGCGAAGAGCCTTCCGAACTGCGCTTCGACCTGATCGTCGGCGACCTGTCGTTCATCTCGCTCACGCTGGTGCTGCCGGCCGTGGTGCCGTTCCTGGCCGGCGACGGCCAGCTGCTGATGCTCGTCAAGCCGCAGTTCGAACTGCAGCCGGGGCAGGTCGGCAAGGGCGGCATCGTGCGCGACGCGTCGATGTACGCGGTGGTCGAAAAGCGCCTGCGCGATGCCTGCGAGGCGCTCGGGCTGCGCGTGCTGCAGTGGTTCGACAGCCCCATTGCCGGCGGCGACGGCAACCGCGAGTTTTTCATTCACGCCGTTCGCGCGGACCAGGCGAACGGTTCCTAGGAGACGCAGGTGCGCCTTCCATTGAGCTTCGAATTCTTTCCGACCAAGACGCCCGAAGGCGCGGTCAAGCTGCGCGCGGTGCGCCAGCAGCTGTATGCGCGCCAGCCCGAGTTCTGCTCGGTGACCTACGGCGCAGGCGGCTCCACGCACCAGGGCACTTTCGGCGCGGTGCAGGAGATCCTGTCCGAGGGCGTCGATGCCGCCAGCCACTTCTCGTGCATCGGCGCCACGCGCGCCACCGTGCGCGAACAGCTGGCCGAGCTCAAGGCGATGGGCGTGAAGCGCCTGGTCGCCCTGCGCGGCGACCTGCCGAGTGGCTACGGCATCGGCGGCGAGTTCCAGTACGCGAGCGACCTCGTGGCCTTCATCCGCGAGGAGACCGGCCGCGACTTCCACATCGAGGTGGCCTGCTACCCGGAGGTGCATCCGCAGGCACGTTCGCCCGAGGCCGACCTGCAGGCCTTCGCCGCCAAGGTGAAGGCCGGCGCCGATTCCGCGATCACGCAGTATTTCTTCAGCCCCGAGGCGTACTTCCGCTTCGTCGACGACACCCGCAAGCTGGGGCTCGACCTGCCGATCGTGCCGGGCATCATGCCGATCACCAGCTCGACGCAGCTCATGCGCTTCTCGGATGCCTGCGGCGCCGAGATCCCGCGCTGGATCCGCCTGCGGCTGCAGGGCTTCGGCGACGACACGGCCTCCATCAAGGCCTTCGGCCTCGACGTGGTGACCGACCTCTGCGCGCGGCTGCAGGGCGGCGGCGCGCCGGCGCTGCACTTCTACACGATGAACCAGTCGGCGGCGACGCTGGCTGTATTGGAGCGCCTCGGTTGAAGGGGGGGCGTCCAGGAGCGGGGAGCCCGCTGCGCGCGGCGTTTCGGGTTGCGCTTGTCGCAGCAGCCTGTGCGCTGGCCGGCTGTGCGATGCCCCCCGCCACCGAGGGCGGGCCGACCGACAAGGACGCCAAGCTCCTGCCGCTGCCGCGCCAGCTGGCCGTTCCGCCGGGTGCTCCGGCACGATCGAACGTGCCTTCGGTTCGCTACGACCTTGCCGTATCGGGCGCCGGCGAACTGGGGCCCGACGACGGCGTGCCTGGAGACGGCGGCCCGCGCGAGATCTTCGAGCGCGGCGGGGCCTCGTGGTACGGCATCCAGTTCCACCAGCGCAAGACCGCGAGCGGCGAGCGCTTCGACATGACGGCCATGACGGCGGCCCACAAGACCTTGCCGTTCAATACCCGCGTTTGCGTGCGCAGCCTCGTCAACGGCAGCGAGGTGCTGGTGCGCATCACCGACCGGGGGCCTTATGCGCAGGGCCGCATCATCGACCTGAGCCGCGCCGCGGCCGAGCGCATCGGGCTGATCGGGCTCGGCATCAAGCAGGTGGCGCTGACGATCATCGATCGCGAGGGCATGCGTTGCGGCGGCTCCGAGGTGGAAGAGGGCGAGGCTCAGGCGCAAGCTCCGGCGGCTGCACCGGCACCCGCACGCCGTCAGGTGAAAGTGCCGCCGCGCCGCCGCCGATAAGTCCGGCAGAAGGCCGGCCGGGGCCTAGCCGCCCGAGTCGAGCGAGAAGGTGGCGTGCCGGTCCTGGGCCAGTCGTTCCGCCAGCTGGGGCAGGGCGACCGCCAGCAGCGGCTTCAGCGTGTAGGGCGGGTTGATCAGGAACATGCCGCTGGCCGGAAGGCCCGGACGCTGGGTTTCGCCCGTCGGGGTGGTGGTCAGCTTGCTCGACTTGACCGTGAGCGTGGCGTGCAGCCAGGGCTTGCCGGCCTTGGTGGCCAGGGTCTTGAGCCGGCGCGGCAGGTCATGCGCCTCGGGGCGCGGAATGATCGGGTACCAGATGGCGTAGGTGCCGGTGGCAAAGCGCTTGAGCGCCTCGGCCGCGAAGTCGAGCACGCGGCCGTAGTCGCTCTTGATCTCGTAGCTCGGGTCCATCAGCACCAGCGCGCGGCGCGAGGGCGGCGGCAGGAACTTGGTGGCGCTGCCGAAGCCGTCCTCGCGCAGCACCGCGATCTGGCGGCCCGCCTCGAGCTGGGCGATGTTGGCGTCCAGCGTGCGGGCATCGGTCGGGTGCAGCTCGAACAGCTTGAGCTTGTCGTGGTCGCGCAGCAGATGCTGCACGATGAATGGCGAGCCGGGATAGATGCGGGCGCCGCCCTTGGGGTTGAAGTCGTGGATGACGCTCAGGTAGCGTGCAATCGCGTCGGCCAGGGGCGCCTCGGCTTCGGGCGTTGCCTTTTTGGCGGCGGACTTGGCGGCAGGGGTCGGCGAGGCAGGTGCTTTCTTGTCCGCCAGCAGTCGCAGCACGCCTTCGGCGGCCTCGCCACTGGTGCCGGCGTAGTCGCCGTCCAGGCGGTACAGGCCGGCGCCGGCATGGGTGTCGACCACGGTCAGCGCTGCTTCTTTTTCGAGCAGGTGGTCGAGCGTGGCAATCAGCACCGTGTGCTTGAGCACGTCGGCGTGGTTGCCGGCGTGGAAGGCGTGGCGGTAACTGAACATGGGGTCAATGGTAACGGCTTGGGCGGGCGGCCGGCTCGAATTTGCCCAGATTGGCCGATTCTTCGTATAATCGCGGGCTTCGCAGCGTTTTTGTAGCCCCGCGGCGGAGAATTATCCCCACCTAAGAGATTCCCGTCAGAGGAACGCCGACCGTGGAAAAGGGCTCGCCAAACCCTCTTTATAGAGAAAACTCATGACCAAAACGTTCAGCGCCAAGCCCGCTGACGTGACGCACGAGTGGTTTGTGATTGACGCGACCGACAAGGTCCTCGGACGAGTAGCCAGCGAAGTTGCTCTCCGTTTGCGCGGCAAACACAAGGCCATTTACACGCCTCACGTCGATACCGGTGACTTCATCGTCATCATCAACGCAGCCCAGCTGCGCGTCACCGGCGCCAAGCCGATCGACAAGGTCTACTACCGTCACTCGGGCTACCCGGGCGGTATCACGGCCACGAACTTCCGCGACATGCAAGCCAAGCATCCGGGCCGCGCCCTGGAAAAGGCCGTCAAGGGCATGCTGCCCAAGGGCCCGCTCGGCTACGCGATGATCAAGAAACTCAAGGTGTACGGTGGTGCAGAGCACCCGCACACCGCCCAACAGCCCAAAGTGCTGGAACTGTAAGGAGCCTTGAGAATGATTGGTGAATGGAACAATGGCACCGGCCGTCGCAAATCGAGCGTCGCCCGTGTGTTTCTGAAAAAGGGCACCGGCAAGATCACGGTCAACGGCAAGGACATCCAGGAGTTCTTCGGCCGCGAAACCTCGATCATGATTGCCAAGCAGCCCCTGGTGCTGACCAACAACCTCGAAGCATTCGATGTCATGGTCAACGTCAACGGCGGCGGTGAATCGGGCCAGGCCGGCGCAACGCGCCACGGCATCACCCGTGCGCTGATCGACTACGACGCAAGCCTCAAGCCGGTGCTGAGCCAGGCCGGCTACGTCACGCGCGATGCACGTGAAGTCGAGCGCAAGAAGGTCGGTTTGCACTCTGCACGCCGCCGCAAGCAGTTCAGCAAGCGCTGATCCTGTTCATCGCGAACAAAAGCCGCCTTCGGGCGGCTTTTTCATTGCCGCGGCCTTGGCGGATGTGTGTTCGACCCCACTTGTGTTGGGTGCTCGCTGCCTCCCGCCAGCCAGGAATGCGGCATTGCAGTAGCATTGGTCCATTGGCCGCATGTACGGCCCCCAAGGAGTTATCCCCCATGAGCGCTGTTGCCGAAAACATCCAGACCCAGATGCCCGAACCGATCGTCTTCACCGACAGTGCGGCTGCCAAGGTGGCCGACCTGATCGCCGAAGAGGGCAATCCCGACCTCAAGCTGCGCGTGTTCGTGCAGGGCGGCGGGTGCTCGGGCTTCCAGTACGGTTTCACCTTCGATGAAATCACCAACGAAGACGACACCACCATGACCAAGAACGGCGTGTCGCTGCTGATCGATGCCATGAGCTACCAGTACCTGGTCGGCGCCGAGATCGACTACAAGGAAGACCTGCAGGGCGCCCAGTTCGTGATCAAGAACCCGAACGCCACCAGCACCTGCGGCTGTGGATCGAGCTTCTCGGCTTGATGCCCGGCCCAGCATTCGATCTTCAGAAGAAAGCCGCCTTCGGGCGGCTTTTTGCTGCCCGCTGCAACGGCCATGAACGCCAATGAGCCTCGGCGGGCCGACCGGTCAGGCGGGGTAGATCGCCCCGAGCACGCGGCCGCCCCTTGCGCCGGTCACGCTGGCCAGGTTGCCGGCTTCGCGCCGTACCGTGCTTCGGGCCAGCCAGGCAAAGGCCGCGGCCTCGACCTGCAACGGGGGTAGGCCGTGCGCCGCGGAGGCAGCCACTTCCACGCCGGGCAAATGCGCGCGCAGGCGCTCGAGCAGATGATCGTTCAGCGCCCCGCCACCGCAGACGATCAGCAGTTTGCTATCGTTTCCGTAGCGAAAAACGTCCGCTGCGCATACGCCGGCGGTGAACTCGGTCAGGGTGGCCTGCACGTCGGCGGGCGCCGCGCCGGCAGCCGGGGCCAGGCGGGCCGAAAGCCACGCGGGATTGAACAGGTCGCGCCCGGTGCTCTTGGGAGGCGCCTTCGCAAAATACGGATCGGCCTGCAGCCGCGCGAGCAGGTCGGGCAGCACCTGCCCACTGGCGGCCCATTGCCCGCCGCGGTCGAAGGGCTGGCCGGTATGGAGCTGGCTCCAGTGGTCCATCAGGGCATTGCCGGGGCCGCAATCGAAGCCGAGCACCGCCGGCTCTCCCGGCGCGTCGGCCGCGGGTAGCAGGCTCAGGTTGGAAATGCCACCGATATTCAGCACCGCCACGGGTTCGCCAGCGCGTGCGAACAGCGCACGGTGGAAGGCGGGCACCAGCGGCGCGCCCTGTCCACCCGCGGCCAGGTCGCGGCTTCGGAAGTCCGCCACCACGTCGATGCCGGTCAGCTCGGCCAGCAGCGAGGGGTTGCTGATCTGCAGGGTGTAGCCGACGCCGTCGAACTCGGTGGGCCGATGGCGCACCGTCTGCCCGTGCGCGCCGAGGGCCGTCACCTGGCTGGCAGGAGTGCCGCTGTCCGCCAGCAGCTGGCTGGCGACGCCAGCATAGATGCGGGCCAGGCCGTTGCCGGCCAGCGCGGCACGGTGGAGCTCGTTGTCGCCGGGGGTGTTGAGCGCCATCAGCTCGGCGCGCAAGGCGGCTGGAAAAGGCGCCGTGGCATAGGCCCGCACGGCGATGCGGCCATTCGCGAAATCGGCCAGCACGCCATCGACCCCGTCGAGCGAGGTGCCCGACATCAGGCCGATGAACAGTTCGGCGGCCATCTCGATGGGAAGGCGAGCCGCGCCGGGGCTCAGTCCGCGCTGGCCTGGATGACCGAGAACGCGGCCGCCAGCTCGGTGCGTGCGCCGACTGCAATGCGCTCGAAGGCCGGGCGCAGGGACGCAGTGATGGGGGCGCCGCCCTCCTGGGCGATGGAGGTCGGGTCCTGGTACTCGCCGTTCACGCGGAACTCGAAGTGCAGGTGAGGGCCCGTGGCCCAACCGGTGGAACCCACGGCGCCGATCGTCTGGCCCTGGGTGATGCTTTCGCCGGCCTTGACGTTGATGCGGCTCAGGTGGGCGTAGGCCGTCTGCTGGTTGTTGCGGTGCTTGATGATGACGATGTTGCCGTAGCCGTTTTGCGTGCCGGCGAAATCGACCGTGCCGTCGCCGACGCTGCGCACCGCGGTGCCCGTGGGGGCCGCGAAGTCGATGCCGTTGTGCTGGCGCCAGCTGTTGAGGATCGGATGCATGCGCATCGCGAAGCCGCTCGACACGCGCGAGAACTCGACCGGCGAGCTCAGGTAGGCCTTGCGCAGGCTATCGCCATTCGGACGGTAATAGCTGCCCTTTTGGCCCGGGGGCTGGAACCACACGGCCTGGTGCACCTTGCCGCCGCTCTCGAACTCGGCCGAGAGCACGCGGCCGCTGCGCAGCGCCTGGCCGTCGGCTTCGAAGGTTTCGTAGACCACGGCGAAGCGGTCGCCCTTGCGCAGCGCGCGCACGTCGACGTCGCCCGCAAAGATGTCGGCCAGCTGGCTGGCCACCGCGTCGGGCACGCGGGAGTCGTCGGTGGCGGCGAACAGCGAGGTGCGGATGACGCCGCTGGCCAGGCGCGTGCCCGGCGTCAGCGTGTCGCGCTCGGTGAGCGCCACGAAGCCGACCGGCGTGCGCTCGATGACGAAACGCTTGAAGCCGCCGTCGCCATCGGGAATCCAGCGGGCGCTCAGCTTCTTGAGCTGGTTTTCCTGCGTGGCTTCGGCCGTGACGGTGCGCCCGGCGCGGGCGAACAGGGCGTTGCGGGCCTCGCTGCTGCCGCGCACGAAGGCGGTGGCGGCAGGGTCGGAAATGCCCAGGCGCTTCAGCAGGGCCTCGGCCGTGTCGCTGGAGCGCGTGATGTCGGTGCGAAACAGCGTGAAGCTGAAGTTTTCCAGCGATTCGCTCTGTTCGGCGAAAGACAGCGGAGCGGTCGCTTCGAGGATCTGCTGCACCGGGAGGTCGGAGGCGTCGGGGCCCAGGGAGGCCACTGCCAGGGTTCCGGCGCTCAGCAAGGCAGCCGCGATGGCTGCGGTGATCTGCTTGGGATAGGTCCGGAACGTATAGGCCACGCGAGAAGCCAAAAGCTCCTCGGCGGCGAGAATGCCGTTGATCAAACTATGAATTCCAGCTCAGGTTCTGCAAATCCGCGCTGCAAAGCCCAGGACGGACAGGGCGGCAGGGCGGTGCGGAAAAAGCGCCGCTTAGAATTCGGCGCTAGAAAAGTCGGGCTGAGTATAGCTTCGGCAACCTGAAAATCAGCTAAAAAAGCCTATGAATGCCGAATCTGTTACATCCACAAGCCTCTCGGATGGTGTAAGACGAGCGCTCGAAATATCGCTCCGGGGCACCGACGAGCTGCTGCCGCAGGATGAATGGGTGCGCAAGCTGCAGCGCTCGGAAGCCACTGGGACGCCGCTGCGCATCAAACTGGGGCTCGATCCGACCGCTCCCGACATCCACATCGGCCACACCGTGGTGCTCAACAAGATGCGGCAGCTGCAGGATCTGGGGCACCGGGTCATCTTTCTGATCGGCGACTTCACGACCACCATCGGCGACCCCTCGGGCCGCAACAGCACCCGACCGCCGCTCACCCGGGAGCAGATCGAAGCCAACGCCCAGACCTACTACCGGCAGGCCAGCCTGGTGCTGGACCCCGAAAAAACCGAAATCCGCTACAACTCCGAGTGGAGCGACCCGCTGGGCGCCCGGGGCATGATCCAGCTGGCCGCCAAGTACACCGTGGCGCGGATGATGGAGCGCGACGACTTCAACAAGCGCTTCAAGGCCGGCCAGTCGATCTCGGTGCACGAATTCCTCTACCCGCTGATGCAGGGCTACGACTCGGTGGCCTTGAAGAGCGACCTCGAGCTGGGCGGCACCGACCAGAAGTTCAACCTGCTCGTCGGCCGGCATCTCCAGCAGGAATACGGCCAGGAACCGCAGTGCATACTCACTATGCCGCTGCTGGAAGGGCTCGATGGCGTCGAGAAGATGTCCAAGAGCAAGAACAACTACATCGGCATCAGTGAGGACGCCAACACCATGTTCGCCAAGGTGCTGTCGATCTCCGACGAGCTGATGTGGCGCTGGTACACGCTGCTGAGCTTCCAGTCGCTCGCGCAGATCGAGGCGCTCAAGGCCGAGATCGCGGCCGGCCGCAACCCCAAGGATGCGAAGGTGGCGCTGGCCAAGGAAATCACCGCGCGCTTCCACAGCGCGGCGGCGGCCGAGGCGGCGGAACAGGATTTCATCAACCGCAGCAAGGGCGGCGTGCCCGACGACATTCCCGAGCTGTCGCTGGCCGGAGCGCCACTGGGCATTGCGCAGCTGCTCAAGCAGGCCGGCCTTGCGCCCTCGGCCTCCGAAGGCAATCGGCTGATCGATGGCGGCGGCGTGCGCGTCGACTCCGTGGTGGTCAGCGACAAGGCGCTCAAGCTGCCCGCGGGCCGCTACGTGGTGCAGGTCGGCAAGCGCAAGTTCGCGCGCGTGACCCTCGGCTGAGCGGGGCCGGCAGCGCGGCGAGCGCCGCGCGCCTGGCCGTCAGCGGACTTCGATGGTGACGCGCCGGTTGCGCGGCTCGTCCACTTCGTCCGCGGTGGGTACCGCGAGTTCGCGCTCGCCGCGGCCCACGGCCTCGATGCGCCTGGCCGGGAACTGCCGTTCGATGAAGAGCTGCACCACTTCCTGCGCGCGCCGCTGCGAGAGCATGTCGTTCTGCTCGAGCGCGCCCTTGGTGTCGGTGTGCCCGGTCACCACGATGTCGCTGCCGCTGCGGGTTTGCGCGGCAATCAGCGCCTCGTTCATGACCTGCTGCGACGCGGGCGTGAGCGTGGTGCCGCCAACTTCGAAATACACGGTGTAGCGCTGCGGCGCGGGCGGCCGCATGTCGAACAGGATCTTGTGGTCCGCCTGCACCTTGGCCGGGTCGGCTTGGTCGACCACCGGTGCACCGGAGGCGCCGACGGCGGCGGTTGCACGCTGGTAGGGCCTGGAAAGGACTTCCTCGCCGTCCTTCGCGCGCACGATCACGGCGGAAGGCTTGTCGTCCGCCTGCGGCAGCAGCACCACGCGGGTGCCTGGCGCCGAACATGCGGCCAGCAGTGCCGCGGCCAGTGCGGCAATGGAAAGAAGGCCCCGGTTCGTCGTCGCCTCCCTCATGGCTGCCCGTCGGTCTGCACGATGAAGTCGGTTCCGCGGATGCCGATGGTGGCGGTTTGCGTCTCCACCCGTATCGCGTCGGGATTGGTCTTGCCGATCAGGCCGGTGATCATGCGCATGGAGCCTCGCAGCAGCGAGACGAGCACGCCGCCTTCGTGCGTGGTGGCATTGAAGTGGAATTCCTTCAGGTCCAGCCGCGACGAAGGCCCGACCACCAGCGTCGTGTCGTCGCGCAGGACCACCGAGGCGGATGAGTCGGGACCGGTCACGATGCGGTCCACGGCAGCCAGCGCATCGCCTGCGTTGGCTGCGCGGAGCGTGCCGGCGGTGCTGAGCAGCTGCACGTTGCCCCGCACCGATTTCACGAACCCTGCCTGCGGTTCTGCAGCGGGGATGGCGCCCGCAGGACGGGAAGGCGCCTGCGCTTGAGCCAACGCCGCTGCGCCCCAGAAGGCGAAGCCTCCCACGGCGATCAGGAATTTTTTCATCATCACTCTTCTGCGAATGTCTCGCGGTGCCACAAATATTAAATACATGGAGTCGGCAGATGGAGGCCGCGCTCGATAATTCGATCGCGGATGCGGACCTTTGCCGCATTCTTGCCGACTTTTATCGCCTACGCCTTCCCTGCATGACTTTCACGCCCAAGACGCTGCTTCGTGTTTCCGTGGCGGTTGCGCTCGTCACCATCCTGCTCAAGGGCCTGGCGGGCTATGTGACCAACTCGATGGGCTTGATCTCCGATGCGATGGAGTCCTTCGTCAACCTTGCGAGCGCGATGTTTGCACTGGGCATGGTGACCATCGCCTCGCGGCCGGCCGACGAGGACCATCCCTACGGCCACCACAAGGCCGAGTACTTTTCGTCGGGCTTCGAGGGCATCCTGATCGTCGGCGCCGCCGCCGCCATCCTCTGGGTCTCGGTGCAGCGGCTGCTTGCGCCGCAGCCGCTGGAGCAGCTGGGCTGGGGGCTCGGGCTCTCGGTGGTCAGTTCGGGCTTCAACGCGGCCCTGGCTTTTGCGCTGTTCCGCGCCGCGCGAACGCACCGCTCGATTGCGCTCGAAGCCGATGCGCGGCACCTGATGGCCGACGTGTGGACCTCGGCCGGGGTGGTGGTCGGCATCGTGGCCGTGCACTTCAGCGGCTGGCTCTGGCTCGATCCGGTGCTGGCCATTGGCGTGGCGCTCAACATCGTGCGCGAAGGCGTCAGGCTGGTGTGGCGCTCGTCGCAGGGGCTGATGGACGAGGCCCTCGACGCCGAAACCATTGCCACGCTGCGCACCACGCTCGACCAGTTTGCCGCACGCATGCCGGAAGGCACGCGCATGCGCTTCGACGACATGGTGACGCGGCGCGCGGGCCAGCGCCGCTTCGCCGACCTGCACATGCATGTGCCCGGCGAGTGGACGCTGCAGCATGCCGCCGCGATGCGCGACGAACTGGAGCAGGCGCTGATGGACGCCGTGCCGGGCCTGCGCGTGACCATCCAGCTGCTGCCCCTGGGCATGGAAGCACGCGGCCCGCGCATCGAGGAAGAAGCGGTATGAAAGCCGTCGTCCAGCGCGTGGCCAGCGCGCGTGTCGACATCGCCGGGCAGACTGTCGGCGCCATTGGCGCCGGCCTGCTCGTGCTGCTGTGCGCCGAGCGCGGCGATGCCGATGCGATGGCCGACCGCATGCTGGCCAAGCTCTTGAAGCTGCGCATCTTTTCGGACGAGGCGGGCAAGATGAACCGCAGCGTGCAGGACATCGGCGGCGGCTTGCTCGTGGTGAGCCAGTTCACGCTGGCCGCCGACGTGAGCGGCGGCAACCGGCCCAGCTTCACGCAGGCGGCGGCGCCTGACGAGGGGCGGCGGCTCTACGACTATTTCGTGGACCGGGCCCGCGCCGCGCATCCGGTGGTGGCCACCGGGGAGTTCGGCGCCGACATGCAGGTTCACCTGGTCAACGACGGGCCGGTCACCATCCCGCTGCAGATGGCGTAGCGCCGCGCGCGGGCCTCAGCGGCCGTACGGATTGCGGATGCCGAGGCCCGCGAGGATCTCGATCTCGCGCGCTTCCATGGCCTCGGCGTCGGCCTCGCCGGTCTCGTGGTCCCAGCCCTGCGCGTGCAGCGTGCCGTGGACCAGCAGGTGCGCGTAGTGGGCGGCCAGGGTCTTGCGCTGTTCCTTCGCCTCGCTCGCGACCACCGGCGCGCACAGCACCAGGTCGGCCATCACCATCGGACTCTGGGTGTAGTCGAAGGTCAGCACGTTGGTGGCGTAATCCTTGCCGCGGAACTCGCGGTTCAGGCGCTGACCTTCCTCGGCATCGACGATGCGCACCGTGATCTCGCCGTCGATCTCGAGCGCATGGCGGATCCAGCGTGTGACGGCGTGGCGCGGCAGCGCGGCGCGGTGCCGTTCGACGCCCTTGAAGCGCGCGAACTGCAGCGAAAGGGAAAGT
Source organism: Variovorax sp. VRV01 (assembly GCF_014852545.1). Taxonomy (NCBI): domain Bacteria; kingdom Pseudomonadati; phylum Pseudomonadota; class Betaproteobacteria; order Burkholderiales; family Comamonadaceae; genus Variovorax; species Variovorax sp. VRV01. Next base: position 89,836 of record NZ_JACVBS010000001.1, read on the forward strand.
GCGGGCAGCGCCATTTCAATGCGCTCCGGCGCGCTTGCGTTGCCCGTCGTAGGCATCGACGATCTTGGCCACCAGCGGATGCCGCACCACGTCGGCGCTGGTGAAGTGCGTGATCGAAATGCCGTTCACGCGCCTGAGCACGCGCTCGGCATCGATCAGCCCGCTCAGCTGCTGCTTGGGCAGGTCGATCTGGCTCACGTCGCCGGTTACCACCGCCTTGGCGCCGAAGCCGATGCGCGTGAGGAACATCTTCATCTGCTCGACCGTGGTGTTCTGCGCTTCGTCGAGGATGACGAAGGCGTTGTTCAGCGTGCGTCCGCGCATGAAGGCCAGCGGTGCGATCTCGAGCGCATTGCGCTCGAAGGCCTTCTGCACCTTCTCGAAGCCCATGAGGTCGTAGAGCGCGTCGTACAGCGGGCGCAGGTAGGGGTCGACCTTCTGCGTCAGGTCGCCCGGGAGGAAGCCGAGCCGCTCGCCCGCTTCCACAGCCGGTCGCGTGAGCACGATGCGCTGCACCGCGGCGCGCTCGAGCGCATCGACCGCGCAAGCCACGGCCAGATAGGTCTTGCCGGTGCCGGCCGGGCCGATGCCGAAGGTGATGTCGTGCTTGGCGATGTTGTCGAGGTACAGCGCTTGCGTGGGCGTGCGCGCGCGCAGGTCGGCGCGGCGGGTGACGAGCAGGGCCGCGTCCTCGTCGCTCATCGAGCCGTCGCCCGCGAGCGTGAGCTGCACCACGGCCGGATCGATCGGACGCTGCGCGATCTCGTACAGCGCCTGCAGCACGTCCATTGCGCGCTGCGCGGAGGCCTTGGGCCCATCGACCTTGAACTGCTCGTGGCGGTGCGCGATCTTCACGCCCAGCGCCTCCTCGATGCGGCGCAGGTGCGCGTCCAGCGGGCCGCACAGGTGGCCCAGGCGCGAGTTGTTGGGCGGGGTAAAGGTGTGTCGCAGAATCACGCGGTATCCATTTCCATCTTTTTGGCAGCCCTATGCAAGACCAGTCATGCTCGAAAAAACGCAATCCAAAGCGGGGAACACCGCGGAACCGGCTTTGCCGGGCCGCCGGTGTTGCCCCCTTGAGGGGGGAGGCGGCTACACGAAGTGAGCAAGCAACGGGGGTGGGCCAATGATAGGCAAACTCACCGGCATCCTGGCCGAGCGCAACCCACCGCAGGTGGTGGTGGACTGCAACGGCGTCGGTTACGAGGTCGATGTGCCGATGAGCACGTTCTACAACCTGCCCGGCACCGGAGAGCGCGTTTCGCTGCTCACGCACTTCGTGGTGCGCGAGGACGCGCAGATTCTCTACGGTTTCGGCACCGCCGAGGAGCGTGCGGCCTTTCGGCAACTCATCAAGATCACCGGCGTGGGCCCGCGCACCGCGCTCGGCCTGCTGTCGGGGATGAGCGTGGGCGAGCTGTCGCAGGCGATCACGACGCAGGAGCTCGGCCGGCTGGTGAAGATCCCGGGCATCGGCAAGAAGACCGCCGAGCGGCTGCTGCTCGAACTCAAGGGCAAGCTGGGTGCCGACATCGGCCTGCCCGCGCATGCGGCCACCGACGCGCAGGCCGACATCCTGCAGGCGCTGGTCGCGCTGGGCTACAGCGACAAGGAGGCCGCGCTGGCGCTCAAGGCGCTGCCCAAGGACGCGACGGTGAGCGAGGGGATCAAGCTGGCGCTGAAGGCGTTGGCGAAATAAGGCGCCGGACCCGCTCAGGGGTGGATCTTCTCGCCCTTCGCGAGCATTTCCACGAACTGCGCAATGCGCTTCGCCCGCGTCTCGGGCTTCTTCGCGCCCTGCGTGCGGAACAGCACCGCATAGCGGTTGCGCGAATCGAGCGTGGCGAAGAAGGCGGCGGCCTTGGGGTTGGCGTCGAGCGCGGCCTGCAGGTCAGGCGGCACGGTGGCGACGCTCTGGGCATCGTAGGCCGCATGCCAGCGGCCGTCGGCTCGGGCGCGCTCCACTTCGGCCAGGCCGGCGGGCTGCATGCGGCCTTGGCCGATCAGCTCCAGGGCCTTGTCGCGGTTGATCTTCGACCAGGTGCTGCGCGCGGTGCGCGGGGTGAAGCGCTGCAGGAAATACTGCGCGTCCTCGCTCTTGCGCTGGCCATCGATCCAGCCCCAGCACAGCGCCTCTTCAAGCGCCGCGGGGTGGTCGATGGAGGCGATGCCGCTGTCCTTCTTCGCGATGCGCAGCCACACGCCGGCGGCGGTGGCATGGTGGCGCTTGAGCCAGCGCTCCCATGCGGCGGCGCTGCTGCATTCGATGGGTGTGTCGTGCGGAACGCGCTGCTCGGCGGCTGCGGGCTTTCTCGTGCGCGTGCTGCTGCCTGTGCTCATGGCACCCACCAGTAGCGCAATGCGTGGAAGTAGATCGGCGCCGCGAAGATCACCGAGTCGAGCCGGTCGAGCATGCCGCCGTGGCCCTCGATCATCGAGCCCCAGTCCTTCACGCCGCGGTCGCGCTTGATGGCCGACATCACGAGTCCGCCGAAGAATCCCATGAGGCAGATGGTGAGCGCCATCAGCGCGGCCTGCCACGGGTTGAATGGCGTGGCCCAGTAGAGCGCCGCGCCCAGCGCCGTGGCGCTGGCCACGCCGCCGACCAGGCCTTCCCAGGTCTTGGAAGGCGAGAGCTCGGGCGCCACCTTGCGCCGGCCGAAAAGCTTGCCCCACACGTACTGCAGCACGTCGCTGCCCTGCACCACAATCACGAGAAACGCGATCAGCAGCAGGTTGCGGCCCTCGAAACCGGGGATCTGCAGCGTGAGCAGCGCGGGCACGTGGCTGATGCAGAACACGCACACCATCAGGCCCCACTGGATCTTGGAGGTGCGCTCCAGGAAGCGCTGCGTGTCGCCGCCCACGGCCGCGAGAATCGGCAGCACCAGAAAGGCGTAGACCGGAATGAAGATCGAATAGAGCCCGTACCAGTCGATCCACACCAGGAAGTACTGCACCGGCAGCCCGATGTAGAAGGCGGCCGCAATCGCATGATGGTCGCCGCGCCGCGTGTAGGCCAGGCTGATGAACTCGCGCAGCGCATAGAACGAGATCAGGTAGAACAGCACGATCACGCCGCCCTTGCCGAACGCAAAGGCCAGGCCGATCACCGCCACCATCACCCACCATGCGTTGACGCGCGCATTGAGGTTGTCGATCACCGAGTTCGGCTGCCCCGCCGCCACGCGCCACTTGAGCAGCGCGCCGATGGCCGAGGCGAGGATCAGCACGCCGGCCACGCCGCCGAACAACTGCAGCGTGGTCTGGGTGGAAGCGGAGATGTTCATGGGGCTGCTGCTGCCTTTTCTTGCTCGGGCAGGCGGTCGTATTCGGGGCGCAGGTCGAGCATGGCGGCGCGCGCGCGGGCGATGAAGGCATTCTTGTCTTCGCCTTCTTCGAGCCGGATCGGCGTGCCGTAGCGCACCGTGCAGGCCAGCGGAATCGGCACCAGCGTGCCCTTGGGCAGCACGCGCTTGAGGTTCTCGATCCAGACCGGCACCAGCCGCACATTGGGGCAGGCGCGCGCCAGGTGATAGAGGCCGCTCTTGAGCGGCAGCAGGATGTCGTCGCCGGTGTTGCGCGTGCCCTCGGGGAACATGATGAGCGAGTCGCCGCCGTCCAGCGCCTCCTTCATCTGCTCGACCGGGTTCTCGCCCTGGCCCGAGCCGTCGCGCCGGATCATCAGTGCGTTGAACACGTCGGCGCCGATGAACTGGCGTAGCCTGGAGGCCATCCAGTAGTCCTGCCCGGCCACGGGCCGCGTGAGCGCGCGCAGGTCGGGTGGCAGCGTGGCCCACAGCAGCACGAAATCGCCATGGCTCGTGTGGTTGGCGAAGTAGAGCGTCTGCTCGGCCTTGGGCGTGGTGCCGCTCCAGATGGCGCGCACGCCGGTCAGGAGGCCCGCCGCGCCGATGATGAGCTTGCCCGCGACCACGGCCAGCGCGCGGCGCAGTACCGTGCTTTCGGGGCGGTGGTCTTTTTCGTTTTTGTCGTCTTCTTCGGTCAAGAGAGATCCTGTGTCATCAAGGCAAGAAGGAACATCGCGCTCTGGCAGGCGACCACGATGGCATGCCGCTGCATGAGCTGGCGGGTGCCCTGCACGCGGTCCTCGAGCGGGCGCAGGGCCTTCGACGCCTCCGCATTGCGCAGCCCGAGCCGGTCGAGCGCGGTGTCGAGCGCGTCCAGCGATGCGATGGCGCTGCGCGCCAGGTCGGCGAACAGCGCCTGGTCGAAGCGCAGCCTGAATGCGAAATAGCGCTCGAGCGCGCCCAGCACCAGCACCGCGCCAAACCCCATGGCGGCCGTGCTCGACAGCGAGCGCAATGTGAGCGCGAGCACCAGCGCCGCAATGCATGTGAGCGCGAAGCCCCACACCGCCAGCACCGCCGCGGCGCGCAGCAACGCGGCCAGCGAGGCGCAGGTGGCGCGTTCGCTGTCAGTCATGGGGCGGTGCTCCCGAAGCGGCGGTGCCCAAGGGCGCGAGCGACATCCGCCACGCCGGCCGCAGCACGATCTGCGGTCGCGCCAGGCGCACGGCATCCTCGGCCTGCGCCAGTCCGCCCACCGCACCGTAGCGGCCCAGCCAGGCGATCACGGCGGCGGCGCTGCGCGAAAAGCCCAGCGCGCAGCAGACCCACACGGCCGCGCCGTCGGCATTGCGGCGCTGGCCTTCGATGACCGCGGCGGCGCGCTGCAGCCGCACGGTCGGCGGCACGGTCAGGTCGAGCATCGGCACGCAGCGCGCGTGCGGCACGCCGGCCGGCACCTGCAGCTCGGCGCACAGGCTCACGAGACGGGGCCGGCCGGCGGCAATCCATTCGGCGCGCGTGGGCCGCCGCCCGAGCAAGAGGCCCGGCACCACTTCGACGAAAGCCGGCAGCCTGCGCGTCCAGAGCCATGCGTTGACGGCCGCGCCGAGGCGATAGGGTGCGAGCAGCCAGCGTGCCGCCCAGCCCATGCGGCCTTGGCCATTCATCTGGAAGCCGCGCGCGCCAAAGCCGATGTAGTTGAGTGCCACCAGCGCCAGCGAGGCCGAAGGCCAGGCGAGCCACAGCGCAACGCCGCCCAGCTGCATGGCCGCCGCGAGGAACAGCGCCGCGCCCACGGCGTAGAAGCCCGCGAGCTTCCGGCGCTGCGCATCGCGCGTGCAGCGCCAGGCGCGCGGCATCGACACCGTGCGCTCCAGCGGCCACAGCCAGACGCAGAACAGTCCGAGCAGCGCGCCGGTCGGAATGTCGATGAAATGGTGCTGCCAGGTCGTGAGCACCGAGGCACAGATCGCGAACGCCCACACATGCAGCACCAGCCTGGCCCACGCGGCGCGCAGGAACTGCCGGTACCAATCCCAAAGGATCACCGCCAGCGCGATGTGCAGCGAAGGCGCCTGGTTGTAGGGCTGGTCGAAGCCGCGCAGGGCGTTGAACAGGAAGGCTGGCGCGCCCTCGACCGCCGGCTGCCCGAAGCTGAAATGCAGCGGCCAGATCACGAAGCAGGTGCAGGCGATGAGTGTTGCGCTCACCAGCCGCAGGGCATGCCGGTCGAGCGTGTGCCTGCTGCGCGCAAGGTACAGCGAGAGCGCGTAGAAGACGTTGATCGTCCAGTACGGAAAGATCGTCCAGGCCCAGAAGGGCAGCTGCCGCTCCCACTCGAAGGCCATCGAGGGCACCTGCGCGCGCGTGGCGGCCCACCAGTTGGCCAGGCCGTAGGTCGCATAGAACAACGGCCCCAGGAACACGAGCCAGGCGGTGGCGCGCTTCCAGGGCCGTTGTGCGAGCCAGTGCTTCATCTGGTGCGCAGCCCGACGCTCACGCGACCCTCACCGCGAGCGAGACGGTGAAGATGCCCCACTCGTCGATGCGCTGGTCGATCTTGCGGAAGCCCGCTTCCTCCACCAGCTGGTCCATCTCGGCCTGCGTGCGGCGACGCATCACCCAGGCTTCGCCCTGGCGATGGCTGGTGAGTGCGCGCGCAATCATCTCGAGCTGCGGATGCCAGGGCTGGCCGGTGTAGACCAGGTAGCCGCGGTCTTCCACCGCATCGCCCACGCCCGCGAGCGAGCGCCGCACCATCTCGTTGTCGGGGAACAGCTCGTAGAGGCCCGACACCACCGCGAGCGTGGGGCGCGGCGTCACGGTGGCCAGGCTGAGGCGGTCGAAGGCGTCGGCCTGCACGAACTGCGCCACGTCTTCCAGGCCCTTCTCGGCAATGAGTGCGCGGCCGTCGCGCACGTTGATGTCGCTGTAGTCGCGCAGCAGGATCGAGCTGGCCTTGACCGGGCTCGCAAGCACCGCGTCGAGCACATAGCGGCCATGGCCGGCCGCGATGTCCATCACGCGCACTTCGCGATGCATCTCGGCCAGGCGCTCCATGGCGATGCGGATCAGCTCCTCGACGTGGATCTTGCGCTGGCGGATGCCGCGCCAGCCGATCGAGTCCAGGTAGGTCCGGTCGATGGCGCGGCCCAGCGCGCCCTTGCCCTGCGGTTCGTTGCGGTAGACGTAGTCGAGCGTGCTGCCCGAATCGAAGCCGGTGTCGTGCCCGAGCTTCACGCCGCGCGAAAGCATGCCGCCCAGGCGCAGGCCGGCGCGCGTCAGCCCCCAGTAGGCGCCGCGTGGCGAGAGCGGCGCCAGCGGCTCGGCCAGCGCGCGCGACTCGTCGGCGGTGTTGCCGCCCAGGTGCGCGGCGCGCAGGTCGACCGGCGCCGGCGGCTGGTCGAACAGCTGCAGGATGAATTCGCGGATGGCCTGCACCGCCGGCGCGCGGTCCTTCTCGCCCAGTGTGTCGTGGAAGAAGCCCGGCAGCTCGAGCTTGGTCTTCACGGCGCTGCCCAGGCGCTCGAAGAACTGGTGCTGCGGCTTGTGGTGCACCACCCAGTCCGATCCCGAGATCAGCAGCTGCACGGGCAGCGTGATCGCGTTGGCATCGGCCACCACGCGGTCGGCGGCTTCGTAGAGGCCGAGCAGGATGTTGACGGCGATCGGCCGCGAGATCAGCGGATCGCTCTCGTAGCTGGCGATGCGCTCGGGGTCGTGCGTGAGGAACTTCGCCTTCACATAGCTGTTGACGAAGAACAGGCCGCGCAGCTTGTGCAGCAGCCCCAGCCCCGCGCGCGCGAACGGCACGTAGAGCTTGACCTTGAAGGCCGGCGAGGCCAGCGTGAGCCCGCGCACCTTGGGCGCGTAGTCATGCGCCCAGGTGGAAACCAGCACGGCGCCCACGCTCTGCGCAATCACGTGGACGTCGTGCTCCGCCACGCCGTGCGTGCTGCCGATGTGCTGGACGAAGGTCTGCACGTCGCGCACCGAGGTGGCAAAGCTCGGGCTGTAGCCGCGCTGGCCCGGCGAGCGGCCGTGGCCGCGCGCGTCCCACGCGAAGAAGTCGAAGTCGGGCAGGTCGAGCTCGTCGACCAGGTGCGCCATGCGCGCGCCGTGCTCGTGGCCGCGGTGGAACAGCACGATCGCGCCGCGGCGCGTGGCGCCGGTGGCCGGCCAGTGCCGGTAGAAGAGCGATTCGCCGTCGTGCGTGCGGAACTGGCGCTCCTGCGGAATGCGTTGCTGGGTGTTGTTGTCGGTCATCGGATCCCTGTGGCTATTTCTCTGTGTTCGTCGTGTGCGGGTTTACGGCGCCTCGGCCAGCGCGCGGCGGACGCGGTTGACCACCGTCCAGGCCACGAGCACCGCGGCAAGCGGCATCAGCCACGCCGCCCAGCCCGGCAGCGGCCAGCCCAGCGCCACATAGAGGCCGAGCGCGCCGAACACGAAGGCGCGGTCGCTCTTGCCGAGCGGCCCGTCGTAGCGGCGCGAGGCACCCACCGTGGGGCCCAGCGCGCCCGCGAATTCGCTCAGGCCCGCCAGCACGATCACCGTGCCGACCCAGAACGGGCTGAACGGCTGCACCAGCGCAAACGGCAGGTACAGCGCGGCGTCGGAGACCACGTCGGTCAGCTCGTTGAGGAAGGCCCCGAGCCTGCTCTGCTGGCCGTGCTCGCGTGCCAGCATGCCGTCGATGGCGTTGAACGCCATGCGCACGAACATCCACGCCGGGATGAGCCCGAAGGCGGCCATCGACGGCGCCGCAAAGAAAAGCCAGAGCCCGAGGACGACCGAAATCGCGCACGCGGCCAGCGTGACCTGGTTGGCGGTGACGCCCAGGGCATGCAGGCGCCCGACGAGCGGCCGCAGCAGCCCCTGGAACCGTGGTTTCAGTTCGTAGATCGACACGTGCCGGCTTCCCCTCGTTTGTTATATGGCCGAAGCATTCTGCCAGTGTGGCAGGCACTAAACTCGTGCTCGCAGCCCCTCATTCCATGACCATCCAGACCGACGACTTCGCCCCTGCCCCGCCCCGCGTGGTGTCCGCCGCCCCCGCTTCGCCCCAGGAAGAGGCCATCGAGCGGGCGCTGCGCCCGAAGCTGCTCGACGAATACGTGGGCCAGGCCAAGGTGCGCGAGCAGCTCGAGATCTTCATCGGCGCGGCGCGCAAGCGCAAGGAAGCGCTCGACCACGTGCTGCTGTTCGGCCCGCCCGGCCTGGGCAAGACCACGCTGTCGCACATCATCGCGGCCGAGCTGGGCGTGAACCTGCGCCAGACCTCCGGGCCGGTGCTCGAAAAGCCCAAGGACCTGGCGGCGCTGCTGACCAACCTGGAGCCCAACGATGTGCTCTTCATCGACGAGATCCATCGCCTGAGCCCCGTGGTCGAGGAAATCCTCTACCCCGCGCTGGAGGACTACCAGATCGACATCATGATCGGCGAAGGCCCCGCGGCGCGCAGCATCAAGCTCGACCTGCAGCCCTTCACGCTGGTGGGCGCCACCACCCGCGCCGGCATGCTCACCAACCCGCTGCGCGACCGCTTCGGCATCGTGGCGCGGCTGGAGTTCTACACGCCCGAGGAACTGGCGCGCATCGTGCGGCGCAGCGCCGGCCTGCTCAAGGTGGACACCGACGCGGCCGGCGGCTTCGAGATCGCGCGCCGCTCGCGCGGCACGCCGCGCATCGCCAACCGCCTGCTGCGGCGCGTGCGCGACTACGCCGAGGTCAAGGGCAACGGCCGCATCACCGAGGACATCGCGCACAAGGCGCTCGCCATGCTCGACGTCGACCCGCAGGGCTTCGACCTGATGGACCGCAAGCTGCTCGAAGCCGTCATCCATCGCTTCGACGGCGGCCCGGTGGGCCTGGACAACGTGGCGGCCAGCATCGGCGAGGAGCGCGACACGATCGAGGACGTGATCGAGCCCTACCTGATCCAGCAGGGCTACCTGCAGCGCACGCCGCGTGGGCGCATCGCCACGCTGGCGGCCTACCGCCACCTGGGTGTGACGCCGCCTTCGAGCCGGTCCGACGGACAGGACCTCTTTGGAGTCTGACAACCCATGCATACCCATGACCTGAGTGCCTGGCAGCACGACCATCACTTCGGCGCTGGCAACGAATCGGCCGAGCGCAGCACCCGCCTCGTGATGTGGATCACCGCCGCAATGATGGTGGTCGAGATCGGTGCCGGCTGGTGGTTCAACTCCATGGCGCTCCTGGCTGACGGCTGGCACATGAGCTCGCACGCGCTGGCCATCGGCCTGAGCGCCTTCGCCTATGCGGCCGCGCGGCGCTACGCGCGCGATCCGCGCTTTGCCTTCGGCACCTGGAAGATCGAGGTGCTGGGCGGTTTTGCGAGCGCGCTGATGCTGCTCGGCGTGGCGGTACTGATGGTGGTGGGCTCGATCGAGCGGCTGCTCTCGCCCTCGGCCATCCACTACCGCGAAGCCGTGGCGGTGGCCGTGCTCGGGCTGGTGGTCAACCTGGTCTGCGCGCGGCTGCTGGGGTCGGCGCACCATCACGGGCATGGGCACGACCATGGCCATGGCCATGGCCATGCGCACCATCATCACGACGACCATGGCCACGCGCACGGACATGACCTGAACCTGCGCTCGGCCTATCTGCACGTGGTGGCCGATGCCGCCACCTCGGTGCTGGCCATCGGCGCGCTGCTCGGCGGCTGGTTCTTCGGCTGGTCCTGGCTCGACCCGGTGATGGGCATCGTCGGCGCGGTGCTGGTGGCCGTGTGGGCCAAGAGCCTGCTCAAGGAAACCGGCAAGGTGCTGCTCGACCGCGAGATGGACCATCCCGTGACGGCCGAGATCCGTGAAGGCGTCGAAACGATGCTGGCCGATTCGGAAACCCGCGTGTCCGACCTGCACGTGTGGCGCGTGGGCCGCGAGGCCTATGCCTGCGCGCTCACGGTGGTGACGCACTCGCCCACGCTCACGGCCGACGAGGTGCGGGCCTGCTTCTCGATGCACGAGGAAATCCGCCACTCGACGGTCGAAATCCAACGCTGCTGAGGACGCCCCCCGAAGCGCGGCCTTCGGCGTCACCGATATGTCACGGGATCGCCATCGCCCGGTCACGCGTTGGTGGGAGCCTACCCGTCCATGCAACGCGACGATGCTTTCCTGCGCGCATGGCGCGACACCGCGACCCGGGCCCCCGAGCCGGAGGACGAGGATCTTGCGCGCCCGCCGCTGCGCTGCCGCACCCTCTGGATCTCCGACCTGCACCTGGGCACCCCCGGCTGCCAGGCCCGCGCGCTGCTCGATTTCCTGAAGCACACCGAGTGCGAGACCCTGTTCCTGGTCGGCGACATCATCGACGGCTGGCAGCTCAAGCGGAACTGGTACTGGCCGCAGGCGCACAACGACGTGATCCAGAAGCTGCTGCGCAAGGCGCGCAAGGGCACGCGCGTGATCTTCATTCCGGGCAACCACGACGAGTTCGCGCGCAAGTACCTGAACCACAACTTCGGCGGCATCGACGTGGCCGAGGAATGGATCCACGAGACCGCCGACGGCCGCAAGCTCTGGATCATCCACGGCGACCTCTTCGACGGCGTGATCCAGTGCGCCAAGTGGCTCGCGCACGTGGGCGATTCGCTCTATGAATTCACGCTCAAGCTCAACCGCCACCTGAACTCGCTGCGCGCACGCATGGGACTGCCGTACTGGTCGCTTTCCAAGTACCTCAAGGGCAAGGTCAAGCGCGCCGTGAGCTACGTGGGCGACTTCGAGAACGCCGTGGCGCGCGAGGCCCGCAAGCGCGGCGTGCAGGGCGTGGTCTGCGGCCACATCCACCATGCCGAGATGCGCGACATCGACGGCATCCTCTACTGCAACGACGGCGACTGGGTCGAGAGCCTGACGGCGCTCGCCGAGCATGCCGACGGCACGCTGGAGATCATCGACTGGTCGCAGTACATGCCGGTGCCGGCCAAAGCGGGCGCGCAGAACCAGCCCGTGGCGGCCTGAGCGGGCACTGCCAGCCCTTCAGCGCCGCATCGTGTCGAGCTGCGTCACGGGCGGGCTGTCATTGCCCCACGATCCGCGGATGAAGGTGAGCACCGCGGCCACGTCGGCCGCATCGAGCACTTGCCCGAACGGCGGCATGCCGTAGGGCCGCGGATTGCCAGCGGTGGAGGGCAGGTAGCCGCCGTGGGCGATCACCTGGATCAGGTTGGTCGTCTGCGCCATGTTCACGGCGCGGTTGCCCGCCAGCGGCGGAAAGGCGCCCGGCGCGCCCTGGCCCTGGTCGCCGTGGCAGTAGGCGCATTGCTGGTCGTAGATTTTGGCGCCGCGGGCCATGGTGCCGGCATCGCGGCGCGTGGACGCGGCTGCCGTGCGTACGGGCGCCGCAGGTTGCGCCGGCACGCCGGGCAGGTCTTTCAGGTAGCTGGCCATCGCGGCCAGGTCGGCCTCGCTCAGGTACTGCGTGCTGCGAAAGACCACGTCGGCCATCGGCCCCATGACCGAGCCGCGCGGCGCAACGCCGTTCTTGAGCAGCGCGACCACGTCGCCCGTCGGCCAATCGGCCACGCCGGCCTGGTGCGGGTCGGCAAGCGATGGCGCATACCAGTTCTCCACCGCGATCAGCCCGCCTGAGAGGCCCAGCTTCGCCTGCGTTGCGCCGAGCGAATCGCGGCTGCCGTGGCAGGCGATGCAATGGCCCAGCCCGCCGACCAGGTAGGCGCCGCGGTTCCATTCGGCCGGCTTGCCCGCGTTGGCCACGAAAGCCTCGGGCTTGAAGGAGAGCGCCCGCCAGACTGCGAGTGCGGCCTGCGTGTCGTAGGGAAAGCGCAGCCGATGCGCCAGGTTGGGCACGGGCGCGGGCGGCACGTTGCGCAGGTAGGCGTAGATGGCATCCGAGTCTTCGCGCGTGACCTGCGTGAAGTTCGGGTAGGGGAAGGCGGGGTACAGCAGGCGGCCGTCCTTGCTGCGGCCGTTGTGCATCGCGCGCCAGAAGTGCGCGCTGCTCCAGCTGCCGATGCCGTTCTGCGCGTCGGGCGTGAGATTGCTCGAATACACGGTGCCGAAGGGCGTCTCGATCGGCAGCCCGCCGGCATAGGGCTGGCCGCCGCGCGTGGTGTGGCAGCCGGCGCAGTTGCCGGCCAGCGCAAGGTAGCGCCCGCGTTCGACCAGCTGCGGCGTGGCGTTGAAGGCTTCGGCCTGTTCGGGCAGCGGGTCTTCGCCGCGCAGGTTCAGCGCGACGATGCCGCCGGCCGCCGCGCCCAGCAGCAGCACGAGAATCAACAGCGTCCAGCCGAGATGTCGCATCTTCATCGGCGCCTCACTTCGGCATGCCGCCGCAGCGCATCGGCAGTGCAGCGGGCAGCGAGGCAGCGGGCTTCGGATCGGCCGGCATCGGCTGCACCGCGAGCCAGCTGGCCACCGCATTGATGTCCGTGGTGGTCATGCGGCGGCCGATCTCGGCCATGCAGTCGGGCGCCAGCGCATGCCGCTCGCTGGTAAGCCAGGCGCCGAGCTGCGAGGACACGTAGAGGCGGGGCAGCCCCAGCAGCCCCGGAATGGCCGGCTGCACACCGGTGAGCGCGGCGCCGTGGCACTGCACGCAGGCCGGAATGCGCCTTGCCGCATCGCCTTCGAGCGCCAGCTGGCGGCCGCGCGCCAGCTGTGCGGGCGGCGCGTCGCTGGCAGGCGAGACGGGCGGGTAGGGCAGGTCCAGGCCCGCGAAGTATTCGGCCATTTCCATCAGGTAGGCGTCGGACAGGTGCTGCACCATGTAGCTCATGTCGGCGTTGAAGCGCCGGCCGTCGCGAAAGCTCCGCAGCTGGTTGAACAGGTAGCCCGCGGGCTTGCCCGAGAGGCGCGGAAAGTAGCCGGCGTTGGTGGTCGCGCCTTCGCGCCCGTGGCAGGCGATGCAGGCGGCCACGCGCTGTTCGATGTCGCTCGCGGAAGAGGCGGCCGGTGCGGCGGGCGCCGCCGCCATGGCGAAGATGCCGTGGCCGAGCAGCAGCAATGCAATCGCGGCGATGCGGCGGGCTGCGTTGTTCTTCTTCATGTGCCGGCCGCGAAGCGCGCCAGCGCCAGCAGTCCCGCAATGAGCAGCAGCACGGTAACCAGCGCAACGCCGATCAGCGGCAAGAGCCCCACCTGTGCGGTGCGCCGGTCGGCCTCCGCGCGGCGGCCGCCCAGCCCGATGAAACTCCAGAGAACCGCGCGTACCGCGCGCATGAGATTGGACATGCACCGACTGTGCCGCAAGCGCAGCCAAAAAAACAGATGCAGATCCAAACCAAATCACCGGTGCAGATAAAGTCCCACCGAATGAAGGCCGCCCTGCCATGAAGCGCTACGAAGCCCTTGCCGCCGACATCGAGGCGTCGATCCGCCACGGCACGCTCAAGACCGGCGACCGCCTGCCCTCGGTGCGGCACACCGGCGAGAGCCGCGGCGTGAGCGCCTCCACCGTGTTCCAGGCGTACTACCTGCTGGAGGCGCGCGGCCTGGTGCGCGCGCGGGACCGCTCGGGCTACTACGTCACGGGCGGCGGGCTGCGCGATGCGCCGCCCGAGGCCAACCTCACGTCGCGCCCGGCCGAGGGCCCCAGGTCGCTCGACGTGAGCGACCACGTGTTCGACATCCTCGAGGCCAGCATGTCGCGCAAGGTGGTTCCCTTCGGCTCGGCGTTCCCGAGCCCGCTGTTGTTTCCGCTGGCACGGCTGGGCCAGTTCATGGCCGCGAGCGCCAAGTCGCTCGATCCGTGGAGCACCGTGGACGACCTCACGCCCGGCAGCGCGGCCCTGCGCCGGCAGATCGCGCTGCGCTACCTGGGCGACGGCATGCAGGTGCCGGCCGACGAGATCGTCGTCACCAACGGTGCGCTGGAGGCGCTCAACCTGTGCCTCGCGGCGGTCACGCGCCCGGGCGATTCGGTGATCGTCGAATCGCCCACCTTCTATGCGGCCCTGCAGGCGCTGGAGCGCATGGGCCTGCGAGCGATCGAGGTGCCGACGCATCCCGGCGAAGGCATCGACCTGGGGGCGCTGGAGCTGGCCATTGCGGCGCACCGGCCCAAGGCCTGCTGGCTCATGACCACGTTCCAGAACCCGCTCGGCAGCCTGATGCCCGACGCGAAGAAGAAAGCCCTGGTGGAGTTGCTCGCGCGGCATGCGCTGCCGCTGATCGAGGACGACGTGTATGCCGAGCTCTACTTCGGCGACCGGCGCCCGCCGCCGGCCAAGGCCTTCGACACGCAGGGCCTCGTGCTGCATTGCTCGTCTTTCTCGAAATGCCTGGCACCGGGCTACCGCATCGGATGGGCATCGGCCGGGCGCTTCGCGCGCAACGTGGCGCGGCTGAAGCTGACGACCACGCTCAGCACCTCGGTGCCCGCGCAGCTCGCGCTGGCAAGCTACCTCGAAAAAGGCGGGCTCGACAAGCACCTGCGCAAGCTGCGCCAGGTGCTGGCTGTGCAGCAGGCGAGCTTTGCGCAGGCAGTGGGCCACTACTTTCCTGCGGGCACGCGCGCCACGCGGCCGCTGGGTGGCTACTTCATGTGGGTCGAACTGCCGGCGCAGGTCGATGCGCTCGCGATCCATGCGCAAGCGCTGGAGCGCGGCATCAGCGTGGCGCCCGGGCCCATTTTTTCGGCCACGCGCGGCTTCGCGCACTGCCTGCGCCTGAACTATGGGCATGCCTGGGACGCGCAGAGCGAAAAGGCGATGCAGACCCTGGGGCGATTGGTGGCAGCGGCCGTGGCAGGCGGCCCGCCGCGCGAGAAAATCGTGCTGCCGTGACCTTCGACCTTTTCTCCGATGCCCTCGAAGATGCCGCATCGCCGCGCGGCAAGCAGTCGATCGGGCCCGGTGCGTTCGTCCTGCGCGGATTCGCGCTGCCTTGTGTCGACGAACTGCTGTCGGGCCTGCACGAGGTCGAGCAGCGCGCCGCCTTCCGCCACCTGGTAACCCCCGGCGGCTTCACGATGTCGGTTGCGATGACCAACTGCGGCCGGCTCGGCTGGATCTCGGACCGGCGCGGCTACCGCTATGGCGAGCACGATCCCGAAACAGGCCTGCCCTGGCCCGCGATGCCGGCCGCTTTCGCGCGCCTGGCCAAGGCATCGGCCGCCGAGGCCGGGTTTGCGGACTTCGAGCCCGACGCCTGCCTGGTGAACCGCTATGAGCCCGGCACGCGCCTGTCGCTGCACCAGGACAAGGACGAGCGCGACTACGGCGCGCCCATCGTCTCGGTATCGCTCGGCATGCCGGCCACCTTCCTCTTCGGCGGACTCGCCCGCAGCGACAAGGCCGCCCGCATTCCGCTGGTGCACGGCGACGTGGCGGTGTGGGGCGGGCCCGACCGGCTGCGCTACCACGGCGTGCTGCCGCTGGAAGACCGGCCGCACGCGCTGCTGGGCCGCCGGCGCATCAACCTGACTTTTCGCAAAGCGGGATGAAGCGGCCGCTCAAGTCAAATTGATGACTTGTTCCTTTTTTCTGTGCACAACTCTGTGGGTTGTCTGAGGACCAGGGTCGGCGGAGCCAGCATTGACGGGGGTTGGCACTAGGTTGCCTGCGGAATGGGCAGGGGGTGGAGCGGTGGAAAAACGCGGGGCGCCTGGAACGGATGTCTCGAAAAATCGAGCCGAATTCGTGACATACATCACGCTTGGGCGAGAGGACGCGATTTCATGGGAGCCCCCAAGGACCTGTCGGAAAGCACTGCGCGCCGCTCCCGTCCACCGCGGAAGAGACTATTTCGCAGGCGAGAAAGAGGTTGGCGCCAAGAACGAGTTGTCCATCTTCGCAACGATCGGTCCGGCTGCCTCGCTCGCCTTTCTGACCTCGACCCATTCGGGATCGACGACGAACTTGCCCCACTTGGTCTCACGATCGGCCAGGCTCTCCCAGACAAGCATGTAGGTCAGCGCGTTGCTGTCAGGTCCGACGGCAGTCGTCCAATATCCGAGCTGACGAATTCCCAGCCGATTCCAGATGCCCACGGTGTGGTCGCGAAATCTGGCAAGAACGTCGGGTAGGCGGCCAGGCATTGCGGTATAGACGCGCAGTTCGTAGATCATCGACCTCAGTCCTGAAAAGATGGTTGCGAGTTGACGGGGTGGCGGGCACGACCGCCCGCTCACATTGTGCTGCCAGAGGTCCATCCACCGTCAAAGGAGATGGTGCAGTGACTGCGCAATGCCTCGGAAGCACCCGGACTGATGCGGGAGCAAGCGCAATGAAAAAAGCCCCAAGTAGTTGATTTACTTGGGGCTTTTAAGCTTCAGCGAGCCATCGCGGAAGCAGTGTTGGTGGCTCTTCACGGACTCGAACCGCGGACCTGTGGATTATGATTCCATCGCTCTAACCGACTGAGCTAAAGAGCCGTTCGGCACAGTTTTGTGCCGAGCCCAAGATTATAGCGCAGGCTGCGGGTCCCGAATCAAGCCCGGCGCGAAGCACTCGGTGTCTTTTTTGCGATGGCCGACCCCGAAGCCGGCCGCCGCCCGTACAACCCCGGGTGAAAATCCGCCGATGTCTGCGCTGCCCCGCGCCCCTTCCGCCAAAGCCGCCACCGAGCGCGACGCCATGCCCGACGACCAGTTGATGCTGGCCTACGCGCGCGGCGATGGCGCGGCGTTCGACGTGCTCTATGCGCGCCACGAGGGCGGGCTGTTCCGCTTCGTCAAGCGGCTGCTGGGCACCCGACTGGCCGCGCAGGCAGACGAGGTGTTCCAGGACACCTGGGTGCGCATCATTTCGGCGCGCGACAGCTTCTCGCCGCAGGGCGCCGCCTGGCGCACCTGGGCCTTCACGATCGCGCACAACCTGGCGATGGACCGGCTGCGCGTGAGCGGGCGCGAGGTGGCGCTCGATGCGCATCCGGGCGATGGCGACGACGCTGCCTTTCCCACGCTCGACCGCGGCGTGCGCGGCGCGATGGATGCCGCGGCGCATCCGTCTGCCGAAGAACTCGCGTTCTGGCGCGCCGCCGGCCGGCGCCTGCTGGCCTGTCTGGACGAATTGCCGCCCGAGCAGCGCGCCGCGTTCCTGCTGCACCATGAAGACGGGCTGACCGTCGAAGCGCTCGCGGCCAGCCTGCAGATCGGCTTCGAAACCGTGCGAAGCCGCCTGCGCTATGGGCTACAGAAACTGCGCGCCTGCATGGAACGCTACCTGTCGGTGCTGGAGCAGCGCGCATGAACACCGGCGGCGGCAACGGCACCCCCGGCTTTGAAGATGGCGCCGAGGACGCGGCGCTGCGCGATCCCGCACTGCGCCGGGCGCTCGACCACGCGCCCGACAGCGATGCATTGCCTGATCCGCGCACCCGCGACGCGATCCGGAAGATGGCGCACAACCTCGCGCCCATTCCCGCGGCGGCGCCGGCGGTCGAAGACAAGGGGGCCGCGCCTTGGTGGCGCCGGCTGTTCGGTGGTGGCGGAGGGTCGCATGCCCGCATGCCGTGGAACGCGGCCTTTGCGACCGTGCTGCTGGCCACCTTCGTGACCGTGCTGTGGCACCGCGAACCGGTGCCCGATGCGCGGCTGGATGGAAAGGCGGGCGTTGCCTCGGCGCCTGCGACCGCTCCGGAGGCGGCGCCGTCTGCGGCTGCAGTTCCGGGCCCAACCGCGGCTCAGGCGCCAGCGCCAGCTCAAGCACCGGCACCAACTGCGGTACCAGCGCCGGCTCCGGCGCAGCCCGAAGCGGCGCGAGACGCGGTGGGCGAAGAGTCAATGCGAAGCAGGGATATCGCAGTGCGCCGATCGGCGCCGCCGCCCTCCGGCGAGAAGGAGGCTGCTGTACCGGCGCCAGAGCCCCAGATCAGCCAGGCAGCGCCAGAGTCCTTGCCACTTCCCGCACCAGCATCACCAGCAGCAGCGATCGCACCGGCGCCGCCTCCTGCCGCCATGGCTCCCGCAGCGCCGCCCGTCACCCGCGAGGCGGTCAGCGGCGACGTTGCTGCTTCCTCTCCAGCCCTGTCGGCGCCGCAGCGCAGCCCCAGTGCCGAGGCCTCCAGCATGTTGCGCTCGGCCCCCGCGCCGCGCGCGGCTGTGGTGGCTGGCAAAGCCGCGGCGAGCCCGGCGGAGGGCGCCGCTGCGTTCTCGGCGCTCGACCAATGGACCTCGCTGAACGCGACACGCGCCGGGCAGGGCGTGCGCCACGCGCGCGGCGACACCGAGGGGCTGGCCGCGCTGGTCAACACGCTGGCCCGTTCGGCCACCACCGCGCCGGGCGCCGAGCTGGCCGCGCCGGTCGAGGCGCGGCTGGAGCTCTACCGCGGCGGCACCTTGCTCGCGGTACTCGAGATCGCGGGCGACCAGGTGCGCTGGACGCCGCAGGGGGCGGGAGCTGGCGCCTCGGTCGGCACGCCGCCGGCGCCGGCGCTGGCCGAATTGAGGGCGCTGCTCGCGCGCCAGTAGTGCGGGGGGCGGCGAGGGGCGCGGCCCCGCGCGCTGTCGCTCAGGCGTTCTTGAAGTCCGGCTGGCGCTTGGCGAGGAAGGCGTCCATGCCTTCCTTCTGGTCGGCCGTGGCAAACAGCGCATGGAACAGCCGGCGCTCGAACATCACGCCGTCGGAGAGGCCGCTCTCGAAGGCGCGGTTGACCGACTCCTTGGCCGCCATCACCGCGATCTGCGAATAGCCCGCGATGACCAGCGCGGCACCGAGCGCCTCGTCGGCCAGCTTTTCATAAGGCACCACGCGGCTCACGAGGCCCGCGCGTTCGGCTTCGGCGGCGTCCATCATGCGGGCGGTGAGCGCCATGTCCATGGCCTTGCTCTTGCCCACCGCGCGCGGCAGGCGCTGCGTGCCGCCGGCGCCGGGGATCACGCCGATCTTGATTTCGGGCTGGCCGAACTTGGCGCTGTCGGCCGCAATGATGAAGTCGCACATCATCGCCAGCTCGCAGCCGCCGCCCAGCGCGAAGCCGCTCACGGCCGCGATCACGGGCTTGCGGATCGAGCGGATGGTTTCCCAGTTGCGCGTGATGTAGTCGCCCTTGTAGGTGTCGATGAAGCTGTACTTGGCCATGGCGGCGATGTCGGCGCCGGCCGCAAAGGCGCGTTCGCTGCCCGTCAGGATGATGCAGCCGATGGCGTCGTCGGCGTCGAAGGCCTTGAGTGCGGTGCCCAGCTCGGTCATGAGCGCGTCGTTGAGCGCGTTGAGCGCCTTGGGCCGGTTGAGGGTGATGATGCCGACCTTGCCTGCTTCGGTCCGCACTTCGATGTTTTCGTAGCTCATGGTGTCTCCGGGAGAAGGAAAAAACGCGCTTCACTATACCCAGCATCCGGCGCAGGCGCGCTGGCGGCGGTTGGTGCGCACAGCCGCCTGCCACCGCCGAGTCCACTTCGTCTTCGGGGCCTAGTTGAGAATTGATCTCATCTAGAATGCCCGCCATGGAGTTCCCGATGCAAGAACATGCCGTGCTGCTGCGGGCCTATGCCCGGGTCCAGGAACGCTGCTCGCAAGTGATGGCCGAGCAGGCCGCGCGCATCGCGCAACTCGAGGCGCAGGTTGTGCGGCTGCGCGGCGCGCTGGTGGCGCGCGATTCCGCCGTTGCGATCGTGCGCGAAGAACTCGCGGCGCGCGCTGCCGCGGGCCGTGCGCTGCCGAAGCGCCTCGATGCGCTGCTGGCACCGGCGGCAAGCCGCCGCCGCGCCATGCCGCGGCCCCATGACGCGGCCCCGGCCGACCTGCGCGAAAAGGCGGTGCTGTGCGTCGGCCGCGAGGAAGATGCACCATCGCTCGCGCGGCAGCTGGTGGAGATTGCCGGCTGCCGCTACCTGCACCACGACGGCGGCGACGATGCCGACGAGCTGGCACTCGAAGCTGGGCTGCGCGCCGCCGACCTTGTCATCTGCCAGACCGGCTGCGTGAGCCACGGCGCCTACTGGCGCGTGCAGGACCATTGCCGGCGAACCGGCAAGCCCTGCGTGCTGGTGGGCGAGCCGCAGCCGATCCAGTTCGTGCGGCAGCCGCCGGCCGCCGCTGCCACGGAAAGCGAACGCTAGCGGGTTCTCAGCGCCGCGCGCCCGGCGCGAGCCAGGCCGCGATCTTTGCCGCGTCGTGCGAGAACAGCCGCCAGGTGGTTGCGCCTTCCGGCAGCACCAGCGGCAGCCTCAGCAGCTTGCGGTCGCGCGCCACCAGTGCGGTGCAGCGCGTGGCGTCGCCGAGGTACAGCGCCAGGTCGTCGAGCTTGGCGATGCGCCAGGCCTGCGCGGGGCGCTGCTGGCCCTTGCGGCCGATGGCGGGCAGTTCGATGCCGATCCACTCGTCGTTGGCCGAGAAGCCGGCCTTTTCGGCGGCGCCGCCGCGCAGCACCACCTTGACCTGGACGCTGCCGTTGGCCTCGGCCACGCGCAGGCCCAGCGCCTGCGCCTGCTGCGAGGGGTCTTCGAGCGCGGCCACGCCGTGCGCGCGCAGCAGTTCGGCCAGCGGCAGTTCGTCGGTCGAGTGGATCCACTGCGCGATTTCTGCCGCATAGGAGCGGCCGCCCACGGCCTCGAGCGCCGCGGCCACGTCGGCTTCGCTGATCGGGCCGCCATCGCCTTGCGTCCACAGGTGGCGCATCACGTCGTCGAGCGTGCCCTTGCCTTCGCGGCGCAGCGTGAGGTCGAAGCACAGCGCCACCAGCGCGCCCTTGGTGTAGTAGCTGACGGTACCGTTGGGCGTCTGCTCGTCCTGCCGGTAGTACTTGACCCAGGCGTCGAAGCTCGCCTCGGCCACCGACTGCACGAGCCGGCCCGGCGTCTGCAGCACTTGGTTCACGGTCTTATTGAGCAGGCGCAGGTAGCCGGCGTCGTCGATGCGGCCGGCGCGGCGCAGCAGCAGGTCGTCGTAGTAGCTGGTGAAGCCCTCGAAGAACCACAGCATCTGCGTGTAGTTCTCGCGACCGTAGTCGTAGTGCGCGAATTCGGCCGGCCGCATGCGCTTGACGTTCCAGGTGTGGAAGTACTCGTGGCTGATCAGGCCCATCAGCGTGGTGTAGCCCTCGGGCTGCTTCTTCGCGCCGCGCTGCGGCAGGTCGCGCCGGTTGCAGATCAGGGCGGTGGAGTGCCGGTGCTCGAGCCCGCCGTAGCCGTCGTCCACGGCATTGAGCATGAACACGTAGCGGTCGATCGGCGGCTTGGGGCCGCCCCGTTTGCCGGCCTTGTCGCCGTGCCAGAAGCGGATCTCGGCTTCGCAGATGGCCTGCGTGTCGGCGATCAGGCGTTCGCCGTCGAACGAGGCGGCGGCACCCGCGATGACGAAGCGGTGCGGCACGCCGCAGGCTTCGAACTCGGCGCTCCAGAAGGGGCCCATCTCGACCGGGCTGTCGGCCAGCTCGTCGTAGCCGGCGGCCAGGTAGCGGCCGAAGCCGTGCTTGTCGATCTTCGCGGGCACGAGCGCGGTGGCGCACGACCAGCGCGCATCGTCGCCGGGCGGCAAAGCGGGCGCGCTGATTTCCAGCACATGCGGCGCATCGGCCTGGCCCTCGACGCGCAGGCACAGGCTGGTGCCGTTGAAGAAGCCGCGGCCGGCATCGAGCCAGGCGGTGCGCACCGAGTTGTCGTAGGCGCAGACCTGGTAGTGCAGCACCAGCGGCTGGCCCGGCACGCAGTCGACCTGCCAGCTGCACTTGTCGAGCTGCGTCAGCGCGGGTTTGCGGCGTCCTTGCGTGGCGCGCAGGCCCTGCAGGTTCTTGGCGAACTCGCGCACCAGGTAGCTGCCTGGAATCCACACCGGCAGCGCCACGCGCTGCTGCGCGGCGGGGGCCTCGATGGTCAGGGTGACGGCGAACAGGTGTGCATGCAGGTCGGCGCACTCGATGCGGTAGTGCACTGCGGCGGCCGGCGCAGCCGCTCGCGCGCGCCGGGAAACGGTCGGCGCGGCCATCAGTTGATGGAGGCAGCGAGTTGCTTCTCGACCTGGTCCGCGGGAATGGCGCCCGGCGCGCGGGTGCCGTCGCTGAAGATCAGCGTGGGCGTGCCGGTGATGTTGTACTTGCGGCCGAACTCGACGTTGCGCTGCAGCGCCGTGACGTCGCAGCTGGTTGCCGCGGTGGCGGGCTTGACGCTGGTTTCCATCCAGTCGCCCCAGGCCTTGCCCTTGTCCTTGCTGCACCAGATGTCGCGCGACTTGACGGCCGAATCGGGGCCGAGCACCGGGTAAAGGAACAGGTAGACGGTGACGTTGTCGACGGTCTTCATGTCTTTCTCGAAGCGCTTGCAGTAGCCGCAGTTCGGGTCTTCGAACACCGCGAGCTTGCGCTTGCCGCTGCCGCGCACGATCTTGATGGCGTCTTTCACGGGCAGCTTGTCGAACGAGACCTGGCTGAGCTTCTCGATGCGCTCCTCGGTCAGGTTCTTGCGCGCATTCACGTCGATCAGGTTGCCCTGCAGCAGGTAGTTGCCCTGCTCGTCGGTGTAGTAGATCTGGAAGCCGTTCACGCGCACTTCGTAGAGGCCCGGCAGCGGCGACTTGGTGACTTCGTCGATGGCGGGGAACTGCGGAATGCGTGCCGGAAGGTTCTTGCGGATCTCGGCCTCACCGGCCAGGGCCGTAGCGGCCGCAGCCAGCGTGCAGGCGGCGAGAAGAAGGTTGCGTGCGAGTTTCATTGGAAGTCCGGTCGATGGATTCATGCCTTCAAGCCCATCGCCTGGTTGGCGATCCAGTGCTTGAGGAGGCGCGTGCGGTCGAAGCCGCGCATGCCCCAGTTGCGCAGCGCGGGCAGGGGCCCCACGCTGTGCGAGAACAGCTGCTGCAGGCCGTCGGTGGCCAGGCTCATCTGCAGCACGTCGGCGCGGCGCGCGCGCTCGTAGCGGCGCAGCAGGCGCGGATCGCCCACGCTGCGCCAGTACTCGCGCTGGCGGATCACGTCGGCCAGCATGGCCGCATCGGCCAGGCCCAGGTTGAGGCCCTGGCCTGCGAGCGGATGCACCGTGTGGGCCGCATCGCCGGCCAATGCCCACGACTGCGCAGCCGTACCCTGCGCCTGCGGCATGGTGCCGGTCCAGCGATCGGCAATGGCGCGCGCGAGCGGCCAGGCGGCGCGCTCGCTCGTGAGCCGAAGCGGGCCGAGCGCGCCATGGCTGGCTTCGCTCACCGCGGCGTTGAATTCCTCGTCGCCTTGCGCCAGCAGCGCGGGCGCGCGGAGCTGGTCGACCGACCACACCAGCGCCAGCGAACGGCCCTGCACGCCGCCCATCGGCAGCAGCGCCAGCACCTCGCCCGTGTCGTTGAACCACTGGCGCGCCACGCCGTCGTGTGGCTGCGCCGCTTCGAGCCGCGCCGCAATCGCATGCTGCGGATAGCGCGTGACGGCATAGCTCACGCCAAGCGCGTCGCGCGTGGCGCTGGCCTTGCCTTCGCACACCACGGTAAGCGGCGCGGGCACGGGTGCAGCCACGACCTCCACCTGGGGCTGGAAGCGCACCGCATCGGCCAGCTGCTGTTCGAGCGCCGGCACGTCGACGATCCAGGCCAGCGCATCGACCTTCTGCCGCACGGCGCTGAACTGCACGCGCCCGCCTTCGTCGCCGTGCACGAGCATTTCGCGCACCGGCGTGGCATGCGCGGCGTCGGGCCAGGCGCGCAGCGATTCGAGCAGGGTGCGGGAGGCGGTGTTCAGCGCATAGGCCCGGATGTCCTGCTTGCCGGCCGCGGCGGGCGGAACCACCAGCGCGACGCGCACGCGCTCGCGTGCGAGCAGCAGGGCCAGCGTGCGGCCCACGATGCCGGCGCCACGAATGCAAACTTCAGGAGGGAGGGCCATCCGGCCATTGTAAGAACAAGCCCAATCCCGGGCTGCGCCCTGGCGGGCCGATGCGGGACAATCGCGGCCCAATTCCAAGGAATCCAAGGAACCCCACGTGCCACAGCCCGCCTTCGACATTGAAGCCACCATTGCGCGCCTGTTCGTCTACCCCGTGAAATCGTGCGCGGGGGTCGAGCTTCCCGAGGCGTTGCTGACCGAAACCGGCCTGGAATTCGACCGCGCCTGGATGGTGGTCGACGCCCAGGGCGAATTCGTGACCCAGCGGCAATTGCCGCGCATGGCGCTGATCCGTCCGCAGATGAAGCACATGGAAGTGGTGCTGCGCGCGCCGGGCATGCTGGCCCTGCACCTGGCGTTCGACCGGGTCGAGAAACCGGTGCGCGTGCGGGTCTGGAAGGACGAGGTGGCGGCCTACGACATGGGCGACATCGCCGCCCAGTGGTTCAGCGACTTTCTCTCCGAGCCGGGCAAGCCGCAGGCGCTGCGGCTGGTGCGCTTCGACCCCGAGCACAAGCGCCTGTCGAGCCTGCAGTGGACCGATGGCATCGAGGCGACCAATCAGTTCGCCGACGGCTTTCCGCTGCTGGTGGCCAGCGAGGGTTCGCTGGCCGAGCTCAACGAGCGGCTGGCCGCCGCGGGCCACGATGCGGTCGGCATCGAGCGCTTCCGGCCGAACATCGTGCTGGCCGGCATCGAATCGCACGACGAGGACCGGGTCGATGCACTGCACGTCGCCACCGGCGAAGGCGAGGCCGAGCTCAAGCCCGTCAAGCCCTGCACCCGCTGCCCGATTCCCGACATCGACCCAGCCACGGCCTCGAGCAGCCCCGAGGTCGGCGACATGCTGCGCACCTACCGCGCCGATCCGCGCGTCGACGGACGCATCACCTTCGGCATGAACTGCATCGTGCTGCAGGGCGTGGAGCACATGCTCAAGGTGGGGCAGCCGGTAGGCGCGAACTACCGCTTCGACTAGGCCCTGGCCGGCTCTAGAAGGTCACGCCGGCGTACAGGACGATGTTGGCGTAGGGCGTGCATTCGCCCGTGCGGATCACCGCCCTGGCGCGTGCGCTCAGGCGCTTGAGTTCCTCGTGCGACACCGTCTCCGGCAGGGCGGCCAGCTGGCCTTCGCACCATGCCGGCAGCTGTCCCGCCGGCAGCTGCCCGATGGCTTCGCGCGCGATCAGCGCGCGCTCCACCTGCATCTCCGAAAGCACGACCTTGAGCACGTCCGCGACCCGCGGAATCCCCGGCGTGAGCGCCAGGTCGATGCGCCGGGGGCCGTCGGGAATCGGCAGGCCGGCATCGCCGATCACCAGCATGTCGCCATGGCCGAGCGCGGCAATCACTTGCGAGAGTTCGGCATGCAGCAGGGCGGTACGTTTCACAGCGCGGTCCAGTCGGGAGGCATGGGGCTTTGCAGCACGGCGTCGCGCTGCGGAATGGAAGGCTGGGCGCCGGGCCGCTGGATGCACAGCGCGGCGGCGCGGATGCCCAGGCGCACGGCTTCGTCGAAGGACTGGCCCTCGCCCAGTGCCACGGCCAATGCGCCCAGGAAGGTGTCGCCTGCGGCCGTGGTGTCGACCGCCTGCACCCTGGGCGCGGGATGGTGGCGCGCGCCGTCGGCATCGATGGCCACGGCGCCGCGCGCGCCCAGCGTGACGACCACGCGCGCGACGCCCTTGGCACGCAAGGCCTGGCCGGCCAATGCGGCTTCCTGCGGGCTGTCGGCGGCCTGGCCGCACAGCGCCTCGGCCTCGATCTCGTTGACGACCAGCGTGTCGATGCGCGGCCACAGCGGCTCGGCGATCGGCTGCACCGGCGACGGGTTGAGCAGCACCCTGCAGCCGGCCTCGTGCGCCACCGAAATGGCGCGCGCGACCTGGTCCATCGGTATCTCGAACTGCGTCACCAGGAAGGCCGCGCCCTGCAGCTGCTGCCGCAGCGCCGCCGCGTCGATCTCGGCCTGCGCGTTGGCGCCCGGAATCATCACGATGCGGTTCTGGCCGCTGTCTTCCACCAGGATCAGCGCGGTGCCCGTGGGCTCGCTGCGGCTCGTGCGCAGCGCGGCGGTGTCGATGCCGTCGCACATGAGCGCGCCGCGCAGCGCCTGGCCGTGCGCGTCGGCGCCCACGCAGCCGATCATGGCCACCCGGGCGCCTTCGCGCGCGCAGCTCACGGCCTGGTTGGCGCCCTTGCCGCCCGGGATATGGGCGATCGAATGGCCCAGCAGGGTTTCGCCCGCGGCCGGTGCATGCGGCACGCGCAGCACGATGTCCATGTTCAGGCTGCCGAGCACCACGATGCGTGGCGGCTGGGCGGCGCTGGAAGAGGGAGAAGGCTTCGAACTCACGGGGTGCGGGACTTTCGGCTTGGCGCGGCTGCCGCTTCGGACGCGGGGGCGGAAGAGGACGAGGAAGAAGAAGACGGTGCGGCGGCCTCGCGGAAGCTCGCGTGCCGCGCGGTCGAGGCGCGCACGCGCAGCTCGGGCTGCAGCACCACCTTGCGCGCATCGCGCCGTTTGCCGCCCACGCGCTCCAGCAGCATGTCGACAGCCAGCGCGCCGATGCGCTCCTTGGGCTGCGCCACGGTGGTGAGCGGCGGGCTGGTGTAGGCCGAGAGTTCGATGTCGTCGAAGCCCACGATCGAGAGCTCGTCAGGCACGCGCACGCCGCTTTCATGCGCGGCGCGCAGGGCGCCGATGGCCATCAGGTCGTTGCAGACGAAGACGGCCGAGGGCGCCTCTTCGGTGCGCAAGATGGCGTGCATCGCCTCGTAGCCGCCCTGGCTCGTGAAGCCGCCGCGCCACAGCAGGGCGTCGGCATTCGGCGCGGTGCCGTTCTCGGCCAGCGCCATGCGCCAGCCCTCGATGCGCTGCTCGCTCGGCATCACGCCCACCGGCCCGCCGATGCAGGCAATGCGCTTGTGGCCGAGCGACAGCAGGTGCCGCACCGCGAGCAGGCCGCCCTGCATGTGGGCGGTTTCCACCAGGTCGCAGGCCGGATCGGCAATCTCGCGGTCGACCAGCACCGTGGGAATGCGCAGGCCGTGCAGCTGCGTGACGAGCGAGTCGTCGTCGCCGGCGCCGGTCGACACCACGATCAGCCCGTCGATGCGGCGCTCGGCCAGCACCTGCAGGTAGACGCTCTGGCGGCGCGGCTCGTCGTCGGTGTTGCACAGCACCAGCGTGTAGCCGGCGCCGAAGCAGCGGTCTTCGACGATGCGCACGATCTCGGCAAAGTAGGGGTTCGAGCTGTTCGGAATCAGCATGCCGAGCGTCGAGGTGGTGTTGCTCTTGAGGCTGCGCGCCATCGCATTGGGCACGTAGCCCAGCTCGCGGATGGCCTGTTCCACGCGCTCGCGGCCCTTGGCGCTCACGTGGCGCGTGTCGTTGACCACGTGCGAGACGGTGGTGACCGAAACTCCCGCGCGCAGCGCGACGTCCTTGATGGTGGCCATGGTGGCTTCCCCTTTTGTTGCAGCGTCAGGCCAGGCGGCGATCGGCCCGGCGCTGGCGCAGGGTGTCGATGATCACCGCAACCACGATGACCGCGCCGGTGATGATGCGTTTGCTCGGCTCGCTGGCGCCCACCTGCGCGAGTCCGGCCTCGAGCACCGCGATGATCAGCACGCCGAAGAAGGTGTTGACTACCGAGCCGCGCCCGCCCATGAGGCTGGTGCCGCCGATCACCACGGCCGCGATCACCTGCAGCTCGATGCCGACGCCGGCATTGGGGTCGGCCGCTTCGAGCCGCGCCGACTGCATCAGTCCCGCGAGCCCGGCCAGCAGGCCGGTGGCCGCGAACACGATGATGCGGATCGGCCGCGGATCGATGCCCGCGAGCCGCATCGCTTCTTCGTTGGTGCCGATGCCCACCACGTGCCGGCCGAACACCGTGCGCGTGAGCACCAGCTGGCCGGCGGCCACCAGCACCACCGCCAGCACGAAGGCCGCGGAGATGCCGCCGAGCCACGGCGCGGCCAGGCCCGAGATGGCATCGCCCACGTACTGGGTGCGCGAATCGGTCACCAGGTAGGCGCCGCCGCGCACCGCCTCCAGCATGCCGAGCGAGACGATGAAGCTCGGCAGCCGCCATGCGACCGACACCGCGCCCGTCACGCTGCCGCACACCAGCCCGGTGGCCAGGCCCAGCGCCGCGGCCACCGGCACCGAGAGCTTCCACTGGAGGATGGCGGCGGCCGTGACCGCCGCGCTGAGTGCAAGCACCGAGCCCACCGACAGGTCGATGCCCGCGATGATCAGCACGAAGGTCATGCCGACCGCCATCACCGCGAGCGCGGGAATCTCGTTGGCAATGGAGATGAAGGTTTCGCGTGTGAGGAAATATTCGCTCAGCGTGCCGAAGAGCGCGACCATGCCCACGAGCACGACGGTCAGGCCCACGTAGGTGCCCAGCTGGCCCTTCAAGGCGGAGGGCGGGGCGGAGGTAGCAGCGGCTGCGGTCATGGTGTGTCGGCGGTGGCCGGTTGGCCCGGATTCGAATCGGAAATGGCGGAGCCCGCCGTGGTGGGGGTTGCCGCATTGGCGGCGCGGCCTGCCGCATCGCTGAAGGCGGCGGCCAGCAGCGATTGCTCGCTCCACTGGCCGCGCTCGAACACCGCGACCAGCCGGCCGGCGCTCATTACGCCGATGCGGTCGCACATGGCCATGAGTTCGCGCAGGTCGCTCGACACCATCAGGAGCGCCTTGCCGGCGTCGGTCATGCGGTCGAGCTCGGCGTACAGGTCGGCGCGCGCACCGACGTCCACGCCGCGCGTGGGCTCGTCGAGCAGCAGCACCTTGCATTCGCGGTGCAGCCAGCGCGCGAACACCACCTTCTGCTGGTTGCCGCCGCTCAGGGTGGCCACCGGCTGCTCGATGCTGCGCGAGCGGATGCGCAGCAGCTCCACCAGCCTCCTGGCAATGCCGCGCTCCTTGGCGCGCTGCAGCCAGCCGGCGTGCGAGATCGCGCCCAGGTCGCTCAGCGTGGCGTTGACGCGGATCGATTGCGCAAGCAGCAGCCCCTGCGACTTGCGGTCCTCGGTCACAAGGCCGATGCCGGCGCGGATGGCCTGCATCGGCGAGCGCCAGCCCTTGCGCACGCGCAGCACCGGCTGCGTGGCGGCGATGCCGTCGTAGAGAAGAATTTCGCCGCGGTCGGCGCGGTCGGCGCCGAACAGCAGGCGCACGAGTTCGGTCCGGCCCGAGCCAACCAGGCCCGCCAGGCCCATGACTTCGCCTGCATGCAGGTCGATGTCGACGTCCTTCACGGCCTCGGCCCGGCCGATGCCGCGCGCGCTCAGCAGCACCGGCCCGGCCACGCGGCGGTCGCGGCCTTCGTGCTCGTGCACCGCGCGGCCCACCATGCGCTGCACCAGCTCGGCTTCGCGCACGCCGGCCATGGCGCGCACGTCCACCAGCCGGCCGTCGCGCAGCACCGCCACGCGATCGGCGATGCGCTGCAGCTCCTCGAGCCGGTGCGACACGTAGACGATGGCCACGCCGCGCGCCTTCAGCAATTCGATCTGCTCGAACAGGTGCGAGGTCTCGCGCGGCGTGAGCATGGCGGTGGGCTCGTCGAGCACCAGCACGCGCGTGTCGTCCTGCAGGTTGCGCGCAATCTCGACCATCTGCTGCTGGCCGATGCCCAGCCGCGCCACGGGCGTGGCCGGGTCGATATGTTCCATGCCGATCTTCGCGAGCTGGCGCGCGGCCAGTTCGTGCAGCTTGCCGCGGCGGATCCAGCCGGTCTGGTTGGGCAGCCGGTCGAGCAGCAGGTTCTCGGCCACCGACAGCGTGGTGACCAGCCCCAGCTCCTGCATGACCATGCGCACGCCCAGGCGCTCGGCGTCGCGGCGGGAAGCAGGCTGGAACGCCGCGCCGCCCAGCAGCATCTGCCCGCGCGTGGGCTGCACCAGGCCGCAGACGATCTTCGAGAGCGTGCTCTTGCCGGCGCCGTTCTCGCCCGTGAGCGCGAGCACCTCGCCGGCGTTCAGCACCAGCGAGACGTCGTCGAGCACCGGCGCCGCATAGTCCTTGCCGAGCGCGCTCAGCGAGAGCACGGGCACGGCAAGGCCGGTATTCATGGCGGCGGCAGGTGCGTTCAACGTCGGCTCTTTTTCTTCTGGGCTTACTTCGCGGAGGACTTGGTGACCAGCACCACGTCGGTCTTCACTTCGGCCGGCATGGCCGACTGCGGCTTCTTCTCGGCCAGCGCCTTGAGCGCGGTCTCGATGCCGAACACCGCCTGCTTGGCCGCGAACTGGTCGGCGGTGGCAAGCACGCGGCCGTCCTTCAGCATTGGCTTGATGGCGCCGATGTTGTCGTAGCCCACCACCAGCACCTTGCCGGTCTTGCCCGCGGCCTTGACGGCAGCGACCGCGCCCAGCGCCATGCTGTCGTTGCCCGCAAGCAGCGCCTTCAGGTCGGGGTGCTCGCGCATCATGCCGGCGGCCACCGTGTTGCCCTTGTCGATTTCCCACTGGCCCGACTGCACGCCCACCACCGTGGCGCCGGCGGCCTTCATGGCGTCCTGGTAGCCGAGGGTGCGCTGCTGCGCATTGAAGGTGGTCGACACGCCTTCGATGATGCCGACCTTGTCGCCGGCCTTCAGGCTCTTGGCGAGCTCGTCGCCCACCAGCTTGGCGCCGGCGCGGTTGTCGGGGCCCACGAAGGGCACCTGGATGCCCTTTTCCTTCAGCGCGGCGGCGTCGAACTGGTTGTCGATGTTGACCACCAGGATGCCGCGGTCGATGGCCGCCTTGACCACCGGCACCAGCGCCTTCGAATCGGCCGGCGCGATGACCAGCGCATTGATCTTCTGCGCCATCATCTGCTCGACCATCTTGATCTGGGCGGCCGTGTCGGTCTCGTCCTTGATGCCGTTGGCCACCAGCGTGTATTCCGAGGCATGCGCCTTCTGGTGCGCCTTGGCGCCGTCTTCCATGGTGCGGAAGAATTCATTGGCCAGCGACTTCATGACCAGCGCGACCTTGGGCTTGTCCTGGGCCAGGGCGGGCGAGGCGGCGAAGGCGCCCAGCAGCGCCAGGGCGGCTGCGCTTTGCAGCGTGCGGCGGGTGAACTTCATGGGTGATGTCTCCTGAGGTGGTTGAGCGGTTCGCCGGTCTGTGGCCGGGGCACCGATGTTAACCAACGAAAACGTTTGCGCAAACGTTTGCTAATCCGGTTTAACCCTGATTTTTCTGGGCACCTTCCAGGGCGAGCGAAGCGGCCTGAAGTACGCACGGCCGAGGGAAAACCTGGACAGCCTAAAATCCCCGGTTACCCAAGAGGACCCCCCATGAGTTTGCAATGCGGCATCGTCGGCCTGCCCAACGTCGGTAAATCCACCCTTTTCAATGCGTTGACCAAGGCCGGCATCGCGGCGGAAAACTATCCGTTCTGCACCATCGAGCCCAACGTGGGCGTGGTGGAAGTGCCCGATCCGCGGCTCGCGCAACTGAGCGAAATCGTCAAGCCCGAGCGCGTGGTGCCCGCGATCGTCGAGTTCGTCGACATTGCCGGCCTGGTGGCCGGCGCCAGCACGGGCGAGGGCCTGGGCAACAAGTTCCTCGCGCACATCCGCGAAACCGACGCCACCGTGAACGTGGTGCGCTGCTTCGACGACGAGAACGTGATCCACGTGGCCGGCAAGGTCGATCCGATCTCCGACATCGAGGTGATCCAGACCGAACTCTGCCTGGCCGACCTCGCCACCGTCGAGAAGGCGCTGCACCGCCACACCAAGGTGGCGCGCTCCGGCGACAAGGATGCGCAGAAGCTGGTCGGCCTGCTCGAACGCTGCCAGGCCGCGCTGAACGAGAACACGCCGGTGCGCGCGCTCGAGTTCACGAAGGAGGAGCAGCCGCTGGTCAAGTCGTTCACGCTGATCACCGCCAAGCCCGCGATGTTCGTCGGCAACGTGGCGGAAGACGGCTTCGAGAACAACCCCTACCTCGACCGCCTGCGCGAATATGCGGCGAAGCAGGGCGCGCCCGTGGTAGCCATCTGCGCCAAGATCGAAGCCGAACTCGCCGAGATGGACGATGAGGACAAGAAGATGTTCCTCGCCGAAATCGGCCAGGAGGAGCCGGGCCTCAATCGCCTGATCCGCGCGGCCTACAAGCTGCTGGGCCTGCAGACCTACTTCACCGCCGGCGTGAAGGAAGTGCGCGCCTGGACCATCCACATCGGCGACACCGGCCCCCAGGCCGCCGGCGTGATCCACGGCGACTTCGAAAAGGGCTACATCCGCGCCCAGACCATTTCGTTCGAGGACTACATCGCCTACAAGGGCGAGCAGGGCGCGAAGGACGCGGGCAAGATGCGCTCGGAAGGCAAGGAATACGTGGTCAAGGACGGCGACGTGATGAACTTCCTGTTCAGTTCGTAGAGCCGCGTCATGCTCACCGTCCATCACCTCAACAATTCGCGCTCGCAGCGCGTGCTTTGGCTGCTCGAAGAACTTGGCCTGCCCTACGAGATCGTCCACTACCAGCGCGACCCGCAGACCATGTTGGCGCCCGCTTCGCTGCGGGCCGTGCATCCGCTGGGCAAGTCGCCGGTGGTGACCACGGACGACGGGCTGGTGCTGGCGGAGTCGGGTGCGGTCATCGAAACGCTGATCGAGCGCCATGGCAGCGGCCGCTTGGCGCCCGCGGCGGGCACGCCGGAGGCGGTGCGCTATCGCTACTGGCTGCATTTCGCGGAAGGCTCGGCGATGTCGCCGCTGCTGCTCAAGCTGGTGTTCGACAGGGTCGAGAACGGCAGGATGCCCTTCTTCGCGAAGCCGATCGCGAAGATGATCTCCGGCAAGGCCAAGGCGGCCATCGTCACGCCCAATATTGAAAGCCACCTGGATTTCATGGAAGCCGAGCTCGGCAAGAGCGAGTGGTTTGCCGGCAGCGAATTCACGGGTGCCGACATCCAGATGAGTTTCCCGGTCGAAGCCGCGCAGGCGCGCGGCGGCCTCGATGCGAAGCGGCCCAGGCTGATGGCGTACCTGGAGCGCATCCATGCGCGGCCCGGCTACCAGCGCGCGCTCGAACGCGGCGGCCCCTACGGCCTCCTGAGCTGAAGCGTTTGCTTCACGACGGGAACACGTAGAGCAGCGCGACCGTCATGCAGACATAGCGCAGGAACTTCCCGATGGCCATGTAGCCCAGGCATGGCCAGAACGGCAGCTTGAGCCAGCCCGCCACCGCGCACAGCGGATCGCCCACCAGCGGCAGCCAGCTCAGCAGGCAGGCCTTGGGCCCGAGCCGCTCCAGCCAGCCCAAGACCCGCACATGGTGTTTCGAGTGCGAATATTTGTCGGCCACCTTGTGCGCGCCGTAGCCCATCCACCAGTCGACCGCGCCGCCCAGTGTGTTGCCCACCGTCGCGACCAGGATCGCCGGCCAGAACATGTCGGGGTTGAGCTTGAGCAAGCCGAAAAGAATGGGCTCCGAGCCCACCGGCAGCAGCGTGGCCGAGACGAAGGCCGCGATGAACAGCGTGGAGAGTCCGTATTGCGGAAGCGCAAGGAGCGCCAGGAGTGCGTCGAGCCAGGCTTGCATAAGGTGAAATGAGTCGACGCAGTATAGGCAGCGAACCTTCTGCGGCAGGTCGGAGAAAACGCCGGATGCAACCGGTGCTTGCGGTGTACCGCGCGCGCAAATCGTTTCAGCGCATGGAATCGCGCGTGGCTACAATCGTGCCTCATTTTTCAGCAGCCGCTCTCGCGACGCTTTCCACTTCATGACCTTGCAGATCGGCACCCACACGCTGGAAAACCGCCTGTTCGTTGCGCCCATGGCCGGTGTGACGGACCGGCCGTTCCGCATGCTGTGCCGCGAACTCGGCGCGGGCTACGCGGTCAGCGAGATGGTCACCTCGCGCAAGGAACTCTGGAACACGCTCAAGACCTCGCGCCGCGCCAACCACGACGGCGAACCCGGTCCCATCGCGGTGCAGATTGCCGGCACCGATGCGGCCATGATGGCCGAGGCTGCGGTCTACAACATCGAGCGCGGTGCGCAGATCATCGACATCAACATGGGCTGCCCGGCCAAGAAGGTCTGCAACAAGTGGGCCGGTTCGGCGCTGATGCGCGACGAGCCGCTGGCGCTCGAAATCGTGCAGGCCGTGGTCGATGCGGCAGCGCCCCACAACGTGCCGGTCACGCTCAAGATGCGTACTGGCTGGAGCGAAGAGCACCGCAACGCGGTGAAGCTCGCGCGCGATTTCGAATCGGCCGGCGTGCAGATGCTCACCGTGCACGGGCGTACCCGCGAGCAAGGCTACAAGGGCAGCGCCGAGTACGACACCATTGCCGCCGTGAAGGCCGCAGTGCGCGTGCCGGTGGTGGCCAACGGCGACATCCGCTCGCCCGAGAAGGCGCGCGAGGTGCTCGCGGCCACCGGCGCCGATGCGGTGATGATCGGCCGCGCCGCGCAGGGGCGGCCCTGGATCTTCCGCGAGATCTCCCATTTCCTGGCCACGGGCACGCACCTTGCACCGCCGCTGGTCGCCGAAGTGCGCCGCCTGCTGCTCGACCACCTGGTGGAGCACTACGCGCTCTACGGCGAATTCAGCGGCGTGCGCACCGCGCGCAAGCACATCGGCTGGTATGTGCGCACGCTGCCGGACGGTGAAGCCTTCCGCGCGCG
Organism: Variovorax sp. VRV01; assembly: GCF_014852545.1. Classification (NCBI taxonomy): domain Bacteria; kingdom Pseudomonadati; phylum Pseudomonadota; class Betaproteobacteria; order Burkholderiales; family Comamonadaceae; genus Variovorax; species Variovorax sp. VRV01. Next base: position 124,541 of record NZ_JACVBS010000001.1, read on the forward strand.
GATGAACACCATCGAAGACTCCGCTGCGCAGCTGCGCGCGGTCGGCGATTATTTCGACGGGTTGGCGGACCGCATGGACCGCATGCCCGTGCACCAGGCGGCCGAAGAGCTGTCCGGTGAAGAGGAGGCGGCCTGCGCCGCCGATTGAGAGGAAGAGAAGAAAAAACATGAGCAAGAAACACATCGAGGACTGCGTGCGCACCAGTCTGGACAGCTACTTTCGTGATCTGCGCGGCACCGAACCCGACGGCATGTACGAGATGCTCGTGCGTGTGGTCGAGAAGCCCCTGCTCGACGTCGTGATGACGCGCGCCGAGGGCAACCAGTCGAAGGCCGCGCAATGGTTGGGCCTGAATCGCAACACGCTTCGCAAGAAGCTGGTTGAACACAAACTCTTGAAATAAATAACTCCACGGCATATTCCATGGCCCACACCGCACTCATCTCCGTCTCCGACAAAACCGGCATCCTCGAATTCGCGCAGGCGCTGCATGCGCTGGGCATCAAGCTGCTGTCCACCGGCGGCACCGCCAAGCTGCTGGCCGATGCCGGCCTGCCCGTGACCGAAGTGGCCGACCACACCGGCTTTCCCGAAATGCTCGACGGCCGCGTGAAGACGCTGCATCCCAAGATCCACGGCGGCCTGCTCGCGCGGCGCGACCTGCCCGCGCACGTCGCGGCCATCAAGGAACACGGTATCGACACCATCGACCTGCTGGTGGTCAATCTCTATCCCTTCGAAGCCACGGTGGCCAAGGCCGGCTGCACGCTGGAAGACGCGATCGAGAACATCGACATCGGCGGCCCGGCCATGGTGCGCAGCGCGGCCAAGAACTGGAAGGACGTCGGCGTGCTGACGGACGCCTCGCAATACCCCGTGGCGCTGGCTGAACTGCAGGCCGGCGGCAAGCTCAGCGACAAGACCAGGTTCGCGTTCTCGGTGGCCGCGTTCAACCGCATCGCCGACTACGACGGCGCGATCAGCGACTACCTCTCGGCCATCGACTTCGACGCCAGCATCGGCCAGCCCTCGCCCACGCGCTCGCTGTTCCCGGCGCAGAGCAACGGCCGCTTCGTGAAGGTGCAGGACCTGCGCTACGGCGAGAACCCGCACCAGCAGGCCGCGTTCTACCGCGACCTATATCCGGCGCCCGGTTCGCTCGTGTCGGCGAAGCAATTGCAGGGCAAGGAGCTCAGCTACAACAACATCGCCGATGCGGATGCCGCATGGGAATGCGTGAAGAGCTTCGACGTGCCCGCCTGCGTGATCGTCAAGCACGCCAACCCCTGCGGCGTGGCCGTGGGCAAGGACGCGGCCGAGGCTTACGCCAAGGCCTTCAAGACCGACCCGACCTCGGCCTTCGGCGGCATCATCGCCTTCAACCGCCCGGTCGATGGCGAGACCGCGCAGGCCATTGCCAAGCAGTTCGTCGAAGTGCTGATGGCGCCGGGCTACACGCCCGAGGCGCTCGAAGTGTTCCAGGCGACCAAGGCCAAGCTCAACGTGCGCGTGCTCGAGATCGCACTGCCCAAGGGCGGCAGCACCGACTGGGACAACGGCCGCAACGCGATGGACGTCAAGCGTGTCGGCTCGGGCCTGCTGATCCAGACCGCCGACAACCACGAGCTGGCGCTGGCCGACCTCAAGGTGGTCAGCAAGAAGCAGCCCACGCCCGAGCAGCTGCAGGACCTGCTGTTCGCATGGAAGGTCGCCAAGTACGTCAAGAGCAACGCCATCGTGTTCTGCGCCGGCGGCATGACCATGGGCGTGGGCGCCGGCCAGATGAGCCGCCTCGACTCGGCGCGCATCGCGAGCATCAAGGCCGAGCATGCGGGCCTGTCGCTGAAAGGCACGGCGGTGGCAAGCGACGCCTTCTTCCCGTTCCGCGACGGGCTCGACGTGGTGGTCGATGCCGGCGCGAGCAGCGTCATCCAGCCGGGCGGTTCGATGCGCGACCAGGAAGTGATCGACGCTGCCGACGAGCGCGGCGTGGTCATGGTGCTCTCGGGCGTACGCCACTTCCGGCACTGAGTCTCTGCCCCTCGGGCAGGGGCGCCCTTCGGCGCCCCGCAGGAGGTCAGGGAGATGGGATCGTCCTGAAAACCTGCCGCGCAGCTTCGATGGTGGCGGCAATGTCTTCCTCGCCGTGCGCGGCGCTCACGAAGCCGGCCTCGTAGAGCGCCGGCGCGATGTACACGCCGCGGTCGAGCAAACCGTGGAACAGCGCGTTGAACTTCGCGTTGTCGGTGGTCATCACGGTGGCGTAGTTCTGCGGCAGCTCGTTCATCAGGAAGAAGCCGAACATGCCGCCTTCGCTGTCGGCGTTGAAGGGCTGGCCCTCGGCGGCTGCCGCGGCTTTCAGGCCGTCGACCAGCGTGCGGGTCTTCTTCGCCAGTGCTTCGTAGAAGCCGGGCTTCGAGATTTCCTTCAGCGTGGCCAGGCCGCAGGCCGTGGCCACCGGGTTGCCCGACAGCGTGCCGGCCTGGTAGACCGGCCCGAGCGGCGCGAGCTGTTCCATGATGGCGCGCGGGCCGCCGAAGGCCGCCAGCGGCATGCCGCCGCCGATGACCTTGCCGAGCACCGTGAGGTCGGGCGTGATGCCCAGCACGCCCTGCGCGCCGTGCAGGCCGACGCGAAAGCCGGTCATCACTTCGTCGAACACCAGCAGCGCGCCGTGCTGCGTGCACAGCTCGCGGCAGCGGGCGGCGAAGGCGGGCGTGGCGCGCACGAAGTTCATGTTGCCGGCAATCGCCTCGATCATCAGGCAGGCGATGTCGTTGCCGTGCAGCGCGAAGGCTTCCTCGAGCTGCGCGATGTTGTTGTACTCGAGCACCAGCGTGTGCTGCGTGACCTCGGGCGGCACGCCGGCCGAGGTGGGATGGCCGAAGGTGGCGAGGCCGGAGCCGGCCTTCACCAGCAGCGCGTCGGCATGGCCGTGGTAGCAGCCTTCGAACTTGATGATGTGCTTGCGGCCGGTGGCGCCGCGCGCCAGGCGCAGCGCGCTCATGGCGGCCTCGGTGCCCGAGCTCACGAGCCGCACCATCTCCATCGACGGCATCAGCGCGAGGATGGCTTCGGCCAGCTCGATCTCGCGCTCGGTCGGCGCGCCGTAGGAGAAGCCCTCGAGCACGGCCTTCTGCACCGCCTCGACCACCGCGGGGTGGCCGTGGCCCAGGATCATCGGCCCCCAGGAGCCGATGTAGTCGATGTAGCGCTTGTCGTTGGCGTCCCAGAAATAGGCGCCCTCGGCTCGGCGGATGAAGCGCGGGGTGCCGCCCACGGCCTTGAAGGCGCGCACCGGCGAATTGACGCCGCCGGGAATGACGGCGCGGGCGCGCTCGAAAAGAATGTCGTTTTGGTCAGCGTTTTGCATCAGTGTCGGGTGTCGTGGGGGGGCAGGGCAAAGTCTTGCGGCGCATCGGGGTCTTCATCGTCGTCCTCGTCGTCTTCCGGCTCGGCCCAGAACAGGCGGTCCGGCAGCACGTGGCCCATGCCGGGCCGGAAACCCGCGTCGAGGCAGCGGTCCATGTAGGCCAGGGCCTCGGTGGTGGCGGCCACCAGGTCGGTGCCGCTCGCGAGCAGGGCGGCCAGCGCGGCCGACAGGGTGTCGCCCGCGCCGGCGAAGACGGCTTCGAGCCGCTCGTATTTCTCGCTGGCGAGCACCGATTGCGGCGAGGCCAGCACGTTGTCGATGAACTGGTCGGGCAGCACCATGCCGGTCACCAGCGTGTAGGGCACGCCGAATTCGCCGGCGGCCTTGGCAATGTCGCGCGCGCCGGGCGGGCGCTCGCCGCTCCAGTCGGGCAGCAGCCAGCGCCACAGCGTACTGTGGTTTCCAACCAACACTGTGGCCTGGGGCAGCAGCAGCTCGCGGAAGGCGTCGAGATAGCCCTCGATGAGATTCTCGTCCCACCAGGAAAGGTTGGGCATGTAGGCCACCAGCGGCACCTCGGGGTAGTCGGAGGCGGTCTCGGCGATGGTGCTCAGCGCGTCGGGCGTTCCGACGAAGCCCACCTTGATGAGCTGGACCTCCACGTCCTCGAGAATGGCGCGCGCCTGCTCGGCGATGGCCTCCTCCTCGAAGGCGAAATGGTCGAAGATCTCGGCCGTGTCGCGCGCATAGGCGCCCGTCACCACCGGCAGCATGTGCGCGCCGACCGAAGCCATGGCCAGCGCATCGGCGCCCAGGCCGCCGGCGCCACTCGGATCGCTGGCGTTGAAGACCAGCACGCAGGGCGGATTCAGGTCGCGCTCGGCCACCTCTTCGGCGTCCGGCGGGGGGTCGTTAAGATTGCCCGGTTTGCGGGCGTGGTCTGCTGGATGTAAGTAGATGGTCATACGCCGGGCGAAATCCCCTGGATGGTGGCATAGGCGCGACGTTTACCGTCCGCCAGTGAGATACGCATAGATACACTCGTTGCATTTAATGAACAAGGACTTTAAGCTCCGATGAATACGAAAACTTGGATGTGCCTGATTTGTGGGTGGATCTATGACGAAGCGGTTGGTGTACCGGAAGACGGCATCGCGGCAGGCACGGCCTGGGCCGATGTCCCGATGAACTGGACCTGTCCTGAGTGCGGTGCGCGCAAGGAAGACTTCGAAATGGTTGAAATCTAAAAGCATGGCATAGGGCTACGCGATTTGCGCCGATGTACGGCGCGGCGGGCATCCAAGTCTCATCTCAGCAGGAGCATGTGCAATGGGGCCGAATGGATCAGGTTACAAGGTGCTCGTCATTGACGACAGCAATACGATCCGGCGCAGTGCCGAAATATTTCTGAAGCAGGGCGGACACGAGGTTCTTCTCGCGGAAGACGGCTTCGACGCGCTCTCCAAGGTTAACGACCACAAGCCGCATCTGATTTTCTGCGACATCCTGATGCCGCGGCTGGACGGCTACCAGACCTGCGCCATCATCAAGCGCAACGCTCATTTCTCCAATGTTCCGGTCGTGATGCTCTCCTCGAAAGACGGCGTCTTCGACAAGGCTCGCGGCCGCATGGTCGGGTCGCAGGACTACCTGACCAAACCTTTCACCAAAGACCAGCTGCTGCAGGCCGTGCAGCAGTTTGGCACCCTTCAACAGGAAGTGCAGTAAATGCCCATTCGAAAAATCCTCGTCGTCGACGACTCCAAGACGGAACTGGTGTTCCTCTCGGACCTGCTCCAGAAGAACGGCTTTGCGGTCAAGACCGCCGAAAACGCCGAAGACGCCATGCGCCGCCTCGAAGAGGACCAGCCCGACCTGATCCTCATGGACGTCGTGATGCCCGGCCAGAACGGCTTCCAGCTGACGCGCGCGATTGCCCGCGATCCGCAGTACGCCGCCATCCCGATCATCCTGTGCACGAGCAAGAACCAGGAAACCGATCGCGTCTGGGGCATGCGCCAGGGCGCCCGCGACTACATCGTGAAGCCGGTCAACGCGGCCGAGCTGATGTCCAAGATCAGCGCGCTGGCCTGAGCAGGCGCCTGCCGAGTCCATGGCCAATCGCGACGCTCTCCGAGCCTTCCAGTCCCGGCTTGCAAGCCGCCTGCAGGCTGCGCGCACGACCGGCGTCGCCGCCTCGTGGCTCGCGGTCGAGGCGGGCGAGGGCAAGTACCTGTTTCCACTCGGCCACGCGGGAGAGATCTTCCCGTGGACGCCACCCCAGCCCGTGCCCTACACGCAGCCCTGGTTCCTGGGCGTTGCCAACCTGCGCGGCGGCCTTTATGGCGTGGTGCACCTGTCGGCATTCGCCTCGGGCGCGCCGGACAACACGGTCGCCACCGAGGCGGCCCGCATGCAATCGCGGCTCGTTGCCCTCAACGAGCTGCTCGAAGTGAACTGCGCGCTGCTGGTCGACCGGCTGGCGGGACTGCGCGGCGCCGAGGCCTTCACGGCTTCGGAGCCGCCAGGCGCACAGGCACCCGCCTGGCTGGGGCATCTGTACACCGATGCGGCGGGCGAGCGCTGGCAGGAAGTCAACCTGCAGGCGCTTTCGCAGCAACCCGAGTTTTTGAGTATTGGCGCCTAGTGCTTCCGCACAGCCCAAAGACAACCACCTGAAGGACCGACCGTGAGCTCGATCGCCGACAAGTTCAAGAAATTACTGCCCGCGAACAGCGGCAACGACAAGGCCCGCGTCGACGGCTCCGGTTCCATATCGCTCGACGACGTCGACACGGTTCAGGCGCTGGAGGAAAAGACCATTCGGCTGGCCCGCAAGGACGGCGCCCCGGCCGCGCCGCTGCCCGCCGGCTTTGCCGACGAGCTGCTGGGCGGCGGCGAGGCTGCCAACGAAGCGGCGTCGCCCGAAGGGGCCCCGGCGCAGGCGGCCGGCCGCGCGGGTTCGAACCCGGCGCGCCAGCAGCGCATCCTGGCCATCATGCTGGCGGTGGTGGTGCTGCTGCTGCTGCTGGTGGCCGGTTCCGCCATTCTTCGCGCCGAGCGCCTGGCGCAGCAGGTGGCCGCCACCGGCCAGTCGCTGATGCAGTCGCAGCGGCTCGCGAAATCGATCTCCCAGGCCCTCGTGGGCAGCGCGCCCGCATTCGTCGAAGTGAAGGACAGCGCCGACGACCTCACGCGCCGCGTGCAGGGCCTGACCAACGGCGACGATGCCTTGCGCCTGGAGCGTGTGGGCAACCAGTACGACGAGGACATGGCCAAGATCAACCCCCTGGTCGTTCGTGCCGATGCCAGCGCCAAGGTCGTGCTGGCCCAGCGCCAGATCCTGACCCAGGTGGGCGCCGCGCTGCGCGACATCAACCAGCAGTCGTCCGCGCTGCTCGAAATGACGGAAACCGTCGCGTCGCTGAAGATGCAGCAGAACGCCACGCTGCCCGAAATTTCGGCGGCCGGCCAGCTCGTGATGCTGACCCAGCGCATCGGCAAGTCGACCAACGAATTCTTCACGGTCGAGGGCGTGAACCCCGACGCCGTGTTCCTGCTCGGCAAGGACCTGAACACCTTCCAGGAAACCACCCGCGGCCTGCTTGACGGCAATGCGCAGCAGCGCTTCCCCGGCTCGAAAGATCCGCAGACCCGCCAGCAGCTCGAAGCCATTCTCAAGACCTACGAGCAGATGCGCACGCAGGCCTCGGCCATTCTGGGGAACCTGCAGGGCCTGGTGGCCGCGCGCGAGGCGCAGGCGTCCATCCTGACCGACAGCGAACCGCTGCGCAAATCGCTCGGCGAGCTGCAGGACAAGCTGTCCGCGCGCACCGGCCTGGGCGCCGGAACGATCGTGATGCTGTTCGTGCTCTCGCTGGCCGCCCTGGCGCTGGCCGGCGCCATCGGTTTCGTGCAGGTGCGCGAAGGCCGCGAACGTGCCGCCGTGGCCGAGCGCGAGCGTCTCGCGGCCGAGCAGGCCAGCGAAGAGGCGGGCCGCATCAACAACGCCAACCAGGCCGCCATTCTTCGGCTGATGAACGAACTGCAGACAGTGGCCGAAGGCGACCTGACGCAGGAAGCCACCGTGACCGAGGACATCACCGGCGCCATCGCCGACTCGGTGAACTACACGGTGGAAGAACTGCGCCTGCTGGTGGGCAACGTGCAGAACACGGCCACCCGCGTGGCGCAGACCACCTCGCAGGTGGAAAGCACCTCGACCGAACTGCTCGCCGCCTCGACCGAACAGCTGCGCGAGATCCGCGAAACCGGCCAGTCGGTGGTGACCATGGCCGAGCGGATCAACGGCGTGTCCTCGCAGGCGCAGGAGTCCGCCACGGTGGCGCGCCAGTCGCTGCAGGCCGCGTCCTCGGGCCTGCAGGCCGTGCAGAACGCCATCGGCGGCATGAACTCCATCCGCGACCAGATCCAGGAAACCTCCAAGCGCATCAAGCGCCTGGGCGAATCGTCGCAGGAGATCGGCGAAATCACCGAGCTGATCTCGGACATTACCGAGCAGACGAACGTGCTGGCGCTGAACGCCGCCATCCAGGCCGCATCGGCCGGTGAAGCCGGCCGCGGCTTCTCGGTGGTGGCCGAAGAAGTGCAGCGTCTGGCCGAACGCTCCGCCGACGCCACGCGCCAGATCTCGGCGCTGGTGAAGGCCATTCAGACCGACACGCAGGACGCGGTGGGCGCCATGGAGCGTTCCACGCAGGGTGTGGTCGAAGGGGCCAAGCTGTCCGACAATGCCGGTACCGCGCTGTCCGAGATCGACCGCGTGTCGCGCCGGCTTGCAGACCTCATCGAGCAGATTTCGCAGTCCGCCTCCCGCGAGGCCGATTCGGCCAACGTGGTGGCCGCCAACATCCAGCACATCTTTGCCGTGACCGAACAGACCGGAGAAGGTACCCGCAACACCGCCCAGCAGGTGCGCGAGCTGTCGCAGATGGCCGAAGAACTGCGCCGCTCCGTCGCCCGTTTCAAGATCGCCTGATGAAGCTCTCCCCCAGTCTTCGCGCACTTCGTGTCGCTTCGGAAAACTGACAGATAAAGAACGGCGAGCATCCAACGTGTCGACTCAAACCCCTGCCACGGCCCTCCTCGCTGGCAACGTGCCGGCCACCGAAGACCTTGGGCCGCTGGCCTGGGTTCTGGGAGAAATCCAGAAATCCCTCGACAGCGTCGGCAAGTCGCTGCGGCGCTTCGTGCGCGACGTGGGCAATGCCTCGGAGCTCGAAAGCGGCCCGCTGCAGATGGCCCGCCAGCAGCTGCACCAGTCGGTCGGCGCGCTGCAGATGGTGGGCAACACCGCACCGGCGCTGGTGCTCGGCGCCATCGAGTTCGCGGTGCAGGGCTTCATTGCCGAGCCGCAGCGCTGCACCGACAGCGCGGTCCAGAAGATCGAGCGCGCCGGCTTTGCCGTCATCGATTTCCTCAACGCGCTGCTGGCCGGCAAGGCCGTGTCGTCGGTGGCGCTGTTCCCGCAATACCGCGACGTGCTCGAACTGGTTGGCAACGAGCGCGTGCATCCGGCGGATCTGTGGAGCACGGCCTGGCGCTGGGTCGAAGTGCGGCCCGCACTGACCCAGGCCGCCGTCAGCTATGACCCGGCCGTGCGTTCGCGGCTCGACCGCGAGGTGCTGCAGCTGGTCAAGACCGGCGACCCGCAGGCCGCGCGACGGCTGCATGCGCTGTGCCTGGGGCTCGGGCGCGGTGCGCTGCTGCCCCGCGTCGCCAGCTTCTGGACCCTGGCCGCAGGCTTCTTCGAGGCCCTGGCGCTCGGGCTGATTCCCGCCGATGCGTATGTGAAGCGCGCCGCTTCCCGCGTGCTGCTGCAGTACGCCACCCTGGCGCGCGGCGACAGCACGGTGTCCGACCGCCTGGGCCAGGACCTGCTGTTCTTCTGCGCCCAGGCCGCGCCCGGCACGCAGGACGAAGCCGCCACCCTGCGCACCGTCCGCACCGCCTGGGGCGTGGCCGGCGAGCGGCAGGTCGACTATACGGTCGAGCAGTTCGGCCGCTACGATCCGCTGGTGCTGGCGCAGGCGCGCAAGCGCATCGAAACCGCCAAGGAAATGTGGTCGGCGCTCTCGGGCGGCGACATCACCCGCACGCGCCAGGTGGCCGACACCTTTGCGCAGCTGGGCGAATCGCTGCAGAAGCTCCATCCGCCGATCTCGCCGATGGTGGAGGCGCTCACGCATGCGGTCGAGGCCTCGGTGCGCTCCAGCCAGCCGCCCGATACCGAGCTGGCGATGGAAGTCGCCACCTCGGTGCTCTACCTGGAAGCCGCGCTCGAAGACCTGGACCCGAGCGATCCGCAGCTCACCTCCCGCACCCTGCAATTGGCCGGCCGCATCGAGCGCGTGCGCGAAGGCGGGCATTCGGAGCCGCTCGAGCCCTGGATGGAGGACCTGTACCGGCGCGTGAGCGACCGCCAGACCATGGGCACCGTGGTCGACGAACTGCGCAGCCACCTGAGCGAGCTCGAGAAATCGCTCGACCAGTATTTCCGCCGCCCCGCCGAAAAGGCCCTGCTGCGCACCGTGCCGAGCCAGCTGCTGCAGATGCGCGGCGTGTTCTCGGTGCTGGGGCTCGACCAGGCCGCCAGCACCGTCCAGCGCATGCGCGACGACGTCGAGCAGATGCTGGTGGGCAACGCCTCGCCGGTCGAGGAGATGCAGAGCTTCGATGCGCTCGGCAACAACCTGGGCGCGCTGGGTTTCCTGATCGACATGCTGGGCTACCAGCCGACGCTCGCCAAGCGCCTGTTCGTGTTCGACGCCGATGCCGGCGAACTCAAGCCGCTGATGGGCCGCCAGGCCGCCGATGGAGCCGCGGAGGCTGCAACCCCCGGCGCTGCGCCCGCGGCCGCCGAAGCGGTGCTCAGCATCGAGGAGGTCGATGCCCAGATCGCCTCCAAGCTTGCCGCGCTCGCCACGCCCAACCGCAAGGCGAAGGTCTCGCCCATCGAGGAATTCAGCAGCAAGGCCGACAGCTGGACCCACAAGATCGCCGGTCCTGCGGCCCTGCCCGATACCGAGGTGACCGAGCTCGAAGAAGACGACCTGCAGAACATCTTCCTGGACGAAGCCCGCGAGGTGGTGCAAAACGGCCTGGCCGCCATCGACGAGCTGGGCAGCCACCCCGACGACACCGAGGAACTCACCATCCTGCGGCGCGCGTTCCACACCCTCAAGGGCAGTTCGCGCATGGTCGGCCTGACCGATTTCGGCGATGCCGCCTGGTCCTTCGAACAGGTGCTCAACACCTGGCTGGCCGACCAGCGCGCTGCCACGCCCGACCTGCTCACCGGCACCCGCAAGGCGCTCGAGGAATTCAGCCAGTGGGTCGAGGCCATTGCGTCCGGCGCCCAGCACGGCTGGCAGTCGGCGCATTTCAGCCGCGTGGCCAATGCCCTGCTGGCGGGCGAACCCGTGCCCACCGCCCCCACGTGGGTCGCCGATGCCGACGCGCTGGCCGTGGCCGCGCGCCACATTGCCGCGGAGCCGCCGCCGGCCGCTCCCGCACCGGAACCCGCGCAGCTGCTGGAGCTTCCGGAACTGCCCGACCTGTCGCTTTCCCCCGCGGCGCCGGTGGAAACGGCACCCGCCGCGCCATCCGAACTGCCGCCGCAAACGGCGCCGGCCGCTGCAAAGCCCGAAGCCGACGACGACTTCGCCTCCACCGATTTCCTCGACTTCGAATCCCGCCCGGCGCCGGAAGCCGAAGCAACCGAGGCCTTCGACCACAGCGCCGACTTCGATTTTCTCGCGCCCGCGAAAGCGCAGGCGCCGGTCGAGTCGATCGCGCGCTTCACGGCGGAACCCGCCGTCGAACCGGCGCCGGCCGCCGATGCGCCCGAATCGCCGGCCCTGGAGGGGCTGCCCGACCTCGACTGGGCGACCGAGATCGTGCCGGCAAAGGCGGAAGAGCCCGTGGTGCTTGCCGAGGAGCCCGCACCGGCGCCGCCGGAAGCGCCCGCACCAGCAGCAGCGGTGCCCACCGAAGAACCCGTGGCCGCGCCGGCCCTGCTGCTGGAGCTTGAAGAATCCGCCGTTGCCGCCGCCGCCGACGAAGCACCGCCCGCGGCTGCAGAATCGGCGCCCGCCGTCGCCGCCGAAGAAGTCGCCCGGCCGGTGGAGGCCGAGGAAACCGCCGAAGCCGCCGCGGCCTCCGGTGCCGAAGACCAGGTCAAGGTCATCGGGCCGCTGCGCATCGGCATTGCGCTCTACAACGTCTACCTCAACGAGGCCGACGAGTGGTCCAGGCAGCTCGCCACCGAAGTGGGCGAGTGGGCGCTCGAATCGCACGAGCGGCTGCCCGACTCGACCATTGCGCTCGCGCATTCGCTGGCCGGCAGCTCGGCCACGGTCGGCTTCCACAGCCTCTCGGGCATGGCGCGCCTGCTCGAAGCCGCGCTGCAGCATCTGCAGATGCAGGGCAGCGGCTCGCGCGAACAGGGCGTGGTGCTGGTGGCCGCGGCCGACGAGCTGCGCCGCCTGCTGCACCAGTTCGCCGTCGGCTTCCTGCGCGAACCGTCCGAAGGAACGCTGCAGGCGCTGCGCGACATTGCCGCCGCACCGATGCCGGCCGAGGCTGCCGCGCGCGTCGAAACCCGCACGCTCCAGCACCTGGTGGCGCAGGGCAACGTGGCCGACGTGGCGCTGGACGACTCCGAAGACGCGATCGACATGGTCGATGCGGTCGACGTCGACCTGTTCCCCATCTTCGAAGAAGAAGCGGCGGAGCTGCTGCCCCAGCTGGGCCAGGCGCTGCGCCAATGGGCGCACCACCCCGACGACAGCGCGCCGCGCGCCTCGGTGCTGCGCACGCTGCACACGCTCAAGGGCAGCGCGCGGCTGGCCGGCGCCATGCGCCTTGGCGAGCGCGCGCACCGCATGGAGTCCGAGATCGAAGTGCTCGGCACCCAGGGCGGCGCCGACCGGGCCGAGATCGAGAAGCTGCTCACGCGCCTCGATGCGCTGCAGGCCACCTTCGACGCCCTGCGCGCCGCGGACGATGCCACCCAGGCCGAAGTGGCCCAGCTGGTGGCCACGGCCTCGGTGACTTCGCCGGGCGTGCAGCTGGTGCAGGTTCCTGCCGATACCGGCGTGTCCGCCAACGACGAGACGCTGATGGCCGGCAACGAGAACGCCGACGCAGCCGCGGAAGCCGCCGCCGCGCCATCGCTGCTGCCGCGTCCGGCCCACGCGCTGCTGGCGCCGCTGCGTGCGGTGTCGAGCCAGGCCGTGCGCATCCGCACCCAGCTGCTCGACCGCCTGGTGGCGCAGACCGGCGAGGTCATCATCACGCGCTCGCGCCTGGAGGCCGAGCTCGGCCAGCTGCGCGGTTCGCTCACCGACCTCACGGGCAACCTCGACCGCCTGCGCCAGCAGCTGCGCGACATCGAGGTGCAGGCCGAAAGCCAGATGCAGTCGCGCCTGGCCCAGGCCAAGGATTCGCAGCAGAGCTTCGACCCGCTGGAGTTCGACCGCTTCACCCGCGTGCAGGAACTCACGCGCATGATGGCCGAGTCGGTGAACGACGTGGCCACCGTGCAGCGCACGCTGCAAAAGACGGTGCAGGCCACGGAAGACGACCTCAGCGTGCAGGCGCGCCAGACGCGCGAACTGCAGCGCGGCCTGCTGCGCACGCGCATGGTGGAGTTCGAGGGCATCTCCGATCGCCTCTACCGCGTGGTGCGCCAGGCCTCCAAGGACACCGGCAAGCAGGTGCGCCTGGACATCGTCGGCGGCTCCATTGAAATGGACCGCGGCGTGCTCGACCGCATGACGCCCGCCTTCGAGCACCTGCTGCGCAATTGCGTGGCGCACGGCATCGAGGAACCGGCCGTGCGCGAGAAGGCCGGCAAGGACGCCAACGGCCTGATCGTGATCGACCTGCACCAGGAGGGCAACGACGTCTCGGTGAGCTTTCGCGACGACGGCGCCGGCCTCGACCGCGGCCGCATCGCCGAGCGCGCCCGCACGCTCGGCCTGCTCGCGCCCGGTCAGGAACTCTCGCCCGAGGAAGCCACCGAGCTGATCTTCAAGCCCGGCTTCTCGACCGCCGGACAGGTGTCCGAGCTGGCCGGCCGCGGCATCGGCATGGACGTGGTGCGCGCGCAGATCGCCGCGCTCGGCGGCCGCATCGAAACGCACAGCACGCCAGGCCAGGGCACCACCTTCAAGCTGGTGCTGCCGCTCACCACCGCTGTGACGCACGTGGTGATGCTGCGCGCGGGCGAGGTGTCGATCGGCGTGCCGTCCAACCTGGTCGAGCTGGTGCAGCGCGTGAGCAGCACCGAGCTCGAGGCCGCCTACCTGCACAACAGCCATCCGTTCGGCAGCGAGCAGGTGCCTTTCTACTGGGCCGGTGCATTGCTGCAGGCTTCGGCGCGCAGCGAGCATGCCGCGAGCCGGAACAACACCGTCGTGATCGTGCGAAGCGCGGCGCAGCGGGTGGGCCTGCACGTGGACGAAGTGCTGGGCAACCAGGAAGTCGTGGTCAAGAACCTCGGGCCGCAGCTGGCCCGGCTGCCGGGCCTGGCGGGCATCTCGGTGCTGGCCTCGGGCGCGGTGGCGCTCATCTACAACCCGGTGGCGGTGGCCGCGGTGCATGGCGAACAGGCACGCGAGCGCCAGGCCGCCGCGCTGGCCGCGCCGGCGCATGCCGCCGGCGCCGGCCACGGCGCACCGCAGGAACCGCTGCCGGTGCTGGCCCCCGCGGCGCCGCAGGTGCCGCTGGTGCTGGTGGTGGACGACTCCATCACCGTGCGCCGTGTGACGCAGCGCCTGCTGCAGCGCGAAGGCTATCGCGTGTCTCTCGCGGCCGACGGCCTGCAGGCGCTCGAACGCCTGCAGCAGGAGCGTCCGGCGGTGGTGCTGTCGGACATCGAGATGCCGCGCATGGACGGCTTCGACCTGGCGCGCAACATCCGCGCGGACGATTCGATGGCCGGCCTGCCGATCATCATGATCACCTCGCGCATCGCCGAGAAGCACCGCGACTACGCGCGCACGCTGGGCGTCAACCACTACCTCGGCAAGCCCTACTCGGAAGAAGAGCTGCTGCGCCTGGTGCGCAGCTATACCAGCGAGCCCGCCGCGCTGGCTGCGGCCTGAGCCGGGGCCGCCGCCGGCATCCTGGATGCCTACGGCGCGAGCAGCGCCTTGCGCACCAGGTCGACCTGCCGCGTGCAGCCCATCTTGGCCATCAGCGAGCCGAGCTGGCTGCGCACCGTGTGCACCGACACGCCTTGCGCGCCGGCATGCTGCTTGGGCGACTGGCCCGCGGCGAGCGCCGCCAGCACGCGCGCCTCGGCAGGGGTGACGCCGAAGGCGCCGCAGAGGCTGTCGATCGAAGGCACCGCCTGCGAACGGCCGGGGCGGATGCGTGCCAGCACCAGCACCTCCTCGCCGAGGCTCAGCTGCGGCGCGGCGCGTGCCATTTCCAGTTCCAGTTCTTGCAGGCCTGCCGATCCGCCGGAGATGGGCAGCCGGATCCGCTGACGCGATTGCGCCGCCAGGCGCAGGCCGGCCGCGAGCGCCTGCTGCGTCTGCGCATCCGGATGCCAGAGCCGTTGGCTGCGCAGGCGCAGCGAGCGGCTCGCGCCGAAGAATTCCTGCGCGCCGGCCGATGCGCGCAGCACCGTGCCCGCGGGCGTCACCAGCAAGACCGCCTCGCCGAAGGCCGCGAGCGCGGACTCGGCGCCGTCGAGCCACAACCGGGCGCGCCCGTCGCGGCGCGCCAGCCCCTGGCGCAGCGCCTGGGTGACGCGGCGGATCCGCGTGCTGTCGAGCAGCCGGCGCGCATGCGCGGCCGTGCTGCGCTGCACCGTCAGGCCGCCGCGGCGCTGCGCCCCCTCGTCGACGATGCATGCCAGCATCTGGCGCGCGCCGTGGCGGCACATGAAATCGGCGTAGTAGAGGTTCTTCGAGAGAAAGGCCGGCGAGAACAGCTCGTGCGTGTCGAACCAGCTTCCCGGCGCGGCGCCGAGGGTCGGCGGAATCAGGATGTCGTGGGCGCAGAAATGCTGCACATATTCGCGCTCGGCGGCCGGTGAAACGCTGACCTGCTGAAAACTCAGCAGCTCGCTGCCGCGTTCCAGCAGGATGAAGGTGGCGCTGTCGCCGCCGATCACCTGCTGCATGCCCTGCAGCAGGTCGCGCCATGGCGGCTGCGGATCGTCCAGGTGCGCGATGGCATCGAGCGTGCGGCGCAGTGCGAGATTCCGGTTCATGTGATGCCTCCCTGGCCTGCCGGTTTTTTCCCGCTGCCATGATGCGCGCCCGCGTTGCGGGGTGTCAACGCGCAAGGGGTACCTGCTACCGCTTCGCCGATCGCCGCGCATCGTGCATTTGCGTGATGCGCCGTGCGCATCGCCCTCCCAGACTGTTGAGAACGAAGGTTCGCTTTTCGGGCGGCCTTCGTACTCGACACCACCTGGAGGAAAAGACCATGTCCATTCGATTCACCAGAACCGCCGTCCCGTCGGCCTGCGCAGGCCTCCTGCTGGCGCTGTCCGCCTGTGGCGGCGGAGGAGGCGGTGGGGGCGGCGGCTTTGCGCCGTTCGGCCCCCCGGGCGGCGCCAACCCGCCATCGTCCCCGTCGCCGGTCACGGTGTCGGGCAAGGTGGTGGTGCTCGGTCCGGTGAGCGGGGCGCTGGTCTGCGTGGACCGCAACCGCAACGGGGCCTGCGACGAGGGCGAGCCCGCCGTCGCCAACAAGACCGGAGAGGACGGCGCCTACAGCTTCGCCTACACGCCGGCCGACGCGGCCGCAGCGGCCGAACTCGCCGCCGCGCCGCTGCTGGCGCAGGTGGACGGCGGCAATCCCTCGCTGCCATCGTTCTCCCAGCCCTTCACCATGAGTGCGCCGGCCGGACACCGCGGGCAGGTCAATCCGCTGACCACGCTGCTGCAGGCGGGCGTGGCGGGCGGCCTGGCGCCCGAGCGGGCCGAGGCGCTGGTGCTGCTGCAGCTGGGCCTGCCCGAGGCCGCCCAGCTGTACGACTACCAGGGCGTGGCCGTGACCGACCCCGGCCGCTTCGAGGACAACGCCTTCACCGCCGCGCTGGTCACGGCCGATGCGCTGCACAGCGGTGTGGCCTTGCGGCTGGCCGATCCGGCGACTGTCACGCCGGTGGCCTCGGACCAGCTGGCCCGGCTGGATTTCACGCGCGCCGACGACTACCGTGCGCGGACCTATCCGACCGATGGTGTTCCCGATCCGGCCACCGGCAAGCTGAAGCTCACCGACCGGCGCGAAGGCCTGACCAACGGTACGCCGACCCCCCACGACACGCTCTACGGCACCGTGCAGCTGGGCGCCAATGGCTGGGTGCGCTGCGATGAGAACGCGGCCTTCACCAGCACCCTTGGCACGCCGAGCCGCAGCGACTATTGCGCGGGCACCGCGCGCAGCCTCGGCCACACGGCGGTCACCGACATCTCCGGCCGCAAGATGGCCGAAGTGGTGGCCGAGATGCAGGCGGGCGATGGCAACAGCATCTTCGGCGTCGTGCCGCCGGCCGCTTTCGCCAACCCGGACGCCACCTTCCCGGCCGGCTCGCAGCTGCGCTACCGCCGCGGCGTGGACCTGGCGCAACCCTATTCGATCAATCTGGCCAACCCCAGCGAGACGACCGGCTTCGCCACGCTGGAAGCGTTGATCGCGGCCTTCCCGGCCTCGGGCGCCACCCTGCCGGCCGGCACCGGCACCCTCAGCCTGGGCGTGCTGAACGAGCAGCAGACGCGCCTGCTTCGCGCGGCCTTCACCGGCCCTGGCACGGTGCAGTACTACGCCTGCAACTTCGATTCCGCCACCAACGCGTACGACACCTGCGCGGCCGCCGAAACCGGCACGGTGGAGGTCCGCACCGAGGGCGGCGCGCGCGTGCTGGCCTTCAACGGCGGCCATCCGCCGACCGGCGTGGGATCGCTGCGCACCTTCGGCGAATACAGCGGCAAGGTCTATGTGGTGCGCGCGACCAAGTCCGATACGCGATACAACCTCAACGCCGCGCGCCGCCTGAACGGCGTGGCCTGGGAGGCGATGAAGCCCCAGCTGGGCATCGGGAGCGCGGTATGAAGCGCATCTCGTGGCGTGCCGCAGCCTGCGCCGGCATGCTGGCCATGGCCGCCGGGCTGGCCGCGGCGCAGGCGGCCGACGGACTGGAAGGCGACTGGACCGCGCGCATCACGCTCAAGGACGGCCGCCAGATCAACGCGCAGATGCAGCTCCAGTCGGCAGGCGGCACCTGGCGCACGCTCTTGCAGAGCCCCGCCGATCCTTGCGTCGGCATCCCGATCCCGATGCTTTGGCGGCGCGTGGACAGCGGCGTCTACGAGCTGCACTTCCAGAGCAGCAAGGCGCTCACCGGCTGCCGCGACAACCTCGTCACCTTCCAGCAGCTCGACGCGGGCACGCTCAGGGGACGCTCCGACGCCGGCGCGGAGATCGTGCTGACGCGCCGCTGAGCGGCGGCTGGTCGGCGCCGCGCACGGCACCGTAGCGCCGCAGCGTTTGCTCGCGCGCCTCGGCATGGTCCACCACCGGCCTCGGGTAGGTTTCCCCGAGCTTGATGCCGGCGGCCTCCAGTTCCACCGGCGACGCCGTCCAGGGGGCATGGATGGCAGCATTCGACAGCCCCGCGAGCTGCGGCAGGTAGCGCCGGATGAACTTGCCCTCGGGGTCGAAGCGCTCGCTCTGCGTCACCGGGTTGAAGATGCGGAACCAGGGCTGTGCGTCGCAGCCGCTGGAGCTGGCCCATTGCCAGTTGCCGTTGTTCGAAGCCAGCTCGAAGTCGTTCAGGTGCAGCGCAAAGTAGCGCTCGCCGCGACGCCAGTCCAGCCCCAGGTCCTTGCAGAGGAAGCTGGCCACCACCATGCGCAGGCGGTTGTGCATGTAGCCGCTCTGGTTGATCTGCAGCATGGCCGCGTCCACCAGCGGGTAGCCCGTGCGGCCCTGGCACCAGGCCTCGAACAGCTGGTCGGCATGCTTGCCGTGGTGCCACTGGATCTTGTCGTACTCGGGCCGGAAGCTCTTCGACTCGCCGTCCGAATGCACGTGCGGAAAGTGCACCAGGATCTGGAAATAGAACTCGCGCCAGATCAGCTCGCTGAGCCAGGTGGCCGCGCCCGCGTCGCCCTGCAGGAAGAGCTGGTGCGCGACCCCGGCCAGCTGCCGGATCGAGACGGTGCCGAAGCGCAGGTGCACGCCCAGGTAGCTCGGTCCCCGCACCGCCGGAAAATTGCGCGCGGCGTCATAGCGGTCGATGCGCTGGAAGAAGTCCTCGAACAGCGTTGCCGCGCCCTGGCTGCCGGTGGGAATGCCGAGCTCGGAAAGATTGCTCCGCCCAAAGCCGAGATCCTCGAGCGAAGGCACCGGCGTGCGATCGGCCGCAGGCGGCGGCGCCAGCGCGTCGGCATGGCTGCGCACCGGGTACGGCTTCAGGAAGAAGGAATCGACCTTGGCGAGCCAGGCCCGCTTGTAGGGCGTGAACACCGTGTACGGCTGGCCTGTCTTGTTGAGCACCTCGTCGCGCTCGAAGACGGTGGAGTCCTTGTAGGTATAGAAGCTCACGCCCGCGTTGGCCAGGGCGCCCAGCACCTGGGCATCGCGCGCCAGCGCGTCGGGCTCGTTGTCGCGGTTGGCGAAGACGGCCTGCACGTCCAGGCTGTGCGCGAGCGCCGGGATTTCCTCGATGGCGTTGGCGTGCCGCACGATCAGCCCGCCGCTCAGCGCCCGCAGTTCTTCCTCGAGCTCCACCAGCGATTCCCGGATGAATTCCACGCGCCGGTCGATGCGGGGCAGGGGGTCCAGGATCGTCCGGTCGAACACGAAAACGCACACCACCTGCCGGCAGGCCCGCAGCGCGTGGTACAGGGCCGCGTTGTCGTCCACGCGCAGGTCGCGGCGAAACCACATGAGCCCTTTGGGATAGGTCTTGTCGACGGCCAGTAAAATCGGCGGCATATGGCTGCCGATTCTGCCCCGATGAACCTCACGCATCACTTTCTGATCGCGATGCCGGGGATGGAAGATAAAACTTTCAACCGCAGCGTCGTCTACCTGTGCGAGCACAGCGAGCGCGGCGCGCTCGGGCTGGTGATCAACAAACCCAGCGACATCAACCTGAAGGTGCTGTTCGAGAAGATCGAACTGCACCTGTCGCGTCCCGAACTCGGCGACGCACCCGTCTTCCAGGGCGGGCCGGTACAGACCGAGCGCGGCTTCGTGCTGCACGAGCCGGTGTTCACCCATGCCGAAAAGCCCGAGGAATCGGTCTACGCCTCGACCATGACCATTCCCGGCGGCCTCGAAATGACCACCTCCAAGGACGTGCTCGAGGCCCTGGCCACCGGCGCGGGCCCGCGCAAGGTGCTGGTTTCGCTGGGCTATTCGGCCTGGGGCGAGGGGCAGCTCGAGTCCGAACTGGCCGAGAACAGCTGGCTCACCGTGGGCGCCGATCCGGCCGTGATCTTCGATACCCCGGTGGAGCAGCGCTACGACAGGGCGCTGCTGCTGCTGGGCCTGGAAGCCTGGAAACTGTCGCCGGAAGCGGGACACGCCTGATGGCCGCTGCCATGCCGGACGTTCCCGCTCCTCCCGCCGCCCCTGCTGCCGTTGCCGTTCCTCCCCACTTCCAGAGCTTCCTGGCCTTCGACTTCGGCCTGAAGCGCACCGGCGTCGCCAGTGGAAACCGGCTGCTCGGCGCCGCGACGCCACAGGCCACCATCAAGGCCGAGGGCGACGCCCGCTTTGCGCAGGTCGAGGCCCGCATCAAGGAATGGCAGCCCGACGCGCTGGTGGTCGGCGTGCCTTACCACCCCGATGGCGCCCCGCACGAGAACACCCGCCGCGCGCAGAAGTTCGCGCGGCAGTTGCGTGGCCGTTTCAATCTCCAGGTGTTCGAGGTCGACGAGCGCTACAGCACGACCGAGGCGCTGGCCTCCGGCGCCCGCGATGCCGATGCCGCCTCGGCCTGCATCATCCTGGAGCAATTCCTAAGGAGTCTTTCGTGAGTTCAATACCCGATGCCGAAGCGCTCTACACAGGGCTCCTGGCGGGCGTGAAAACGCTGATGCGCCCCGACACCAAGCTAGTGGGCATCACCTCCGGCGGCGCCTGGCTGGTCGAGCGGCTGCAGAAGGACCTGGGCCTGCCTGGGGCACCCGGCGTCATTTCGTCGGCCATGCACCGCGACGACTTCGCGCGCCGCGGCCTCTCGGCCAGCGCGCAGACCGCGCTGCCCTTCGACGTGAACGGCGCCGACGTGCTGCTGCTGGACGACGTGCTCTACACCGGCCGCACGATCCGCGCGGTGCTCAACGAGCTGTTCGACTTCGGCCGCCCGGCCCGCGTGCGGCTCGCGGTGCTGGTGGACCGCGGCGGACGCGAACTGCCGGTGGCGGCCGATTTCGCGGCCGCGAAGCTCACGCTGCCCGATACGCAGCTGCTCGCATTGGCCCGCGCCGACGACGGCGCGTTCAGCCTCAAGGTGGAAGAAAGCAAGTAATGCTCTACAAGCGAAATCCCCAGCTCAACAAGAACGGCGAACTGATCCACCTGCTGTCGATCGAGGGCCTGCCCAAGGACATCGTCACGCACATCCTCGACACCGCCGCCAACTTCACGAGCGTGAGCGACCGCGAGGTGAAGAAGGTGCCGCTCCTGCGCGGCAAGAGCGTGTTCAACCTGTTCTTCGAGAACTCGACGCGCACCCGCACCACCTTCGAGATCGCGGCCAAGCGCTTGAGTGCCGACGTCATCAACCTGGACATCGCGCGCTCCTCGGCCACCAAGGGCGAGTCGCTGCTCGACACCATCGCCAACCTGAGCGCGATGGCGGCCGACCTGTTCGTGGTGCGCCACAGCGAGTCGGGCGCGCCCTACCTGATCGCGCAGCACGTGGCGCCGCACGTGCACGTGGTGAACGCCGGCGACGGCCGCCACGCGCACCCGACGCAGGGGCTGCTCGACATGTACACGATCCGCCACTACAAGAAGGGTTTTGCGAACCTCACGGTGGCGATCGTCGGCGACGTGCTGCACTCGCGCGTGGCGCGCTCCGACATCCATGCGCTCACCACGCTCGGCTGTGCCGAGGTGCGGGTGGTCGGCCCCAAGACGCTGGTGCCCGGCGACATGGCCGGCATGGGCGTGCGCGTATGCCACACACTCGAAGAGGGCATCAGGGACTGCGACGTCATCATCATGCTGCGCCTGCAGAACGAGCGCATGAGCGGCGCGCTGCTGCCCTCGTCGCAGGAGTTCTTCAAGACTTACGGCCTCACGCCCGAGAAGCTGCAGCTGGCGAAACCGGATGCCATCGTCATGCACCCGGGGCCGATCAACCGCGGGGTGGAAATCGATTCGGCCGTGGTCGACGGAAAGCAGAGCGTGATCCTCCCGCAGGTCACTTTCGGCATCGCCGTTCGCATGGCCGTCATGAGCATCGTCGCAGGGAACGAAGCATGAGCAGAACACTGATTACCAACGGCCGCGTCGTCGACCCCGCCTCGGGCACCGACAGGAAAGCCGACATCGCCATCGCCGACGGCAAGATCGTCGGCATCGGCCGCAGCCCGGCCGGCTTCCAGGCCGAGCGCATCATCGACGCCGCGGGCTGCATCGTCGCGCCCGGCCTCGTCGACCTGGCCGCGCGACTGCGCGAGCCCGGCTACGAGCACGAAGGCATGCTCGAAAGCGAAATGGCCGCGGCCATCGCGGGCGGCGTCACCAGCCTCGTGTGCCCGCCCGACACCGACCCCGTGCTCGACGAGCCGGGCCTGGTCGAGATGCTCAAGTTCCGCGCCGAGAAGCTGCAGGGCGCACGGCTCTTTCCGCTCGGCGCGCTCACGCGCAGCCTCGCGGGCGGCGTGCTCACCGAAATGGCCGAACTGACCGAAGCCGGCTGCATCGGCTTCAGCCAGGCCGACGTGCCGCTGGCCGACACCCAGGTGCTGCAGCGCGCGCTGCTCTACGCGAGCACCTTCGGCTACACCGTGTGGCTGCGGCCGCAGGACCGCGACCTTGGCAAGGGCGTGGCGGCCAGCGGCCCGCTGGCCACGCGCCTGGGCCTCTCGGGCGTGCCGGTGTCGGCCGAAACCATCGCGATCTTCACCATCGTCGAGCTCATGAAGAGCACCGGCGCGCGCGTGCACCTGTGCCGCATCTCCAGCGCCGCGGGCGTGGCGCTGGTGCGCGCGGCCAAGGCGCAGGGCCTGCCGCTCACCTGCGACGTCAGCATCAACTCGCTGCACCTGGCCGACACCGACATCGGCTTCTTCGACAGCCGTGCGCGCCTCAATCCTCCGCTGCGCCAGCAGGGCGACCGCGATGCGCTGTCGGCCGCGCTGGCCGACGGCACCATCGATGCGCTGGTGTCCGACCACACGCCGGTCGAGGCCGATGCCAAGACGCTGCCCTTTGCCGAGGCCGAGCCCGGCGCCACCGGGCTCGAGCTGCTGCTGCCGCTCGCGCTGCAGTGGGGCGAGCGCAGCGGCGCGGGCATCGTGCGCGCGCTGGAAGTCGTCACGTCCGCGCCCGCGCGGCTGCTGGCGGCCACCGATGCAGGCACCGGCATCGGCCGGCTGGCCGAGGGCGGCGTGGCCGACCTGTGCGTCTTCGATCCGGGCCTCGAATGGCAGGTGCAGCCCGAAGCGCTCAAGAGCCAGGGCAAGCACACGCCGTTCTCGGGCTATCCACTGCTGGGGCGCGCGCGCCACACCCTCGTCGCCGGCCGCGTGGTCCACGGCTGAAAGGACCCGCTTCTCGATGGTTCATTCACTGAAGGCCTGCTGGCGCCTGCTGCATGCGGTCGGGCACGCGCTGGGTGGCTGGTGGACGATCCGTTTCACCTTTCCGGGCCTTTCGCAGGCGGAGCGCAACCTGCGCGTGCAGCAGTGGTCGCAGCGCCTGCTCGAGATCATGGGCATCACGCTCCAGGTGCAGGGCAGCCCGCCCGCGCAGGGGCCGGTGCTGCTCATCAGCAATCACCTCTCCTGGCTCGACATCACGGCCATCCATGCCGCCTGCCACGTGCGCTTTGTCTCGAAGGCGGGCGTGAAGCACTGGCCGCTGATCGGTACGCTGTCCACCGGCGCGGGCTCGCTCTACATCGAGCGCGAACGCCGCCGCGATGCGCTGCGCGTGGTGCACCACATGACCGAGGCGCTGCGCAACGGCGACCTGATCGGGGTGTTCCCGGAAGGCACGACGAGCGACGGGCGCGGGCTGCTGCCCTTCCATGCCAACCTGCTGCAGGCCGCCATTTCGTCGGGCGCGCCCGTGCTGCCGGCCGCACTGCGCTTTGCCGATGCGGCCACCGGGGAAACCAGCCAGGCGCCGCGCTACATCGACGACGACAACCTGCTGACCTCGCTCTGGAACACGCTGCGCGCGCCGCCGCTCCTGGCCATCGTGCGCTTCGGCGAGCCGCAGCCCTCGCACGGGCGCGACCGCCGCGCCTGGGCCCAGGCGCTGCACGAAGACGTGCAGCAGCTGCGCCGCGAGACCCACTAGCCGCACGGCGCCGGCGGCAGGCAAAAAAAGCGCTCCCGAGGGAGCGCTTAACGACGCACGGAGCGTCGTGAGGAGGAACCGCGATTCGTGCGCTCGACATTGGCCGCGCCTGCGGCCACCGCGTGCGGGAGAAATCAATCCATGCGCGTGGGCAAGTGCCTACAGGGCTGCTCGCTGGAGGGTGCCGGCTATCCCGGCCATGAGAATTGCCAAACCCGCCCGGTGCCGAAGCGTTGCACCATCGAGGCTCTACGCTGGAGAACCCGATGAGAATGCTGAGGAAAATCGTGGGCGGTGCCATCTCCCTTGCGGGAGCAGTGGTGCTCGTCGCCCGGCACCTGTGAAGGCGGCCTGCCGGCCCCTGAAAAGCGGGGGCGCACTCGCCGCGCCGGCCGCATGAATACTATGGTTTGTAGATAAGCGCACAGCAACACTACTGCCCGAGGGGCCGTGCAACCGCACCGGCATTCGGCGCCCATAATCCGCCTGCGACCGCGCCAGAGGCCGCATCGGATACCCCCGGCTCCGCTCCATTCGGGACGAGCCAGCCATATTTTTTCTGGCTTTCACGGGATGACATCATGAGCGTACTGCAGATGTTTCTACCGGCGTCCGAACCGGCGCGCAGCGAGGCCCTCGAGCTGATACGAAGAACACACCACCTGCCACGCCACCTCGTGAGAGGCACCGGGCGAAGAGGGCTGGGCGAATCCGGACCGGGCTTGCTGGTTGGGCCGGTGCAGAGCCAGCAGCAGGCGTCGTCGCGGGGCTTGCAGATCGTGGCCGCGCCGGAAGGCCGGCAGCAGGCCGAATGAGGGCGGCGCCTTCGCGCTGATCCGGCGGCCTTGTTCGGCCGCCCTGCTCAGTAGTCTCACTCGGCCGTGGCCGGGTCGATCACGCTGTACACCCGGTCCACCCGGTCGGCTGGAAAGCCGCCGAGTTCCGCATGCCTGCGCACCAGCGCCTCGTTGGCCGCCTGGTAGATGCAGTAGATCCGGTCGTCGGTCACGTAGCTGTGGATCCACTGGATCTCGGGGCCCATGCTGCCCAGCACGCCGCAGGACTTCTGCGAAATGGCTTTCAGGTCTGCCGGCGTGAACTTGCCGGCGCCGGGGATGTGCCGTTCGATGAGGAATTTGGGCATGGCGATACTCCTGTCTGGATAAAATCGGTCGGAGCGACCAAGACCTATGGTGCCGACGCGAAGCACCGTTGTATTGCCCGCTGCGCCGGACTTGTTGACCGAAACCCCGCCCTCGCTTGCCCCGGGAGGTGACCATGGATGTCTTGTCGGACGTGCTGCGGACCATCCGCCTGGAGGGCGCGCTGTTCCTCAACGGGGACATGCATGCGCCCTGGTGCTTCAAGGTGCCCAAGGGCGCGCACATGGCGCAACTGCTCAGGCCCGGCGCGCAGCGGCTGGCCATCTGCCACCTCGTGCTGCAAGGCGAATGCTGGGCCCAGGTCGACGGCGGAGAACCGATCCGCGCGCATGCCGGCGACGTGATCGCCGTGCCGCATGGCGACTCGCATGTGCTGGGCAGCGGCCTGCTCCAGGCGGCGGTGGATGTGGCGCATGTGGTGAACCCGCGCGCGCCCGAACTGGAGCGCATCCGCTACGGCGGCAATGGTGAGCGCACGGTGCTGGTGTGCAGCTGGTTCGCATACGAAGGCGATGCGCCCAACCCCCTCATGGCGAACATTCCGCGCCTGTTCACCACGTCGCTGCGCAGCAGGCCGGCGGGCCCGTGGATCGAGCAGTCCGTCAACTACGTGCTGGGCGATGCGGCATCGCGCACGCCCGGTTCCGAGATGGTCGCCGCCAAGGTGGCGGAGGTGCTGTTCGCCGAAGTGCTGCGCGGCTACATCGAATCCATGCCCGCCAACAATCCCGGCTGGCTGGCGGGCCTGCGCGACCCCCACGTGAGCCGCTGCCTGGCGCTGATGCACGGCGAACCCGCACGCAACTGGACGGTCGACGAGCTGGCGCAGGAGGTTCACGTCTCGCGCAGCGTGCTGGCGGACCGCTTCACCGAGCTGGTAGGCGCGCCGCCCATGCACTACCTGGCGCGCTGGCGCATGATCCTGGCCGCCGGCATGCTGCGCAAGGACCAGGGCAACCTGGCGCGCATTGCCGAAGGGGTCGGCTACGAATCGGAAGCGGCTTTCAACCGCGCATTCAAGCGCGAGTACGGCGTGTCGCCGGGGGTTTGGCGGCAGAACGGGGCGCGGGCCTCGGTGCCGGATGCGGTGCTTCGACAGGAATCGCAGGTATGTCAAAAATCCGCATGAATATTGAATTCTTTGGGCTGGCACAAAAAAGATACCAACAAAAGTACCGTCGAATTTCAATCCATGGCTTGGATGCATCGTAGGAGGACCCCTTCGAGCCGATTTTGTCGACGCTGCGGTCGACGGGCCTTCCGAGATCAAGCTGTACTGATCTTCGGCGTTCATTTCGAACTGCCGATCTGCTGAAAGCCTGATTCCTCGCAGCTAACGCAGGCGCCTCGGCTGATGCCGCAGCAGCCACCGCCGGCTTGCCCCCACCGCTGTTGCCGCTGCTCCGGAAGACGACCGCGCCGCCTCCTCGGCCGCCAACCGCTCGGCCTGCTCCGGGTCGACGCCGCCACCGGGCGGCGCTGCCCGACGGTCCAGTACAGCCAGGTGAGCTCGGCATTGACCGCGCCGGCCAGGCGCTGGCGGCTGGCGGTGATCAGCGCGCGTTCACTAGAGTATGCGCATGTCCTTCTGCCCATGCGATCTCCTCGCCCGTTCCCTGGCCGTCAGCGCGCTCGCCCTCGGGTTCGCCGTGGAGGCCCATGCACAGCCGACGCCTTTGGACGATGGCGAAACGCTCCCCGCCATCACCGTGGATGCCAGGGGCCGTTCGGAAGCCGCCCAGCAAGTTCCGATCCCGCTGACTTCGATCGATGGCGAGGCCCTCGAGACGCAGCAAAGCTGGCGGCTCGAAGACCTGCAGCAATGGTTGCCGAGTACCAGCATCACCTTCGGCGATCCGCGGCAATCGGCCATCGCGGTGCGCGGCGTCGGCAGGAATCCATCGAACGACGGCCTCGAGGGCAGCACGGGCATCTACCTCGACAACGTCTACCTGGGCCGCGCGGGCATGGCGACATTCGACCTGCTCGACATCGAGCGCGTGGACCTGCTGCGCGGGCCGCAAGGGACGCTATTCGGCAAGAACACGACCGCTGGCGTGCTGGCGTTGCACACGCGGCCGCCGAGCCGCGAGACCGAGCGCAGCCTGCAACTCTCGATCGGACAGCGCGGCCTTGCGCAGGGGCAAGCCATCTTCTCGGGCGCCTTGTCGGAAGAGACGGCGGGCCGGCTGCTGGTGTACGGCACCCATGAACGCGGCAACATCGAGAACATCTACGATGGCGGCAGCGTCAACGGAGGCAATCGATCCGGCATTCGCGGCCAGTGGCTGCTGCGCCGTGGCGACGCCTTCAGCCTGCGCCTGATCGCAGATGCGCACCGCGAGCGCTCCACGTACGGCACCCGCGTCATCTACTCGCTGGGAAGCGGACCGGCGGCAGCCCGCGCACGGGCCGGCGGCGCCACCGGCATCGTCACCGACCCGCGGCGCTATGCGGTCAACACCGACGGCGTAGAGCGGGTCGATCTCGACCAGGGTGGCGTGTCGGCCGAAGCGAGCTGGAAGCTCGGGTCCGGCGCCACCGTCACGTCCATCACCGCCGGCCGCTCATGGAAGTTCGTGCCGACGACCAATGACAACCTCAATATCCCCGTGCTGATCGACGGCGGCTCCCGCGTGCGCCAGCAGCAGTTCTCGCAGGAGCTGCGCTACGCGGGGCCCACCGGCGGTGCGGTCGACTATGTGGTGGGCGCGTTCTACATGCGCCAGCGCATGCGCAACGAGATATTCACCGTGTTCGGTCCGCGGGCGGACATCGTTCTGCAGGGAACGTCCTTGCCGGTGCTCGCCAACGCGAGCACCGTGAGCTTCGGCGCGCTCGACACGGAGAGCTTCGCGCTCTTCTCCCAAGCCACCTGGCACGCCACGTCCAGGCTCGACCTCACGGCCGGCCTGCGCATCACGCAGGAGCGCAAGGACGGGCGCACCCATCGCGGCGATTCGACCGGTGGTGCCGCTGCCACCGCGTTCCTGCGCAATCGTCCGATCGTGCTTGGTGCCTACGACACAGGCCCCCTGGCCATCCGGAAGACCAGCCCATCGGCGCTCCTGGGTGCGAGCTACCGGCTGGATGACGATGCGATCGGCTACGCGAGCTTTTCGCACGGCGAGCGGTCGGGCGGGATCAATCTGGCGGGGCCGGGTGCCGCTCCCGGCCCGCTCGGCGCCTCGTCGCTGATCATCGGGCCCGAACGTGTCGACAGCCTGGACGTCGGCGTCAAGAGCAGCCTGTGGAATGATCGCCTGACACTCAACCTGAACGCCTTCTTGGCAGGCGTGCGCGGCTACCAGACGTCGATGTTCGTGCCCGCCGGCGCAGGCGCGGGCAACTACGTCGAGATCCTCACGAATGCGGGCGATCTCCGTAGCCGGGGACTGGAGCTGGATGCCACTGCGCGACCGACGCGCGGGCTGACCGTGTGGGCCAACGCTGCCTTCAACGATGCACGCTATCGACGCTATGAGGACGCGCCTTGTCCGTCAGAACGCGCGTTCATGCCGCAGGGGCGCTGCAGCCTGACCGGACGGCAGGTTGCCGGGACGCCGCGCTGGACATTCAACGTGGGCGCCGAATACCGCAGGTCCGTGAGCCCCACCACCCAGCACTTCGTTTCAGCGGCGTACGCGTGGCGGTCCGCACAGGACGGCACGCTCGACGGGTCGGTCCACTCGCGCATCCCGGCCTATGGCCTGCTGAACCTCGCCACCGGTTGGAAGGTCGCACGGGGCAATGAAATCTGGAGCATTTCGCTTTGGTTGCGCAACGCGCTCGACAAGAAGTATTTCCCGACCGTGGCCGCGACCGCGAACGGTGCCTACGTGGCATCGGTCGGGACGCCGCGCACGCTGGGACTGACAGTCCGGCTGGACTACTGACCTGTTGGATTCCGCCGATCTCTGACCCCAGTACCTGCACGAATCTGCTGCACGGACAGCCGGAAGGCATTGATGTGAGAACGCCTGTGTGAGGCGCTTGGCCCTTCCCAAGGCCGCGGTCGATGCGCCGGCGATGAAGTAGCGCAGCGATCAGAGTTCCATAAGCCCTGGATTCTGAACCGCGTCGGCAGGGCGCCGGGCCTGCCACGCCGGCGGTCCAGGCCCGCCGGTTTCGTGCCACGTCGCCGGCTACATCCAATTTGGACGCTCCTTCGCGGCTCACGCACGATCTATCTCGATGTTGCCGCTGCTGCGTCCTCTTTGCTTGATCGTCTACTACGACTTCCATGGCCAAGGAACTTACAAGAGCGACGAGCCCTTAGATTCGAGAAGACTACCCATCGGCGTGGTACGTCGAACAGGAAGCGTATCTCGCCACCCTCTGCAGACCCGGAGTGAAACGGCTGAGTAGCTTCGGCTTGCTCGTTGAACGCAAAAATCGCGCTCAACGTAAGGCAGCTTTGGAGAATTCTGTACAGCCGCTTAGGGCCCGAGTGGGCATCGAAGCCTTTGGTCATCGAGCTATCTGAAAATTGTGGGGGTGGGGCGGCTCAGCGGACCTGCACACAAGCTTCGATGGCAGCTTTCAGGGTGGCGATTTCCTGTGGCCCCAACGCTGTTGGTGACGGCGGCACGCTCGGCGCCTTTGTCGCTTGCATTTCCTGCACTGTTTCAAGGGCAGCAACGGGTCGTACATGCCCGTCGCTGCCGCCGCTCCCGCAAATCGACGATCACTGTGTCGCCGCCGACTTCCGCGGTCTGGTATCGGCCGTCGGGCGAGGTGAATGCGTAGGCCGCCACTTGCCCGGACAGAGGTGCGATCAGTGCAACAGACGGATGAAGCCTGGTCATGAGGAAAAGAGACGAGTAAGGCGTGAGCATGACGCGCGCTGCCGTCTGATAAGCTGCCGGCGCTCCTCTCCCCCGGCTGTTCCTTCCACCCGTCCTTGCGAACACATTGCGCATGTCGTCCGAAGAAACCCTGCGCCGCTGGCGCCTGATCCTCGGCCGCTATGCGGCGCAACCCCTGTCGCAAACGCAGTTCTCGGCGGGCGACTGGAGGCTCGACCAGGCGCTCGAATATCTCTACGGCCGTGAATACGAAGGCCGCGGCCTGGGCAGGCCCAATGGCGGGCCGGGTTCGCTCGACCCGAGCCAGTTGCGCGCGGTCGACTGGCTCAACCGCTCGCGGAGTCTATTTCCACAAGAGGTGTTCGAGCGCATGCAGACGCAGGCGATCGATCGCTACCAGCTGACCGACCTGCTCTCCGACCCGGCGGTGCTGCGCTCGCTCGACGCCACGCCCGGCCTCGCCAAGGCGCTGCTGGGCATGCGCGGGCGGCTGTCGGGCCAGATGCGCGACGCGGTGCGCGAGGTGATCCAGAAAACCGTCGACGAGATCACGCGCAAGCTCAGGAACGACTTCGTCAACGCGCTCGTCGGCCGGCGTAACCGCATGCGGCGCTCGCACATCAAGAGCGCGCAGAACTTCGATGCGCGCGCCACCATCGCGGCCAACCTCAAGCACTACGACGTGGAGCGCAGGCAAATCGTCATCGAGCATCCGCGCTTCAATGCGCGCGTGAAGCGCAACCTGCCCTGGGACGTGGTGCTTTGCGTCGACCAGAGCGGCTCGATGATGGATTCGGTGATCTACAGCGCCGTCATTGCCGGCATCATGAGCTCGCTGCCCGCGGTGCGCGTGAAGCTGGTGGTGTTCGACACCAGCGTGGTCGACCTCACGCACCTGGCGCACGATCCGGTCGAGGTGCTGCTCACGGTGCAGCTCGGCGGCGGCACAGACATCGGCCGTGCGGTGGCGTATTGCGAGTCGCTGGTGGGCAACCCGCAACGCACGGTGTTCGCGCTCATCAGCGACTTCATGGAAGGCGCCGCGCCCGGGCCGCTCCTGGCCGCGGTGCAGCGCATGGCACAGTCGCGCGTCAAGCTGCTCGGGCTGGCCGCGCTGGACGAATCGGCCAACCCCGTGTACGACCGGCAAATGGCGCAGCGCCTGGCCGACAAGGGCATGCACGTGGCGGCCCTCACGCCCACGCATTTCGCGCAGTGGCTCGCGGAAGTGATGAACTGATGGCCTGGTACGACGGCTATCGCGCCTACGACGACGACACACTGGCCACGCTCGCCAACCCTGGCTTGCTTCGGCGTGCCGCAAAGGACGTGGAGGCGGGCAAGATCGCATGGGCAGAGTACGGCACCGAAGCTGGCGTGGTGACGGCGGACGGCCAGCGCGTGCAGCTCGATGCACGCGGCCCGCAGCAGGCGCGTTGCGACTGCCCGGCACCGGGCATCTGCAAGCACATACTTGGCGCGGCGCTGTGGCTGCGTGCATTGGAGCCGGCCGCGCCAGGCAGGCCAGCCGGCGTGCCTTCGGACGGGCCGCAAGAGACACGCGCGCCGGCCGGTGCCGACCCGCTCGCGGAAATCCTCGCGCTCGATGCCGCGGCCCTTTTCAAGGCCGCGGGCGTGGCGGCCGTGCGGCGCGCCGCAGCCGCTGCCAGCAGCATTGTCGAATGGCGGGTGCAGGGAGGCGCGCTCGTCATGGACTTGCCCGAGCTCGGCGCCTCGTGCCGCTGGGTGGCAAGCGCGGGTTTTACGGGCATGGTGTCCGAGGTGCTTGCCGCGGAACGCAAGGCGGTGCACCTGATCGCCATTGCCGCGCTGCGCAGCGCGCACGGACGGCCCTTTGCATGGCCCGCGAGTGCACGGCCCGCGCCGGTCGAAGACACCGCGCGCCTCGGCGAGCGGGAGCGTGCGTTCCTGCTGCAGGTCGAGTCGATGCTGGAAGAACTGCTGACGGGCGGCCTCTCGCACGTGAGCGAGCTGACGTCGGCGCGCCTCTTGGCACTCAACATGTCCGCGCGCGGCGAGGGCTTGCCGCGCCTGGCGGCCTTGCTGCGCAACCTGGGCGGCACGGTCGACCTGCTGGTGCGGCGCGATCACCGCGCCGAGGAGCGCGACGCTTTTGCACTCATGGCGCGCATCCATGCGCTGTGCGCCGCGCTTGCGCGGGCCGAGGGCGGCCTCGCCGCGGCGTTGCGCGGCCGGCTCAAGCGCGACTTCGACGAATCGGCCGCCCTCGACCTGCTGCCCCTCGGTGCCCACTGGTGGCAGACGCGCGGCGGCGCGCGCGGCCTCACGGTGGCGTTCTGGGACCTGGCCGGTGCGCGCGTGCTGCAGGCCTCGCTCGCCCGGCCCGACGCAAGCGACACAGCCTTCACGCGCAGCAGCGCATGGTCCGCGAACGCGCTGTGGTCCGGCGCGGGCGCCGCGCAGAGCGTGTGCGAAGCCGCCTTGCGTCTCGAACAACCCCGCCTTGCCGAAGACGGCCGCCTGGCGCTTGGCGGCGCCACGCGTGCCCAGCCTCTGCCTGCCTGGGCGGCGGACGATCCGCGCCTGGAGTCGATCGGCTGCGGCAACTGGTCCGAACTCGGCGAGCGCTTGCGCGACGCCACCGGCCTTTCGGCCGAGCCTTTCGACGCCGTGCTGCTGCGGCCTTCGGACACGCGCCCGCCGGTGCTCGACGAAGCACAACAGCGCCTCGACTGGCTGGTGCAGGACGATGCGGGCCAGTGGCTGCGCCTTGGCATCCCCGTCGGCCCGGAGCACCGGCAGCGCGTCGACAACCTCGACCGCCTCGCCGCGCGCCGTGCTCCAGTGCATGCCGTGCTGGTGCGTATCGAGCGCTCTGCCGCGAGCACCGAACTCATGCCCGTCGCCGTGCTGAGCAGCAACGCGAAGAAGGCGCTGCAAGCGGTGTCGCTCGACTTTGCCGACGAGGCCGCGCGCACCACGTCGCTCGCCAACCGCATCCTGCGCATGCTCGAGGCGCGGCAGCAGCAGCGGCAGGCGGCGCCCGTGGGTGCGCCCACGCTGGCGGCGCGCCTGCTCGCTCCCCTGACAGAAGTGACCGAGACGCAGGCCGCCACCGGGCGCATGGCATTGACGGCGGCGCAGCGGCAGCGCCTGCACGATGCACTCGACCGCGCAAGCTCTGTCGGCCTGGAGGTGCTGTCGAGTGCGCTGCGTGCGCACCTCGCTGCGCCGGCTGCGGTGCCGTTGCTGAAGCTGGGCTTTCTGTGCCAGTTGCTTGGCGAACTCGACGGCTTGCCGGAGCAAAGGAAAGCGCAGCCGGCTTAGAACCTTTGGCTTCGGTTGTTTCCGCAGGCCGCGAACTGGCCGAAGCGTCACGTCCAACTGCCAAAATCAGCGCCCAGGAGAACGAGGAGAACGCATGGGATTTCTGGACAAGATCTTGGGCGCCGTCACGGGCAGCGCCGGCACCGCAGCCGCCAACGGCCTGACGCGCGAGCAGGCGCAGCTGTTGAAGCAGGCCTTCGAGCCGCTCGAAAAAGCAGGCAAGGAGCTGCCCCAGAAGGGCACCGCGTTCCTGGTCGACGGCACGCAGGAAACCGTGCTGCTCGACCTGCAGGCTGCCAAGTCCTTCGAGCCAGGGCAACTGCTCGGAGCCCCCGGCCGCCTGCGTTGGGGTTTCAGCAACCACCAGAACAAGGCGCTGGAGAAGATCGGCAACCAGAGCCTCGAGCAGCGCGGCCGCTTCTACGCCAGCGTGGATGCCGGTGCTCCTGCGCTCGACGTGCTGGTGCGACTGGGCAAGCTGCTGGCTGCAGCCGACGGCGGACAGTCGCTCGAGCATCCCGGCGCGCCGGTGCCCGACTGGCTTCAGTACCTCATCAACGACGCGGTGTTCGCGAGCTTCAGCAAGAGCAGCTCCGGCAACGCTGCCGAGCGCGATCTCGCCAAGCACCGGCCCGCGTGGAACGTGCATCTCATTGCAGCCTTGCTTGCGCACGAAGGGCTCGATCCGCATGTCGCCCTGCAAGAGGTCTTCGAGCGCAAGGGACTGGACAGCTGGTACCACGACCGGCTCGACGGCCTGGTCGAGGCCCCTGCCGTCGCCGACTACATGCGCAGCCAGCGCGATGCCGCCGAGGCGTTGCCCGCAAAGCTGTCGGCTGCGGGCCGAGTTCTGCTGGCCAGGCGCATCGGCAAGGACAAGGCGCTTTTGAACGACTTTGCGCCGCTGTTCCTGCGCCTGGCCATCGACGGCAGCAAGACGGTGCGCGCCGAGGCGACGCCGCACCTCGAGGGCATTGCCGAGGCACAGCGGCTCGAACTCCTGGGGCAACTGCTCAAAGACGGCGACACCACCCAGCGCACGCAGGCCGCCGAACTGCTTGCGCGCCTGCCGGGTGACGCCGCGCGCGCGTTGCTCGCCGTGGCGGCCGGCACCGAGACCAGCAAGGCCGTGCAGCAGGCCATCCGCTCGGCCATGTCGCGGCTCGACGCCGCGGGCGACGCGGGCGAGCTCGAATTGCCCGAGCCGCCGGCCTGGCAACCCTTCGAGGACATTCCGCTTGGTGAAGAGGCGGTGCAGTTGCTCATTGCCAACCGCATCGAGCTGCTCGAGAAGAACCGCGTCGCGGCCGAGGCCGAGATCGAGGAGAACAAGGCCTCCAAGCAGACCTACAGGTACAAGTGGCGCCAGGACAACTACGCCGCCCACAAGAAGCTCACCGACGAGGACATGCGCGTGGCCGTGCGCGTGCTCAATGGACAGGGCAGCAAGAACGACCAGAACCGCGCGAAGAACGGCCAGCTGCAGCAGGTCGTGGGTTTCGGCAATCGCCTGCAGTCGATGCCGGGGTTCGGCATGCCGCACTTGATCCGCTGGCTGGCCGTGTCGCGCCACTGGACCAGCTTCTGGTTCGACGACGGCTTTCACAAGTGGCTCGGCCGCCAGCCCGTGGGCTCGGTCGACCTGCGCGCGCTGGCCGAGCTGCTCAAGCGCTCCGGCATGCCGATCGACGATGTGGCGCACACCGCGCTTTACCAGTATTGGAACCAGGCCACAGCGGTCGAGGTGTTGCCGGCCGACCGCGTGTGGCCTTTCTTCGCGGAGCACCCCGAGTACATCGACGAAGGCCTGGGCCTTGTCGCGCCGCCAAAGCGGGAAGGCCGCCAGACCCAGCTCGACCTGAACGCCACGCTGCGCACGCTGGCGGTCTTTCCGACCGTGCAGGCACGTTGGCTGCCGCGGGTTATGGAACTGGCGCTCGGCGAAGGCAAGACGCACCGCGCGGCCGCGCAGAAGGCACTGTCGATGCTGCCCGACATCGGCCGGCGCGTGGTCGAGTCGCTCGGCGCCACCAAGAGCGAGGTGCGCATCGAGGCCGCCAACTGGCTGGCTGAGCTCAGGTACGCCGAGGCCGTGCCCGCCATTACCAAGGCGCTCGAGAAGGAAACCCGCGAGACCGTGCGCGCGGCCTACCTCACGGCGCTCGAGGCGCTGGGCGACGACATCTCCGCGCGCCTTGCACCGGCGATTCTTCTGGCCGAGGCGAAGAAGGGCCTGAAGGCCAAGCCCCCGGCGGGCCTTGCGTGGTTCTCTCTCGACGCGCTGCCCGCCTGCAAATGGCTGGACGGCAGCCCGGTAGAACCCGAGATCGTGCGCTGGTGGGTGGTGCTCGCCTGCAAGCTCAAGGAGCCGGGCGGCAACGCGCTGCTCACGCGCTACCTCGGCCTGCTCGATGCAGCCAGCCGCCAGGCCATCGGCAGCCTGGTGCTGCGCCAGTTCATCGCACACGACACGCGCCACCCCACGCTCGACGAAGGCATTGCGCATGCCAACGCCCATGCACCGCAGCGCTACCAGGGCAACCAGCAGCGCTACCAGAACGCGAAGGCCGAGCACAAGCAGTACTACGAAGCCGACTTCCAGAAGACGCAGGAGCAGGTCTTCGAGGAGTGCAAGCGCGAGAAGATGGGCGAATACCTCGGCAGCGCGATTGGCGAAAAAGGCACTCTTGCCCTGACCGCCCATGCGCCGGGGCACGAGGTCGTCACGCTGCTGCAGCAGTACATGCGCGACCATTACCAGCGCCGCTCGCAGATCGAAGCCATGCTCGAAGGCGTGGCACCGGGCAACGACCCAGTGGTGATCCAGTTGCTGCTGGGCATATCGCGCCGCTACCGCACTGCCTCTGTCCAGGAGAAGGCGCGCGCGCTGGTGCAGCAGATTGCCGACCGCAACGGCTGGACGCAGGACCAGCTCGCCGACCGCACCATTCCCACCGCGGGCCTGGACGACACCGGCAAGCTCGAGCTCGCGTACGGCGACCGCATCTTCACCGTGGTGCTCGACGCCGCGATGAAGCCCGAACTGCGCAACCCAGAAGGCAAGATCGTCAAGGCCCTGCCCGAGCCGCGCCAGAACGACGACCCCGTGCTCATCAAGGATGCGAAGGCCCAGTTCTCGACCAGCAAGAAAGAGCTCAAGCAGGTCATCGACCTGCAGACCGCGCGCCTGTTCGAAGCCATGTGCACCGGCCGTATCTGGCCGCAGGCCGAGTGGCGCGAATACCTGCACCGGCACCCGATTGCCGGGCGTCTGATACAGCGGCTCGTGTGGCTCGAACTGGATGCGGAAGGCGCGGTGCGCGGCAGCTTCCGGCCCACCGAGGACGGCAGCCTGATCGACACGCAAGACGACGAGGTCGAGCTTGCGGCCGACAGCCAGCTGCGCCTGGGTCACGCTTCGCTGGTCGACGAAGGCACAGCGGCCACGTGGAACAAGCACTTCAAGGACTACAAGCTGGTGCCGCTCTTCGCGCAGATGACGCGCAAGTCCCCTGCAGTAGCGTTTATCGACGACAAGGGCCAGCCGGTGAGCGAAATCAACGACAGGCTGGGCTGGATCAGCGACACCTTCACGCTGCGCGGCAGCTTTGCCAAGCTCGGCTACCAGCGCGCCCAAGCCGAGGACGGCGGCTTCTTCTACCAGTACACCAAGGAGTTTTCGTCGGCCGGCGTGCGCGTGGCCATCGAGTTCTCGGGCAACACCCTGCCGGAAGAGAACGTGCCCGCGGCGCTCAAGACGCTGGGCTTCGAGGACATGAAGACCCGCGGCTACAGCGACCGGGCGCTGCCGCTGTCGAGCGTGCCGCCAGTGCTCCTGGCCGAGGCCTATGCGGACTACCTGGCCATCGCACAGGCCTGCGCCGGGTTCGACGCGGGCTGGGAAAAGAAGATGCCGTGGTAAGCCCGCCGCGCCGCCCCGCAGAAAAACCAGCAGCAACATCATCATGAGCACCGGCACATCACCGTCTTCTTCCCCCGCGACCCAGGCCGTGCGCCTTGCCCCCGAGGCGCGCTATGCGGACGAGCTCGCGCGGCTGCATGCGGCCGACACCGATGCGCGGCCCACCGGATGGAAGCTCTCGCCGCGCGCGGTGCGGCGCTTCATCCTCGGCGACGAGAAGCTGCAGGTGAGCCGCAAGTTCTACGGCGATGATCCGCTGGTCGACCGCGCCATCGTGACGCTCATGGGCCACCAGGGCCTCATGCTGGTGGGCGAGCCAGGCACCGCGAAGTCGCTGCTCTCGGAGCTGCTTGCAGCCGCCGTCAGCGGTGATTCGGGCCTCACGGTGCAGGGCACCGCCGGCACCACCGAAGACCACATCAAGTACAGCTGGAACTACGCACTGCTGCTGGCCGAGGGGCCGAGCCAGCGCGCGCTGGTGCCTTCTGCGCTCTACCAGGCCATGCGCGCGGGCAAGCTGGTGCGCTTCGAGGAAATCACGCGCTGCCCGCCCGAGATCCAGGACGTGCTGATTTCGTTGATGAGCGACAAGCAGCTCATGATTCCAGAGCTGGGCGACGATGCCCGGCTCTATGCACAGCGCGGCTTCAACATCATTGCCACGGCCAACCTGCGCGACCGCGGCGTGCACGAGATGTCGTCCGCGTTGAAGCGCCGGTTCAACTTCGAAACGGTAAAGCCCATCCGGGACCATTCGTTCGAAGTCGAACTGGTGATGGCCCAGCTGAAGCGCGAACTCGACGGCGGCGGCGAGTCGCCGGTCGATGTGCCGCGCGACGTGGTGGCGCTGCTGGTTACCACCTTCCAGGAGTTGCGCGCGGGCCAGACGCAGGATGGCACCGCCATCAAGGGCCTCGATGCCGTGATGTCCACGGCCGAGGCGGTGAACGTGGGTTATGCGGCGGCCCTGCAGGCGCGCCATTTCAACGGCGGCCGGCTCACCGTGCGCGAGATCGCGGGCCAGCTGCAAGGCGTTGTTCTGAAGGACAGCACCGACGATGTGAAGCGCGTGCGCCACTACTTCGACACCGTCGTGCGCGAACGCGGCAAGCGCGACGCGCAATGGAAGGCCTTTCACGACGCGGCACGTGCGCTGTGGCAGTAGTTGCAGAAGCCGGCAGCGTTCTGCCTGCCGGGCTGGAGGCCGCGCGCGGCCGGCTGTTCGGCGAGGGCGGCGAGGGCGTGTTCTTCGTGCCCGTGAGGCACCACAGCCCGGCCTGTGCATTCGCATTGAGGGCGCTGCTGCGCGAGGTCAGGCCGGCGGCTGTGCTGATTGAAGGACCGGACGACCTGGACGCACTGCTGCCGCTGCTGCAGCACCCGCAAACCACCGCCCCCGTTGCATGGCTGTGCCAAAGCACCCGGCAGGTTCCGGTCGATGACCCCGACTCGGAAGAGAAGACGCACACGGGATCGCGCACGTCGTTCTTTCCCTTTTGCGACTACAGCCCCGAGTGGATTGCGGTGCGCGAAGGGGCGGCGCTCGGCGCGCGCCTGGGGCTGATCGATCTTCCCTGGAGCGACAAGGCCTGGCATCGCGACGAAGGCGACGAGGGTGGGGGCGACGAAGGCGATGCACGCGACGCAGCGCGCAGCCTGATGGAAGAGCGCCATTTCGCGCACAGCCGCTACCTCAACGCCATGGCCGCCCAGATCGGCTGCGTCGACCATCAGGAGCTGTGGGACCGCCTGTTCGAACTGCGCACGTCGGTCGCTCTCGGCCACTGGCGTGCCTTCTTTTCCGACGTGTTCAGCTGGTGCGCCATGGCGCGGCTCGACTACGAGCCCGAGGTGCTCGAGGCCGAGCTGAGCCTGCCGCGGGAGCGCCACATGGCGGCGCATATCCGTCGCTGGCGCAACGAGGTCGAGGGGCCGATCGTGGTCGTCACCGGCGGCTTCCACACGCTCGAGCTGGTCAACCAGTGGCAAAAGGCCAAGCCCTCGAAGGCGCCCGCCGGCAAGGACGCACCAGACAACGCATGGCTGATCCGCTACAGCTTCGAGCGGCTCGACGCGCTCAACGGCTATGCCTCGGGCATGCCGTCGCCCGGCTACTACCAGCAGGTGTGGGACCGGCTGGAGGCTGGCGAAGCCGATCCGTTCACCGCGGTGACGCTCGACAGCCTCGCCCGCTTTGCGCGCCAGACCCGTGCGCAGGACCAGGTCGATGCGGTGTCCACCGCGCTGGTGCAAGCCGCCGCCGCGCAGGCCATGCGGCTCGCGTCGCTGCGCGGCAATGCGGGGCCGGGCCGTCAGGATCTGCTCGATGCGATCCGCTCCTGCTTCATCAAGGGGGCGATCGACGAAGGTACGCGCGGCTTTACCGCCGACCTGCGCAACTTCCTGAGCGGCACGCGCATCGGCGACGTGCCGCCTTCGGCCGGCTCGCCGCCGCTGATCGAGGACGCACGGCGGCTCGCCCGCCAGGCCGGTGTGCGGCTGGACGACAGCACCGCGCGCGTGGCGCGGCTGGATCTTTATCGAAAGCCTTCGCACCGCGAGCGCAGCCGCTTCTTCCATGCCATGGCGTACCTCGATGCCGGGCTCGGCACCTGGCTCGCGGGCCCGGATTTTCTTGGCAACAGCCGTTTGCATTTGCTGTTCGAAGAGTGGCGCGCCGCCTGGTCGCCGCTGGTGGAGGCGCGGCTGATTGAACTGGCGGGCGATGGCGCAAGCGTGGAGGCCGTCTGCATGGCCAAGCTGCGAAAGGAAGAGATCGCGCTGTCCGACGAGGGCCGCGGACGCAGCGCGAGCGCGGCCGTGGCGCTGTTGCTGCGCGCCTGCCTGGTCGGGCTGCAGTCGCGCCTGCCCCAGCTGCTCTCGATGCTTTCCACGCACCTCGACGAAGATGCCTCGCTCGGCTCGGTGGTCGAGTGCGGGCATCGGCTCGTCACGCTCTGGCGTGCGCGGGAGCCGCTGGGCGTGCAGCAGCATCCGCAGCTGCGCAGCCTGCTGGAGCGGGTATGGCCCGCGGCGCTGTTCCTGCTGCCCGATGTGGGCGGGTGCCCAGAAGAAGGTGAGGCGGGCGCGGTGAAGCAACTGCTTTCGCTGCGCGAGCTTGGGCGCCTGCTGGCCTCGCTGCAAGGCGAACCGGGGGAAGCCGGTGACGGTGCCATCGACCTCGACCTGCTGCGTACGCAACTCGAACGATTCGCGACCGGCGCGTCGGCCGCGCCCGCGGTGGCCGGCGCTGCTTCGGCCCTGCTGTACCTCGATGGACACTGGGACGAGAACGCGCTCGACACCGTGGTGCGGCAACGCTTCGGCGCGGGCGCGCAGCCGCGCGACGCGGTACGTTTTCTCAACGGGGTGATGGCCGCGGCGCCCGAACTGCTGCTGCGCCTGCCCGCGCTGCTCGAAGGCCTCGACGGCCTGGTGCAGGGCTGGGACGCCGAGGCTTTCGTGGCGCATCTGCCCGATCTGCGGCAGGCCTTCACGCGCCTCAAGCCGCAAGAGACGTCCGACCTGGCCGGCCGCATTGCCGCGCTGCATGGCATGGGCGAAACAGGGGGCCAGGCGCTCTACCAGATGCACTACGAAACCACCGAACAAGACCTGCACGAAGGCGCGCAACTGCAGCTCGCGCTGGTCGAGTGCATGCGCCGCGACGGGCTTGCCGCGTGGCTGGCGGCCCCAGAGCACAAGAAGAACAACATCGAGAGCCCGACATGACCATCGATCTCCAGACGCTCAAGTGCGGCGAATGCGGCAGCAGCGCGCTCAAACGCCCCTCTTGGGAGGCATGGCCACCAGACTGGTGGCCGCAGGATCCGGCCGCTGAATGAAGGCACCCGCTGACAAGCGTGCCATCTTCTTTCCGGCGCCCATCAGTTGCGAATATTGCGTTTAATGCGTATATTTCGCTTGGGGCGCCGGCGTAGCGCCAGCTATGAAAGGACCCAGCATGACCCAGATACTCGACCCAGCCAGCGAAATGGAAGCGGAAATGGCCGGTGCGGCGACGGCGTGCCTGGTTGCGGCCCTGGGTCACTCGAAGGCAAAAGCGATCAAAATAACCATCGAAGTGGACGGGGACGGCAAGGGCGAAGCCCCGGTTCTGCTCCTGCCTCCGCGTGCCTTGCACTTCCTTGCCGACGTGTTGCGCCAGATGGCCAAGCGCGAGCCGATGATGCTCGTCCCGCAGAAGCGGGAACTCACGACGCAGCAAGCTGCGGCACTCCTGAATGTGTCGCGCCCCTTCGTGATCAAGGAGATCGAGGCTGGCCGGCTGAAGTGCCGGCTGATCAACCGGCACCGCCGCATCGAGTTCGAAGAGCTCATGCGCTACAAGGACGAGCAGAAGCAGCGGTCGGCCGGCGCCCTCAAACGATTGAACGACCTCTCCCAGGAGATGGGCGAGGAGCTGTGAGTGACAGGAAGCGCCCGGTACACAGCGGTGCTCGATGCCAACGTCCTGTGTCCGGCGTTGCTGCGCGACGTGCTGCTCAGCCTGGCCGACGCGGACCTCTATAGCGCGAAGTGGTCCGTCCACATCCGTGATGAGTGGACGCGCAGCCTGCTGCGGGACCGGCCCGGCATGGGAGTCCAGATTGCCGCTGCCGCGCAAGCCATGGAGGACGCCATTCCGGACTGCCTCGTCTCAGGCTACGAACACCTGATCGAGGGCCTGAAGCTACCGGACCCCGATGACCGCCATGTGCTGGCGGCTGCGATCACTGGACACGCGGATGCGATCGTGACGTGGAACGAGAAGGACTTTCCCAGGGAAGTGCTGGACCCATTCGGCATCGAAGTACAGACCCCTGACGAATTCGTCCTCAACCAGTTGATGCTGGAGAAGCTCACCGCCCTCGCGGCTTTGAAGCGAATGCGCGAGCGCTGGGCCCGGCCGCAGGTCGACGCGATCGCGCTGGTCGCCCTGCTCGAAAAGCGCGGGTTGCCCCAGACTGCGGCGCACCTGCGCGATGTCGTGGCACTCCTCTAACTGGCTTGGCAGGAGATCGCGGACTTGGCTATGTCATCTGGCGCGGCTTCAAGGGAAGCACGTCGGCACCGATGCGCAGCTTGTCCAGGTAGTCCGCCCAGCGCTGCATCATTTCCCGACGCGCGGGGAGATGTGCGGTGCGGTTGTACGCACGACCGTTGGTATCCCTGACCATGTGGGAGAGCTGGTGCTCGATGAAGTCCACGCGCTCGCCGAGCACTTCATCCATGAGGGTCCGCGCGGTTGCCCTGAAGCCATGGGCCGTGTGGACTTCGGCGCTGTAGCCCATCCCGCGCAGAGCGGCGTTGATCGTGTTCTCGCTCATGGGGCGTTCACCCGTCCGTATGCTGGGAAACACAAACCGTCCATGGCCTGTGATCGGGTGGAGGTTCCGCAGGATCTCCACCGCTTGGGTTGCCAGCGGCACGACGTGATCGACCTTCATTTTCATCTTCGGGCCGGCGATGCGCCACTCGGCCGCGTCCAGGTCGATCTCAGCCCATTCCGCGGTGCGCAACTCGCCAGGCCGGACAAACAGCAGGGGGGAAAGCTTCAGCGCGGCAACGGTGGTGGGGTGGCCGCTATAGGCATGGATCGAGCGCATCAGGTCTCCGACTCGCTTGGGCTCGGTAATGGCGGCGAAGTGCTTGGTCGCTTTCGAGGCCAGAGCCTCGCTCAGATCGGCGGTTACGTCCCTCTCTGCCAGTCCTGACACCACTGCGAAGCGAAACACCTGTCCGCAAAGCTGCTTGACGCGGTGGGCGGTATCGATAGCGCCGCGTGCTTCCAGCTTGCGGACCACTCGCTCCAGAATGTCGCGCGGACCGATGGTGGACATGGGCATCTTGCCGATGAAGGGGAACACGTCCTTCTCGAGCCATGTCTTGACCTTGAGCTGCGTTCCGCTCGCTCGTTTGGCCGCAGTCTTTCCCAGCCACTCGTGCGCAACCGCCTCGAACGTATTCGCCGCTGCGTCGGCTCTGGCTCTCTTTTCTTCGCGCTTGGCCGCGCTCGGGTCGGTCCCGTCTGCCAGCAGCTCGCGGGCGGCGGCGCGGCGATCCCGAGCTTTGGCCAGCGAGACCTCTGGGTAGGTTCCCAGCGCCAGCGTTTTCCGCTTGCCGGCGAAGGTGTAATCCATTCGCCAGTATTTCCCGGCCGTCTTCACCAGCAGGTACATGCCGGCGCCGTCGGCATATTTGTCGCCGATGGCCTTCCCGGTGGGCTTCACCTGCCGAACAAACGTGTCTGTCAGTGCCATCTCCACTCCTCAACGGTATCTCGTCACGGGGATTTCCGGGATACCGGCAAAAGTAACGGTATTTCCGTGCGATGGGATCGCTACGCCGCGCGTCGTCGCGAGGCAAAGAAAAACCCGCTACGCCTTGGAGCGTACGGGTTTCTGATGAGGGGTGAGACGCCGTGATTCGGGTCTTTGGTGCCTTCGACAGGAATCGAACCTGTATCTGAGTCTTAGGAGGACCCCGTTCTATCCATTGAACTACGAAGACGGAGGGCGGCCCGGACTTTACCAGTTCGGCGCGCCGCCGCGCAGCGGCCGGCTCAGCGCAGGCCGATGCGCGAGGCGTGCCAGCGCAGCACGTCGGCGCGCAGCGGGTCGGTGGCCTCGATGCGGTTGGCGCGCACCTGCAGCGCGCGCATCTGTTCGACTTCCTCGATCACCTTGCCGGGGCTCAGCAAGGCCTGAACGAGCACGCTGGCCTCTTCGGCGAACGCCTTGAGCGCGCCAGCCAAGCCACCGGATGCGCTCGCGCTGGTCGATCGGTCAAGGGTGGACATACGGGAACTCCTGGAATGGGGTGGTCGGGAACAGAGGCTATTTTAGGGTTTACCCGGATTCCACCTGGATGCAAGGCAAAAAGTGCACGCGATCGGTGCTGTGGCATGCGCTCGTCCGCATGCCGTTTCCCTTGATGGCTCCGCCGCCAAGCCCGTGTCTGCCCGGCAATCGGCGCGGGCTAACCCCAAGACAAAATCTTGGAAAAGTTGACCATGGTCAAGCAGGCTGAGTTCTTCCTGCGCGCACCATCGCCCCTGTTCGCATCTCGGCTCAGATCCACAAAAAAAAGAGCGCACCTTACACAGGAGACAACATGATGAAGAACTTCTTTTCGCGCACCCGCGCTTGTCGGGCCAAGGTCTTCACCGCAGCCATGTTGGCGCTCGCGGTCGCTGCGCCAGCCTCCGCATGGGAGCCCACCAAGCCGGTGGAGTTCGTGATCCCGGCGGGCACCGGCGGCGGCGCCGACCAGATGGGCCGGCTGCTGCAGGGCATCGTCATCAAGTACAAGCTGATGAAGGAGCCGCTGATCGTCGTCAACAAGTCGGGCGGCGCGGGGGCCGAGGGCTTTCTTGCCGTGAAGGAAGCCAAGGGCGATCCGCACAAGATCATCATCTCGCTGTCCAACCTGTTCACCACGCCCATGGCCACCGGCGTGCCCTTCAACTGGAAGGACATGACGCCGGTCGCGATGATGGCGCTCGACCAGTTCGTGCTGTGGACCAACGCCGAGCAGCCGTACAAGAACGCCTCGGAGTTCATCGCGGCGGCCAAGGCGGCGGGCCCGAGCAAGTTCAAGATGGCCGGTACCGGCTCCAAGCAGGAAGACCAGATCATCACGGTGGCGCTCGAGAAGGCCACCGGCACCAAGTTCATCTACGTGCCGTTCAAGGGCGGCGGCGAGGTGGCGGTGCAACTGGTGGGCGGCCACGTGCAGTCGACCGTCAACAACCCGATCGAGGCGGTG
This sequence comes from Variovorax sp. VRV01, assembly GCF_014852545.1. Classification (NCBI taxonomy): domain Bacteria; kingdom Pseudomonadati; phylum Pseudomonadota; class Betaproteobacteria; order Burkholderiales; family Comamonadaceae; genus Variovorax; species Variovorax sp. VRV01. Next base: position 169,425 of record NZ_JACVBS010000001.1, read on the forward strand.
GCCCAGTGGCGTGCGGGCAAGCTGCGCGCGCTGTGCGTGTTCGACGACCAGCGCATGCCGTTCAAGGCCAAGGTGACGGAGACGCAGTCGTGGAACGATATCCCCACCTGCAAGGAAGCGGGCGTTCCCACCAAGTACACGATGCTGCGCGGCATCTTCATGCCCGCCGGCGTGACGCCCGACCAGCTCGCCTTCTACGTGGACCTGCTGACCAAGATCGCTGCCACGCCGGACTGGAAGGAATACATGGAGAAGGGCGCCTTCAACCCGACCTTCATGACCGGCGACGCGTTCACCAAATGGCTCACGGAAGCGGAAGCCACGCACCGCACGCTGATGACGGAAGCCGGCTTCCTGGCCAGCAGCAAGTAGCAATCATCGAGCGTCGCGCGGCGCTCCTTGCCTGACGAGACGGCCGCCCGCAGGGGCGGCGGGGCGGAGCGCTGCACTTTGGGTTTCACGGCATACACACGAACGATGGGGACTCCATGGAGCACGAAGAGAATTCTGCAGACGGTCCGGTGCGCACCGGCGTAGCGACCCACGTGGTCGAGGCAGTGGTCGCACTGGTCCTGGTGGCCATCGGCCTGTTGGTGATCTACGAGAGCCAGCGGCTGGGCTCCGGCTGGACCAGCGACGGGCCCGGCGCGGGGTACTTCCCCTTCTACATCGGCGTGATCATCACGATTTCCGGCGCCGGCATCCTGTACCAGGCATTGCTGGGCAAGCACAGGAAGACCGAGGTCTTCGTCGACTCGGTGCAGCTCAAGCGCGTGCTGTCGGTGCTGCTGCCGGCCACGGTGTACGTGGGGGCGATCTCGTTGCTCGGCCTCTATGTGGCATCGGCGATCTACATCGCGCTGTTCATGGTGCTGCTGGGCAAGTACTCGTGGGTGAAGAGCGCCATTGCGGCGCTGGTCGTCAATGTGGTGTTCTTCTGCATGTTCGAGGTGTGGTTCAAGGTGCCGCTGTTCAAGGGCGCGCTCGATCCTCTCCGGTTTCTCGGCTACTGAATCTCACGGAGCAAATGCGAAATGGATGAAATCAGTGCCCTGATGCAGGGCTTCTCGGTAATCCTCACGCCGATGAACATCGGCCTGATGTTCGTCGGCATCATCCTGGGGGTGCTGATCGGCGTGCTCCCGGGATTGGGCGGCGCCAACGGCGTGGCGATCCTGCTGCCCCTCACGTTCACGATGTCGCCGACCTCGGCGATCATCATGCTGTCGTGCATCTACTGGGGGGCGCTGTTCGGCGGGGCCATCACCTCCATCCTGTTCAACATCCCGGGCGAGCCGTGGTCGGTGGCCACCACCTTCGACGGCTACCCGATGGCGCAGCAGGGCAATGCGGGCGCCGCGCTGACCACGGCCTTCACCTCGTCGTTCGTCGGCGCGCTGCTGGCGGTGATCATGATCACCTTCCTGGCGCCGCTGGTGGCCAAGTTCGCGCTCAAGTTCGGCTCGCCCGAATTCTTTGCGGTGTACCTGCTGACCTTCTGCAGCTTCGTGGGCATGGGCAAGGGCTCGCCGTTCAAGATCCTGGCGTCGATGGCGCTCGGCTTCGCGCTGGCCAGCGTGGGCATGGACACGGTCACGGGCCAGCTGCGGCTCACCTTCGGCCAGTCGGAGCTGATGCGCGGCTTCGACTTCCTGATTGCGGTGATCGGCCTGTTCGGCATCGGCGAGATCCTGCTGTCGATGGAAGAGGGCCTGAAGTTCTCGGGCAAGAGCGCGAAGATCGATCCCAAGGTGGTGCTGCAGACCTGGAAGCAGCTGCCGCAGTACTGGGTGACTTCGCTGCGCAGCTCGCTGATCGGCATCTGGATGGGCATCACGCCTGGCGGCGCCACACCGGCTTCGTTCATGGCCTACGGCCTGGCCAAGAAGATGTCCAAGCGCGGCTCCAAGTTCGGCACCGGCCAGATGGAGGGCGTGGTGGCCCCCGAGACCGCGGCGCACGCGGCCGGCACCAGCGCGCTGCTGCCAATGCTGGCACTCGGCATTCCGGGCTCGCCCACCGCCGCGGTGCTGCTGGGCGGCCTGCTGATCTGGGGCCTGCAGCCCGGACCGCTGCTGTTCGTCGAGCAGAAGGACTTCGTCTGGGGCCTGATCGCCAGCATGTACCTGGGCAACATCGTGGGCCTGATCGTGGTGCTGAGCACGGTGCCGCTGTTCGCTTCGATCCTGCGCATTCCGTTCTCGATCATTGCGCCGGTGATCATCGTGATCTGCGCCATCGGCGCCTACACGGTGCACAACGCGATGCTCGACATCTGGTTCATGCTCGGCTTCGGCGTGGTGGGCTACCTGTTCAAGAAGCTCGACTTTCCGCTGGCGCCGCTGGTGCTGGCGCTGGTGCTCGGCGACAAGGCGGAAGACTCGTTCCGCCAGGCCATGCTGGTCTCGCAGGGCGACGTGACGATCATGTTCTCGAACCCGCTGGTCGGCGGCATCACCACCCTCGCGCTGCTGCTGCTGTTCTGGCCGCTGATCTCCAAGGCGCTGGCGTTCGTCAAGCCCAAGAAGCCTGACGAGTTCGCCGTCGAGCGCCCGGTGGACTGAACGGAGAACAACCACATGCCAGTCATTGCACTCACCCAGGAGATGGGTTCCCTTGCCAAGGACGTGTCGCTTCGGCTTGCCGAAACGCTCGGGCTGGAGGTCATGCGCCACGAGACGATCGAGCGCGTGGCCGACCGCATGCAGGTGCCGACCAGCTTCATCGGCCGCCTGCGCGACGGCAAGGCCGGCTTCGTCGAACGGCTCACCGCCGACCGGCGCAGCCTTGCGCTCTACACGGCCGAGGAGCTCTTCGCGCTGGCCGACCGCGGCAACGTGGTGCTGCGCGGCTGGGGCGCGACCTGCCTGCTGCGGCCGGTGCCGCACGTGGTGTGCGTGCGCATCACGCGCTCGATGAAGAAGCGCGTTGAATGGCTGATGGCGCACCTTGAAACCGATGATGCCGAATTCGCCGAAGCCGAGATCCGTCGCAGCGACGACGCGCACGCGGCGCGCATGCATGCGCAGTTCGGCGTGACCTGGGGCGACCCGGTGCTCTACGACCTGGTGCTCAACACGGACCGCCTCTCGGTGGACAGCTGCGTGGCGCAGATCCGCGCGCTGGTGGAGCGCCCGGAGTTCGCCGAGACACCGGCCTCGCGCGCGCTGCTGGCCAACATGGCGCTTGCGGCGCGGGTGAAGTCGGCACTGAAGGACAACGAGGCGACCGGCGACATCCGCGTGACCGTCGAGGCCAACCAGGGCCAGGTCAAGCTGAGCGGCATCGTGCTCGATGCGCAGGAGCGCATGCTCACGCAGGATGTGGCTTCCAGGGTCGACGGCGTGAGCGGCGTCGACAACGCGCTGCGCCTGATGACCGTTCCGCGCCGCTTCGCGTCCGCCAAGCAGACCTGAAAAAGAACAGGCGAGCTAGATTTTTCCGCGCTTTCGGAGCCGGCTCAGGGTTTCCGCGGAGAGATTGAGATACGACGCGAGCTCCTTGCTGGGGATGCGGTCTTCCAGCTCGGGGTGCTTGCGCATGAAGCGGTGCACGCGGCCCGGCGCGTCGAGCAGGTGAAGCGTGATGGTGTGCGCCATGATTTCGCTCATACCGCGCATCACGCAGTACTCGAACAGTTCCTTGGTCTCGGGGTGGCGGTCCAGGAAAGCGATCCACTCCTTCAGCGGCAGGCTGGCCACGCGGGCCTTGGTGACGCAGACGATGCCGTAGGGCGTGGGCGTGCCCAGCCGCAGCGCCGCGTAGCTGGTTTCCATGTCGTGCGCATCGGCAAAGCGCAGGATCATTTCCTTGCCCTCGGGGTTGCTCACCACCCGCTTGAGGATGCCGTCGAGGATGAAGTACTGCTCCATCTCGCGCACGCCCTGGTGCAGCAGGAAGTCGCCCTTGTTGCCGTCCACGATGACGAGATGGGTTTCCAGCTCGGCGCGATCGCTCTCGCTCAGGTCCTTGAGAAGGATGTTCTGCCGGAGCTGCGCGCGAATGATGTTTTTCTCCGGGTGGTTTTCCAACAGCGTCATGGGTCCCGTCTTGCTCGAATGCGCAACAACAACTTCTGGTTCATCTGGCCGGTGCCGTTTTCCGGAAAGTTGACCGAGGTCAACGCCCGAAAGCATGCCCCCGAATCATAGTCCCGGCTCGGGCCTCGGCCATTCACCCAAGCAAGAAGGAGAGACATGTCTTCAGTAAGAACGGACAAAGAGGCATCCACCACCCTGGACGACGCCCTCAAGCCCAAGAACAGGGCCAACGACGGCGACGCGGTCGTGCTGGCCCTCAAGCAGCCCACGGAGGAGGCGCACGACACGACGATCGATGGCTTCCACCTGGTCATCGATGCGCTCAAGCTGAACGACATCGACACCATCTTCGGCCTGCCGGGCATTCCCATCACCGACCTCACGCGCATGGCGCAGGCAGAGGGCCTGCGGGTCATCTCGTTCCGCCACGAGCAGCATGCGGGCAACGCCGCCGCCGCGGCCGGCTTTCTCACGCAGAAGCCCGGCATCTGCCTGACGGTGTCGGCGCCCGGCTTCCTGAACGGCCTCACGGCGCTGGCCAATGCCACCACCAACTGCTTCCCGATGATTCTCATCAGCGGCTCGAGCGAGCGCGAGATCGTCGACCTGCAGCAGGGCGACTATGAAGAGATGGACCAGCTCGCAATCGCCAAGCCGCTGTGCAAGGCCGCCTTCCGCGTGCTGCACGCGGAGGACATCGGCGTGGGCATTGCGCGGGCGATCCGCTCGGCCGTGTCGGGCCGCCCCGGCGGCGTGTACCTGGACCTGCCGGCCAAGCTGTTCGCGCAGACCATGGATGCAGCCAAGGGCAGGGCTTCGCTCATCAAGGTCATCGATCCCGCGCCGCGCCAGATCCCCGCACCCGACGCGGTCAAGCGCGCGCTCGACCTGCTCAAGGGCGCCAAGAAGCCGCTGATCCTGCTCGGCAAGGGCGCGGCCTACGCGCAGGCCGATGCCGACATCCGCGCGCTGGTCGAGAAGACCGGCATTCCCTACCTGCCGATGTCGATGGCCAAGGGCCTCTTGCCCGACACGCACGCCCAGTCGGCCGCGGCCGCGCGCTCCTACGTGCTGCAGGAAGCCGACGTCGTGATGCTGGTGGGCGCGCGCCTGAACTGGCTGCTGTCGCACGGCAAGGGCAAGACCTGGGGCCAGGACAAGGGCGCCAAGCAGTTCATCCAGATCGACATCGCGCCGACCGAGATCGACAGCAACGTGGCCATTGCCGCGCCGGTGATCGGCGATATCGGCTCCTGCGTGGCGGCGCTGCTCGCGGGCGTGGATGCCAAGTGGGTCAAGCCGCCGGCCGAATGGACCGGCGCCATTGCCGAGCGCAAGGACAAGAATCTCTCGAAGATGGCCGTGACGCTGGCCGCGCGGCCCTCGCCGATGAACTTCCACAGCGCGCTCAGCGTGATCCGCGACCAGGTGAAGGCGCGGCCCGACGCCATCGTGGTGAACGAAGGCGCCAACACGCTGGACTTCGCGCGCAGCATCGTCGACATGTACGAGCCGCGCAAGCGCCTGGACGTGGGCACCTGGGGAATCATGGGCATCGGCATGGGCTTTGCGGTGGCCGCCGCGGTGGTCACCGACAAGCCGGTGATCGCCATCGAGGGCGACAGCGCCTTCGGCTTCAGCGGCATGGAGGTGGAGACCATCTGCCGCTACAACCTGCCGATCTGCATCGTCGTCTTCAACAACAACGGCGTCTACCGCGGCACCGACGTGAATGCGAGCGGCACATCCGATGTGGCGCCCACCGTGTTCGTGAAGAACGCGCGCTACGACAAGCTGATGGAAGCCTTCGGCGGCGTGGGCGTCAACGCCACCACCGCGGATGAACTGCAGAAGGCGCTGGCCGAAGCCGTGGCTTCCCGCCGTCCCACGCTCATCAACGCCGTGATCGACGAGACCGCCGGCACTGAAAGCGGCCGCATCACCAGCCTCAATCCGGCCACGGCCAAGAAGAAGTAAGCCTTTCCATTCAATCAGGAGATACGCAGCATGAGCAGCAACAACAAACCCCTCAACGGCATCAAGATCATCGACTTCACGCACGTGCAAGCCGGTCCGGCCTGTACCCAGATGCTGGCCTGGTTCGGCGCCGACGTGATCAAGGTCGAGCGCCCCGGCGCCGGCGACGTCACCCGCAGCCAGCTGCGCGACATTCCGAACGTCGACGCGCTGTACTTCACCATGCTCAACAGCAACAAGCGCTCGATCACGCTGGACACGAAGAAGCCCGAGGGCAAGGCCGTGCTGGAGAAGCTGATCCGCGAATCCGACGTGCTGGTGGAAAACTTCGGCCCCGGCGCACTCGACCGCATGGGCTTCACCTGGGCGCGCATCCAGGAACTGAACCCCAAGATGATCGTCGCCTCGGTCAAGGGCTTCAGCGACGGCCACCACTACGAGGACCTGAAGGTCTACGAGAACGTGGCGCAGTGCGCCGGCGGCGCCGCCTCCACCACCGGCTGGTGGAAGGGCGAGAACTCGGTGCCGACGATCTCGGCCGCCGCGCTGGGCGACTCCAACACCGGCATGCACCTGGCCATCGGCATCCTGACGGCCATCATCGGCCGCCAGCAAACGGGCAAGGGTCAGAAGGTGGCCTGCTCGATGCAGGACGCCGTGCTCAACCTGTGCCGCGTGAAGATGCGCGACCAGCAGCGCCTGGACAGCGTGGGCTACCTGGAGGAATACCCGCAGTACCCGCACGAGATGGACGCCTTCAAGGACAAGGTGGTGCCGCGCGGCGGCAATGCCGGCGGCGGCGGCCAGCCGGGCTGGATCCTGAAGTGCAAGGGCTGGCAGACCGACCCCAACGCCTACATCTACTTCACGGTGCAGGGCCACGCCTGGGACCCGATCTGCGACGCGCTCGGCAAGCCCGAGTGGAAGACCGATCCCGACTACATGACCCCCAAGGCCCGCCAGCCGCACATCGACCAGATCTTCGCGACCATCGAGGACTTCATCAAGGACAAGACCAAGTTCGAGGCAGTGGACATCTTCCGCAAGCACGACATTCCCTGCGCCCCGGTGCTGTCGATGAAGGAACTGCTGCACGACGAGTCGCTGCGCAAGAGCGGCTCCATCGTCGAAGTGCCGCACAAGGAGCGCGGCAGCTACTGGACCATCGGCAGCCCGATCAAGTTCTCGGACCTCAAGCCCGAGGTCACCGCCTCGCCGCTCCTGGGCGAGCACACCGAAGAGGTGCTGGCGGAACTGGGCTACACCAAGCAACAGATCGACAACCTGAAAGAAGCAAAAGCCGTGTAGCGGCTCCCCTGGCGCCGCCCGTTCGAAGGTACGGGCGGCGCCGGGAAATCGACATGAAGCGCCAGAGGAAAACATGCAAGCGAACGTTGATTTGAAGCAGCTCGTCGAAGGCGCCGGCGACGCGATCATGGTGTGCGACGCGCAAGGGGCGATCACGCTCTGGAACCGCGCGGCCGAGCGCATCTTCGGCTTCACCGAAGCCGAGGCGCTGGGCCAGTCGCTCGACATGATCATTCCCCAGCGGCAGCGCCAGCGCCACTGGGACGGCTACCAGAAGACCATGGAAACCGGCATCACCAAGTACGGTGCGGACTTGCTGCGCGTGCCGGCGCTGCACAAGGACGGGCACACGCTGTCGATCGCCTTCACGGTGTCGATGCTGTTCTCGCAGAGCCGTGAAGTCACGGGCATCGTCGCCATCGTGCGCGACGAAACCACCCGCTTCGCCGAAGAGCGTAAATTGCGCGCTCGTCTGCAAGAAGCAGAGGCCACGATCAAAGGAGACAGCTGATGAGCAGCAAGGCACTTGAGGGCGTTCGCATCCTCGATTTCACCCACGTGCAGTCCGGTCCCACCTGCACCCAGCTGCTGGCGTGGTTCGGCGCCGACGTGATCAAGGTGGAGCGCGCCGGCGAAGGCGACGCCACGCGCGGCCAGCTGCGCGACATTCCCGGCGTGGACAGCCTCTACTTCACGATGCTCAACCACAACAAGCGCTCGATCACGCTCGACACCAAGAAGCCCAAGGGCAAGAAGGTGCTCGATTCGCTGATCAAGACCTGCGACGTGCTGGTGGAGAACTTCGCGCCCGGCGCGCTCGAGCGCATGGGCATCACCTGGGCCCACATCCAGGAGCTCAACCCGCGCATGATCGTGGCGTCGGTCAAGGGCTTCGGCCCCGGCAAGTACGAGCACTGCAAGGTGTACGAGAACGTGGCCCAGTGCGCCGGTGGCGCGGCCTCGACCACCGGCTTCGAGGACGGCCCGCCGGTCGTCACGGGCGCGCAGATCGGCGACAGCGGCACCGGCCTGCACCTGGCGCTGGGCATCGTGGCGGCGCTCTACCAGCGCAACAGCACGGGCCGCGGCCAACAGGTGCTCGCGCCCATGCAGGACGCGGTGCTGAACCTGTGCCGCGTGAAGATGCGCGACCAGCAGCGGCTGGAGCGCACCGGCACCATGCACGAATACCCGCAGTACCCCGACGGCAAGTTCGGCGACGCGGTGCCGCGCGCGGGCAATGCCTCGGGCGGCGGCCAGCCGGGCTCGATCCTCAAGTGCAAGGGCTGGGAGACCGATCCCAACGCCTACATCTACTTCATCACGCAAGGCGCGGTGTGGCCCGCGGTGTGCAAGGTCATCGGCGAGGAAGGCTGGATCGACGACGAGGCCTACGCCACGCCGGCCGCGCGCCTGCTGCACCTGAAGCCGATCTTCGCGCGCATCGAGCAATGGACCATGACCAAGACCAAGTTCGAGGCCATGGACATCCTCAACCAGTACGACATTCCGTGCGGGCCGATTCTCTCGATGAAGGAAATCGCCGCCGATCCGTCGCTGCGCGAGACCGGCACCATCGTCGAGGTCGACCACCCCACGCGCGGCAAGTACCTGACGGTGGGCAACCCCATCAAGATGTCCGACAGCCCGACCGAGGTCACGCGCTCGCCGCTGCTTGGCGAGCACACCGACGAGGTGCTGATGCAGCTGGGCTACACCGCCGGCGACGTCGAGGCGCTGCGCGCCGAGGGCGTCATCTGAACTGAGGCGCGGTTTTTTAAAGGCACCGTAAAACCGCAGGCGGTAATACGCCTGCGATGGGAATTCGTCGCCGGTTATGTATAACTTATCAAGAATGCATTCAATAAAATAGTTTAACTATTATTTATCTATCATCGAATCTACATTTTGATCATGCCGATCCGCAAACCATTTGACGCCCGGCATTCAATTTCTAGGAGAAATTTCATGATCGATGATTTGCCAATTCAATACTGGAGCAGCGAAACCGAGCGCAACGCCTACAACGCGGCGTTCTACGAATTGGGGTTCCGCTGGCACTGGGACCGTGAAGTCTATTGCCAGCTGCTGCGCGAAAGCCAGGACGGCGTCGAGCGGATCTGCCATTACCTGCGCACCCACCAGCCTCATCTTTTGCGCGCCTACGACGCCAAATTCCTGGCCGAGGTGATCGAGCAGAAAAAGGAAGAGCATCAAAAGCGCGAGCTCGAAGCCGGCGCCATGAAAAAGCGCTATTTCAACTGGGCCGAAACCCGCGGCGCCGAACTCGGCACCTGAAAGCCATCATGAATATCCACGAATACCAGGGCAAGGACGTATTGCGCAAGTACGGCGTTCCCACGCCGCGTGGATATGCATGCTTTTCGCCCGACGAGGCGGCCGATGCCGCCGCGCGGCTTGGCGGCCGGGCCTGGGTGGTCAAGGCGCAGATCCATGCGGGCGGCCGCGGCAAGGGCGGCGGCGTGCGGCTGGCCTGGTCGGCGGCCGAAGTGCGGCGCCATGCCGACGAACTGCTCGGCATGACCCTGCGGACGCACCAGACGGGCCCGCAAGGCCGGCTGGTGAAGCGGCTGCTGGTGGAGGAGAGCGTCGAGATCGAGAAGGAGTTCTACCTCGGCATGGCGGTCGACCGCGAATCGCGCCGCGTGGCCCTGATGGCCTCGAGCGAAGGCGGCATGGACATCGAGGACGTGGCGGCGCGCACGCCGGAAAAGATCCGCAAGCTCTTCGTCGATCCCTCCACCGGCGTGAAGGCGGCTGAGGCCGACGGCCTGGCACGCGACATCGGCTTTTCCGGAAAGCTGCTGCCGCAGGTGCGCACGCTGGTGCAGAACCTCTACCAGGCCTTCGACGCCTGCGATGCTTCGCTGGCCGAGATCAACCCGCTGGCGCTCACGCGCGACGGCCGCGTGCTGGCGCTGGACGCCAAGTTCAACTTCGATCCGAACGCGCTGTTCCGCCAGCCCGAGATCGCCGCGATGCGCGACCTCGACGAGGAGGACCCGGCCGAGGTCGAGGCCTCGAAGTTCGATCTTTCCTACATTGCGCTCGACGGCGACATCGGCTGCCTCGTGAACGGCGCGGGCCTCGCGATGGCCACGATGGACGCGATCAAGCTCTACGGCGGATCGCCCGCCAATTTCCTGGACGTGGGCGGCGGCGCCACGGCCGAGAAGGTGACCGAAGCCTTCAAGCTGATGCTGCGCAATCCGAACCTGCGCGCGATCCTGGTCAACATCTTCGGCGGCATCATGAAGTGCGACGTGATCGCGCGCGGCGTGGTGGCCGCGGCGCGCGAGGTCCAGCTGGCCGTGCCGCTGGTGGTGCGCATGAAGGGCACCAACGAGAGCCTGGGCAAGACCATCCTCGGGCAGTCGGGCCTGCGGATCATCAGTGCGGACGACATGGCGGAGGCGGCCGGGCTGGTCGTGACTGCGGCACGGCGGGGGGGCATAGGACCATGAAGTCTTTTGTGCATCGCGTTGTGTTTGGCTTGCCCTGTTCAGGGCGCGCTCCCGCCGACGGGGTACGCGGCGAAGCGAATGTCCCCCGCCTTCGGCTCCTCCTTTATTTCGCTGCGCAAGGCACCCCATCGGCGGGATCGTTGGACAGAGCGGTCGTTGATCAGCGATACACGAGCATCGTGCCCTCGGGCACAGGGCATCGGGTGCTCCCCGCAGCGAGATCAAGGAGGAGGCCGAAGGCCGGGGGACATTCGCCGAGGGGAGTACCCGGTGGCCTGTGCACGCGCCCTGAACAAGAACAACAGCGAGGCTGACATGTCGATCCTCATCAACAAGCACACCCGCGTCATCACCCAGGGCATCACCGGCAAGACCGGCCAGTTCCACACGGCGATGTGCCGCGACTACGCCAACGGCCAGAAATGCTTCGTCGCCGGCGTGAACCCGAAGAAGGCGGGCAAATCCTTCGACGGCATTCCGGTGTTCGGCACCGTGGAGGAAGCCAAGGCCGAGACCGGCGCCACGGTATCGGTGATCTACGTGCCGCCGCCGTTCGCCGCCGCGGCCATCGACGAGGCGGTGGATGCGGGGCTCGAGCTCGTCGTGTGCATCACCGAAGGCATTCCGGTGCGCGACATGATCCGCACCCGCCACCGCATGGAAGGCAGCAAGACCCTGCTGCTCGGCCCCAACTGCCCGGGCCTCATCACGCCCGAGGAAATCAAGATCGGCATCATGCCCGGCCACATCCACCAGAAGGGCCGCATCGGCGTGGTGTCGCGCTCCGGCACGCTGACCTACGAGGCCGCGAGCCAGCTCGCGAGCTTCGGCATCGGGCAGTCGACCGTGGTGGGCATCGGCGGCGATCCGGTCGGCGGGCTGCGGCACATCGACGTGCTGAAGATGTTCAACGACGACCCGCGCACCGACGCCGTGATCATGGTCGGCGAGATCGGCGGCAGCGACGAGGAAATCTGCGCGCGCTGGATCAGCGAGCACATGCGTAAGCCCGTGGTCGGCTTCATCGCCGGTGCCAGCGCGCCGCCGGGCAAGCGCATGGGCCACGCGGGCGCCATCGTCTCGGGCGGCAAGGGAACGGCGCGGGAAAAACTGGCAGTGATGAAGGAGTGCGGCATCCACGTGACCGACAACCCGGCCGAGATGGGAAAGCTGCTCGCCTCGCTGGTGATCCCCGACTACCTGCCCTTCGACTGAACGCAGAACCACTCCAACAGAAAGCAAAGGAAGGCCGACATGCAGCAGCAACAGCAGCAACAACAACGGTGGCTCCGTTTCGAACACGGCGGTGAAACCGGCTTCGGCACGCTCGAAGGCGATGCCGTGCACGAGCACCGCGGCAACATGTTCGACCGCCCGGAGCCGACCGGCCGCGTGTTCCTGCTCTCCGGCGTGCGGCTGCTCACGCCCACCGAGCCGACCAAGGTCATCGCGCTGTGGAACAACTTCCACGCGCTCGGCGAGAAGCTCAAGCTCGCGGTGCCGGCCGAGCCGCTGTACCTGCTGAAGGCGCCCAACTCCTACCTTGCGCCCGGCGCGGCCATCCGCAAGCCCCTGTGCGAGGGCAAGGTGGTGTTCGAGGGCGAGCTCGGCATCGTCATCGGCAAGGCGTGCACGGCCGTGTCCGAGGCCGACGCGCTCGGCCATGTGTTCGGCTACACCTGCGCCAACGACGTGACCGTGGCCGACATCCTGAACCGCGACGCCTCGTTCGCCCAGTGGGTGCGGGCCAAGGGCTTCGACACCTTCTGCCCGATGGGCCCGGTGGTGGCCACCGGCCTCGATCCCGCCACGCTCACCGTCACCACGCGGCTCGACGGCGAAGTGCGGCAGAACTATCCGATCAGCGACATGCGCTTTTCGGTCCAGCAACTCGTGAGCCTGATCTCCCAGGACATGACCCTGCAGCCCGGTGACGTGATCCTGTGCGGCACCTCCATCGGCGTCGGCTCGATGAAGCCCGGCAGCCTGGTCGAAGTGGAGATCGGCGGCATCGGCAGGCTCGGCAACCGCTTCGGTTGAAACCCGCGCCGGAAGAATCAACAACCTTGGGGATCGACATGAAGATAGCAGTCATCGGAGCGGGCGCCATCGGCGGCCTGGTGGGCGCGAAGCTCGCCCTGGCCGGCGAGGACGTGACGTTCATCGTGCGCGGGAAGAATCTCGACGCCATTGCCACCAACGGCTTCAAGCTCATCGGGGCCGATGGCACGGAACAGGTGGCGCGCAACGCCCGGGCCACCGACCGCTACGAGCAGGCGGGCCCGCAGGACATCGTGATCCTCGCGATGAAGGCGCACCAGGTCGAGGCGGTCGCGAACGATGTGCCCAAGCTCTTCGGGCCCGAGACGGTGGTGGTGACGATGCAGAACGGCATCCCGTTCTGGTACTTCCACAACCACGGCGGCGCGCTGGCAGGCACGCCCGTGCGCAGCGTCGATCCCACCGGCCTGGTGGCCGCGAAGATCCCGGCCGGGCGCGTCATCGGCTGCGTGGTGTATCCCGCCTCCGAACTGACGGCGCCGGGCGTGGTGAAGCACATCGAGGGCGACCGCTTTCCGGTCGGCGAGCTCGATGGTTCTTCGAGCGAGCGCGTGAACCGCGTCTCGGCCTGCCTGGGCGCGGCCGGCTTCAAGGCGCCGGTGCTCGACAACATCCGCGCCGAGATCTGGCTCAAGCTCTGGGGCAACCTGACCTTCAACCCGATCAGCAGCCTCTCGCACTCCACGCTGGTCGACATCTGCCAGTACCCGCCGTCGCGCGAGCTGGCCGCCGCGATGATGCGCGAGGCGCAGGCGGTGGCGCACAAGCTGGGCATCGAGTTCCGCGTGACGCTCGACAAGCGCATTGCAGGTGCCGAGAAGGTGGGCAAGCACAAGACCTCGATGCTGCAGGACGTGGAGGCCGGGCGCGCGCCGGAGATCGATGCGCTGGTGGGCGCGGTGGTCGAGCTGGCCCGGCTCACCGACACGCCAACGCCGCACATCGACACCGTGTATTCCCTCGTCAAGCTGCTGGCGCGTACGATGGAAGAGCAGCGCGGCCGCGTCTGCCTTCACGAGATGGCGGACTAGCTCCACTCAGGCTGCGCAATCCGGCGCCGAGGGGGCGCCGGTCGTGCGCTGTGATCGATCGATGAAATGGAACGGATGATGCGACGTACACGCAGCGCGAAGATCGTGGCCACACTGGGCCCCGCCACCACCGACGAGCCGGCCATCCGTGCCCTGTTCGAGCGCGGCGTGGACGTGTTCCGGCTCAACTTCAGCCATGGCACGCAGCATGACCATACGCGCCGCCTCGACACCATCCGGCGGCTCGAGAAGGAGTTCGGCCGGCCCATCGGCGTGCTGCTCGACCTGCAGGGGCCCAAGCTGCGGCTGGGCACCTTCGAAGGCGGCCGCGCGCAGCTCGATGCGGGGTCGCGCTTTCGGCTCGACATGGACGCGGCGTGCGGCAGTGCGCGCCGCGCGCCGCTGCTGCATCCGGAAATTTTCGCGGCGCTGCAGGTGGGCACCGATCTGCTGCTCGACGACGGCAAGCTGCGGCTGCGCGTGGACAGCTTCGGCCCCGACTTCGCCGAGACCACGGTGCTGGTCGGCGGCCCGATCTCCGACCGCAAGGGCGTCAACGTGCCGAGCGTGGTGCTGCCGATCTCGCCGCTGACGCCCAAGGACCTGGACGACCTGGCCTGCGGACTGGCCATGGGCGTGGACTGGGTGGCGCTGTCCTTCGTGCAGCGCCCCGAAGACATCGAGGAGGCGCGCGCCATCATCGGCAAGCGCGCCTGGATCATGGCCAAGCTCGAGAAGCCCGCGGCCATCGACCACCTGGACGCGATCGTCGACCTGTGCGATGGCGTCATGGTGGCGCGCGGCGACCTTGGCGTGGAGCTGCCGCCCGAGCGCGTGCCCGAGCTGCAGCGCCTGATCGTGCGTGCCTGCCGCAAGCGCGGCAAGCCGGTGGTGGTGGCCACGCAGATGCTCGAATCGATGATTGCCGTGCCGGTGCCCACGCGCGCCGAGGTGTCCGACGTGGCCACTGCCGTGTACGACGGCGTGGACGCGGTGATGCTGTCGGCCGAATCGGCTTCCGGCAAGTACCCGCTGGAGGCCGTGGCCATGATGGACCGCATCATCTCGCGCGTGGAGGCCGATGCCTCGTACCGCATCGGCATCGACGCCACGCACGAGGCGTCGCTGTCGACCACGGCCGACGCGGTGTGCGCATCGATGCGGCAGGTGGCCGCGCTGCTTGCGCCTGCTGCCACCGTCACCTACACCTCGTCGGGCTTCACCAGCCTGCGCGCCGCGCGCGAGCGGCCGGCCGTGCCCATCATCAGCCTCACGCCCGACGTGGCCACGGCGCGCCGCATGGCGATGGTGTGGGGCGTGCATGCGGTGCTGGTCGACGACGTGCACGACGTGGCCGAGATGATCGAGTGCGCCTGCCGCAACGCCTGCACCGAGGGCTTCGCGAGCAGCGGCACGGACGTGGTGGTGGTCGCGGGCCTGCCGTTCGGGCTGTCGGGAACGACGAACCTGCTGCACGTCGCGCGCATACCCTAGGCCCTCCCCGAGAGCGGCCCCGGGGCGCAGTACGATGCCCGCTCGATTGCAGCCACTCTTTTCCGAATGAAGCACGCGACCCTGCGCCAGTTGAAAGTCTTCGAGGCGGTGGCGCGGCTGCTGAGCTTCTCGCGTGCGGCGGAGGAGCTTCACCTGACGCAGCCGGCCGTCTCCACGCAGGTGCGCAAGCTCGAGGAGCACGCGGGCAATGCGCTGTTCGAGCAGTTCGGCAAGAAGATCTACCTGACCCCCGCCGGCACCGAGCTGCTGCAGATCAGCCGCGCGATCATCCAGCAGTTCGAGGCGGCCGAGAACGCGATGCTGCAGTTCAACGGCGTCTCGGGCGGCAAGCTCAACGTGGGCGTGATCAGCGCGGGCGATTACTTCTTTCCGCGCCTGCTGGTGGAGTTTGCGAGCCGGCACCGCGGCGTCACGCTGAACTTCACGGTGCACAACCGCGAAGGGCTCATGACCCACATCGCGGAGAATCTCACCGACCTGGCGATCATGGTGCGGCCACCGACGGACCTGGACACCGTCAACCAGCCGTTCGCGCCGCATCCCTACGTGATCGTCGCGGCGCCCAACCATCCGCTGGTGGGCGTGCCGCGCATCCCGCTCGCGCGGCTCATGCGCGAACCCTTCGTGGTGCGAGAGAAAGCCTCGGACACCTGGCATTCGATGGAGGAGGGCTTTGGCGGCGACCTCAGCGGCATCAACATCGCGATGGAGATCCGCAGCACCGAGACCATCAAGCAGGCGGTGATCGCGGGCATGGGCGTGAGCTTCGTGTCGGCCCACACCATCAGCCAGGAGATGCGCGCCGGCAGCCTGCGCGTGCTCGATGTGCAGGGCTTTCCGCTGATGCTCAACTGGTACGTGGTGCACCGGCGCAGCAAGCGGCTGCCGCCGGTGGCTCAGGCCTTCAAGGACTTCCTGCTGGCCGACGGGCCGGCGCTCATCTCGCAGATCGTGCCGTTCGAGAGTCCCAACGAAAAAGAGCGCGGCGAATGACTCGCGCGCGCTCTTGATGGAGAGTGAATCTGCTGCGGCGGCTCAACGCTGCACGGCCGCCGAACGGCGTTGCATCAGCGCGGCGCGTGCGGCCTTGTAGAAGATCACGATGGGCATGGCGGAGAACAGTTCGCGCATGGCATTGCTGGCGGTCGTCGACGAGGCCGGCGTGCGGAAGGCGCTGGAATTCAGGGTGGTGTGGCTCATGAGGGCTCCAGGAAGATTGAATCGAAAAGACCGAAGGGATTACCCTGGATTTTAGGGTTTACCCTAGACGGGCGCAAACGCCATTTTTGGGTTTCTTGACCGAGGTCAATTTTTCTGGCCACAAAACAGGTCTCTGCATCCGCGCGCTGCTGGAGTGCTTCGCAAGCGGATGCGGGCGGGCGCGCAATGCGCGATGCGCCACACGCAACGCGAAGGCCATCGCATGCGCCGCGGCGTATGCACGCGAGCCGCGCACGCGCCGAGGCCTCGTGCTAGGGATATCACGGGGGACGCGAGAGCGCGCGATTCGTGTGAACTTGACTGCGGTCAAGAGTTTTTGAGTCGCTCGGTCCGACAGTCATTCACGCGCAGAAAACTGGCGATTCCCCTGCCGCGTAGCGATGTCAAAGAAGCCTCGTCGCCTGTCGATGCGCATCGATCGCTCGACCGATTGCTCCGTATTCGCAGCCTGTCGGAATTCAACGAAAACACCTAGGACAACTCCATGACTCGGCCCACCTCCACGATCGCAGGTTCCAACCCCGCGATATATCCCCCATCCGAAACCTATGGCGCCAGCGCGACCCGTTCCGAGGCCTACCGATGGGGCCAGCTGCTGATCGGCATCGTGTGCATGGCGATGATCGCCAACCTCCAGTACGGCTGGACGCTGTTCGTCAATCCGATTGCGGAGAAGCACGGCTGGAGCCGCGCCGCCATCCAGGTGGCCTTCACCATCTTCGTGCTCACGGAAACATGGCTCGTGCCGATCGAAGGCTACCTCGTCGACCGCTTCGGCCCGCGGCCGGTGGTGCTGGTGGGCGGCATCCTGTGCGGCCTCGGCTGGGTGATCAATTCGGTGGCCTCCACGCTGCCGCTGCTCTACATTGCGGCGGCCATTGGCGGCATCGGCGCCGGCGCCGTGTACGGCACCTGCGTGGGCAATGCGCTCAAGTGGTTTCCAGACCGGCGCGGCCTTGCGGCCGGCATGACGGCCGCGGGCTTCGGCGCGGGCTCGGCGCTCACGATCATTCCGATCTCCGCGATGATCCGCACCAGCGGCTACGAAGCGGCGTTCCTGTATTTTGGGATCGGGCAGGGGCTCATCGTGTTCCTGCTCGCATGGATGCTGACCCGCGCGCCCCATCACGCCAAGGCATCGAACAGCCGCAACGTGCAGCAGGCGGGCCGCGACTATGCGCCTTCCGAGGTGCTGCGCTCGCCCGTCTTCTGGGTGATGTACGCGATGTTCGTGATGGTGGCCGCGGGCGGTCTCATGGCCACGGCCCAGCTCGCGCCGATCGCGCAGGATTTCAAGATCATGGACGTGCCCGTCAACATCATGGGCCTGGTGCTGCCCGCGCTGACCTTCGCGCTGGCGATCGACCGCGTGCTCAACGGGCTCACGCGGCCCTTCTTCGGCTGGGTGTCCGACAAGATCGGGCGCGAGCAGACGATGTTCATAGCCTTTGCGCTCGAATCGGTGGGCATCCTGATGCTCTACCACTACGGCCACAACCCGATCCTCTTCGTCGTGCTCACGGGCATCGTGTTCTTTGCCTGGGGCGAGATCTACAGCCTCTTTCCTTCGACCTGCGCCGACACCTTCGGCTCCAAGTACGCGGCGTCCAACGCCGGCATGCTCTACACCGCCAAGGGCACGGCCTCGCTGCTGGTGCCGCTGTCCAGCGTGCTCGCGGCCGCCACCGGCAGCTGGCAGGCCGTGTTCATTGCCGCCAGCGCGGTCAATGCGGCCGCGGCGCTGCTCGCCTGGTTCGTGCTGCGCCCGATGCGGCGCAAGCACATCGAGCAGAGCCGGCATTCGTCGTAGTCCGCAAGCGCCGCTCGCCGCCTTCAGCGCAGGCCGATGCGCGAGGCGCGCGAGCGCAGCACCTCGGCCCGCGCGGGATCGGTGGGCTCGATGTCGTCCGCCGCGACCTGCAGCGCCCGCATCTGCTCCACATCGCCGATGATCTTGTTGGGGCTCAGCAGGGCCTCTCCCAGCATCAGGGCTTCGTCGACGAGCGCCTTGAATGCTTCAAGAAAACCTTCGGTTGCGCCGGCACGAAACGGTTCGCGAAGAGTGGGCATCGATCAACTCCTGGTTGCGTTGGATGCCTTTATCTTGGGCCCGCCTTCGCATCAAGTAAAACGATATTAATTGCCAGTTGAGTGCAAAATTAATGCACTCAAACGGGATGTGGCATGGACATCAACCTGGCCCGGACTTTCCTCGAGATCGTGCAGACGCGCAGCTTCCAGCGCGCCGCCGAGCGGCTGCACGTCACGCAGACTTCGGTGAGCGCGCGCGTGCGAACGCTCGAAGAACTGCTGGGCCGGCCGCTCTTCGTGCGCAACAAGGCGGGCGCGGTGCTCACCGCGGCCGGCGAGCAGTTCCTGCCGCACGCGACCACGCTGGTGCAGGTGTGGGAGCGCGCGCGCCACCAGGTCGCGGTGCCCAGCGGCAGCCGCGCGGTGCTCGCCATCGGCTGCGAGATCAGCCTGTGGGACCCGCTGCTGCTGCAATGGCTGCTGTGGATGCGCACGGCCGCGCCCGAGCTGGCCATCCGCACCGAGGTGGGCTTTCCGCACGACCTGCTCGACAAGGTGGCCGCGGGCGTGCTCGACATCGCCATCGCCTACGCGCCGCAGCAGCGGCCCGGCCTGCGCGTGGAACTGCTCATCGAGGAGAAGCTGGTCATGGTCACGACCGCACAGCGCCCGCGCGTGCCGCGGCCCGCGGACTATGTGTACGTGGACTGGGGCCCGGAGTTCGCGGCGCAGCACGGCCTGGCGTTTCCCGAGCTTTCCAATGCCGCGGTGAGCGCCGGGCTCGGGCCGCTCGGGCGCGAGTTCCTGCTGGCCGCGGGCGGCACTGGCTATTTCCGGCACGACGTGGTGCGCAGCCACCTCGAATCGGGCCGGCTGCGCCGCGTGCCCCACACGCCGGAGTTTCTCTACCCGGCGTATGCGGTGTATGCGGTGGGAGCGGACGCCGCCATCGTCGATCCCGCGCTTGCGGGCCTGCGGCAGGTGGTCAAGGCGAAGCCGGAGGCCTAGGCAGCCAGCATGTGCCTTGCACGCTCCACGCGCTCTTCATGCGACTGCAGCAGCGACTCGTAGTACAGGCACAGCGGCATGGCAACGAACACCATGCCCGCGACGTAGACGATCAGCCCCATCAGCGGAAAGTCGTCGCCTCCCCAATAGGGAATGGACGCCACCGCGGCGCCTGCTGCAATGACTGCCATCACGCACTGGAGCGCGTGGCGCAAGAACGTGGTTCGCGAGTAGCCCGGCGGGTCGTACTTCTGACGGTCCAGCATGGAACACTCGCCCTTGTCTCCTTCACCGTGCATCGTCGTTCCTTGTTAGAAGGGCGTTAACGATTTTTAACCCTGCGAATTACCGCGGTCAAGGCGGCAGACCCGCAGCTCAGTCGTACTTGAGCGTGTAGATCAGGTCGAGCCCGCTGGTCTGGCCGGCCTGTCCGCGCAGCGTGAGGCGCTGCGTCAGGTCGTAGAAGATGAAGATGGTGCCGAAGGTGCCACCCAGGCTGCGCTCGTAGGTGAGGTAGAAATCCTTCGACAGCCGCTTGCCGAGCGTGACGGCCGACTCGCGCAGGTCGCCGCCGTTGCCGGGGCCCTTGAAGCCGAGTTCGTCGAGGCCGAAGCGGCTGGCCAGGCTGCCGCCGCTCGTGCCCTTGCTGACATGGCCGATCAATGCGAGCGCCGCCTGCTGCAGCAGCGCCGATTCGCCGCCGCTGGTGGCCGAGGCGCGGCCGAGCACCACCCAAGACAGTGTCTCGGCGTCGGACAGCGCGGGCTCGGAATAGAGCTTGACGCGCGGCGACTGTGCGGTGCCCGTGATCTGCACGCCGGCGCGCTGCGAGATGTTGGGCCGGATGGCCAGGATGTCGAGCGCGGGATTGTCGAAGGGCCCGTTGAAGCGGGCCACGCCGGTTTCCACGTCGAGCTGCTGGCCATAGGCGCGGTATTGGCCGCGCACGGTCTTCACCTCGCCGGTGATGCGCGGCGGCGCATCGAGCCGGGTGCTGCGGATCTCCAGGTCGCCCTCGAGCCGCGTGGTGATGCCGCGCCCCTGCACCGCGAAGTCGTCGCCGAGGTCGAAGTTCACCACGATGTCGGGCGGCTTCGCGGTCTGCGGCCTGGCGGCCTGCGCCTCGTTGCGCGCGGCATCGCGCCGCGCCTGCTCGGCCATCTCGCGGTCCTTGGCGGCGGAGCGCACCACCACGTCGGTGCCAAGGCTCGGCGCGGTCTCGTCGGGCAGGATGATCACCGCGCGGTCGGTCCTGAGCTTGCCGCGCACGCTGAACTGGCCGTTGTCGAGCCGCGCCTGCAGGTTGCCCGAGAGCGTGAGCTGCCGGTCGGTGCGCACCAGCACGCGCAGCGCGCGCAGGTCGGCCTGCAGCGCCATGCGGATGCCCGTCCCCGCGGCGCCGGCCGCACCCCAGGCCATGTCGCCGCGTGCCGAGAGCGAGCCGCCGTCGCTCGCGGCCTGGCTGGCCGCGGTGCTGCGGTTGCCGCTCTGGCCGCCGATGCGCACCGTGCTGCCGGCGCCGCCCTTGAGCGTGAATTCGGTGATCTCGACGCGCTCTCCGGTGAGCGTGGCGCGCAGCCGGCCGTCGCGCAGGTCCAGCCCTTCGACCGGCGCGCGCAGCGCGAGCTTGTCGGCGCCCAGCGTGCCGTTCCAGCGCGGCGCCGCGCGGTTGCCCGAGAGCGCGGCATCGGCATCCAGCGTGCCCGCCACGCGCCAGCCCGGTGGCGCGAGCATCGACCACACGCCAAGGTTGGGCAGCGTGGCCTTGACCTTGCCGGCCAGCGGCGCATCGGGCGCCCATTGCCAGCCGCCTGCGCGCTGCTGCATGCGCGTGTCGAGTTCGGCGTTGATCCTGCCCGCGCGTTCGCTGTCCCAGGCCAGCGTGGCGCGCACGGCCTCGCCTTGCGCATCGAGCCGCAGTTCGGCCTGGCGCAGGCCGGCCGGCGTGCTGGGCGTGGTGCCTTGCGCGGTGGCGGAATTCATCGTGCGCTCGCTGGCCGTGCCGGTGCCGCGGCTCGTGATGCGCGTGACCAGTGCGGCCTCGCCCGCCTGCACGCGGATGTCGCCGCTCTGGCGCGCGATCCGCGCATGGGCGCGCAGGGTGTCGCCGGCATCGATGTCCCAGTCGCCGTCGAACAGGAGGTCGCCGCTCACGCCGATCTCGTTGAAGGTGGCGCTGGCGCCGAAGGCCTCGGCCCAGGCCATCGGCAGCCCCTGCAGCTTGCCCTTGGACTGCAGGCGGAAGGCCTGGTTGGGCGCCGCGCCGCTTTGCGTGAAGCGCAGCGGCTGCCATTCGATGCGCACGGTGCCGGGCGCCGGCCCGCGCAAGGTGGCGGCAGCGGCCGAGGCTTCGAGGTCGAGGCGGCTGCTGCTGCCGCTTCCGCTGGTCTTGAGGGTGGCGGTGAGCTCGCGGCCGAGCTCCAGCGTCCAGGGCGCGCTGGCGGTGGCGGGCCGCGTGCTGTCCTGGGCCTGCAGGCGCAGGCTGGCGAGCGCCGCGCGCCACTGGTTGGGTCCTGCAAGGCCGCCGCTCGCGCGCGCGTCGAGCGCGAGCTTCTGCGTGCCGGTGCTGGCTTCGCCCTGCAGCGAGAGCGTGGCCTGCGCCAGGCTGCCGGCAAGGTCCGCGCGCAGGTCTTTCAGCTGGACCGTGGTGGCCGCTGCATTGCCATCGGCAGCCGGCATGCGCAGTTCCAGGTGCGGCACGCCCAGCGCGGCCTTGAGGCTGGGCTCCGCAACGCCGCGCTGGACCGGCGCATGGGGGTTCTCGAGCCGGCGCTGGATGGTCTGCCAGCCGCCCTGCCAGCTGGCGTCGAGCCGCGCGGAGCCCTTGGCGGTCTTGCCCGCGAACAGCTTCGACAGTTCGGGCAGGCCTTCGATCCAGCGCTGCACGGCTTCGGCGTCGTCGATGCGCGCCTTGATCTCGCCGGCCCCCTGCGCCGGCGCCATGCGGCCTTCGAGCTGCGCGCCGCCGCCCGGCAGCGTCAGGTCGAGCTTGCCGCTCGCGGCCTGCTCGGCCACGCGCACCTGGAGCCGGCCCGCGATGCTGGCGCGCTCGGCCTCGAGGCGCAGCGTGCGCAGGTCCAGCACCTGGTTCTTCCACTGGCCCTGGGCGAGCACGCGGTCGAGGCCGAAGCCCGGCATGGCCGCACTGCCGGCACCGCCCGCGGCACGCAGCGCGAGGTCGAAGCCGATGGTGTCCTCGCGCTGCTGCGCCGTGGCCGTGCCGTTGATCGGCGCGCCCGACAGGTCGCTGTGCAGCAGGCCGGGCCGCACGCCGCGCACGGTGGCGCGCGCCTGCCAGGGTGCGGGCGCGGGGCTCCAGCGGCCTTCGGCGTCGATGCGACCGCCGCCCGCGCGCAGCGTGGCTTCGGGGATCGTCCAGCTGGTGCCGTCGAAGCCCACGCGCGCCTCGACCTGCTCGAGCGGCAGCGCGCCCTTGTCCCAGGGCCCGGGCAGCGCGTTGCGGATGCTGGCCGAGGCCTGCCAGGCGGCGGGCCCGGTGGCTGCGTCGGGCTGCAGCTCGACCGTGCCGGTCAGGCGGGTCCGCGGTGCGCCGGGCCAGAGGCTGGCCGCGTCGACGTTGCGCAGATCGGCCTTGGCATCGATGACGGGCTGCGGCAGCCAGGGCGCGACGTTCGCCTGCAGCTTCGCTTCCATGGGCGCTTCGGCATCGGGCTCGGCCGGCTTCAGCTCGGCCGCCACCTGCAGGCGCGCGCCGGTGCCCGCGAGAGTGCCCTTGATGGCGGCCTGGGCCAGCACCTCGATGCTGCGGCCCTCGGCCAGCGGCGCCTTCACGCGGCCATCGAGCGCGGCGTCGAGCGCCATCGGCGCGGGCCCCTGCAGCTTGACGCGCGCGCTGTAGTGGCCGTCGGCAATGTCGACGCCCTTGACCTCCAGCTGGTGCTCCGCGCCGGTGTAGCGGTAGCTGCCCGCAAGCTGGTTGGCCTGCAGCGCGGGCGGGCCGGTCCAGCGCAGCTCGTCGATGCGGAACGGCAGCTCGACCTCGATGGGCAGCGCGAGCTGTTCGAGCGGCTCGGTGGGCGTGTCGCTCGGCGGGCCGCGGCGTTCGATGAGCAGCCGTGCCGCATGCACTTCGCCGAGCTGCAGCTTGCGCTGGAACAGCGGCGCCAGCTGCCAGCCGACGCTGGCCTCCTGCACCTCGACCGACAGTTTCTCGCTTTGCCAGCGCAGCCAGCCGATGCGCCCACCGGTGCGCAGCGAGCCCGTGACCTCGCGGCTTTCGAGCGTCTGGCCGGCGGGCAAATAGCGCGCGGCCTTGGCCAGCGCGAAGGCCAGCGACTGGTTGGAGCCGATCCACCACCATGCGGCCGCGCCGATCACGAGCACCAGCGCGAGCAGGCCCGCGAACGTCCAGCCCAGCGCACGCAGCGCGCGCCGCGTGCGGGAGCGCTGTGTGCGTGGCGTGGACTGGGGTTCGGCGTCGGTCTGCATCGATGCGTGCGCGCTCAGAAAGTGAAGCCCAGGCGAAAGTGCAGGCGGAACTTGCGCGTGTCCACGCCGTAGGCAAGGTCGGCCTGCACCGGCCCGACCGGGCTGCGCCAGCGCGCGCCCACGCCCACGCCGACCTTCGGCTTGAGCTCGCCGGGCTTGTCGGCCACGGCGCCGGCGTCCACGAACACCACGCTCTCCCATTCGGTGAGCTTGTCGTTGTAGACGAAGGGCCGCTGCCACTCGGCGCTCACGACGCCGAGGTAGCGGCCCGCCACGATCTGGCCGTCGCTGCGCACGGTGCCGATCTGGCGATAGCTGTAGCCGCGCACCGTGGTGTCGCCGCCCGTGAGGAACATCAGCGTGGAGGGAATCTGCGCGCTGTCCTTGGCGGCCACGGCGCCGGCCTCGGCGCGCAGCTGCAGCCGGCTGCGGCGCGCCAGCGTGGCGGCGTCGCGGTCTTCGGCGAAGCCCAGCGGCAGCACGCCGAGCCAGCGCGCATAGGTGCGCGTGAAGGGCAGGCGCTCGCCTGTCAGCGTGTAGCCGGCGCCCAGTTCGAGCGCCAGGCCGAAGCCGCGCGTGGGCACGGCGTTGTCGTCGAAATAGCGGCCGGTCCAGCCCCAGTTGGCGGTCACGGCAGAGGCCGAGGGCGGGGCGTTGGTGCCGCGGTTCTGCGCGTAGTCGTACTGCAGGAAGTAGCTGCGGTCGATGTGGCCGCTGGACTTGCTGCGCCCGCTGCGCAGGCGGCCGCTGTCGACCACGTAGCTGCCCGAGGTTTCGCTCTTGAGCCCGGCGCCCGCGAACCATCGCCAGCCGCGGTCATCGGGAATGGCGTTCCACTCGGTGCCCAGCGACTTGATGTCGCTGTCGACCGACAGGCGCGACACGGCGCGCCAGCCGAGCAGCGGCAGCCGGTTGTGGATGTGGTCCACCGACAGCCGCGGGCCGTTGTCGGTGGTGAAGCCGGCGCCCAGCACCACCTTCTGCATCGGGGCTTCGCGCAGCTGCGCGATCACGGGGGCTGCCAGCGGCGTGCCGCTTTCGGTGTCGAGCGTGAGGAACACCGAGTCGTAGTAGCCGCTGCTGGCCAGGCGCTGCTGCGCGTCGAGCAGCTTCTGCTGGTCGTAGTCGGCGCCGGTGGGAAGCTGCGCGATGCGGCGCGCACCATCGGCGTCGTAGCGCTCGGTGCCGCGCAGCACGAGCGGGCCGAAGCGGTAGGCCGGGCCCGACTGGTAGGTGACGCTGAGCCGCGCCTCCTGCCGGTCGGCATCGATCTCGGCGCGGCTCACTTCGACGCTGCCGGTCGGAAAGCGCCTGGCCGTGAGGCTGCGCAGGGCAATGGTCTTGGCGTTGTCCCAGCCCTGCTGCGTGAAGGGCTGGCCTGGGCGCAGCGTCCAGCCGGTGCGGATCGAATCGCGCTGCGCCTCGGCCGTGGGGTCGTCGGCAATCGCGCCGCCGTAGCTGATCTGCACATTGCTCACGCGCGTGAGCTCGCCCGGTTGCACCGTGATGACGATCTCGCGCGGCGCCTTGGAGCTGGCCGGCGTTTCGTTGAGCTCCAGCGTCAGCGTGGGCGTGAAATAGCCCAGCGTGCCGAGCAGTTCGCGTGCATTGCCTTCGGCCGCCACCATGAGCCGCGAGATCTCGGTGGCGCCCAGGTCGTCGAGCGTGCGGTAGCGTTGGATGTCCAGGTGCAGCGTGAGGTACTCGCGCACCGCGTCGGGCCCGCGCACCTCGACGGTGAAGGCGTCGCGCCGTGGCGCGTCCTTGCGTGCTTCGCCGGCGGCCGCGCCATCGCCGCGCACCAGCGCGGGGGTGGCCGTGTCCTGCGCGCTGTCCTTCTTCGGCAGCAGGCTGCATCCCTGCAGAAGCAGTACGCCGCAAAAAAGCAAGGCCGGCAAGCACGCCGGCGCAATGACTGGAACCACCCTGAGCATGGGCGGATTTTGACAGCAAGGCGCGACGGTTCCGTAAGCATCCGGAAACAGTTCCGGGCTTCGCGCCGCGCCTTACTTAGAAAGCATTCGCATTGCTTCTTCGAGGCCGCGCAGCGTGAGCGGGTACATGCGGTTGGACATGAGCTGCTGCATCACCGCGATGCTCTGGCGGTACTGCCACACGCCCTGGGGCTCGGGGTTGATCCAGGCGAACTTGGGGAAGGTGTGCGTGAGGCGCTGGATCCATTCGGCGCCGGCTTCCTCGTTGTTGTATTCGACGCTGCCGCCGGGCTGCAGGATCTCGTAGGGGCTCATGGTCGCGTCGCCGACGAAGATGAGCTTGTAGTCCTTGTTGTACTTGCGCAGGATGTCCCAGGTCGCGAACTTCTCGGAGAAGCGGCGCTTGTTGTTCTTCCACATGAAGTCGTAGACGCAGTTGTGGAAGTAGAAGAACTCCAGGTGCTTGAACTCGGTCTTCACGGCCGAGAACAGTTCCTCCACGCGCTGGATGTGCTCGTCCATGGTGCCGCCCACGTCCATCAGCAGCAGCACCTTGACGTTGTTGTGGCGCTCGGGCCGCATCTTGATGTCGAGGTAGCCGGCATTGGCTGCGGTGGAGTGGATGGTGTCGTCCAGGTCCAGCTCTTCCTCGTGGCCCTCGCGCGCGAACTTGCGCAGCCGCCGCAGCGCCACCTTGATGTTGCGCGTGCCGAGTTCCTGGCTGTCGTCGTAGTCCTTGTAGGCGCGCTGGTCCCACACCTTCACGGCGCTCTTGTTCTTGCCCGCGCCGCCGATGCGCACGCCCTGCGGGTTGTAGCCGCCGTGGCCGAAGGGCGAGGTGCCGCCGGTGCCGATCCACTTGTTGCCGCCGTCGTGGCGCTCCTTCTGCTCCTCGAAGCGCTTCTTGAGCGTTTCCATGAGCTCGTCCCAGCCCATCTTCTCGATCTTGGCCTTTTCCTCGGCCGTGAACTCGCGCTCCAGCGTCTTGCGCAGCCAGTCGAGCGGCACTTCCTTGGTGAAGTCGGCCAGCATCTCCACGCCCTTGAAGTAGGCGGCGAAGGCGCGGTCGAACTTGTCGTAGTGCTTCTCGTCCTTGACCAGCGCTGTGCGCGAGAGATAGTAGAAGTCGTCCAGGCCGAAGGCGCCGTCGGAGTTGGGCCCCACCACGTCGGCCTGCAGCGCCTCGAGCAGCGTGAGGTATTCCTTGACCGAGACCGGCAGCTTGGCCGAGCGCAGCGTGTAGAAGAAATCGATCAGCATGGTCGGGCTTTCCTTGGACTTCTCTTCAGCTTCGCGGCTTGTCGAGCAGGTAGAGCAACTGGGCCTTCACCTCGGGCCACTCGCCCACGGCAAGGCTGTACATGACGGTGTCGCGGATGGTGCCGTCGCGGCGCATCGCGTGGCCGCGGATCACGCCGTCCTTTTTGGCGCCGAGCCGCTCGATGGCGCGCTGCGAAGCGAAGTTGAAATTGTCGGTGCGCCAGCCCACCACGTTGCAGCCGAGGGTATCGAAGGCGTGCGTGAGCATGAGCAGCTTGCAGGTGGTGTTGACGTGGGTGCGCTGGCAGCGCCTGGCGTACCAGGTGTAGCCGATCTCCACGCGCTTCACGGCCGGCAGGATGTCGTGAAAGCTCGTGGTGCCGAGCACGGTGCCGGTTTCGGCCTCGGTCACGGCAAACGCAAAGCGGTGGCCGGCTTCGCGCCCCTGCAGCGCGGCTTCGATGTAGGCGCGGGTGTCGTGCGGCTCGGGCACCGAGGTGACGCGCAGCTTCCAGAGCTCGCCGTCGGCCGCGGCGGCGCGCAGGCCTTCTTCATGGGCGAGCGACAGCGGCACCAGCGCCAGGTCGCGGGCCTTCAGCGTGACAGGTTCGACGAACGCCATCTTCCAGACACCCTTCTGAAATTTTTCAGCGCTGCGGCTTGCCGTACTTGCGGTCGTACCACGCGCGCGCCAACTGCACCCCGCCGCCACCGCCCACGCCGATCAGCAGGATGCCGAAGATCTCGCGGTTGCCATAGCCATTGGGGCCGAAGGCATCGAGCCCCAGCTGGAGCCCGATCCAGCGGCCGAGCAGCGCACCCGCCACGAACAGCACCGCCTGCGCCACGCCCAGCCTGAGCAGCTGGCCCACGGGATGCGGCGCTTGTGGCTGGCTCATCGGTTGTTGCGCTGCATGAAGACGAGCTTCTCGAAGAGCGTCACGTCCTGTTCGTTCTTGAGCAGCGCGCCCACCAGCGGCGGCACGGCCACCTTGTCGTCCTTGCTCTGCAGGGCCTCCAGCGGAATGTCCTCGGCCACCAGCAGCTTGAGCCAGTCGAGCAGCTCGGAGGTGGAGGGCTTCTTCTTGAGGCCGGGCAGGTTGCGCACGTCGTAGAAGGTCTTCATCGCGGACGTGAGCAGTTCCTGCTTGAGGCCGGGGAAGTGCACCGCGACGATGCTCTTCATCGTTTCCGCGTCGGGGAACTTGATGTAGTGGAAGAAGCAGCGGCGCAGGAAGGCGTCGGGCAGCTCCTTCTCGTTGTTGGAGGTGATGAACACCACCGGCCGGTGCTTGGCGCGGATGAGCTCGCGCGTCTCGTAGCAGTAGAACTCCATGCGGTCGATTTCGCGCAGCAGGTCGTTCGGGAATTCGATGTCGGCCTTGTCGATCTCGTCGATCAGCAGCGCCACCGGCTGGTCGGCCGTGAAGGCCTGCCAGAGCACGCCCTTGACGATGTAGTTGTTGATGTCGCTCACGCGCTCGCCGCCGTCGAGGTCCTTGAGCTGCGAGTCGCGCAGGCGGCTCACGGCGTCGTATTCATAGAGGCCCTGCTGCGCCTTGGTGGTCGACTTGATGTGCCATTGCAAAAGCGGCAGCCCGAGCGATTGCGCCACTTCCTCGGCCAGCATGGTCTTGCCCGTGCCGGGTTCGCCCTTGACGAGCAGCGGGCGCGTGAGCGTGATGGCGGCATTGACGGCCAGCATCAGGTCCTGAGTGGCGACGTAGTTGTCTGAGCCCTTGAATTTCATGAGTGAACGCGAGCAAGGTGGAGAAGGCGGGGTGGAGAAAAGAACACACTCGATTCGCTTCGCGCAGCCACTTGGACGGCTTGAAGGGGTTCCCGGGGGACCCTTGCATATAATCGAATGTTGATTCGAAAAACTGTATCTCCACGAGATTGTGCGCGCAAAATGAACAAGTTGTTGACCACGATGTTTGCCTTCGCTGTCGCTTGCGTGACGGTCTCGGCCCAAGCCCAGCAAGTCACGGGCAATGCCCAGGAGGGCGCCAAGAAGGTTGCCATGTGCGTGGGCTGCCACGGCATCATCGGCTACCAGGCCAGCTTTCCGGAGATCCACAAGGTTCCGATGATCGCCGGCCAGAGCGCCAGCTACATCACCTCGGCCCTCACCGCCTACAAGGGCGGCGACCGCAAGCACCCCACCATGCGCGCGATTGCCGACACCCTGAAGGAGCAGGATATCGCCGACCTGGCCGCCTACTACAGCCAGCTGGGCCTGAAGGAAGGCGACGCGCCCCCGGCCGCGCTCGCCAAGCCCATGCCTGACAACGTGCAGGCCCTGGTGTCGCGCGACAAGGACAACAGCTGCACCAAGTGCCACGGCGCCAACTTCAACACGCCCAATGACGGCACCGTGCCCAAGCTGGCCGGCCAGCATGCCGACTACCTCTTCGTGGCGCTCAAGTCGTACCGCGTCAAGAACAACCTGCACCTGGGCCGCTCGAACGCGGTGATGGCGCAGCAGGTCGAACCCAAGAAGTTCACCAACGCCGAACTCAAGACGCTCGCCAGCTACATCAGCTCGCTGCCCGGCGACCTCAAGACGGTGCCGGAATCGCGCATCCACCGCGCCGCGCAGTAAGCGTCGGCCCGTCCCATGAAGAAAGCCCGCATCGAGCGGGCTTTCTTGTTTGCGGGGCCGGCTGTGTTCAGACGTCGAAGAACACCGTCTCCTGGGGCCCCTGCATGCGGATGTCGAAGCGATAGCTCACCGCGCCGCCTTGCTCCACGCGCTCGGCAATCAGCGTGTGGCGCCGCTCGGCCGGCACGCTGGCCAGCACGGCGTCCTTGGCGTTGGCTTCGGCCTCGTCGCTGAAATACACGCGCGTGAAGGCATGCAGCAGCAGGCCGCGCATCAGCACGATCGCATTGATGTGCGGGGCTTCTCCCGGCGATTCGGCGCCCGGCTTCACGGTGTGGAACACGAAGCGGTTCTGGGCATCGGTGCCGGTGCCGGCGCGGCCGAAGGCGCGAAAGCCCATTTCGCGCGCTTCGGCGGGCGTCTGCGGATAGCGGCCCTCGCCGTCGGGCTGGCTGATCTCGACCAGCGCATCGTTGATGGGGTTGCCGTCGCCGTCGATCACGCGGCCTTCGAGGCGGATGCGCTCGCCGGAGGCGTTGTCCAGGGCTACCACGGTGTCGAAAGGCTGGTCGAAGTCGTAGCCGTACTGCGCGGCGGTGAGGCCGTAGGCGAAGTAGGGGCCCACGGTCTGGGAGGGGGTCTGGCCGAAGTCGGCTTCCTGTGCGGTCATCAACATGGTGTGTGTCTCCTTCTTGCTCAGCGGTTTTCGAACGGCGTCTCGTCGGCGCCGCGCAGCACGACGTCGAACTGGTAGCCCAGTGCGTAGCCTTCCTCGGTGATGTCGAGGCTGAAGTCGGCAATCAGCCGGTTGCGGTAGCGCTCGGGGGTGCCGGTGACCATGGGGTCGTACTGCAGCAGCGGATCGCCGGGGAAATACATCTGCGTGACCAGGCGGCTGGCAAAGCTCTGGCCGAACAGCGACATGTGGATGTGCTGCGGGCGCCAGGCGTTGGGGTGGTTGCCCCAGGGGTAGGCGCCGGGCTTGATGGTGAGGAAGCGGTAGCGGCCCTCGCTGTCGGTCAGACAGCGGCCCGCACCCAGGAAGTTGGGGTCGAGCGGCGCATCGTGCTGGTCGACCTTGTGCACGTAGCGGCCGGCGGCGTTGGCCTGCCAGATTTCGACCAGCGTGTTGGCCACCGGGCGGCGGCGTTCGTCGAGCACCTGGCCGGTGAGGATCATGCGTTCGCCGAGCGGCTCGCCGTTCTTGCACGCATTGCGCGTCAGGTCGTGGTCGAGCTCGCCGATGCTGTCGTGGCCGTACACCGGCTGCTGCAGTTCGCCGAGCGAGGCCTTCAGCGGGACCAGAGGCTTTTGCGGGCCGCGCTTCGCGGTCGACTTGTAGCCGGGGTAGATGTAGGAAGGGTGGGCCTTCCAGTCGCGGGGGGTGAGGATGGCGGGGGAGGCCTGGGTTTTCGTCAACATGCCGTTGTCTCCTGTCGTGGGACGAATCGAATTCGGAAGCTGAACTTTAGAAGTCCCGTTCGATGATGTAAATTGAAGATTGGTCTGTTTTGCATAACCATCAGTAATTGAAAACTCCCGCCGACCTTCGCCAGGACTTTGTGCGCAACGTGCAGCTGCGCCACCTGCGCTGCCTTGTCGCGGTGGCGCAGGAGCGCCATCTCGCGCGCGCCGCCGAGCGGCTGTCGCTGAGCCAGCCGGCGGTGTCCAAGACGCTGTCCGAGCTGGAGGCCATCGTCGGGGCGCGCCTGGTCGAGCGCGGCAATGCCGGGCGGCGCGGCGTGCAGGGGCTCGCGCCGGCGGGC
This sequence comes from Variovorax sp. VRV01, assembly GCF_014852545.1. Lineage (NCBI taxonomy): Bacteria > Pseudomonadati > Pseudomonadota > Betaproteobacteria > Burkholderiales > Comamonadaceae > Variovorax > Variovorax sp. VRV01. The sequence goes on from NZ_JACVBS010000001.1 coordinate 201,116, forward strand.
GAACAGCTGCTGGTCCACGCGCTGCGCGTGCTCGAGGCCATCGACGCCAGCGCGCAGGCGGTGGCGCCGGCTTCCGGCGAGCGCGTCGAGCGGCTGCGCATCGGCGCGCTGCCGAGCGTGGCGCCGGCGCTGCTGCCGGCGGCGCTCGCGCGCTTTCGCGAGCGCTGGCCTTCGGTGCAGGTGGTGGTGAAGAGCGCGGCCAACCCGGTGCTGCTCGATGAGCTGCGCGCCGGCGAACTCGACCTGGTGGCGGGCCGCATGAGCGATCCGCGGCTGATGGGCGGGCTCAGCTTCGAGCTGCTCTACACCGAGCCGCTGGTGTTTGCGGTACGCCCCGGCCATCCGCTGGCGAACCGGTCGACCCGGGCGGTGTCGGTGCAGGCGGTGCTCGATTTCCCGCTGGTGGTGTATGGCGAGGGCACCATCCCGCGCCACAACACCGAAAGCTTTCTGTCGGCCCGCGGCCTCGCGCTTCCGCCGCACGCGCTGCAGACGCTCGACGTTGCGGTGGCGCGCGGCCTGGTGGCGGTGTCCGATGCGGTCTGGATCACGCCGCTGGGCGCCGCGCGCGGCGAGCTGGCCGACCAGCGGCTGGTCCGGCTGCGCATCGAAACCGCCGGCACCGACGAGCCGGTGGGCCTGCTGCTGCGCAGCGACGCCGAGCCCTCGGCGCTGCGCAGCGCCATGGCCGCGCTGCTGCGCGAAGGCGCCAGGCAGCAGGGCGCGCCGCCTTCCCGGAAGGCCGGTTAGTCCTTGGTTGCACGCCGCTGCACGCACGCGACGTAGCCGTCGCCATCGGGCGGGCGGCCGGCGCGCTGGCTCTCCCACATCATCTGGCCGAGGCACTCCATGGCCTCGTGATGCGCGTCGAGCAGCGAGCCACGGCGGGCAGCCAGCAGCTCGACGGCCTGGCGGATGCCTCGCGGCTGGTCGATGGAGCACTGCTCGCTGATCGAAAGATGCATCGACAAGTGCAGGAACGGGTTCTCGCGGCCGTTCGAACCGTCGTACACGCGGGCCACGGCGGCATCGGCGTCGGCCAGGTCCTCGTGGTATTCGGGGTGCGCGTCGATCCATCCCGCGGCAATCGTCTCGAGCGCTTCCATCGGCAGGCCTTGGAGGTGCTTGGCGTACACGTCGCAAAAGAAGCGGCGCACGTCTTCCTGGGAGGGATTGAACATATCTGTATGGAGAAGCTGGAAAGGAAAAAGAGGGGAGAGAAAACCGCGCGCCTGCAGCTCGAAAGGTGCCCGATGTTCCGGTAGCGGGACGTTACGCCGTAACGTAACGAATGGTCAAAACAGCATCCAAAGCGCTGTTTCGGTCGATCGCGCGGACACCGGTTTTCAGAAAAATATCCATAAAAATCAATAGCTTGCGTTCTTGACGACCCGGTGGCTCAAAAGAGTTGGCAGCACGGCACGCTAGTTGCCCCTGTAGATGCATCTTTTGTCACAGAGGCTGTCATGAACGCACCACAAGCACCGACCAATTCGACCGAAGGACTTGCCGCCAGTGGCGTTGCTCCTGTGGTCATCGCCCAAGCCACCAGCACACCGCTCGGCGCACCCGCCGCGATGAGCTCGTCGGCACCTGCCGCCGCTGCGGCGGCACCCGCCAGCGTGGGCACATTGTCCAATGCTACGCCGGGCGTCGCGGTGATGCGCGAGGGTGTCCGCATTCCGGTGGACGGCAACCAGACCCTGATCGCGGGTGACCGCGTGATCGTTCCCGAAGGCGGACAGGCCAACGTCCTGTTCCCCGGCTCGGCCACCAACAAGGCGCCGCTGGCCGGCGTCTTCACCGGCGGCACCGACGCCACCATCGGCTCGACCAAGCTGCCCGGCGGCCTCGAACAAGTGAATGTGGACGTCGCCTCGGGCGACCTGCAGGTGACCCCACCCGACAGCGACGCCGACGCGGCCGCACTGGCCGTCACCAAGAAGGTCGCGGCCGGTAGCGGCCTTGGCCTCGGCGAATTCGCGCTCGGCGCACTGGGCGCGGCTGCGCTTGGCGCCGCGCTGGGCGGCGGTGGCGGTGGCGACGGCGGCGGAGTGATCCCGTTCTTCGCCGGCGGTGGCGGTGAGGGCGATGCGGATGCAGACGCCGACGCGGATGCCGATGCGGATGCCGACGGTGATGCAGACGCCGACGCCGACGCCGACGCCGACGCCGATGCCGACGCAGATGCTGACGCTGATGCTGACGCTGATGCTGATGCTGATGCTGATGCTGACGCTGACGCTGACGCTGACGCTGACGCTGATGCTGATGCTGATGCCGACGCAGATGCAGATGCAGATGCAGATGCAGATGCAGATGCAGATGCAGATGCAGATGCCGATGCCGACGCAGACGCAGACGCAGACGCCGACGCAGACGCGGACGCAGACTCCGATGGCGGCGACAGCCTGCTCGATCCGGGCGATGGCGCGGCCGGCGGCCTGGTCGGTTCGATCGGCGACACCGCGGGTCTTGGCGACTCGCTCGACCCGGTGCTGGGCGTGGTCGACGGCGTGACCGACGTGGTCGACGACGTGCTGGCCCCGGTGCTCGGTTCCGAGTTCTCCGAGAACGATCCCAACCAGCTCGATCCGGCGGACGATTTCGTCGAGACCGTGGCTGAAGGCGTGGGCGGCGTGGCCAGCCCGATCGTCGATGGCCTCCTGGGCGAAGGCGCGACGGGTGCGCTGGTCGACCAGCTGGTCAAGCAGGTCGACTACGTCACCGACGCCCTCCAGAACGGTCTGGACAACCTGGTGGGCGAGGAAGGCATCCTGAGCGGCCTCACCGGCAGCCTTGGCCTGGACGGCGCGCTCGAGGAGCTCGTGGGCGACGACGGCGTGGTCGGCAACGTGGTCGAAGGGCTGCTCGGCCAGGACAGCCTCCTCGCCGGACTCGTCGGCGAAGAAGGCCTGGTGGGCGGCCTGCTCGCCGAAGGCGGCGCGCTGGACGGCCTCATCGGTGAAGGCAGTGCCATCGGCAGCCTGCTGGACAACGTGGTCGGCGACGAAGGCATCGTCGGCGGCCTGCTCGGCGACGACGGCGCCCTTGGCGGCGTGCTCGGCGGCGTACTGGGCGAAGAGGGCCTGCTGGGTGGCCTGATCGGCGAAGGAAGCCCCGTGGGCAGCCTGCTCGGCGGCGACGGCGTGGTGGGCGGCCTGCTTGGCGGCGACGGCGCGCTGTCCAGTCTGCTGGGCAGCGACGGCCTCTCCGGCGGCCTGCTGGGCCAGGACGGCGTGGTCGACAACCTCTTGGGCGCCGACGGCGCGGTGGGCGGCCTGCTCGAAGACAGCCCGCTGGGCGGCTTGCTCGGCGGCGAAGACGGCCTGCTCGGCGGCGTGACCGATGGCGTGCTGGGTGAAGACGGTCTGCTGGGCGGTGTGCTTGGCGATGACGGCGTGGTCGGCGGGCTGCTCGGCGAAGACGGCTTGCTCGGCAGCGGCGGCGCCATCGGCAGCCTGCTTGCCGAGGACGGCCTGCTCGGCGGCGTGCTCGGTGAGGATGGCCTGCTGGGCGGCCTGCTCGGCGGCGACCTCTTGGGCGGTGACTTGCTCGGTGGCGATCTCCTGGGTGGCGTGCTGGGTGAAGACGGCCTGGTCGGCAACCTGCTTGGCGGCGACCTCCTGGGCGGTGACTTGCTCGGCGGTGATTTGCTGGGTGGCGTGCTGGGTGAAGACGGCCTCGTCGGCAACCTGCTTGGCGGCGACCTCTTGGGCGGTGACTTGCTCGGTGGTGATCTGCTGGGCGGCGTGCTGGGTGAAGACGGCCTGGTCGGCAACCTGCTCGGTGGCGACCTCTTGGGCGGTGACTTGCTCGGTGGCGATCTGCTGGGCGGCGTGCTGGGTGAAGACGGCCTGGTCGACAACCTGCTTGGCGGCGACCTCTTGGGCGGTGACTTGCTCGGTGGCGATCTGCTGGGCGGCGTGCTGGGCGAAGACGGCCTGGTCGGCAACCTGCTCGGTGGCGACCTCTTGGGTGGTGATCTGCTCGGTGGTGACCTGCTCGGCGGCGTGCTGGGCGAAGACGGCCTCGTCGGCAACCTGCTCGGTGGGGACCTCTTGGGTGGCGACCTGCTCGGTGGTGATCTGCTGGGTGGCGTGCTGGGCGAAGACGGCCTGGTCGGCAACCTGCTCGGTGGCGATCTGCTGGGCGGTGACTTGCTCGGCGGTGACCTGCTCGGCGGCGTGCTGGGCGAAGACGGCATCGTCGGCGGCCTGCTCGGTGGCGATCTGCTTGGCGACGATGGCCTGGTCGGCAGCCTGCTCGGCAGCGATGGCCTGCTCGGCGGCGTGCTGGGCGGCAGCGGCCCGGCGGCCAACATCCTGGAGCCGGTGCTCGACACCGCAAGCACGCTCGGCGAGGCACTGGAGCCCGTGGTGGCCGCCGTGTCCGAGGTGGCAGAGCCCGTGACCGACATCCTGGCCGGCGCAACCCCGACGCTTGACCCGGTGATCGAGACCGTCCACAACAGCCTGGTGCACACCGTGGAGGACGCCGCGCCGATCGTGACCGACGTGGTGACCCCGATCACCAGCCTGGTGGACCAGGCCGCCGGCACCGGCAGCGTGCTCACCCCGGTGACGAACATCCTGCACGGCCTGCTGGGCTAAGGAACAAGAGCAGTAGAGGAGAAGGAAGAAAAACAACGCACCAGGGCCAGGCCGCCACCGGCCTGGCCCGAGAAAGGATTTGATATGAAGAACAGCAGCAGCTACCGGATACTGACCATCGTCGCCCTTGCAGCAAGCCTTGCCGCTTGTGGAACGGCCTCCAAGAGCGGACGCGAAGACGCGACCTACTACTACTCGAACAAGGCGCCGGTGGCGAAGGTGGAACCGCCCCCGCCCGCACCGGTGCAGAACGGTCCCGTCGCGCTGAAGATCGTGTACTTCGACTTCGACAAATACGACATCAAGCCGCAGTACCGCAACGTGGTGGAAGCGCATGCGAGCTATCTCAGGAACCGTCCCGCCAGCAAGGTGGTGATCGAGGGCCACACCGACTTGCGCGGCGGCCGCGAATACAACCTCGCGCTGGGCCAGCGCAGGGCCGAATCCGTGCAGCGCGCGCTCACGCAGCTTGGCGTGCCGGGCGAACGCATCGAGGCCGTCAGCTGGGGCATCGAAAAACCTGCATCGCTCGAAACCACCGAGGAGGGCCATCAGCTCAATCGCCGAGCCGAATTCAGCTACCGCTGAAACACGGAGAAACGCGATGCCTTCGATGGGAGTTCCCGGTCCGGGTGCGACCGGCCTCCCGCATTCGACTGGGGCCGAATGATGTCCTTCTCCGACCAGCTCCATGCCTGCCACGAGCGCCTGGTCTCGGTGTGTGCGGCGTTGCCGGCGCCTTATCCGGCCTTTACGCTTTTCTTCTCGGTGAGCGACGGGTCGCAGCGCGCGCACGTGGTGCACGCGCGCGCGGCCGATTTCGAAACCGCGTGGCACGAAGGTGCCGAGGCCGTGGAGCGCTGGGTGCGCGACTGCGGCATCGTCTCGCCATGGCTGCGCATCGACTGGGTCGAGGGCGCAAGCCCGATGGACTGGGCGCAGTTCAAGGCCCAGCTCGCCGGCGTCAAGCGCAACTACTTCCGCCTCGGCCTGGCCTTCGACCAGGACTTCGAGACCGCGTTCACCGAGCAGGAGCTCAACGCCAACGCCATGCTGAGCGGCGATTCGACCATTGCGCATGCGGTGGTGAATGTGCGCAACTTCGAGGCCTATGGCCAGGCGCGCTTCGCACGTGCGCTCCCGCTCGAGCTGCCGGCCGACCGGCGGGTCTACCTGCTGGCGACGGTGGGCGTGTTCTGCCAGGCCGACGGCGTCGTGCACAAGCTCGTGGGCACGGGGCTCGATGCCGGACGCCGCCAGGCGCCGGCCCTCACTCCGCAGTCGGCGCTCGACCTGGTGCGCAGCGGCGCGTCGTACCTCGCGCGCCAGGTGCAGGACGACGGGCTCTTCGTGTACGGCTACTTTCCGTGCTTCGACCGGCGCATTCCGACCTATGACGCGATGCGCCACGCGAGCGTGCTGAGCGCCATGATCGAGGCGTGGGAGCTCGTGCGCGACGACAAGCTGCGCCTGGCCATCGACCGCGCGCTCGATCATCTCGCGAACACGCTCATCCGCAGCTACACGCTCGCCGACGGCACCGAGGTCGCTTTCCTCGTCGACACCGGCGAAGAGATCAGGCTGGGCGGCAATGCCGCCTGCGTGCTGGCCCTGGTCAAGTACTGCGAGGCCATGGACACGCGCGACTGGCTGCCGCTGCTGGAAAAGCTGGCGCTGGGCATCGCGTCGCTGCAGGACGGCGCCACCGGCAGCTTCAGCCACGTGCTGCATGCCGGCGACCTGCGCGTGAAGCAGGCCTCGCGCGTCATCTACTACGACGGCGAGGCGGCCTACGGCCTCATGCGCCTTTACGGCCTCACGCGCGATGCAAGGTGGCTCGCCGTGGTCGAGAAGGCCTTCGACCACTTCATCGCGAGCCAGCACTGGCAGGCGCACGACCACTGGCTGAGCTGCTGCGTCAACGAACTCACGCGCTGGAACCCGCAGGAAAAGTACTTTCGCTTCGGCCTGCAGAACGTGGCCGGGTACCTGGACTTCGTGCTCGACCGCAAGACCACCTTTCCGACGCTGCTCGAGCTCATGCTCGCGGCCCAGCAGATGCTGCAGCGGCTCGAGGCCACGCCCGCCATGCGGCACCTGCTGGACGAGCTCGACACCGAGAAGTTCTACCGCGCGCTGGAGTACCGCGCCCACTACCTGCAGAACGGCTTCTTCTGGCCCGAGATGGCGATGTACTTCCGCCGGCCTTCCACCATCGTCGGCTCCTTCTTCATCCGGCACCACGCGTTCCGGGTGCGCATCGACGACGTGGCGCAGTACGTGTCGGGCTTCGTGGCCTATCGCCGCTACCTGCTGGAGCGCCCGGCCGTGCCCGGCGCGGGGAGCGCGAGGGACGACGGCGGCGCCGCCTGGACCGCGAGCGAAATGGCGCGCGTGACCGGCGGCGAATGGGTGGTGCGCCCGGAAGACGGCTGGCGCGCCAGCGGCGTGACGCAGCGCTCCTTCCTGCGCAAGGGCCGCGTGGTGTTCGAGCACCAGCCGCGGCCCTCGAAGACGCCGCTGGCCGCGGTGGCGCTCAAGGGCGTGCTGCAGCCGGCGGCCGCCGTGCTGTGCACCGATCCCGCACCGCACCTCGACAAGCGGGTACCGGTGCTCCAGGTGGACGACGTGCCGCAGGCCGTGCTCGCGCTGGGCGCGCATGCGCGCACCGAATTCACGGGGCGCGTCTGCGGCGTGCTGGGCAGCGGCACGACCGGCAGCACCGTGGCCGCGATGCTGGCCGACGCCCTGGCCGTGTGGGGCGAGGTCGGCCGCCCCGAAGGCAACGTCAGCCTGCCCTCGGGCATGGCCTGGAACCTGACCTGCATGCCGCGGCATGCGGCCTACTGGGTGCTGGAGATGGGCTCGCCGCACATGCTGGCCTCGACCCAGCTGGTGCGGCCGATGCTGGCCGTGGTGACGGGGCTGTCGGCCGCGTCGCAAAAGCACCGCGGGCCTTCGGAAGCCGCCGCGCGCATGGACAGCCGCATCTTCGAGGGCATGGCGCCCGGCGACAGCGCGGTGCTGAACCGCGACCTCCCCGAGTTTGCGACCTTTGCCGAAGCCGCCATGGCGCACCAGCTGCAGATCGTGACCTATGGCGAGCACAGGGACGCCGACGTGCGGCTGCTCTCGTTCGACCATGGCGAGGTGCAGGCCCAGGTGCTCGGCGAGCCGTTCCAGCTTCGGCTCAATGCGCCGGGGCGCCACATGGGCGCGAGCGCCGTGGCGGCGCTGGCGGCCCTGCAAGCGATGCGCCTGAAGCTGGCCGCCGCGGTCGAGCCCTTTGCGCAGTTCGAGCCGCCGGGCGGACGGGGCGCGCTGCACACCATCCACATCGGCGGCGGCAGCTTCAAGCTGATTGACGAGACCTACGACGCCAACCCGAGCTCGATGCGCGCGGCGCTGGAACTGCTGTCGCAGGCGCCCTGCGAGCCGGCACGCCGCGTGGCGATCCTCGGCGACATGCAGGAGCTCGGCCCCGCCGCGCAGCGCCACCACCTCGATCTGGAGCCCGAGCTGCTCGCATCGCAGCCCGACCGCGTGCTGCTGTGCGGCCCGCTGATGCGGGCGCTGCATGCGCGCATCCGCACCAAGGTGCGCTCGCACTGGTTCGTCGATGTGTCCGATCTGTCGACCGCGCTGGGCGGTCTGCTGCAGCCCGGCGACTGGGTGCTGGCCAAGAGTTCTGCCGGCGTCGGCCTGTCCCGGCTGGCCCGGGTTCTGAAAGCATTGCCATGATCAAACTGAATGCCCAAGCCTCCTTGCCCTACCGCCGCGAGGCGGCACCGCAGCGCCGGTGGTGGCTGGGCTGGCTGCAGCTGCTTTGCGCCTGGCTGCTTTGCATGTTGCTGTGCGCCAACGTCGCGCTGGTGCTGGCGCAGGGCCTGCCGAAAGACGAGGCGGCGCCGGTCGCGGCAAGAAAAGCGGCGGACTGCAGCCTGTGGGTCGAGACCGCCAAGGATGCTGCGGCGGCCCATGCCGAATCGGTGTCGCACACGCTGAGACGTATGTCACGCTGCAGCACTTCGTAAGCATAGATTTTGTCTTGTAACAACTGGGTAACAGTCGATAATGGCGCAGGCGTCATTGCCGGACGGATCGGCCCTTTCCCATGATCAAGTTTCTCTTGCCCAGCCAACTGGTGGCCGAGGTGCCCGAAAAACCAGGTGCGAGTCCGTATGCGGGTGCCCTGCACACCGCGTTCCGGGCTGCCTACCCGCTGGTCAAGAGCGCGGCCTGGCGCTCGCTGCCCATCAGCCTCTTCGGCCTGCTGCCATCGATCTTCCTGCTCCAGGTGTATGACCGCGTGCTGTCGCGCAGCGGCGTCTCGACGCTGGCCGCGCTGGTGTGCGGCATCCTGTTCTTTCTTTGCATCGAGTTCTGGCTGCGGTCGGGGCGTTCGCGCCTGTTGCGCAATGCGGGCGCCATCATCGACCACGGCGTGTCGGGCGCGCTGCTGCATTCGATGCTCAATCGTCCGCTGCGTGCGCTCGAAGCGCGCCCCGCCTCGATCTGGCATCAGTTCTTCCGCGACGTGGCCTCGGTGCGCGGCACCGTCACCGGCGGCCTGGCGCAATCGATCTTCGACTTGCCGATGGCGGTCTTCGCACTGGCCGTGATCGGCATCGTGGCCTTGCCGGTCTTGCCGGTGGTGGTGCTGTTCCTTGCCATCATGGTCTTCCTGGCCTGGTGGTGGGCCGACGAGGTGCGCAGCGGGCGGGTCGAGGAAGTGCAGCGCGGCCGCGGCCTCGACCGCATGACCTCGGAAATCTGCAACGCGCGCGAAACGCTCAAGACGCAGGCCAACGACGGTCCCACCATCGAGATGTGGCGCCAGTCCTATAACTCCTGGCTGAGCGAAAGCTTCAGCAAGAACGGGCAGATCGAAACCGCGCGCGACGGCACCACCGTGCTGATGATGGTCTTCTCGGTCATCGTGGTCACGGTGGGCGCCATTTCGGTGATGGAGCAATGGATGACGGTGGGCGGCCTGGTCGCCTCCAACATGCTGGCCCTCAAGGCGCTGCAGCCGGTGGCCGGCCTGGTGTCGAGCTGGCGCTCGCTGGCCGCGGCCAAGGAAGCGGCCAAGCGGCTCGAGACGGTGCTCGGCGAGCCGGTCGAAAAGGCACCCACCGGCATGACGCTGCCGCAGCCGCTGGGCCGCGTCACGCTGAAGGACGTGAGCTTCAGCTTCACGGAAGACGCGCACCGGCCGGTGCTCGAGAACGTCGACCTCGACATCGGGCCGGGCGGGCTGCACGTGATCGTCGGGCGCAACGGCGCCGGCAAGTCGACGCTGGTCAAGCTGCTCTCGGGCCTGTACACGCCCACGCGCGGCGTCATCAGCATCGGCGAGTACGACCTTTCGCAATTCGGCCGCGAAGAGCTCTCGCGCTGGATCAGCTACCTGTCGCAGGAGGTGTACTGGTTCGGCGGCCCGCTGATCGACACCATGCGCCGCACGGCCCCGGGCCAGAGCGACGAGCAGGTGGTGGCGGCCTGCAAGCTCTCGGGCGCGCACGACTTCATCTCGCGCATGCCCGACGGCTACCGCACCGTGGTGGGCGAGGGCGGCACCGGCCTCTCGGTGGGCGAGCGACGCAAGCTCGCGCTGGCCATGAGCTTCCTGCGCAAGCCTTCGGTGCTGGTGCTCGACGAGCCCAGCAACGATCTCGACTTCCAGAGCGAGCGCACCCTGCTTGCCACGCTGCTCGCGGTGGCCAAGGTGCGCACCGTGGTGGTGGTCACGCATTCGCTTCGCATCGTGTCGGCGGCCAGCGTGGTCTACCACGTGACCGGGCAGGGCAACGTCGAACAGGGCACGGCCGCCGTCATGGTGCCGAAGCTCTTCGGCGTGAAGAAGGCGCTGGTGGCGCTCCCCGATTCCACCGCGGGCGAGGACGATGCCGAGGCGCATCCGCAGCAAGGCGCCGCCGCCAACCGTTCCATGGCCTGAGCAGCCGATCGATCGAAGAGTAATTGGGGACCGCGACTTGAAATCAGATTTGCCGCAGATACTTCAGGACGAGGATCACAAGCGCGCCACGCAGACATCGCCCGAGGGCCGGCGCCGAAAGTGGGTCATTGGCGGTGCGGTTGCGCTGCTGGCCGTTGTGGGCCTGGGCTTTCCGATGGAAACCGTGGTGGTGGCGCCGGGCCGCGTGATCCCGTCGGACCGCGTCAAGTCGATCCAGCATCTGGAAGGCGGCATCGTCAGCAACGTGCTGGTCAAGGAAGGCGACAGGGTCACGCAGGGCCAGTCGCTGGTGGAGATCGACCTGGGCGGCAGCGGCCTCAATTTCGAGGAACTCACCGCGCGCTATGCCGCCACCCAGGCCACCCGCATCCGGCTCATGGCCGAGAGCCGCGGGCAGCCGCTCAGGCGCGAGAGCTTTGCCGCCGACATCGACGAGAGCGTGCTCGACGGCGAAACCGGCGCCTACGAGGCGCGCGCGCTCGAGCAGCGCGGCGTGATGGCCGGTGCGGTGTCCGGCCTGGAGGGCGCGCGCAGCAAGCAGCTCGAGCAGCAGGCCAAGGTCAAGGGCCTGAACGACCGCCTCGCGCTGATGCAGAAGGAACTCGAGATCTCGGAACAGCTGCTCAATGAAAAGCTGGTCGGGCAGGTCGAGGTGCTCGAGAAGCGCCGGCAGGTCGAAGGCGTGCGAAGCGAGCTGGCCGTGGCGCGCCAGGGCGCCATTTCCGCGAGCGCCGCCATCACCGAGGCGCAGGCCAAGATGGCCGAGGCCGAAGGCCGCTTCCGGCGCCGCGCGTCCGACGAGCTGGCCGCCGTGGAGCGCCAGTTCGCGAGCCTGAGCGAAGACCTCGCGCGTGCACGCACCCAGCGTTCCCGCACCATGGTGAAGGCGCCCGCCGACGGCATCGTCAAGGGGCTGCGCAGCGCCAGCCCGGGCTGGGTCATCAAGCCCGGCGAAGCCATCATGGAAGTGGTGCCCGACAAGGACGAGGTCATGATCGAGGCGCGCCTGAATCCGAACGACCGCGGCTTCGTCGAAGTCGGCCAGGCGGCGCGCGTGAAGATCACGGCCTACGACTACCTGCGCTACGGCGCGGTCGAAGGCAAGGTCACCCTGGTGGCCGCCGATGCCGACCGCGATCCGGCCATTGCCAATTCGGCGCCGTACTACCGCATCCTCGTCAGCACCGACCAGGCCTACGTGGGGCGCGAAGAAAACCGCGTCACCGCCGGCATGGAGTCGGAGGTCGACCTGAAGGTGGGGACCGATCCGTTCATCTGGTACATCCTTCGTCCCGTGCTCAAGCTGCGGCGCGAAGCCTTCCGCGAACCATGATGGGCCGCAACCTGGCTGGCCGGCGCCGAACGGGCCCCGGTGTTCTTTGCGCAGTGCTGTGCGCGAGCTTCGCGCTTCCTCCTGGCGCCCTGGCGCAGGAGGCGCCCGCGCAGCTGGCGGCGGCGCGCCGGCTTTCCGCGCCGTCGATCGGCGCCGCCAGCTATGCGCAGCGCGTCAAGCAGGCGCTCATTGCGCTGTCGCAGGACTACCCCGAAGTGCAGACCGCGCAAGCCGCCGCCAACACCAGCAGCTTTGGCGTGGACGCCGCCAAGAAGGCCCGCTACCCGCGCTTCAAGATGGGCACCGCCTCCGGCACCTACAACAGCGGCGCGGACAACGCCAAGAGCGAGAGCTACACCGTGCTGACCGCCGAGGCGCGCCTGAGCCTGATCGACGGCGGTGCCATGAACGCCGCGGTGCGCGCCGCCGAGGCCGGCAACCAGGCCGACGACGAGGCCGTCGCCACCACCTCGCAGAAGGTAGTGCTCGACGCACTGACCGCCTACCTGCAGGTGCAGCGCTTCGACCTCAAGAAGCAGATCGCGCGCAAGTCCACCGAGGTGGTGGCCGAGCTCTCGAAGGCCGAGGCCCGCCGCGTGGCCCTGGGCGCCGCCGGCGAGAACGACCTCAACATGGCGGCCGCGCGCCGCGCCAGCGTGGCTGCGCGCGAGTCCGACTTCCAGGCGCAGCGCGACGAGGCGCTGGCCAAGTTCAACACCTACTTCAGGTTCACGCCCAACACCGATTCGCTGCCCGTACTGGCCGCGCCCGCGTACTGGCGCATCGCCTCGCAGGAAGAGGCCCTGCGCCGCGCCGAGGAGCGCAGCACCGAGATCGCCGAAGCCAAGGGCCGCGTGGCGCGCGCCCAGGCCCTGGTCGACCAGCAGGAGGCCAGCATCTGGCCGACCGTGGACGCGGTGGTCGTCAAGAGCAAGGACCCGCGCGGCGTGTCGCCGCAAGACCCGACGCGCGCGGCCTTCGAGCTCAACTGGAACTTCGGCAACGGCTTCGACCGCCAACTGCGCCTGAAGTCGGCCCTGGCCGAAGTCGCCAACCAGGAAGCCAAGCTCGAAGGCGTGAAGCTCAACCTGCTGGAGCTCACCTCGGCCTCATGGGCGCGCACCGTGTCCGGACGCGAGCGCGAGCGGCAGCTGGCGGAGGCCGTCAGCACATCGGGCCAGGCCTTCCGCGGGCGCCGCCGGCTGATGGAATTCGGCCGCGAAACACTGCCCGCGGTGCTCGACGCGCAGCTCGACTACTACAACCTGCTGTTCGACTACGTCGACGCCGTGTTCGACCTGCGCATCACCGAGCTGCGCCTGGCGCGCACCACCGGCGAACTGCGCATCGACCCGGACGCGAGCAACGCCTGGATCGACCGCATCTTCGGCCCGCCGAACCGCCCCGCGCTGAGCGAAGACGGCCTGCTCACCGCGCTGTGCATCTCGAGCAACGCAGGCTGCGCGAGCGAGCCCGTGGCCGACCGCGGTGCCACCGCAACCGCGGCGAACCCGCCGCTGCGCCGGGCCGCGCGGCTGGCAAATCGCTGATCGTTGGTTGGCTGGATCGAAGCGAGTTCAGACATCCTCGGGGATGCCCGGCTCGCCGTCGAGGATCTGGTACTTGCGCATCTTCTCCCACAGCACCTTGCGGCTGATGCCCAGGTGCTGTGCCGTGTCCTGGCGCTTCCAGTCGTTGATCTCCAGCGCCGCGATGATGCGGTTGCGCTCGCTGCTGTTCCATCCCTTGCGCTCGCCATTGCCGTCCAGCGCCACGCCGTTCATCGCGCCGCCGCCATGGCCGTTGCGCTCCGCAGCAGCGCCCGAGGCCAGCGTCGGCGTGCCGCGCGTGAGCGCGATGGCGCGCTGGATCAGGTTCTGGTCCCAGCTGTGCAGCTGGCGTGCGATCACACCCACCCGCTCGGCCAGGTTGCGCAGCTGCCGCACGTTGCCGGGAAAGTAGGTTTCGGCCACCGCATCGCTGAGCCAGTGCGGCGTTTCGCCGAGCGCCTCGAGCTCGTCGCCCAGCACGTTGGCCAGCAGCGCCTTGAAGATCGCGATCTTGTCGATCTCCCCGCGCTCCTCCAGGCTGGGCACGTGCAGCTCGATCACCGCGAGCCGGTAGAACAGGTCGGCTCGGAACTCGCCGCTGGCCACCATCTCGCGCAGGTTGCGGTTGGTGGCGGCCACCAGCCGGAAGTCGACCCGGATCGGCGCCGTGGCACCCAGCCGCGTGACCGCGTTGTCCTCCAGCACGCGCAGCAGCTTTACCTGCTGGTAGCGCGGCAGGTCGCCGATCTCGTCGAGGAACAGCGTGCCGCCCGTGGCCTGCTCGAAATAGCCGCGATGCGCATGCACGGCGCCCGTGAACGAGCCCTTGGTGTGGCCGAAGAACAGCGACTCGAAGAGACCATCAGGAATCGCGCCGCAGTTCACCGCCACGAACGCGCCCTTGCTGTAGTGCTGGTGCCCCAGGTGCAGCTGCTGCGCGATGCGCTCCTTGCCCACCCCCGTTTCGCCGCGCACCAGCACGCTGTGGTTGCAGTCGGCAAAGGCCGCCACTTCGGCCAGCAGCGACTTCATCGCATCCGAATGCGCCACCAGCACATCGGGCGCCTGCGGCGCCACGTCGCGCGCACGCAGCTGCCGCACCAGCTTGGCCACCATCGTGCGCAGCTCGGCGCAGGTGAAGTCGTAGGGCAGCACGTGCAGGTACTCGGGCGGATAGGTGCGCGAGTCCCGCTCCCGCGAGGCCGCCGCCACCCAGATCACCGGCATGCCCTGCAGCAGCTCGGTGGCATGCGCCAGGCCGCCGCTGTCGATCACCGTGACACTGAGGATGGCAACCGAAGGCCGCAGCGCAGTGCCGCGGTCCTGCTGCGGAGGCGGCAAGCCATCGGCCCGGATCACCTCCACGTCGAAGCTCGCCATGCACCGCGCGATACGGTCGAGGATGTCGGCCTTGCCTTCCCAGACAAAGAGGTCGAGTTCGTCGAAGTTGGGGGAGCTCATTTAGACGCTATTCTCAAATTTCACAAGTGCTTGGTGTAAGTTCGTATGCAAACTCAATAGACCAAGCGTGCATTGCCGTCACAGCTGGCAGAGAGTAGCTGTACATCCGCGTACCCAATTTGGATGCCAAGCGTCTTGAGAAGGGGGGCGAGCAGTGCACTGTCGAGCTGGCTAAGCACTGGTAAGAGTATGAAGTTGAGAGCCCCCAGTACGCCGGAAATGACGGTAATCAGGCCGTTGGCGATAGTATCCAAAATGGGGGCAGATGTAGCGAGCTCTATCTTGAGCATTCCCGAACCAATGGCGCTCGCGATTGCAGCGCCAAGGTTTTGCTCCGTACCAACGGTGTGCATCAGATCCTGCTGCGATGCGGGGATTGTGGGATCGAATTGATAGTTCAGCGTCTGCCTCGTAGTGGTTCCACTCCCTGGGATAGAGAGATCCATCTTCGCCAAGAGCTTGATGTCGATCGGTATCCCGCCTCCGAGGATGCTCAGAAGAGTGACTTGGATATTTAGTAGATCGAACTGCTCTTTCGGCAGGTCCTTCCACGCGCTCGTTCTGTTCGTGAACGCGGTTGGAACTTTCCCCAGGAAAATATGTGCAAGGCCGGGGGCCGCTGCGATCTTGACGTCGTATTTGCTATCGGGCCCATTGCATTGAATCGAATCGAGTTCGGCGTCTCCTGACGCAACTTCTGCATAGATAGGCAGCCTGATAAGCTGGCCTGATGGCAATGAAACTCTGACAACGAGCGGAATGTTCAATAGGTCGCTTCCGGCAACCGGAGTCAGGATCTGAGTGTCCAGAAGTATTCGGATCTGGCCGGTGTGCGCCCGGGTTTTTGCTGTACCGTCCGGATAGTAGCCTGGGGGCCCAATGGCAATACTGGGGGGCTCGATGACCTTGGCCTGAAGTTGCACATTCGCGAGCGGTTTGAGTGGAATCGCGATCCCCGCTGAGACAGCTGATTGACTATCAGCGATCTGCAACGCGACCAGCAGGAGATTCAATGCGTTGATGTTTCCGTTCAATGCGGTGCGTGGATCTTCGGTGTTGAGATCGACGTTGAGCAGACCGGCTTGCTCGGCGGTGCTCAGCAAATTAATTCGTACTGTGCT
This sequence comes from Variovorax sp. VRV01, assembly GCF_014852545.1. Classification (NCBI taxonomy): domain Bacteria; kingdom Pseudomonadati; phylum Pseudomonadota; class Betaproteobacteria; order Burkholderiales; family Comamonadaceae; genus Variovorax; species Variovorax sp. VRV01. Next base: position 217,174 of record NZ_JACVBS010000001.1, read on the forward strand.
TAGGTCGAGCCCTCCACTCAGATCCAAAAGGCCGTTCAACACACCGGCGGCGAGCCCAGCCGTGGCACTGTCGTTGTTTTGAGGCAGTACTTCGATTGCTGCAGTGAGCAAATCGGCCAAAGTGACATTGGCACTCGCCAACTGCTCGTATGTGCCCACATTGAGGTTCAAGGCATCCGCGATCCCGAGCAGATTGAGCTTGGTGTTGAGCAGGCCGGTGTAGTCACCAATGCTCAGGTTGACGGTTGTTCCCAACAGCATGCTCAGTACTTGATTGAGCAACCCCTCGTTCAGCCGCGCGACTCCACTCCCGATCGATATTGCACCGAGGGGTTCGTTTAGCGAAGCAACCGCCTGGACGCAGATGGTGCGACTGGCCTGAAAGAAGGGGAACAACGTCGGTGGAGCTTTCTCTATTCGCACACGAATAGCATTCTTTGTTGACGCATCAGGAAGGAAGTGATCGTCTACATTGGAAAAGCAGCCCGCATTAGCTGGTGTTGTATTCGACGATGCCCAGTGACCGCATTCCGGTTGTTGGAGCACGATGCCTGGTATGTTCTGACCTGCATTGGCAACGGCAGCTCCTTGCGCGGCAACACATACGTCAGTGCCTGCCGAAGGCACGAGCTTCTGCGCGCCGGCCAATGCGGCCAGATCCGCAGTCTTCTGAAACTCGCGCTTCATATAGAAGAGATACCCCAACTCCGTGCCAACGAGTGTGATCACGATCAGGCTCAGCGCAATGGCCGTGTTGATGAGGACGGAGCCTCGGGCGCGCCGGTGGCCGCTCGGTTGAAAAGCTTGGCGCGTCGTGGATGCGTTCATGCCAAAAGCCGTTTCATGATGTTTTGAGCGCAGCGGTGGCGCTGCCTTGTAATTGGTCAGGCACCCAACTGGTATCCAACAGCGACACAGAAGGCAGGATGCGATTGTTCTTGTAGAGGTAGGTGACAGTCACTACGCAGCTTGCAGCAGTCGACGCGGCCGCGACGGTGACATTGGCGGAGATCCAGTTCTTTCTGCTGACCGTATCGGCATTGTGGGAAGTGGGAACGACGAGTGAGCGCGCAAGCGAATCGAAAACGACTTGGCGCACGCTTTCCTGATCCGGTGGTTGCGGCAGCAGCATCGCTGCGCGTGCACCATCTTCTGCGGCGCGTGAGACGGCTTGCTGCGTGTAGAAGATCGCGCCAAAGCTCACCAGTCCGTACATCACAAGAAAGAGAAATATGAAAACGAAGGCGAACTCGATAGCGGCAACACCACGCTGAACGTGGAGAGCGGTGGTTCTGCTGCGCAGTCGGATGCTTGCGGCGGACACGGCTTTCACCTCAACTCAAGCAGCATGCTCGCCTTGCCGGCGATCTGGGTCGGCACGGCGAAGCTCGGCAAAGGAGGCAGCAGCGATCCAAGGTTGTCGGCTCGTACGAGAACTTCGACTTGGCATCGTTGGCTCCATGACGGTCCGCAAGTGATCGGAGAGCATTGGTTGATTCCCTCAACTCGACAGATCTGTGCAGACACGATGGGCTTCACCACTTGCGGCATCCAGTCGCTTTGAAAGGCTGCGACATCCGCTGCGCGCTTTCTTCGGTCCTCGAGACTGCTCTGATATTGAAGTGCTGCTCTCGCGCCGTCTTCGGCCGCGTTCTGCAGTCCGAGCCGGAAGGCGAACAGCATCCCGTAGCAGATGACGGCATAGAGAATGCTGAAGAAGACCATGAACACCACCGCGAACTCAATTGCATACACGCCGCGTTGGTGGCGCGGTGTTGAGAGTGCCCGGATGGTCTTCATTGACCGCAATGAGTCAGCTGTTATGGCCGCCTACTTCGCACCGCCGCTACCGGTGGTGCTCTTGACCGACGAACTCAAACGTTCCGGTATCGGAAATTCGAAACTCTTCAGATAGCGCTCATAGCTGCGCTGCGCAACGCTTCCCCCGATTGGGCGCGGTGTCTTGGACGCGATATCGCCACTGCGCTGCCAAGCCAGCAATCCTTGGGTGGCGTCACCCACTTGTAGCGGCGCATAGTCAAGCTCCTCGGCATCCTCGGCATCCTCGGCATCCTCTGCGTTCGCGGCTTCGTTCTGAGGCGGATTGGTCGACGTATGAGGCGTGGCCTGCGCGGTTTCCACCGTGGAAGAGAGGGTCGAACCGGAAGTTGCCGCGCTCTGCGCCATCGCTGCTGACGGAAAGGCAAGAATTGCGATGAGCCAGCTGTATGCGGACAGGGCGCGGAAAGCGGTGTCGATTTTTTTGTTCATGGTGTACCTCGCGAAGTCGAGATCGGTGACAGGGTTGTCGAGGAGGCGTTTGTCGCTTGATTCGATTGAATGGCGGTGCGCTCACCAATCATGTTGGAGGAGCGCGATGCCTTGAGCACGAGTGGCGGAGCAACTTCGTCGCGGACTGTCATCCCAGTAGCGAGGGCTGAGGCGGAGGTCACAGCACCGCCACGACGGAGTTGCTGCGCAGCCTCCTTGATCGCCAGACGTGCGGCGGGAGACATCCGGTTCGCATCCATCATGGCGGCCGCCTGCTCTTGCTGATTGCTGAGTTCGAGATACAGCGCAAGATTGGCCTGTGCCTGTGCACTATCAGGACGAAGCTGCAGAGCCTGCATCAGCGGAAGCCGGGCTTCGTCGATCGAGCCCGCACGCAATTGGGCATAGCCCAGGTCGCTCAGCAGCAAGGCATCTGTTGGCGCTCGGTGCTGGGCTTGTCTCAGAAACTGCACAGCTTCGGGGTAGTTGCTGCGCGCTCCGGCCAGGAGTCCTAATCCACGGTAACCGGCCCCCTCAAGCGGTGTACCCATCAGCCGCTTGTAGGAGGCTTCGGCAGCGGTGGCCTGCCCTGTTTGGCGCAGCGCTTCGGCGCGCACGCGTGTGGACTCGGGCGATACGCCCCACCGTCGTTCGAGTGCGTCGATGTGCGCGAGCGAGGCAAACCACAGGTCTTCCTTCTGCATCTGCTCGACGAGCTTGAGATAGGTTGCTTGGGTGTCTACAGACGCCCCCGCCTTCGTGTCCGCGGCTGCTTCGGCGGCCATACGCTGTTGCGCGTCCGCGCTGGCGGCGTACTGATCCTTGATGCTCGAGCAGCCGCTGAAGACGAGAGCCGCTACGCCCGCGGAGGCGAAAGTCAGCAGGCGACGCATGGCGGGCGAGCAGGTGCAAAAGTCCAGCGTTTTCATTTGGCGACAGCTCCAAGAGATCGGAATATCGCGATGAAGCCTGGTCCTGCCGTAACGATGACCAGCGCTGGCATCAGCGTGGACACCATGACGGCAGTCATCTTCACAGTGATCTTTCCGATTTTTTCCTTCATTTCGGAACGCCGGTGTTCGCGCAGCCGGTCGCTGAAGATGCGCAACGGTTCCTGTACGGCGCCGCCGTGCTTGTCGACCTGCACCAGCAAAGACACGAGCCCTCGGAGGTTCTCGTTCTTGTGCAAGGTGGCGAGGCGCTGCAACGAGTGCTCGCGGCTGCGACCGCGGCTGTACTGGTTGTTGGCCAAGGTCAGTTCGTAGCCGAGCACGCGCAGCACATGCGAGAAGTCGCTGGCCATGATCTGCAGACTCTGATCCAGGCTCAGTCCAACGCCCTGAAGAAGACGCAGCAGGTCGATGAAGAGCGGAAGCTCCTGATTCGCCCGCTCGCGTCGCGTGGCAGCAAAACGGCCGAGCACCCATTTCGGCGCCATGAAGCCAATGACGAACGCAGCCGCAAGGACGATAACGACGGTGCGCTGTGTATGGCCCGCGCTCCACAGAAAATAGGCGAGAAATGGAAGAAGGAACGCAAGAAAAACACGAACCACCAAGAAGACCAGTTGCGCCCGCTTCGAGGAAAGGCCGCACTGGTCGATGAGATTGCGGTCTTCATCCGCCACCAGCGTCCGGCCGAGCCGCGAATCGAGCCAGTGGAACGGCAGTTCGATATCGGACTTCGTCGAGGTGTCTGACTCTCCACCAATATCGGCGGAAGCTTTCGAAAGATCTGGAGTCTTCACAACCTGGTGGATGGCACGGCCTATGACTTTTCCGCTCCGCGCGCGACGCAGTTCGGCCGCAATCAGTGCGCCCGCTCCCGCCATGAGCCCTAGCGCGAGTAATGCCAGGCTAAGAACGGCGAGTTGATTGGGCGACAGCGTCATGACAGTCTCGCCAGTCGATAAAGGAGGGCGGCGCCGACCAGCTGAAGGCCTGCCGAAGAGAAGATCAGCATGCGACCTGTACCGTCATTCCACATCCCTACGAAGTAGCCGGGATTGGTCATGATGAGGAAGGCGCCCACGCCCACGGGGAGCAGCCCCAGGACCCAGGCGGAGAGCCGGGTTTCCGATGACATGGCTACCAGCTCGTGCTCCGCCTGCTCACGGTCGCGCATGAAGTTACCTACGCGCTCCAGCAGCAGATCAGAGCGGCCGCCATAACGCACACCCAGGCCGAGAATGGAGGCCAACAGAAACATCTCGTCTATTCGGACACTGCTGGCTGTCTGATGCAGCGCGCGGTCGAGATCTATGCCCGCACGCACCAGGGATGCCGCGCGTTCCAGTTGGCCGCGTAATGGAGCCTCCGTTGTGGCAATCGCCAGCTGGAAAGCCGCTTGCGTGGAATTACCAATGGTGATCAGGCGCACCATAGCGTCGATGTAGCCGGGCAACTGGCTGACCAGCTTGCGTCGGAATTTCTGCAGCCGCAGCCAGATCGCAAAGACTGCGAGGAGTGCCAACAAGGTGAGCGCACTCAACGCCGCAATCGAGCCGCCGAACAAACCGGCAAGAGCAGCCAACATCACGATGGCTACCAGACCCAGTGCGGCCATGCGCGGCTCGATCACGCCAATCAGCCACTCGGGCATGGCTCTTTCAAGAAGCCCGGCGGGTTCAGAAGCCGTGGCGCTCGCATCGGTTTCGAGCCACGGGTCAGTCATGAGCGCATCGCTCGGCAGATCCCGCAAGGGCATCGGCGTTTGCACCGCAGCCGCCGTGCTGGCCAGGATCTGCTGGTCCAAATGGCGCGTCGCCGCCTGCCGAGCCTGCCGCCCCTTTGCCCATTGCCACAGCAGCAGCCCCGCGGCTGCAAGCAGCAGCGCGACGCAAGCCACCGTCAGCAGGACCTTAGCCACGGCTGTCTCCCTGCTGGCTTCGTGCCAGCGACTGGCGGAAGCGCGTGATCTTGGGTGAATGCGGCGCAATGCCCAGCGATATCCAGCGATCGCGCTCCTCGCCGTCGGGCGAGGTGATCGGCTCGTAGCGATAGAGCTCCTGCATTGCGACCACGTTATCGTTGACGCCGGTGACTTCGCTCAATGAAAGGATGCGGCGCTGCCCACTCGACAGGCGTCCGATCTGTACGATGAAATCGATGGCATTGGCAATCTGCCGGCGCAGGCTCACTTCGCTGCCCTGGTAGCCGGCAAAGCCCGCGAGCATCTCAAGCCGGTAGAGGCATTCGCGCGGTGAACTGGCATGGATGGTGCCCATCGAACCTTCATGGCCCGTGTTCATCGCCTGCATCATCTCGATCACTTCGGCGCCGCGCACCTCGCCCACGATGATGCGGTCCGGCCGCATGCGCAGGCTGTTGCGCAGCAGGTCGCGGATCGACACCACGCCCGTGCCGTCGAAGCCACCGGGGCGGCTTTCGAGCCGGACGACGTGGCTGGTGCCTAGCGAAAGCTCCGCCGTGTCTTCGATGGTGATGACGCGCTCGCGCGCAGGGATGAAGGTGGCAAGCGCATTGAGCAGCGATGTCTTGCCCGAGCTGGTGCCGCCGCTCACAAGGATGTTGCAGCGCGCCCGCACCGCAATCTCCAGCAACTGCGCCATGCCGGCGTCGAAGGTGCCGAGCTTCACCATGTCGGCCGGCGTGAGCGGTTCCTTGCGGAACTTGCGGATCGAGACCGAGAGCCCGTCGATGGCCAGTGGCTCGATGATCACGTTGATACGGCCGCCATCGGGCAGGCGCGCATCGACCATCGGATTGGATTCGTCGAGGCGCCGGCCGAGCGGCGCCAGGATGCGGCGCACGATGCGCATCACGTGCTCTGCATCGGCAAAGCGCACGGTCTCGCGCTCCAGCATGCCGTGGCGTGACACGTACACGTTTTGGTAGCCGTTGATCAGGATGTCTTCGACGGCAGGGTCGTTGAGCAGGTCTTCGAGCGGCCCGAAGCCTGCAAGCTCCTTGGTCAACGCATCGGAGATGAGCTGCATCTCACGGTTGTTGATTGGCACGCGGCGCAGCCGGACGAAGCTGTCGACCTCCAGTTCGACAAATTGCTGGATCGAAGCGCGCGACCAGCGGCCGAACTCCGCCCCCAGTTCTTCGATGCGGCTCAGCAGATGGTCATGCGTCCAGCTCTTGATGTCCTGGAACTGCTGGGAGTTGACGAACGCCTGGTCGTCGTCGGCGAATTCGAGATCGTTGGACATAGAGGCGTTTCAACCTTGACTAGAGCTTTTCCAGAAGCCGGCAACTTGCGACATTCGAGCCAACCAATTGGACTCCTTGGCTGGCGGCTCGCCCGCGTCGGACATGTATTGCTGGTTCAATCCGCGTGCGAGGCCGGCCACGGCTTGCGAATACGCGTCGTTGCGCGCGGTGCGCACCAGCATCTCGCCGCGGCTCGCTGCCGCCAGAAGTTGCGTTCCTCGCGCCGGCAGCAAATGGTGCAGCGGCAGTTCGAGACGATCGGCAATGTCCTTGGCCGGCAGCCCCACATGGCTGTCGAACTTGTTGACCACGAGCGACAGCCGATCGGTGTCGATGCCTCGGGTGCGCAGTTCCTTGAGCATGTTCGCGGTAGAGACGATCGCGCCGATGCTCTGGTCGCACACCACCCAGCTGTGCTGGGCAATCTTCACGGTCTGTGCAACGAAATCGAGGGTTGAAAAACCGCCGAGGTCGGCAATCTGAAAATCGAAGAAGTCGCCGAGCCGCTTGATCAGCGCCATCGAATCGGCATGCGAGATCTCGCGCACCTGCGCAAGGCTTGCGGGCAGCGGAAGTACAGCCACGCCGCTCGTGTGATGGGCCAGCGCGGTGTGTAGCAGCGTTTGGTCGAGGCGGCGCAGGCTGCGCACGCCATCGACAAAGCTGAAGCCGCTTTGGGTGTCCAGATACAGAAGACCGTCGCGGGCCGGCAACCCGAGATCGAGCAACGCCACGCCGCGGCGCGTGTTGCGGCTGTGAGATGGTGCGGCTGCTTGGGACGGATGCTCATTGAGCATCAACGCCAGGCTGGCTGCGAGCGTGGTCACGCCGATGCCTGGCCTTGCGCCAAGCAGTGCAAGCGTGCAGCCACGGGCACGGCTTTGCAGCGTGCTTTGACGATCGACCAGCTTGCGCAGCGTGTTGATTGCATCGGTCGGCGGCGCGCTCATGTCGACGAAATCGTCCACGCCGGCACGCAGCGCGGCAAGCATGGAAGCCGGCTCGGCTGAAATGCCTGTCGCCAGCACCGGCAGTGTCGGCCATTCGCGCTTGAGTCGCTGATGGAGTTCGCCCGCCGCCGCGGCGTGGTCGCCCGAGAAATCGAGAAAGACCGCCGCCGGACTGAGCATGGCGATCCGCTCGTCGATCGACTTGGGCTCGGAGGGAAGGATCACCACCGCGCCCAACTGGTTGAGCGCGTCGCTCAGCCATGTGATGTGGCTGCTGTTCTGCGATGCGAAGAGATAGGTCTCTGCACCGATTTCAGGAAGGCTGTCGCGTGGAGCGTTCATGGCGTCGGCCAAGGGCTTTGCGTAGTTAGGTTCGGTCAACGCGAGAAGCCCGGCACCGTCGTGCCTGAAGCCGGCCCCAGCAGATGCGCGCGCCACACGGGGCCATCGCGCTGTTCGGCGCCACCCGGCAGATACGGACCAAGATCCGTACCTCGCGCAATCGGCTTCACCAGATGCGGCGTGACAAGGATCACCAGCTCCTTCTCGTTCATCTGGTATTTGTTCTGCTTGAAGAACGTTCCGAGCACCGGAATGTCGCCGAGCAGCGGAACCTTGTCGGCATTCGAAGTCGTGGTGCGGCTCACGAGGCCGCCGATGATGAAGCTCTCGCCGTCGCCCAGTTCCACCGTGGTGTCGGCGCGGCGCGTGCTGATGGCCGGCACTGCGACACCGCCGATGCTGAGCGAGTTGGTGTAGTCCAGGTCGCTCGCTTCAGGCGCCACCTTCAGCACGATGCGTTCGTTCGACAGCACGGTGGGCGTGAGCGTGAGGCCAATGCCGAAAGGCTTGTATTCGATGCTGGTGGTCCCAAGGCCCTGGGGTGCGGGCACGGGCAGTTCGCCGCCCGCCAGGAAGCTCGCGCTCTGGCCCGAGAGCGCCACCAGCGTCGGTTCAGCAAGCACGCGGGCCATGCCGTTGCCTTCGAGGAAGCCGACGTTCAGGCCAATGCCGGCCTTGCCGAAGTTGAACAAAAGGCTGAAGGCCTGGGCGAGCGGGTTGTTGTATTCCCCGCTGATCGAACCATCACTTGCGAACGTTGTGGAGCGCAGCGACGACGGCGTGAACACGCCGAAGCTGAAGCCGTTGGAATTGGCGCGCGTGCTGAAGATGTTGAGGCCGGCCTGCTTGAGCACGCTGCGGTTGAACTCGACGATCTTGACTTCGACCTGTACGGTACTGCTTCGCACATTGACGACGGAGCGGTCGATCAGCGCCGTTTTTTCTCCGCCGGCGGCCATGGCCGCGTCGCGTGCTTCCTGGTGCGCGGTCATGCTGTTGAGCGAGCCGGAGAGCGTGGAGGCGCGGCGCCGCACTTCAAGCGCATAGACCGTAGCGGTCGATTGGCCCTTTTCCCAGATCATCAGCGTGGTCCGACCCGCAGCCTTGCCGGTGATGATGAGCCGCGCGGCCGGTGAGTTGGGTGATTGGCGGGTGAGTGCGACGCCGGCGACCGTTTCGTCGGCGGTGGCCATGCGCTCGATACCCTTGCTGATCAGCAACTCCTTCTGCGTGCCGGCATCGACCCGCAGTTGCAGCGCGGGGCGGGCGGATGCCGCCTCTGCCGCATCCGCGGCGGCGGACACTCCGGGCCAGACGCCCGATGCCAGCAAGCACAGCGCTGCGAGTGTGGGACGCAGAGGACGTGCCGGACCGGTTGTTTTCGCGCGAAAGGCGATCGTCATGGTGTTCGTTTCCTGCGGGGCGTGAATGGGCGTGCCACTTGTTTGCTGGTCAGTAGTTGATGGTTTCGCTGCGGTCGCCGCGAATGACTTCGACCTTGAGCCCGCCGCGGGACTCACTGGTGGTAGTCGTTGGAGCCCGCGCGGAAGAGACGGCCGGGACACGCAGGGCGCCCGGCTTGCCACCGGTCACGAAATCTGCTGTGGTGACGCCGGCCTGCGCGCGGTCCAAACCTTCGAGCGGCGGGCGGCGCGGTTCGCCGGCTTTCAGCGGAGGCGGCTGCAGGGCGGTGGGCAGCTCGGCAAAAAGCTTCGGATCGGGTTCCGACATGTCGGTCGGGTTGCGCAGCGCCAGCAGCAAGCGGCCGCTGTTTTCAGCCAGGGTCAGCCGGTTGATGTCCTCCACCGGAACGGCGAGCACTGCGGTGCGGGCCGCTTCGGCGCGCTGGGCCTGCTGCGCGCCACCGTTCTTGTCCATCTTGGAAGGCAGGCCGTCGACGGAAGCGGTGCCGTAGGCGAGCACACGCTTACGCGACAGGAGCAGGCGCGCCTGGCTGCGGTCAATGTCCTTGCCGTCGGACTTGAGCATCAGGAACACGTCGACAAAGTCGCCGGGCTGAACCTTGTTGCCCACGCCCATGGTCTCGTCGGCCTTGATGGCGACCGCACGTTCGCCTTCGGCGACGCGCAGGGCCAGACCGGAAACGAGCTGGCCTTGGAGTAATGGCGAGCCTTCGCTCAGGTCGATCACCGGCACGCGGCCCGCGAGCGGCCCGGTTTCCTGGAAGGCGCCCACGGGATTGATCGTCAGGCGCTCGATGCGAAGTGCGTCGGCCGGGATCGCCTGTCCCGCAGGCAGCGGCTTGGCCGCCACGACCACGGGGAAGGTCTGCGCCTGGGCGGCCTTGCTGGAAGCTGCAGCGGAGGGGGCGACGGCGACGGGCGGTGGGGGCTGGCGGCTGAGCATCCATGCATAGCCGCCGAGCGCGAGGGCCAGGAGCACGAGGATGGCGGCGATGACTTTGGTGAGATTGATCATGGGCGGCGTGTCAAGGGAGGAGCAATTCGAGAGCCATCGATGAACAGCTCGTGGCGGCGGAGCGATTAGCTACCCTGTCGACCCCAAACCATCCACACCGCGGCGGCCAGTGCGAGATAAGCCGCATAAGGAACGACGCGAACCCGGCGAGATGGGACGTCGGGTTCGGAAGAGCGCGACGGGCCGGCCAGGAACAGGGCGAGTCGCGGAAAAAAAGGCCAGCGCTTAAGGGATAGCCAGAGGACGCCATGGATGCTGGCCAACAGACTGGCAATGATCCAGATCGGCGCCAGGGCCGACACGCCGACCCACAGTCCTAAGGCGCCAGCGAACTTCACGTCACCTGCCCCCATGAGGCCTGTGGCATAGAAGAGCAGGAGAAATCCGAAGCCTGCCCCCCCGCCGAGAAGTGCCGCACGCCAATCGTGCCCGAGAGGCCCGGCTCCCAAAGCCAGCGCTCCGAGCGCAAAGACAGCGCCTGCGAGCACAAGCCAATTGGGTGCGCGGCGCATCCGGACGTCATAGACGACAACAAGAATCAGCCACAGGAGAAAGGTGACCTTCAATTCAAATTCAAAGAGTTTTAGGAAGCGCGCCGGCGATGGTCGTAAACATATTTGTCAGCGCAAGCCCAAGGCCGCTATCCGCGCTAAATGCTGTTACCAAAACAACTGCCATCAACCCCGCAATAATTCCATATTCAATTGCAGTAGCACCTTCTTCATCGCGCAGAAAACGAGTAATAGAGCGAAGCATGATTTCCCCTTAAAAAAGTGTTAACAAGTGAGGCTGGCCAGGTGGATGTTATACAGCGTAACTCCGTGTATCAACAACAGTAACCCGTGGGTTCAAGGCCTTCCTGTGCTAGGCCGTGTGGTCTAAGCAGGAAGGCGGCCAGCCCTTCGCCGTCCCCAGGAAGCCCTCGCTTGGAAGCATGAGTAACAGTCCTGGAACACATTTTTCCCTCTGACACGGTGTATGCGCATCCCATGAATGAGTGAACAACGTTACGTTCCTTGGGAACATTCAGCCGGTGTTTGTTACGGGAACAAAGTCGTTACGTGTTACGTAGCACGCGGTTGTAACGGTAGATGTAACGCCCAAGATAGGTGCGTTGCTTGTGCAAAAAGTCACACCTATGGGGTACCTACCCCTCCGCCGAGAGGGGTCTCAGCCGAGGATTTCTTCGTGGAAAAGCTTCCACTCGCTGCCTTGGCGCAGCCAGTACTGGCGCCTGGTGCGCCCGCTTTTCTCGCCTTCGAAGACTTCGCCGAAGGTGGCGACCATGGTGTCGTCGCCGTCGCGCCAATGCAGGAAGGACATGTCCTTGAACTGCACGCGTTTGCCCTGGGCATATTCCACTTCGTCGTGGAGCACCGAAAAGCCGTCGGTGTTTTTCTTGCTGCTGCTGTTGCGCTGGAAATCGGGCAAATAGAATTTCTTCAATTGCGCTTCATTGCCATTGGCCCTGGCATCTTTCCAGGCCGAAATTGCACTGGTGAAGGTCTGGGCTTCCTTTTCGGCCTGCGGGCGCGGAATCCACTGCAGGCTGGGCGCGGTGACCACGGGGGTGGCGCCGATCTGCACCTTGCGCAGCAGCTGCTTCAGGTCGGGGTTCGCCATGACGACGCAGCCGTCGCTCGCGAGCGGCGCGCGCGAGAACTGCTGGGGCGGGGTGCCGTGCAGCCAGATGCCGCTGCCGGTCTTGCCGCGCCGCACGTCGTAGGGGTTGGGGTAGTTGATGGGTAGCGCGCCGGCGCCGTAGAAGTCGCGCAGCGACTTCGGGTCGAGGCTGCTGGTGACGTAGTACACGCCCAGCGGCGTGCGCGCATCGCCCTCGGTGGCCTTGCCGATGCCCGACTTGCCGACCGAAACGTAGTAGTCGGCCACCAGCTGCAGCCCCTTGTCGGAGTTCTCGAGCAGGTAGAGCCGCGAGCGCGAGGCGTCGACCGCAATGGCATAGCGGCTGCGCGTGGACAGCGCCAGGAACTGCGAAGGCACGGTGCCGGCCGGCGGCCTGTCGCGCAGAGCCTGCAGGCGGCGGCGGGATTCCTCGCGCAGGTCGGCCATGGCGGGGTCGCTGCGCAGCCGCGCGATGCCGGTGGCGTCGGAAAAGGCGTGCGCGGGCGGCACCTGGGTTGCGAGCAGGTCGGCATAGACGAGCTGCGCGAGCTGGAAGTTGGGATAGTCGCGCACCAGGTCGCGGGCCTTGGCCAGCGCGGGGCGCGGCTGGCCGCGTCCGAACAGTTCGTAGACCGCGATCAGGCGGGCTTCGGCGCTGCTGGCCTGCTGAAGGGCTGCGGGGGAAGATGCGGCTGCCGCCTTGCTGCGCGGGGCGCCCTTGGCTGCGGCCGCGATTCTTGCGTCTGCGGCGGAAGCCTTTTTTGCCGTCCTGGCCTTGGCTTCCCGGGCGGCTGGGCGGCCGGCCGAAGCCTTGGCCTTGGCGCCGCTGGTCTTGGCGTTCGCGGACTTGGTCGATGCGGCCGCGCCGTGTGTTGCCAACAGCAGGGCCGATGCCGCCATGAGCGCGGCAAGCATGTTCGCGCCACGCCGCAGCGCGGGGTTCCGAAGCCGGCTGCGCCGGACGATGTCTGCCACTAGCCGCCGACGCTTTCCTTGCGAATGTGCCACTGGTTGCCGGCGCGCTGCAGTTCGAGCGTCTTGCGGCTCGAGATGTTGAGGTTGTCGGCGCGGTAGATCTGGCGGAACTTGGCGGTCGCGGCTTGTCCGTTGACGCTGATCACGAGGTTCTCGATGTTCACGCTGATGCTCGACTTGCCGACGATGCGCGCGCGGCGTTCTTCTTCCCAGCTCTTGCGGCTTTGTCCGCCGCCGGGGTTGAAGTCGGCGCCGTAGGAGGCAAGGTAGCGGTCCATGTCCTGGCCGGCCCATGCGGCAGCCCATCCGCGCACGGCCGATTCGACTTCGGCGGTGGCGGTGGAAGAGGGCGCGGCGGCCGGTGCTGGCGCGGGCGCCGCGGGCACCGGAGCAGCCTCGGGTGCCTTGGCCACCACCGTGGGGGGCGGTGGCGGTGCTGCAGGCGCTGGTGTGGCTGCGGGAGCCGCTGCTGCCTTGACGGGTGCCGGTGCAGGCGTGGGGGCGGGCGCGGGCGCCGGAGCGGCAGGCGCCTTCGCGACGGGAGCGGGCGCCGGAGCAGGTGCCGCAGCATTCGCAGCCGGCGCCGCGCGGGACGTGGCATCGGGCGCTGCCGCCGCGACAACGGCGGAGGGCTTGCCGCCGGCCGGCGCCGGCGTGAACAGGGTGCGGATCACCGCGAGCTTGGGCTGCACCGCGGTGTTGTTCTGGTCGAGCTGCAGCGCCTTGCTGTAGGCCTGGCTGGCCAGCCGCGCATACACGTCGCCGAGGTTCTCTTGCGCGGTGGCATAGCTCGGGTTGGTGCGGATGGCGCTCTCGAGCGCGCTGCGCGCCTTGTCGAACTGGTTCTGGCTCGCGTAGATGACGGCGAGGTTGTTGTAGGGCTCGGGCAGTTCAGGGGCGTCCTGCGTGAGCTGGGTGAAGGCGGCAATGGCCTCGGCGCGCTTGCCGGTGTCGAGCTGGATCACGCCCTTGAGGAAGCGCATCTGCGGGTCCTTGGGCTTGTCCTTCAGGAAGGCATCGGCGCGGGTCATGGCCTCGTCGAGCTTGCCGGCCTGCATGAGCCGGTCGACTTCATCATGCTCAATGGCGGCGAGCACCGGCAACGCCATGCCACAGGCGGCGGCCAGGAGCAGGGCACGCACGGTGGGTGAAAAGCTGAAGCGCGTGCGCGGCAGGGGGCTCTTTGGCATTGCGGACGAGACCTGGTAGGGGGAAGGAATGATGCGGCAGGGATTGTAAGTGGGGGAGTAACCTTCGGACACAGTGCGGGCACCCGAATTGACCGCTTCAAACCTGTGTGGCCGAGGGGTGTGTTACGTAACAGGCGCTGTGGCAAATGCGTAACGCGAGGCCTCAAAAACGGCCGTTCCAGCCGCACCTTCCAAGCCTCTGAAAAGCAGGTCCAGAGCCGGTTCGCCAATGAAGATCGAAGTGCCTGCATGCATCGAAATGCCGGGCGCCACACGGCCTCCCCGGCCGGGCATCGTTCATGCAATGTTCAGGCCAAAGATCAATCTCGGCACGCCTTGTGCGGCCGAAAGGAAAGTGCGCGTGGCCAATCAGATATCCGCCGGCAGCCCTGGTGCCGGCATGCGCGGTGGCACCCTCGTCGTCGAGGGCAGCCCGAGCGTGTCCGAGCGCATGCGGCGCATTCTTGCCATGGCAGCGCCTGGCCTGCAGCTGGCGGCCGCTTCGACGCAGGCCGAGGCCCGCTTCATGCTGGCCGCGCAGGCCTTCAGCGTCGTTCTCGTGGGCATGGACGGGCCGGAGACCGATGGCGCGGCATTGATCCGCCACGTTCGCACGGCCCATCCGCACATCGACGCCATCGCCATGTCGGAAACCGACGATGACGGCCTGGTGGGCGCCGCCATTGCCGCGGGTGCCGTGGGCTACGTGCTGACCGAGGCCGACGATGCCGAACTCGCGTTCCTGCTGCGCTCCATCGAACGCGGCGGCGCGCCGGTGGATTCGCGCATTGCGCGCCGCATCCTCGGCCTGTTCGCGGCCTCCGCCCAGCCGAAGCCGATCGCCATCCAGCCCATGCCCGCGGGCCCGGCAGAGGGCAAACCGCTGCTGTCGCCGCGCGAGCTGAAAGTGCTGCGCCTCATTGCCCAGGGCTGGAGCAACCAGCAGATTGCCGAGGCGGTGTCGCTTTCGGTCAACACCATCGAATTTCACGCGAAGAACATCTACCGCAAGCTGTCCGTCAAGTCGCGGACCCAGGCGGTGCACCAGGCCACGCAGCAGGGCCTTTTCAACTGACACGGCGCGGACTGGGGCGCGGAGGCTGGCGCGCGGGCGTGCCTGCAACAGGGTCAACGGTTGCGCAATGCAGCACGATCCTGTAACGTTATGTAAGTGCGACGTCAGCAACGTTGCCGGACTCTCTCCCACTCTTTCTGGAGCCATCTTGAAGATCACCAAACGCCGCTTGCTCGAAAGCGGCGCAGCAGCAGTTGCCGCATCGCTTTTTGCACCCGGTTCGTGGGCCCAGCGCGCCGGCACCGCCGCTGCCGGCGGCGACGCCGCCTGGCCGACCAAGCCCGTTCGCATCCTCGTGGGGTTTCCCGCCGGCGCATCGCCCGACCTGGCGGCGCGCGCCATTGCCGAGCCGCTGTCGAAGATCCTGCGTCAGCCGGTCACGGTCGAGAACAAGCCCGGCGCCAGCGGCAACCTGGTGGCCGACCAGGTGGCCAAGGCGACCGACGACCACACCATCGGAGCGCTGATCAACGGCAATCTCACCATTGCCAGGCTGCTCAATCCCAAGCTGAGCTTCGACCCCGAGAAAGACTTTGCGCCGGTCGGCATGATCGGCACCGCGCCGCTGGTGCTGGCGGTGTCGGGCAACGCCCCGGGCAAGACCTCGGCCGAACAGCTGCTGTGGGTGCGCAACCTCGGCAGCGGCGGCAAGTACGGCACGCCGGGCGTGGGCACGGTGGGCCACCTGGGCATGGAACTCATCAAGAGCCGCGCCGCCATCACGGCGCAGCACAAGCCCTATACGGGCAACCCGCAGGTCATTGCGGGCCTGCTGGCGGGCGAGATCCAGCTGGCCCTGCTGCCGCCCGGGCTGGCCCTGCCGCACGTCAAGTCGGGAAAGATCAAGGCCATTGGCGTGACCTCGCCCGAGCGCAGCCCGCTGGCGGGCGAGCTGCCCACCATCCGCGACGCCGACGTGCGCGGCGCCGACCTGGAAATCTGGACCGCGCTGGCCGCGCCCGCGGGCATGAAGCCCGCGGCCATCGCCAGGCTCAACGCCGCGCTGGTCGAAGTCATCAGCTCGGCCGACGTGAGCCAGGCGCTGCTGAAGACCGGCTGGCAGGCCCAGCCCGGCTCGCCCGACGCGCTGGCCAAGCGCATGCGCGCCGACACCACGCGCCTGGGCGGCGTGATCATCATGAAGGGCATCCAGTCGGAGGGCTGATGCCCTCCGGGGCCCGCACCGGGGGCGTCGTCAGGTCTTCGGCGTGCCGCGCTTGAACAGCGGCTGCTCGAAGCGGATCGTGATGATCTCGGTGTCGTCCGGCTTGCCGGGCACGCGGCCGTCCTCGCTCGGGAAGTTGGTGTCGATGGCGACGGCGAGCGTGTAGTCGTCCACCACCTCGACGCTCTCGACGGAGTCGAAGGGCATGCTGAACTTGCCGTTCGCGACGTTGGCCAGCGGACCGCCGATGTCGGCGGGGTCGGAGATGTTCAGCAGGTCGACCAGCAGCGTCTTCTTGAGCGCGCCGTCGGCGTCCTTCACGTCCAGGTCCACCATGTAGAGCCGCTTGACCACGGCTTTCGAGCCGTAGAGGCTGTCGCGCTCGATCAGCACGAACCTGTTGCCGCCGATGTTGGTCATGTCGCCGATGACGATCTGGTTGTCCTTGGCAGGCCCGTCCTTCCTGTAGACCGGGTTCTTGCCGGTGTAGAGCATCGAGGCGGGATCGAACTCGAAGAAGTTCAGGTAGCGCTCGTCGTCGGCCACCGGGCGCAGCGAGGCCAGCGATGGCGCTGCCTCGGGCACCGCATAGAGGCGGGTCTTGTCGCCGTTGAAGGCCAGGCTCTCGAAGCCGCGGCTCGAAAGCGAAGTCGCGGTGGCGCCTTCGTTCATCACCAGCGGGTTGGACGGACTGCGCAGGAAGGGATGCGGCACCGGGTCGGCCATCAGCGTGCCATCCTTGTCGAAGTGCAGGATGTAGGGGCCGAACTCCTCGCCCACGAAGTAGGTGCCGTCGTTCGCGCGGGCGATCGACTCGACGTCGAGATCGAAGCCCGTCAGCAGGCGCCCGCTGACGATGCGCGAATCCACCGGCTTGCCGCTGTCGACGAGGTTATTGCCCGAGACCGTCTGGTAGTTGGCGAAGTCGGCGGTGATCTTCAGGTCCACGCCCTTGCCGTCCTTCAGGAAGCCCTTGGCGTCGTTGAAGGCGATGTGGCTGTTGGCCTTCACGGTGCCGGGAACGGTCGTGCCGTTGGCCACCGTGCGGAAGTCAATGCTGACGTTGTAGAAGCCGACCACGAAGTCGCCGGAGTTGCTCTTGCTGCCGTAGCCGTTGTCGGGCATGGCGGTCCAGGTGCCGTCGTCGTTCTTCAGCAGCGCCGAGAAGCCGGGCAGCGGCTGGCCGTCGACGAAGGGCGGCGTCACGCCGAGCGCGCTGGTGATGAACTGGCCGGTGGTCGGGCCGGGCCGGCGGAAGCTGTCGGGCAGCGAGGCCCAGCCGGTGAGCTTGTGCGGCAGGCCGGCGCTGGGGTCCTGCGGTGGGGGCGCAGGCGCAGGCGAAGGCGCGGGTGCAGGGGCCGGCGAAGGAGCGGGCGTGCCCGCCACGGGTGGAAAGACGATGCCGTTGTTGCCACCGCCGCCGCACGCGGCGAGGACTGCGGATGCAATGGCGGCGATCGCCAGATGGCGCGGCAAGGCGGACGAGATGAAGCGACTGGACATGATTGACCCTCCGGTTTTGTTGTGAGGGTGCAATCTAGAAAGCCGGTGTGACCTGGCCGTGAATGTCCTTTCGCTCAGGGCGAATCGGGGGCGCTCAGAGCAACCGCGAGATCCGGTCCGCCGCTTCGCGCAGTGCGGGCAGCATGGTTTCCTGCATCACCTTGGCGCTGGTGCGGTTGGCCTGCCCGCTGATGTTGAGCGCGGCCACCATGCGGCCCTGGCGGTTGACGATGGGCGCAGCCACCGAGATCAGGCCTTCTTCCAGTTCCTGATTGACCAGGCACCACTGCTGCCTGCGCGCCTGCGCCACCTTGGCCATGAGGGCATCCACGTCGGTCACCGTGTGCTTGGTGAGCGCCTGGCGGTCGGAGGCCTCGAGACGCGCGCGCACCTCGTCGTCGTCCAGGTCGGCCAGCAGCAGCCGGCCGAGCGAGGTGCAGTAGGCCGGCAGGCGCGAGCCCACGCCCAGGCTGATGTGCATGATCTTCTTGGTGGGCACGCGCATCACGTAGACGATGTCGGTGGCATCCAGCACCGCGGCCGAGCAGGACTCCTGCACCTGCTGCACCAGCGCTTCCATCACCGGTTCGGCGCGGTTCCAGATCGGCATCGAGGAAAGATATGCAAAGCCCAGGTCGAGGATGCGCGGCGTGAGCGTGAAGAGCTTGCCGTCGCTCACCACGTAGCCCAGCGTCTGCAGCGTGAGCAGGATGCGCCGCGCGCCGGCCCGCGTGAGCCCGCTGGCGGCCGCTACCTCGCTGAGCGTCTGGCGCGGCGCGCTTTCGCTGAACGAGCGGATCACCTGCAGGCCTCGCGCGAACGACTGCACGTAGCTGTCGCCGGGGGCGGGCGTCTCTGTTTGCGGGGTATGGGTTGCCATGTGGAACGATCCTCTTTAGAATTCATTATACGAACAAATGTTCTTCATACGAACAAATCGGCGATTCGCAGAATCAGCCGGTCGGGTCGGATGGTTCGGGCAGGTCGTTCGCACGGTTCGATTTCTCTTTCTTTCCCTCACTCCCGGAGACAGGCTTCATGATCAACAAGATCGCGCGCTCGGTCGCCGATGCCCTGGCAGGCATCCCAGACGGCGCCACGGTTCTCATCGGCGGTTTCGGCACCGCCGGCATTCCCGGCGAACTCATCGACGGCCTCGTCGAGCAGGGCGCCAAGGACCTCACCGTCGTCAACAACAACGCCGGCAACGGCGAAACCGGCCTGGCCGCGCTGCTCAAGGCCGGCCGCGTGCGCAAGATCATCTGCAGCTTTCCGCGCCAGGCCGACAGCCAGGTGTTCGACGGGCTCTACCGCAGCGGCAAGATCGAACTCGAACTGGTGCCCCAGGGCAACCTGGCCGAGCGCATCCGCGCCGCGGGTGCGGGCATCGGTGCCTTCTTCTGCCCCACGGGCTATGGCACGCAGCTCGCGGGCAACCGCGAAACCCGCGAGATCGACGGCAAGCAGTACGTGCTCGAATACCCGATCCACGGCGACGTGGCGCTCATCAAGGCCGAGCGCGGCGACCGCTGGGGCAACCTGGTCTACCGCAAGGCCGCGCGCAACTTCGGCCCCGTGATGGCCATGGCCGCGAAGAAAACCATTGCCACCGTGCACGACATCGCCGAGCTCGGCACCCTCGACCCCGAGACCGTCGTGACCCCGGGCATCTTCGTGCACCAGGTGGTGCGCATCGAACGCGTGGCCACCCAGGCCGGCGGCTTCAAGAAGGCAGCATGACCATGACAACCTACCAACGTCGCACCAAGGACCAGCTCGCAGCCCGCGTGGCGCAGGACATCTTCGACGGCGCCGTCGTCAACCTGGGCATCGGCCAGCCCACGCTGGTGGCCAACCACTTGCCCAAGGGCCGCGAGGTCATCCTGCAGAGCGAGAACGGCATTCTCGGCATGGGCCCCGCGCCCGAGGCCGGCGAGGAAGACTACGACCTCATCAACGCCGGCAAGCAGCCCGTGACGCTGCTGCCGGGCGGCTCGTTCTTCCACCATGCCGACAGCTTCGCGATGATGCGCGGCGGCCACCTCGACATCTGCGTGCTCGGCGCGTTCCAGGTCTCGGCCACCGGCGACCTGGCCAACTGGCACACCGGCGAGAAGGATGCCATTCCCGCGGTCGGCGGCGCCATGGACCTCGCCATCGGCGCCAAGCAGACCTGGGTCATGATGGACCTGCTGACCAAGCAGGGCGCAAGCAAGCTGGTGAAGGAATGCAGCTATCCGCTGACCGGCATCGCCTGCGTCAAGCGCGTGTACTCCGACCTGGCCACGCTCGAATGCACGCCCGAGGGCCTGAAGCTCGTCGACCTGGTCGAGGGCCTGAGCCGCGAGGAACTCGAGAAGCTGGTCGGCCTGCCGATCGCTGCCTGATCCCATTCAACCCATCAGAGAGAGACAACTCACATGACCACCCAAGCCTTCATCTGCGACGCCGTCCGCACCCCCTTCGGCCGCTACGGCGGTTCGCTCAGCAGCGTGCGCACCGACGACCTCGGCGCCGTGCCGCTCAAGGCGCTGATGGAACGCAACAAGAACGTCGACTGGCAGGCCGTGGGCGACGTGCTCTACGGCTGCGCCAACCAGGCCGGCGAAGACAACCGCAACGTGGCGCGCATGTCGGCGCTGCTCGCGGGCCTGCCGCTCGAGGTTGGCGGCGGCACCATCAACCGCCTGTGCGGTTCGGGCCTCGATGCCGTGGGCACCGTCGCGCGTGCCATCCGCGCCGGCGAAGCCGGGCTGATGATCGCCGGCGGCGTCGAAAGCATGAGCCGCGCCCCTTTCGTCATGCCCAAGGCCGAGAGCGCCTTCAGCCGCAACAACGCGGTGTACGACACCACCATCGGCTGGCGCTTCGTCAACAAGCTCATGAAGGCGCAGTACGGCGTCGACTCCATGCCCGAGACGGCCGAGAACGTGGCCACCGACTACAAGATCGAGCGCGAGGCGCAGGACCTGATGGCGCTCAACTCGCAGCTGCGCGCCGTGGCCTCGCAGAAGTCCGGCTTCTTCGACGCCGAGATCGTGCCCGTGACCGTGCCGCAGAAGAAGGGCGACGCCATCATCGTCAACAAGGACGAGCATCCGCGCGAAACCAGCCTTGAATCGCTCGCCAGGCTCAAGGGCGTGGTGCGCCCCGACGGCACCGTGACGGCCGGCAATGCCAGCGGCGTGAACGACGGCGCCTGTGCGCTGCTCCTGGCCGACGAAGCCAGCGCCGCCAGGCATGGCCTCACGCCCCGCGCCCGCGTGGTCGGCATGGCCACGGCCGGCGTGGCGCCGCGCGTGATGGGCATCGGCCCGGCGCCCGCCACGCAGAAGGTGCTGGCGCTCACCGGCCTCACCATCGACCAGATCGACGTGATCGAACTCAACGAAGCCTTCGCGGCGCAAGGCCTGGCCGTGCTGCGCCTGCTGGGCCTGCAGGACAACGACCCGCGCGTCAACATCAACGGCGGCGCCATTGCGCTCGGCCACCCGCTGGGCGCCAGCGGCGCCCGCCTGGCCACCACCGCGGTCAACCAGCTGCACAAGGGCGGCGGCCGCTATGCGCTGTGCACCATGTGCATCGGCGTGGGCCAGGGCATTGCCGTGATCCTGGAACGCGTCTGATGGACCGCGCCCGACGCGGCCTGCTGCTGGGGCTGGCGGCCGCGGCAGCGCTGCCCGCGCATGCGCAGGCCGACGCCCGGCCGATCCGCATCGTCGTGCCCTTTGCGGCCGGCGGCGGCAACGACGTGTTCGCGCGCCAGATGGCCAAGGGCCTGGGCGAGCTGCGCAGGCAGGGCGTCATCGTCGACAACAAGCCCGGCGCGGGCGGCAACCTCGGCACCGAGCAGGTGGTGCGCAGCGCGCCCGACGGCAGCACGCTGCTGCTGGGCCACACGGGCACCGTGTCGATCAACCCGGCGCTCTACAAGGGCCTGAAGTTCGATGCGCGCAAGGACCTGCTGCCCGTGGCCATGTTCGCTTCGTCCGCGCTGGTGCTCGTGGTGCCCGCCGCATCGAAGATCCGCAGCGTGGCCGAGCTCGTCGCCGAAGCCAAGGCGCGGCCGGGCCTGCTCGACTACGCCTCCAGCGGCAGCGGCACCGGCGGCCACCTGACCGGCGAGCTCTTTGCAGAGCGCACCGGCACGCGGATCAATCACATCCCCTACAAGGGCACCAACCCCGGCCTCACCGACCTGGCGGGCGGGCAGGTGCAGATGATGTTCAGCGTGGTTCCGCCCGCGCTCGCGCTGGTCAAGGGCGGCCGGCTGCGCGCCATTGCGGTCACGGGCGCAAAGCGCCTGCCTTCGCTGCCCGACGTGCCCACCGTGGCCGAGTCGGGGCTGCGCGAACTCGCGGGTTTCGAGAGCACGCTGACCTACGGCATCCTCGCGCCGCGCGGCACGCCGGACGCCTTCGTGAAGGAGCTTTCGGCGCAGATGCTCCAGGTGGCGGGCAGCGCTGAATTCCAGTCGCGCCTGGGCGTGGAAGGCGCCGTGCCGCTGCTCGGCGGCCCGGCCGAGTACGCTGCCCTCATCGCGAAGGAAAGCGCGCTGTGGGCGGATATCGTCAAGGCTTCCGGCGCCACCGTCGAGTGAGCACGCGGTCTCCAGCCCTCAACTAAAGTCGAGGGCCAGAGGCCTCCATGAAATCCAAGCCAGCAGAACCACCGCACGATTTTCCCGCCACGCTGTCCGTGGGCGAGGTCGCGCAGCGCAGCGGGGTGCCGGTGTCCACCCTTCACTTCTACGAAGCCAAGGGCCTCATTGCGAGCCACCGGGCGCCAAGCAACCACCGCCGTTATGCGCGCGACGTGCTCCGGCGCGTGGCGTTCATCCGCGTCGCGCAGCGGGTGGGCATTGCGCTGGCCGACATTGCCGATGCGCTGGCCACGCTGCCCACCTCGGCCGCGCCCAGCCGCGCCGACTGGGCGCGGCTTTCCGCCGGCTGGCGCGCGGAGCTGGACGAGCGCATGGCCCAGCTCAAGAAGCTGCGCGACACGCTCGACGACTGCATCGGCTGCGGCTGCCTGTCGATCGACCGCTGCCGCCTGCGCAATCCGGCCGACAAGCTGTCGTCGGAAGGGCCCGGCGCCCGCCGCCTGGTGATCAGGCGCGCGGAAGATTGAGGGACTGCCGCACTTCGCCGAGGGGGAGCAGCGGCATCAATTCGTTTCTTTCCGCCGCAGACATTGCGAGCATCAGCCGCTCGAATTCGGCGCGGTAGCAGGGCAGCATCAGCGTGGCCGTCAGCGCATGGACGCCGTCGTTCTGCGCAAGGTGTGCATGGCATGCCGCGATGCTTCGATGGATCTGGAGCGCCTGCGCGACGCGGGCGGAGGGTTGCGGGTCATGGTTCATGCTGCGCAATGTGCAGCCTCAACCTAACTTGAGGTCAAGCGGGATGAAAAGCCCTGGTTCGCGGTCAGTCCATGGCTGCGACGGCCGAAGCGAGCACATAGCCTTCGCTGCGCACGGTCTTGATGTAGCGGGGCTCGCGCGCATCGTCGCGCAGGCGCTGGCGCAGCCGGCTCACGAGCAGGTCGATGGAGCGCTCGAAGAGCTCGGCCTCGCGGCCCTGGGTGAGGCCGAGCAGCTGGTCGCGGCTCAGCACTTTCTGCGGATGGTCGAGGAACACGCGCAGCAGCCGGTATTCGGCGCCGCTCAGCGCCACCATCGTGCCGCTGTCGTCGATCAGGTGGCGCGCCACCGTGTCGACCTGCCATTCGCCGAAGGCCAGTTTCTGGGAGGGCTCGACCGCGCCCATGTTCGGCGGCAGCATGCGCGTGCGGCGCATCACGGCGCGCAGGCGCGCGAGCAGCTCGCGGGCGGAAAAAGGCTTGGCCAGGTAGTCGTCGGCGCCCATCTCCAGGCCCAGGATGCGGTCGGCCTCCTCGCTGCGCGCGGTCAGCATCAGGATGGGCGTGGCCTTGTACTTGCCGGTGCGCAGGTCGCGGCAGAGCGTGAGCCCGTCTTCGCCCGGCAGCATCAGGTCGAGGATGATCAGGTCGAACGGGCCCGACTCTTCGAGCGCGGCGCGCATGTGGCGGCCGGTGGGCACCGCGACCACGCGCAAGCCGTTCTTCACCAGGTAGGTGGTGAGCAGTTCGCGGATTTCCCGGTCGTCGTCGACGATGAGGATGTGGTCGGAGGTCTTTGGCGTCATGGCAGTGAGCAAAAAGGGTGGGTGCGGGAAGCGCCCCGCAGCCGCAATGTAGCCTCCCGCCCGCTGCCGGCCGGCGGTTTTGTATTCGCAAGTATCTGGGGCGGCGGGCGCGGTACACAGGCATACGCGATCTGCGCGGGCAGGGGGAGGGCGGCTCAACAATCCGTGCGTTCCCGAACCAACCCTTTCCAAGGAAACCACCATGACCCGCATCGAAAAAGTTCTCTACACCGGCAAGACCCGCACCTCTTCGGGCGGCCGCGACGGCGAGGCGCGCAGCTCCGACGGCCGCCTGGACATCAAGCTCTCGTCGCCCGGCAGCGCCGGCAGCGGCACCAACCCGGAACAGCTGTTCGCGGCCGGCTGGTCGGCCTGCTTCATCGGCGCCATGGGCAAGGCGGCGGGCAGGATGAAGGTCGCCTTGCCGCCTGACCTGGCCGTCGATGCCGAAGTCGACCTGGGCACGGCGGGCAGCGAGTACTTCCTGCAGGCGCGCCTCAACGTGAGCCTGCCGGGCCTGGACCGCGAAGTGGCGCAGGCCCTGACGGATGCGGCGCACCAGACCTGCCCCTATTCGAAGGCCACCCGGGGCAATATCGACGTTTCAATCCACCTGGTGTGAGCCAGCGGCGGCGTGCAGAGCCACGCCGCATGAACAAGAAGGTGTCCATGTCCTCGACTTCCGCGAATCCTCCTGCGAACCCGGCCGGCGCTGTGCGCGGCTGGCACCGGCTGCTGCCCGGCTCGCTGTTCTCCCGCGTGACGCTGATCATCGTGGTGGGCCTGGCGATCGCGCAGCTGCTCACCTTCGCGGCGATCCGCTACGAGCGGAACATGGCGCTGCGCGAGCTGATGATGATCGGCATCGAGCGCGACATCGCGAGTTCGGTCGCCATCCTCGACCGCCTGCCCGCGGCCGAGCGCGCCGGTTGGCTCGACCGGCTGGAGCGGCGCAACTACCGCTTCGTGCTGGGCGGCAGCGCAGAGGGCACCGAACCGGCCTCGGAGCAGTCGCGGCAGTTTGCCGCGGCCATCGTCGATGCGATGCGCCCGTTCCCGATCGTCAAGGTCGGCGAGGTGGCCTGGCCGCCCGAGGGCCTGCAGATCCAGGTGCGCCTGGGCGACGGGTCTTCCGTGGTCGTTCATGCGATGCGCGTGGGCATGCCGGTGTCGGGCTGGGTGATGTGGCTGCTTGCGGCCCAGCTGCTGGTGCTGGCCGTGTGCGCCTGGTATGCGGTGCGCCTCGTGACGCGGCCGCTCGCGCAGCTTTCCGAGGCGGCCGACGGGCTCGGGCCCGACCTCAAGGGCCGCACGCTCGCGGAAGAGGGCCCCACCGAGGTGGCGCATGCGGCGCGCGCCTTCAATGCCATGCAGCAGCGCATTGCCGGCTACATGTCCGAGCGCGTCGAGATCCTCGCGGCCATCTCGCACGACCTGCAGACACCCATCACGCGGATGCGGCTGCGCACCGACCTGATGGACGACGAGCGCGACCGCGAGAAATTCCGCCAGGACCTCGACGCCATGCACTCGCTGGTGCGCGAAGGCGTGACCTATGCGCGCACGCTCCACGGCGCCGCGGAGCCGCCGCTGCGCATCGATGCCGACGCGCTGCTCGAGAGCATGGTGGCCGACTACGAAGACGTGGGCCAGCAGGTGCGGCTCGAAGGCAAGGCCGGCGCGCCGATCGTGAGCCGCCCCCATGCGCTGCGCCGCATCCTGATGAACCTGATCGACAACGCGCTCAAGTTCGGCAGCGACGTGCGCCTGCGCGTGCATGCCGAAGAAGACGGCCGGCTGGTTCTGAGCGTGCTCGACGACGGCCCCGGCATTCCGCCGGACGAGCTCGATGCCGTGCTCAAGCCCTTCTACCGCGTCGAGAGTTCGCGCAACCGCAGCACCGGCGGCACCGGGCTTGGCCTGGCGATTGCGCACCAGCTGGCCATGGCCATGGGCGCCGAGCTCACGCTGAAGAACCGCGCCGAAGGCGGGCTCGAGGCCCGGCTCGCGCTGGACGCCGCGCCCGCCCGCACCGCCCTCCAGGGCTGATTCGCCACCGACAACCCCCAAACATCATGCTCGTCCTCCTCATTGCCTACCTGGGCGGGGTGCTCACCATCCTGAGCCCCTGCATCCTGCCGGTGCTGCCTTTCGTGTTCGCGCGCGCCGACCGTCCGTTCCGCTCGCACGGCCTGCCGATGCTGCTGGGCATGGCGCTGGCCTTTGCCGCCGTGGCCACGCTGGCGGCGGTGGGCGGCGGCTGGATCGTCACGCTCAACGAGTACGGGCGCCAGGCCGCCATTGCCGTGCTCGCGCTGTTCGGCGTGAGCCTGCTGTTCCCGAGCGTTGCCGACCGCATGAGCCGGCCGCTGGTCGCGCTGGGCATCCGCATGTCCGAGCCGCGCGGCGATGGCGGTGCGGCAGCGGCCTCGATGTTCTCGCCGTTGTTGCTGGGCGTGGGCACGGGGCTGCTCTGGGCGCCGTGCGCGGGGCCGATCCTCGGCCTGATCCTGACGGGCGCGGCGCTCAATGGCGCGAGCGTCGGCACCTCGCTGCTGCTGCTGGCCTATGCGGCCGGCGCGTGCACCTCGCTCGCGGCCGCGCTGCTGTTCGGCGGGCGGCTGTTCTCCATCATGAAGCGTTCGCTGCATACCGGCGAATGGGTGCGGCGCGCGGCCGGCGCGGCCGTGCTGGCGGGCGTGGGGGCCATTGCGCTGGGGCTGGACACGGGCCTGCTCGCACGCCTTTCCCTGGGCACCACCTCGGCGCTGGAGCAGGCGCTGGTGGACAAAATCAAGCCAGGCAAGCCGCACGCGGAGCCGGTCGCGCTGCGCGAAGCCCCGGGCCTGATGCGCGTGTCGGACAACCGAACGGCCCCGCCGCCCGCGCGCGAACTCAAGGTCGAAGGCCGCTTTCCCTCCTTGGCGGGCGCCACCGAATGGATCAACTCCGTGCCGCTCGCGCCCGAGGCCCTGCGCGGCAAGGTGGTGCTGGTCGACTTCTGGACCTATTCGTGCATCAACTGCCTGCGCACGCTGCCCTACCTTCGGGCATGGGCCGAGAAGTACAAGGACGCGGGGCTGGTGGTCATCGGCGTGCATTCGCCGGAGTTCGCGTTCGAGAAGAAGCCGGCCAATGTGCGCAAGGCCGTCAAGGACCTGGGCATCGGCTTTCCGGTGGCGCTGGACAATGACTTCGCAGTCTGGCGCGGCTTCGACAACCAGGCCTGGCCCGCGTTCTATTTCATCGATGCCGAGGGCCGCATCCGCCACCACCAGTTCGGCGAGAACCGCTACGACAAGGCCGAGCAGGTCATCCAGCAGCTGCTGGCCGAGGCCGGGCAGACCCGCATCGCCGCCGGGCTGGTGGCGCCGCTCGGGCAGGGCACCCAGGCCGCGCCCGGCGCCGAGCCGCCGCTGTCCGGCGAAACCTACCTGGGCCACGAGCGCGCGCACGGCTTTGCCTCGCCCGGCGGCATCGCGCGGGACCGCGCGACGGTCTACCGGCCGGCCGCCTCGGCGCTGCGCACCAACCAGTGGTCGCTGGCGGGCGACTGGACGGTGGAGGCCGAGCGCGCGGTGCTGAACAGCGCCAATGGCCGCATCGCCTATCGCTTCCAGGCACGCGACCTGCACCTGGTGCTGGGCCCGGCGGCCAACGGCAGGCCGGTGCGCTTCAGGGTGCTGGTGGATGGAAAGCCGCCGCTCGCGGACCATGGTGCCGACACCGATGCACAGGGCCACGGCGTGATCGATGCACAGAAGCTCTATCAGCTGGTGCGGCAGGCGGAGGGCAGCCGGGAGCGGCTGTTCGAGATCGAGTTTCTCGACGCCGGCGCGCAGGCCTACGCGTTCACTTTCGGTTGAGCGCTGACGCGGCTCGGGCGGGCGAGGGTGCCTGTCAGGCGGCCCAGGCGCTCAGCGAAAGCCGCCGCAGCATGTCGGTCTGGCGCGATTCCTCGGCATCCCGCAGGCTCTTGGCGGCGCGGGCGGCCACATAGCTGACATACAGCGTCTCGATGGCCTTGGCCCAGTCGTGCATCTTCTGGGACACCGCGCTGGTCGAGGTGGCCGAGGCATCCTCGGCCGGACAGGCGGGCACCTCGAAGCCGGCTTTGCTGAGGATGGTGGCTTTCTGAAAAATGGTAAGCATGGGGCGGGCCTCCTGGCCTTTGGGTATGGGCATCAGGTTAGCGTCGGCGCAAGAGGCGTGCCATCCGCTGCATGACGTATGTGACTGTCGGTAAGTGACGCTCCCGCTGCGCCGCGGCCGCGGTTTTCTAGGCCTTAAGCCTTAGGCCGGCGTCGATTTGGCGTGCTGCCAGACCAGCGTGGCGGCCGCCAGGTCTTCGAGCGCGCTGCCCACGGCCTTGAAGACGGTGCGCTCTTCGCTGCCCGTGCGGCCCGCGCGTTCGCCCCGGCAGAGTGCGGCCAGCGTGCCTTGCACCGCATCGGCGCGCAGCGTGCCGGCCGCGATGGCGTCGAGCAGTTCGCCGGCCTTCTGCAATGCCTCGGTGGTGTCGACGAAGGTGCGCGCCCCGTCGAAGCAGCGCACGTCGGCCTCGCGCATGGCGGGCGTGAAGCTGCCGATCAGGTCCAGGTGCGAGCCCGGCGCCAACCATTCGCCGCGCACCAGCGGCGCGGTGGCCAGCGTGGCGCAGCTCACGATGTCGGCCTGGCGCACGGCCGCTTCGAGGTCCGTGGCGGCCCGGGCGTTGACCCCTTCGGCCCGCCATTGCGTGGCCAGGGCCTGGGCGCCTTCGGCCCGGTGGTTCCACACGAGCACCTCGTCGATGGGCCGCACGCCCGCATGCGCGGCGGGCAGCAGCCGCGCGATGCGGCCGGTGCCCAGCACCAGCAGGCGGCGCGCATCGGTGCGCGCCAGGAACGAGGCGCCCAGCGCCGATGCCGCGGCCGTGCGGCGCGCGGTGAGTTCGTTGCCGTCCATCATGGCCAGCGGCACGCCGGTGCGCGCGTCGTACAGCACATAGGTCGCATGAAGGCCGGGCAGGCCGCGTGCGCTGTTGCCCGGAAAGACATTGATGGTCTTGATGCCCAGGAAGCCCGCGTCGCTCCACGCCGGCATGATGAGCACGGTGCCCTTGTCGGCGCCGGCGGTTTCGATGCTGTGCACATGGCGCGGCGGCACGTGAGCTTCGGCCGCGAAGGCTGCGCGCAGCGCGGGCACGAGCCGCTCGAAGGCCAGCGGCTCGCGAGTGGCGGTTTCGTCGAAATGCTTCATGGCTGGCGTGGACGCAGCGAGGCGTCGAAGAATTCCACCAGCGCCTGCTGGCAGGTGGCGCCGAAGCGCTCGGTCATCGGCTCGAGGTGGCCGGCGCCGGGCACCTCGAGCAGGCGCCGGGGCTCGCGCGCGGCCTCCAGCAGGCGCCGCGAATGGGAATCCGGAATGATCCGGTCGACCGTGCCGTGGATCAGCAGCAGGGGGATGGGCGCGACGGCGGCGACGTATTTCGATGCGGCGTAGTCGTCGCCCACCAGCAGCCCGGCGCCGGGGAGCTTCTCGTTCGCAATCGAGGAATACGAATAGAAGGTCGATTCGATGGCCGCTGCCTTCACGCCGGCCCGGTTGCCCGAGCCCAGCACCGCAATCGCGTTGGCGCCGCCCAGGCTCTGGCCGAAGACGAGGAGGCGCTCGGGGTCGACGTCGCCGCGCGATCGCACGTGGCCGAGCGCGGCGCTGGAATCCTCGAACACGCCCTTGGGCTCCGGCTTGCCGGCCGATTCGCCGTAGCCGCGGTAGTCGAACACGAACACGTTGAAGTCCTGCTTCGGCAGCCAGGCCACGAAGCGCCAGTGCGTGCTCATGTTCTGGGCGTTGCCATGAAAGTGGACCACCGTGCCCTTGGCCTCCTTCGGATTGCTGCGGCCCGCGGCAGGAAGAAACCAGCCGGTCAGGCGCGTGCCGTCGGCGCTGGCGAACTGCACCGCCTCGTAGCGCAGCCCGAGCGCGTCGGGCGTTTCGTAGCGCACGCGGTCGGGGTAATAGAACATCGACTGGACGCAGCCGGTGAGAAAGGGGGACAGGGCTGCGAACAAGGCCAGCTTCCAGTTCATGGGGGAGTGCTTTCCGTGGCGCCCGGCCCGCGTGGGCGTCTTCCGGATCGGCCGCTCAGGCCTGCTGCCGGAACCCAAGGTGATAGCCGTTGCAGTCCACCACGCCGAACTCCGTGGAGCCGTAAGGCATGTGCTGCAGCGGCCACGCAATGGAGGCCTTGTCCTTGACGGCGGCGTAACAGGCCGCCGCATCCGCCACGGCGAAATAGAAGGTGCCGGAGCAGGTGGGCGGGCTCTTCCAGAGATCCTGCTGCGTGAAGATGAGCTTGCCGCCCTGCTTCTCGACCGTCAGGGTGCCTTCTGCCGAATCCTCAGCCGCGAAGCCGAGGACATCGGCGTAGAAGCGCCGGGTCTGGGCCAGATCGTGGCAGCGCAGGAGCAGTGTCAGCGGCATGGGTTTCTCCGTGGAATGCGGCAGTTCCGGCGCAGGATAGCTCAGCCCGCGCTCAGCCCGCGGTAATGCGGCTCCATTCGAGCCCGTGCTTGGCCAGGTACTTGCGCAGCCGGTCGGCATCGTTCACCACGCTGCGCTGCGTGCGCGAGGCCTGGAAGAGTTGCCGCCCCGCATCCGACAGGCTGCGCGATTCGCGGCACACGCGCACCACCGCTTCGAGCTGCAGCCGGTCGAACAGGTCGAGCGCGGCCGCGCGGTCATCGCCGAGCAGGCTGCCGAGGCCGACGTCGGCAGCGCCTGCGCTTGGCCTTGCCGGGCCCTCGCGGTTCCAGAGCCAGCGCAGCCGCTCGATCTCCGCCTCGACCAGCGCCACCGGAATGCGTCCGCCATCCGCCAGCGTGGCCAGCCGCGTCACGCTGGCCGAGAGGTCGCGGAAGTTGCCGCACCACAGCGCCTCGCCGCTCTGCGCAAAGCGCAGGTAGGCCGCGCGCGCCTCGGCGTTGAAGCGCACCACGCGGTGGTTCTCGGCCGCATGGAGGGCCAGCAGGTGGTCGATGTTGGGCTCGATGTCCTCGGGCCGCTGTGCGAGGCCGGGCAGGTTGTAGGTCCAGAGATTGATGCGCGCGAACAGGTCTTCGCGGAACCGCCCCTCGGCCACGTCGCTGCGCAGGTCGCGGTTGGTGCCGGCGATCAGCTGGAAGTCGCTCTCCACTTCCTTGTCGGCGCCGACCGGGAAGAAGCGCTTCTCCTCGATGGCCTTGAGCAGCATGGCCTGCTCGTCGAGCCCGAGCTCGCCGATCTCGTCGAGGAACAGCGCGCCCTGGTTCGCCGTGCGCAGCAGTCCGGCCCGGTCGCTTGCCGCGCCGGTGAAGGAGCCCTTCCTGTGGCCGAACAAGGTGGAGGCCGCGCCGTCGCCGCGCAGCGTGGCGCAGTTCACCTCGACGAAGGGCCCGCTCATCTGGTGCCGCGCCTGCTTCAGCTCGAACATGCGCCGCGCGAGAAAGGACTTGCCCGCGCCCGTCGGCCCCACCAGCAGGATCGGCGCGCGCGATCGCACGGCCACGCGCTCGATCTCGTCGATCAGTGCGTTGAAGCGCGCGTTGCGCGTGGCGATGCCGCTCTTCAGGAAGGCGACCGCGTCGCGCTGCTCCGCATCGAAGCGCCGCGCGATCACGTCGTAGCGCGACAGGTCGAGGTCGATCAAGGTGCACTTGCCGGCCTCGCCTTCGCGCTGCTTCCGGGGCGGCGAGGTCTGCGCGAGCACGCCCGGCACCACGCGCGATTCCGACAGCAGGAACATGCAGATCTGCGCCACGTGCGTGCCGGTGGTGATGTGCGTCCAGTACTGCTCGCGCTCGGTGTCGAAGGTGTAGGCGCGCGCCCAGTCGTACAGGCGCGTGTAGACCTCGCCGAAATCCCAGGGGTCCGCGAGGTCGAAAGGCACGAGGTTGACCGTGGTCTCGGGCGACACGGCCTCGATGTCGGCCTTCACCACCTCGGCCAGCGCCTTGTGCTTGAGCGTGTAGAGCAGCTCCATGCGCGAGACCACCATGTCGTCGTGCTGCGCGAGCGAGACGGTGGGGCGCCACTTGTTCCAGCGGCCCGCGCCCTGGCCGGCGTCGAGCTGGGTGCCGAGGAAGCCGATGACGACGACTGGTTTCATGGATAAAAGACTAGCTGAATTTCTATATTTATTAGGATCCTATCAGGACCGAAGGCGAAGCGGTACGCGCGCCGGAAGAAAAATTCCTGTTGAATATCAATGACTTGCACTGCTCGCGGGAGGATTCCGGTGCGGATCCTCATCACCTGGCACGGCGGCTGCAATGGATGAACCGTCCGGATGCAGTTCATCCGCTCGCAGGTGCCGCATGAAAGCGGCCCGGTGCCGCAGGCCAGATCCTGTCTTGGGTCCGCGGTATGCCGCTGTTGAACTGGCTGGCGACTGAACTTGATTCAGTTCTGCTCATGGTTGAGCACCGTGCTAACCACATGGCGTTGCGGGTTCGATTCCCGCGAAAAACCCTGGCAGTGCTTGCACTGCCATCTGATGGGGCGAAAGCCCCCCGCCCCGGCACACCGGAGCGTGCGGCGCAAGGCGAAGAGGCCTTGCGGGCGCGCGACACCGTGCCAAGCGCAGGCGGCTTGCGCACCGTGCGTGCGGCAAGGAGCTGCGTGCCGCCATCGGACGGCGAGGGAAGTGACGGCGTTGCCCATGCGGCGCCGGGCACCGACCGGACCCGACGACCGCTGCACGAAAGCCTGGCCCCACCGCAGTGCCCGCCGCCTGCCCTTTCGAGGGCCTGGATCGAATGAACGAACGACACGAACAACTGAACCGAACAACGAGTGGGAGAAAAAAATGCTGGGTTTCAATCAATACACCGTCAAGAAGAACGAACGCGCGCTGCTGCTGCGCAATGGCGACTTCGAGCAACTGCTCGGCCCGGGAAAGCACCGGGTGTTCTCGCGCTTCGATAGCCTGAAGCTGGAGCGCTTCTCGCTGGCCGAGCCGGCGTTCGAGCACGAACTGGCCGACTACTTCCTGGCGCGCGAGCCCGAACTGGTCGAGCGCGAGTTCGTGCAGGTGTCGCTCGGCGAAACCCAGGTCGGCCTGCGCCATGAAGACGGCGTGCTGGTGCAGATCCTGCCGCCCGCCACGCGCAAGCTGTACTGGCGCGGCCTGCGCGAGCAGCGCGTGGACGTCGTCGACGTGGCGGCCGATGCGCGCCTGCCGGCGGGGCTGCTGGCAAAGCTGCAGAGCGTGGCCCTGCGTCCACGTGCGGTGCAGGGGCTCGACGGCGTGCTGCTGGTGCAGGTGCCCGAATTCCATGCCGGCGTGCTGACGCTCGAAGGGCAGATGCAGGCGATGCTGCCGCCGGGAAACCACGGTTTCTGGCGCTTCAACCGGCAGGTGGCCGTGACTTGCGTGGACCTGCGTTCGCAGATCGCCGAGGTGAGCGGCCAGGAGATCCTGACCCGCGACAAGGTGGGGCTGCGGCTGAACCTGTCTGCGGTATGGCGCTTCACCGACGTGCGCCAGGCGCTGGCGCAAATGCCCAAGCCGGCCGAACATGTCTATCGCGAACTGCAGTTCGGCCTGCGTGCCGCGGTGGGCGAGCAGACGCTGGACGCGCTGCTGGAGAACAAGGCGGCCATCGACCAGACGGTGCTGGCGCAGATGCGCGAGCGGCTGAAGGATTCGGGCGTGGTGCTGGAGAGCGTGGGCGTGAAGGACATCATCCTGCCGGGCGAGATGAAGACCATCCTGGCCCAGGTGGTGGAGGCCGAGAAGTCGGCCCAGGCCAACGTGATCCGCCGCCGCGAGGAAACCGCGGCCACGCGCTCGCTGCTGAACACCGCCAAGGTGATGGAGGGCAACCCTGTCGCGTTGCGGATGAAGGAGCTCGAGACGCTGGAACGCGTGGCCGAACGGATCGACAAGATCTCGGTGGTCGGTGGCCTGGACCAGGTGCTCAACGGATTGGTGACGCTGCGGCCGAACGGTTCCTGAGGCGCATTGAAGAACGAACGATGGAAGAGAGAAAAGAAATGGAACAGAACTACAAACTGCATGAAGTGGCCAACGGCGTCCCCGTGAAGATGTGGACGAACGGCGTGCCTGTGGAAGACGAGGCGCAGAAGCAGCTCGAGAACGCCGCGCGCCTGCCCATCGTGTTCAAGCACATCGCGGCCATGCCCGACGTGCACTACGGCATCGGCGCCACCGTGGGTTCGGTGATCCCGACCTTCAAGGCCATCATCCCGGCCGCGGTGGGCGTGGACATCGGCTGCGGAATGATGGCCTGCAAGACCACGCTCGATGCGCGCGACCTGCCCGACAACCTGGGCCCGCTGCGTTCGGCGATCGAGAGGGCCGTGCCGCACGGAAGCAATCCCAGGCGCATGGGCCGCGACAAGGGCGCGTGGGAAACGCCACCCGACGAAACCGACGCCGCCTGGGCCAAGCTGGTGGATGAGTTCGACCTGATCTGCGAGGACTACCCGCGCATCAGGAACACCAACAACCACAAGCACCTGGGAACGCTGGGTACCGGCAACCACTTCATCGAGGTGTGCCTCGACGAAGCGGGTGCCGTGTGGTTCATGCTGCACTCGGGTTCGCGCGGCGTGGGCAACGCGATCGGCACGCACTTCATCGAACTCGCGAAGAAGGATGCCGAACTGCACCAGCGCAACCTGCCTGACCAGGACCTGGCGTACTTCGAGGAAGGCGCCAGGTACTTCGGCGACTACGTGCGCGCGGTGGGCTGGGCCCAGAAGTTCGCGCGTGCCAACCGCGAAGTGATGATGCAGCGCGTGGTCGCGGCCGCGCGCAAGGTCATCAGCAAGCCCTTCGAGGCGCACGTGGAAGCGGTGAACTGCCACCACAACTACGTGAACCGCGAGACGCACTTCGGCGAAGACGTGCTCGTCACGCGCAAGGGCGCGGTGAGCGCCAAGGCTGGCGAGCTCGGGATCATCCCGGGCAGCATGGGGGCCAAGAGCTACATCGTGCGCGGCAAGGGCAACCCCGAGTCGTTCATGAGCTGCAGCCACGGCGCGGGCCGCAAGATGAGCCGCACCAAGGCGAAGAAGCTCTTCACCATCGCCGACCAGATCGCCGCGACCGAAGGCGTGGAATGCCGCAAGGACGCCGACGTGATCGACGAGATCCCGATGGCCTACAAGGACATCGACGCGGTGATGGAGGCGCAGAGCGACCTGGTGGAGGTGGTCCACACGCTCAAGCAGGTGGTGTGCGTGAAGGGATAGGCCATGAAAAGCAACAAGCAGCGCCGCGCCGAGATCAAGGCGCACCGCCTCGAACGCGCCGCGCGCCGGCTGGCCGAGCAGCGGCTGTCCGTGGACGCGCGGCCCGTGAGCGGTGCCGGCCTGGTGGTCGCCGATACGGCGCTGCTGGCCGCGCACAACAATACCTACGGGCCGCTGCCCGCGTTCTACGTGGACAAGGCCTTCACCTGCCGCGACTGCGGCGCCGACGAAGTGTGGACGGCCAAGCAGCAGAAGTGGTGGTACGAGGTGGCGCTGGGCAACATCAACAGCACGGCGGTGCGCTGCCGTGCCTGCCGGATCGCAAGGCGCGCTTTTGCGGCAGGCCTGCAATGAACGAATAAAACCAGACGAAGCGGCGACGCTGATTCCATGACTGCACAAGAAGAAAAATCCGGCGAGCTCCTGCGCTCTGCCCATCCCATCGACCCCGCCATGCGCGCGCAGATCATGCAGGCCCTGCGCGATATCGAAACGCGCCATGACGTCACGGTGCTGTTCGCCTGCGAATCCGGCAGCCGCGGCTGGGGCTTTGCCTCGCCCGACAGCGACTACGACGTGCGCTTCATTTACGTGAACCGACTGCCTTGGTACCTCACGGTGACGCCGCGGCGCGACGTGATCGAGCTGCCGATCAGCGGCGAGCTCGACGTGAACGGCTGGGACCTGCGCAAGGCGCTGGGCCTGATGCGCGAGTCGAACCCCACGCTGCTCGAATGGCTGCGCTCGCCCGTGGTGTACCGCGACGATGCGGCCGCGATGCCGCGTTTCCGCGCGCTCTCGGAGGCGGTGTTCTCCAACGCGCGCGGCTGGCATCACTACACCTCGATGGCGAAGAAGAACTTCCGCGAGCACCTGCAGGCCGACGAAGTGCGCTACAAGAAATATCTTTACGTGCTGCGTCCGCTCTTGGCCGCGCGCTGGATCCGCACGCAGGCCGGCGTGCCGCCGATGCGCTTCGCCGAGCTGGCGCAGCGCACGCTCGACGCCGTGCACGACGCCGCGCTGATCGATGAAATCAACGCGCTGCTCGCAGTGAAGATGCGCGCCGGCGAGGCTGCGACCAGCCCGCGCTGGCCCGGCATCCATGCATTCATCGAGGCCGAACTCGCGGCCCATGCGGCCGAGCCGATCACGCCGCTGCCGCAGGCCGAGAACGCGGGACTCGATGCATTCCTGTACGAGACGGTGCTGCGCATCGAAGGAGGCCGCGCATGATCGAACTCGACGGTTCGCAGGGCGAGGGCGGCGGGCAGATCCTGCGCACCAGCCTGGCCCTGTCGGTCGCCACGGGCCAGCCCGTGGCCATCGAGAAGATCCGCGCAGGCCGCGCCAAGCCGGGCCTGATGCGCCAGCACCTGGCCTGCGTGAATGCCGCGGCGCAGATCAGCGGCGCGCAGGTCGAAGGGGCCGAGCTCGGCTCGCAGTCGCTGCGCTTCGTGCCCGGGCCGGTGCGCGCGGGCGACTACCGCTTCGCGATTGCCAGCGCGGGCAGCTGCATGCTGGTTCTGCAGACGGTGCTGCCGCCGCTGCTGCTGGCCGGTGCGCCGAGCCGTCTGCATCTGAGCGGCGGCACGCACAACCCGATGGCGCCGCCTTTCCACTTTCTGGAGCGCGCCTTCGCACCGCTGGTGCGCCGCCTGGGCGCGGACCTGCAGCTGGTGCTGCGCCGCTGCGGTTTCTACCCTGCCGGCGGCGGCGAGGTCGAAGCGGCCATCGTGCCGGACGTTGATGGACTGCGGTCTTTCGATCTGATGAGCCGCGGCGCGCTCCTGTCGGCCCATGCGGAGTGCCTGGCGCCGGGGCTTGCGCGCCACGTCGCCGCGCGCGAGCTGGAGACGCTGGGCAAGGCCATGGGATGGTCCGGCGAGCAGCTGCGCACCGGCACCGCGCGCCAGAACGAAGGGCCCGGCAACGCGCTGCTTGCCACGCTGGCGTACGAACACGTCACCGAGGTCTTCACGGCTTTCGGCGAAAAGTCGCTGAGCGCCGAGCAGGTGGCGCACGGGCTGGTGAAGGAGCTGCGCGGGTTCCAGAAAAGCCAGGCGGCCGTGGGGCCGCATCTTGCGGATCAGCTGGCGCTGCTGCTGGGCCTGGCGGCATGGCGAAGCGGCCGCGGCGGCAGCTTCACCTGCAGCGAAGTGACCGGGCACACGCGCACCAACTGCGCGGTGATCGAGCGCTTCCTGCCGGTGCGCTACGCCATCACGCAAGCGCCCGATGCGGCCACGGTGGCAGTGGCGCCGGCCTGAAGCAGGCCGCGTCGGTCGGCTGCTGCTGCTAGTCGGAGCAGATCACCGCGATCGGCTCGGAGCGGCCGCGCACGGCCAGCATCTCGACCTGTCCTCCGGCATGCGCGAAGCCGGCCTGCTGCGCGGCATACACCGAGACCACCAGGCGCGACGCGGCCGTCTTGGCGTGGTCCTGCAGCCGGCTCGCGGTGTTGACCACTTCGCCGATCGCGGTGAAGGTGGTGGTGTCGAGGTAGCCCACTTCGCCCACGGCCGCGCGTCCGGCGTGCAGGCCCATGCCGAAGTCCAGGCGCTGGCCGAACTGGGCTTCGAAGCCTTCGCTCCACGCATCCATGCGCTGGCCGATCAGTTCGGTCGCGCGCAGCGCCTGCCGGCAGGCGGTGGGCAGGTCGGTGCCGAGGCCGAAGATCGCCATCACGCTGTCGCCGATGAACTGGTTCGGCACGCCGCCGCATTCGCGCACCGCGGCGCCCACGGTGGCAAAGTAGCGGTCGAGCACATAGGCTAGGTCGAAGGGCCATTGCCCTTCCGCCAACCCCGACCAGCGTCGCAGGTCCACGAACAGGATGGCCACGTCGCGCTCGCGGCCGAAGCTGCTGGCCGGCGCCGGCTGTCTTCCGCGGCTTGCGGGCGCGAACAGCGGGATGACCTCGATGTCGCCTCGCGGGCGCAGTTGGCAGGCCAGCCGCACGCCTTCCGGTGCACGCACGCGGTCGAGCGTTCGCTGCTCGTCGCGGTCGGGCGGGTCCCAGTGCTGTGCGGGGCCGAGCACGCGCACGCGGCAGGTCGAGCAGCGCGCCCGGCCGCCGCACACCGAGAGATGGGCGATGCCGTGCGACCGACTCGCTTCCAGCACGCTCCAACCGTGCGGCACGTGCACCGTGCGGCCGGGGTAGCGCAGCGCAATCGACGCGCCGCGCGCGCGGCGCGCGAACCAGTTGCGCGCCGCATAGGCTGCCAGCAGGGCGGCCAGGCCGAGCGCGTAGAAGAGCTTGATGCGGCCCTCCGCCATGCCGAGCGCCCGGCCCTGGGCCGGGGTCGGCAGCACCGCGGGCGGCACGCCGGTCCACTGGAATTCCCGCCCCATCGAGACGAAACCCATCATCGCCGCGAGCGGCAGCACCACGGCAATGGCCAGCAGCAGATAGGAAAGGCGGCGGTAGGCCGGCCGCGCCCGCAGCGCGAAGTGGATGCCGAGGCAGCCATGGGTCCAGGCCGCGAGCAGCATCGTGAACTGCGCGCCGGCGCCCGGCAGGCTCCACAGGCCCGAGACCACGCGGACATAGGAGCCCTCGATGCCATAGGCCAGGAAGGCGCCGCGCATGGCGGTCAGGTGGGTGGCCAGCAGCAGCGGCAGCGCAAAACCCAGCAGCACGCGCAGGCCCTCGAGCGGCGGCATGCGCAGCGTGCGGCGCTCCCACAGCGCGGCCACGGCCAGCGCCAGGTGCACGGCGGCCGCGCCATACAGCAGCAGCGTGCCCGGCAGGCTGTGCCAGAAGAGCTGCACGTTGCGCAGCACCGCCTCGGCCGCAGCGAAGGAGGCAATGCCCAGCGAATGGTTCAGCAGGTGCGCCGTGACATAGGCCATCAGCACCAGTCCGCTCGTCCATCGGAGGTTGCGCCGGGTCGGCGGTTTCGGCAGCCGGGCGATGGGTGGGGAGCGTCTGTCCATGAATGGCTTCGAAAGGGCACCCGAGCATAATGCGCGCGCCCCTCTCCACCGGCATGGCCTCCACTCCAATCACTCCCCGTTCCAGCCTCGCGCTGCGCCGCATCGCGCTGTTCGAAGGCCTTTCAGACCAGCGGCTCGACCTGCTCGCGCAGCAATGCCTGTGGCACAGCGTCGAGGCCGGCAAGCCCTTGCTGCTGCGTGCCGAGCAGCAGGGCGAGGTGTTCCTGCTGGTCTCGGGCCGGGTCCGCGTGACCACCTACGCGGCCAACGGGCGGCAGGTGACCTTCAGGGATTCGGAAGCCGGCGAGCACTTCGGCGACATTGCCGCCATCGACGGCGGGCCGCGTTCGGCCGACGTGGTCACGCTGCTGCCGAGCGTGCTTGCGAGCCTCGACCGCGCCGCCTTCCTGGCCCTGCTGCGCGAGGAGCCGCTGGTGGCCGAGCGGGTGATGCAGCGGCTGGCCTCGCTGGTGCGGCAGCTGTCGGAGCGCGTGATCGACCTGAGCACGCTGGGGGTCCAGAACCGGCTGCATGCCGAGCTGCTGCGCCTCGCGCGGGCTGCGGGCGTGGCGCACAACCAGGCGCGGCTGGAGCCGGCGCCCAGGCACGCAGCCCTGGCGGGCCAGATCAGCACCAACCGCGAGCAGGTGACCCGCGAACTCAACGTGCTGGCACGCAGCGGCGTGCTGCAGAAGGACGGCAAGGCCCTGCGGGTGGCCGACGTCGCCCGGCTCGAGGCGATGGTCTCGCAGGTGCGGGGCGACGCCGGCTGAGCCGGATCAGTTCCAGCGGCCGCGCAGCCCGCCAAGGCTGAATCGGCCCGCGCCCAGCAGCACCACGGTGAGCGCGCCGAACAGGTACAGGCCCTGCAGCTCGAGCGCCCAGCCGCCCTGCTTGGTCAGAGCGAACAGGTCGGCCATGTGCACCAGGCCGAAGGCCGCGAGCATGTTGATGACGACCACGCCGGCCGCGGCGCGGGTCCAGAAGCCGGCGATCATGAGGAGCGGCGCCACGATCTCGCCCACGTACACCAGGTAGGCCAGCCCGCCCGGCAGGCCGGCCTTCGCCAGCATCGCGCTCACGAAGCCCACGCCGGCCGAGATCTTGAAGATGCCGTGCAGCAGCACGAGCACGCCGATCGCCAGGCGCAGCAGCAGCTTGCCGGCGTCGTCCGGCGTGGCGGGGGAGAAGGCGGAGGAAGCCTGCGAAGGTGCGATCGGCGCACGCGCGGCGTTGGCGGCTACGGTCTGGGTGTTCATGGCGGATCCTTGAAAAATGAGAGGGCGGCCGCGGAGTGCGGCGGTTGCGGTTCCAGTGTGCGCAGCCGCTGCCTGGCGGTATGTGCGTTTACGCACAGTTTCCGAAGACGGTCCACGGCCGCAAAGTGCCGTGCCGAAGCGCCTGCAGGGCCCGCGCCATCCTGCTACGCTCGGGTGGCCCGCCAGCGCCGACACGGCGGGCTTTTTTCTGCGCCGCTTCCTTTCCCATGGTCTTTCCCCTCATCACCGATCCGCATTTCTATGCGGTGGCCGTTCCCGCCGTGCTGCTGCTGGGCATCAGCAAGAGCGGCTTCGGCGCCGGCTTCGGTTCACTGGCGGTGCCGCTGATGGCCCTGGCGGTCACCGTGCCGCAGGCCGCGGCCATCCTGATGCCGCTGCTGCTCTTGATGGACCTGCTCGGCCTGGCCGCCTTCCGCAACGACTTCGACCGCGCGCTGCTCAAGTTCCTGATTCCTTTCGGACTGCTCGGCACGGTGATCGGCACGCTGCTGTTCCGCACGCTCTCGGCCCACACCGTGGCCGGCATCGTCGGCGTGTTCACGCTGCTGTTCCTTGCGCAGCGGCTCGCGTTTCCGCCCAGGCCGGACGATCCGCTGCCCTCGCGCGCGGTGGGCGCGGCGCTCACCGCGGTCTCGGGGTTCACCAGCTTCATCGCGCATGCCGGCGGGCCGCCGATCAATGCCTACGTGATTCCGCTGCGGCTCAAGCCGGTGGTGTTCACCGCCACCATGGCGTATTTCTTCTTCGTGGTGAACCTGAGCAAGTGGATTCCCTACGCATGGCTCGGCCTGATCGACCTGCGCACGCTGGCCACATCGGCAGCGCTGATGCCGCTGGCGCCGCTCGGCGTGTGGGTGGGCATCCGCATTGCCCGGCGCATCGATGCGACCTGGTTCTATCGCTTCGTGTACCTGGGCATGCTGCTCACAGGCCTCAAGCTCGTCTACGACGGATTCTTCGCCTGAGGCCGGAGCTTTCGCTCAGAACTCGACGATCGACTTGAAGCCGCCGAAGATCATCCGCTTTCCGTCGAAAGGCAGGGTCTTGGGGTCCATCGCGGCAATGCGCGGGTCGGCCATGACCTTGGCGTTGACCGCGTCGCGGTGCTTGCGCGACTTGTAGACGATCCACGAGAAGGCCACGGTTTCGTCGGCCTTCTGCTTCACGCTCTGCGGAAACGAGGTGAATTTTCCCGGCTTCACGTCGTCTGCAATGCATTCCACATATTCGAGCGCGCCGTATTCCATCCAGATCTTGCCGGCCTTGCGGGCCAGCTTGCGGTAGGCCTCGACGTTGTTCGAGGGAACGGGGACGAGAAAGCCGTCGACATAGCGAGCCATTGAAAGTCTCCTTGAAAGAAACGGAAAATAGAAAAGAAAAGCGGGTCGCCGGATGGGCGGGCCCTCAAGACGCCGCTGCACGGTTTGCCGTGCTTGCGGATGCCGCGGCTCCCTTGTTGTTCTTGTCGTTCCGAGTGGACCCCGGAGATGCGGTGCGAAGCAGCAGCGCCCCAAGCAAACCTGCCAGCGCCGCGAACACGGCGCCGACAAGAAACGCGAGGTTGTAGCCGCCGGTGAGCGCAAGGGGCATCTGCGCCCCGGCCGCTTCCATCGAACTGGTGCGCGCCGCGGCGGCACTGGCCAACACGGCGAGCCCGAGTGCGCCGCCCATCATGAAGGCGGTGTTGACCACGCCCGAGGCGAGGCCCGAATCGGCCGGGTCGACCTCGCTCATGGCCGCGAGCAGCACCGGGTTGAACGCCATGCCGGCACCCAGGCCGAGCAGCATCATCCCGGGCAGCACGTCGATGACGAAACTGCCGTTGACGGGGGCGCGCGCGAAGAGTGCAAGGCCGATGGCCGCGAGCCAGAGTCCGGCCGCGAGCGGCTTGCGGATGCCGAAGCGCATCACCAGCCTGGCCGAGAGGCCGAGCGAGAACACCGCCATGATGATGTTGGCTGGCAGGAAGGCGAGGCCGATCTGCATCGGCGTGTAGTTCAGTACCAACTGCATGTAGAGCGCGGAGATGAAGAACCACGCGAACATCGCCGCCGCCCACAGCACGCCCACCACGTTGGCGACCGACACACTGCGCAGGCGGAAGAGACCGAGCGGCATCAGCGGGTGCTGCACGCGCGCCTCGATGGCGATGAAGATCGCGAGCAGCACCACGGCAGCGCCGAGCAGGCCCAGCGTTTGCGCGGAGCCCCAGCCGGCTTCGTTGCCGTTGACCACACCGTAGACCGCGAGCATGAGCGACAGCGTGACAGTGACGGCGCCGGCCACGTCGAGCTTCTCGCCATGCGCGTGGCCGCGCGCGCTGGGCAAGAGCGCCATGCACAGTGCATACACGGCCACGCCGATCGGCAGGTTCACCAGGAAGATCCAGTGCCAGCTCAGCGAACTCGTGAGCAGCCCCCCCAGCAGCACGCCGATGCTGCCGCCGCCCGCGCAGACGAAGCCGTAGACGCCCATCGCCTTGGCACGGTCGGCCGGCTCGGTGAACAGATTCATGATGAGCGAGAGCGAAACGGCCGAAACCACCGCGCCGCCCAGCCCCTGCACCGCGCGCGCCGCGACCAGCAGCACCTGCGAATTGGCGAGGCCGCAGGCCAGCGAGGCCAGCGTGAACAGCACGAGGCCGATCAGGAAGAGCCTGCGGTGGCCATACAGGTCGCCCAGCCGTCCGCCCAGCAGCAGGAAGCCGCCGAAGGTCAGCATGTAGGCGTTCACCACCCAGACCAGCGAGGTCTCGGTGAAGCCGAGGTCGGTGCGGATCGAGGGCAGTGCCACGTTCACGATCGTGGTGTCGAGCACGATCATCAGCACGCCGAGGCACAGCACCATCAGTGCGAGCCAGCGCTTTCGGTTGTTGTCGAGTGTGTCGGTCATGAAGAGCGGTTCCTGCGGGTTGCGGATGGGAGGGGCGGGGTCAGACCAGCGGCTTGCCGCCGTTGATGAGCCAGGGCGTGCCGAAGCGGTCGGTCACCATGCCGAATCCCTCGACCCAGAAGGTCTTCTCGAAAGGCATCGTGACCTTGCCGCCTTCGGCGAAGGCGTCGAACACGCGCCTGGCTTCCGCGACGGTCTCGATCGTCAGTGCCACGCCGAAGCCCTTCATGCCTTCATAGGGCTGGCCGGGCATGGTGTCGGAGGCCATCAGCATGCCGTCGCCGTAGGCCA
Source organism: Variovorax sp. VRV01 (assembly GCF_014852545.1). Lineage (NCBI taxonomy): Bacteria > Pseudomonadati > Pseudomonadota > Betaproteobacteria > Burkholderiales > Comamonadaceae > Variovorax > Variovorax sp. VRV01. Next base: position 260,701 of record NZ_JACVBS010000001.1, read on the forward strand.
GGGCCGCATGCATGATGCGTTTTTCGGCGCCGGGCGGAAACTGCCCGGCGCCCGGGGCTTCGCCCATGGTCATCATCATCTGCATGGTGCCACCAAGCGTCTTTTCATAGAAGCGCATGGCCTCGGCCGCATTGCCGTCGAACGAGAGATAAGCGTGGATGGGAGACATGAGGTTTTCCTTGGTTGTTTTCTTGCCGAGCCCTGCTTTCAGGCGGAGGCGGCGGGCGCCACCACCAGCAGCCAGCCCACGCCGAAGCGGTCCGCGAGCATGCCGAAGCTGGAGCTGAAGAAGGTCGGCGTGAGCGGCTGCATCACCTGGCCGCCGTCGGCCAGCGCATCGAACCACTGGCGCGCCTGGGCGTCGGTGGAGGCGGTGAGGGCCAGCATGATGCCCTTGAACTCCGGCTGGCCCGAGCACCGGCCGTCGGAGGCCATCAGCTCGGTTTCGCCGATGCGCACCACCGCGTGCATCACCTTGTCGGCCGCCGGCGCGCCGCCGCCGCAGCTGGCGTCGGCATCGGACGAGGGCGGCATTTCGGGCGCCTCGCTGTAGCGCATGAGCTGCACGACCTCGGCGCCGAGCGCCTTCTTGTAGAACCCGAGCGCTTCGTCGCAGCGGCCTTCGAAGGACAGATAGGACTGGACTTTCATGGCATTTCCTTTGGACTGAGGATGAAAGGATGCGCAGGGACCTGCGCGCATACGGAATAACTAAGTTTGTGTACACCGTCCACAAAGAATAGCAGACATAATGGACACTGTCCACATGGAGATTTCTTTGATGAGCCCCCGCATCGTCCCGCCAGCCCCCAGTCCGCCCGCGGCCCGCAGCACCTACCGCCACGGCGACCTGCGCCGCGCGCTGCTCGACGCAGGCATCGAACTGGCGCGCGACGGCGGCCCCGAGGCGGTGGCGCTGCGCGAAGTGACGCGGCGCGCGGGCGTGGTGCCCAATGCGGCCTACCGCCATTTCGCGAGCCGGCGCGAGCTGCTGCTGGCGGTGCGCGCGGCCGCGCTGTCGGCGGCAGCCGGGGCCATGGAGAAGGAGCTGGCGGTGCTGCCCTGCGACCAGCCGCCCGTCGACTTCGCGCGGGCGCAGGTGCGGGCCATCGGTACCGCCTATCTGCGCTTTGCCCAGGCCGAGCCGGGCCTGTTCCGCACCGCCTTCGTGGTGTCGTCGGAAGACGCCGAAGGGGAGGTGGGGCCGGCGAGGGCCGGCGCCAGCGGCAAGGACCCGTTCCAGCTGCTGGGCGCCGCGATCGACCGGCTCGTGGAAGCGGGTGCGCTCGACCCTTCGCACCGCCCGAACGCCGAATACCTGGCCTGGTCGGCCGTGCACGGCCTGGCGCTGCTGATCATCGAAGGACCGCTCAAGGGCATGGATGCGCAAGCCAGCCACGCGCTGGGGCAGCGGCTGATCGACATGGTGGAGCGGGGGCTCTAGCCTGGGCGGCCTCGGCTACAGATAGATCTTCTGCAGCAGCCGGATCAGCGTTTCGCGCTCGCGTGCCGTGAGCCGGGCGCTGGCGTCGGCCTCGAGCTGCGTCACGGTCTGCTCGGCCTCGCGGATCAGCTTTTCGCCGGCCTCGGTGAGGTGCAGGCCCACCGCGCGGCCGTCGTGCGGATGCGGGCGGCGCTCGATGAGCCCGCGGCTGTCGAGCGTGGCGACCAGGCTCACCAGGTTGGGCGGCAGGATGTCGAGCGTGTTGCACAGTTGGCGCGAGGTGGCGCCCGGGTTGTGCGCGAGCAGCGACAGCACCGAGAAGTCGATCTGCTTGAGGCCGTACGGCGCCATGCGCTCGGCGAACACGCTGCTCACGATGAGCCAGGCGCGGCGCGCGTTGTAGCCGACCAGGGCTTCCAGCATGCGGGCGTCGAGCCGCTCCGATTTGCCGCTTGGCGCTGCGGCCGGCTCTGCTTTGGCGGGACTGTTCTTGGATGGACGGGGCATGGCCCGAGCGTAACTCGTGGCCGGCCCGGCCGGGCTTCCGTCAGCGCGCGGCGGCGGGAGTTTTTGTGGCGTCGTGCGTCATCGCGACACCTTCGCAGGCGCGCTTGACGATGGCCAGCCGCATGTCGAATTCGGGCAGCACCCAGCGCCGCAGCGCGGCCGCCGGGCCGGCCCTGGCGGCGCGCTCGGCCGGCGTTGCCTCGGCCGCATCGATGCGCGCCCAGGCCCAGGCCAGCATCGCGAGCATCACCGCGCGCAGGTAGTCGTCGGCCACTTCGTAGGACAGCACGGGGTTGGCATGCGCGGCCATCGCGATGGTGGTGCCCAGGTAGCGCAGCTGCGCAAGCCGGCGCTGCACGTCGGCATCGGCCTCGCGCGAGGCGTCGAGCGCGTCGCGCAGTTCGAGCAGCACGGCCGACATCGCGGCGCCGCCGTCAGGCAGCACCTTGCGCACCAGCAGGTCGATGGCCTGGATCTCGTTGGTGCCCTCGTAGATCATGGTCACGCGCGCATCGCGCACGATCTGCTCGATGCCCCATTCGCGCACGTAGCCGTGGCCGCCGAACACCTGCAGGCATTCGCTCGCGCCATGGAAGGCCTGCTGCGTGCAGGCGGCCTTGAGCACGGGCGTGACCAGCGAACACCAGTGCTGCGCGCGTTCGCGCGCCTTGGGGTCGGCGTCGTGCGCGGCCACGTCGAGCATCAGTGCGCTGCGGTAGGCAAGCGTGCGCGCGCCGTCGATCCAGGCGCGCTGGGTGTCGAGGATGCGGCGGATCGCGGGGTGCTCGGCGATCAGGTCCGCGGCTTCGGCGCCGCGGCTGGCGGGCACGGCGCCGGGCGCACGCATCTGGCGGCGCTCGGCCGCATAGGCCTCGGCCTTCTGCCAGGCGGCGTCGAGCAGGCCGATACCCTGCAGCGCCACATGCAGGCGCGCCGCATTCATCATCACGAACATCGCGGCCAGGCCGCGGCCCGGCTCGCCGACCAGCCAGCCGGTGGCGTCGTCGAAGCGCATCGTGCAGGTGGGGCTGCCGTGCAGGCCCATCTTCTCTTCGATGCGCTCGCAGTGCACCGCATTGCGCGTGCCGTCGGGCTGCAGCTTGGGCACGAGCACCAGCGACAGGCCCTTGGGGCCGGCGGGTGCATCGGGCATGCGGCACAGCACCAGGTGCACGATGTTGGGCGTGAGGTCGTGTTCGCCGCCCGAAATGAAGATCTTGCCGCCGTTCACGCGCAGGCTGCCGTCGGCCTGCGGCACGGCGCGCGTGCGCACCTGGCCCAGGTCACTGCCCGCGTGGGCCTCGGTCAGGCACATGGTGGCGAGCCATTCGCCGGTGGCAATTTTCGAAAGGTAGCGTGCCTTCAGTTCGTCGCTGCCGTGGTGCTTGAGGCAGGCGTAGGCGCCGTGCAGCAGCCCCGGCGCCATCGTGAGGCCGTGGTTCGCCGCGCTCAGCCATTCGTAGAGGATGGCTTCGAGCACGGCCGGCAGCCCCTGGCCGCCGTCTTCGACTGCGGCCGACAGGCCGGGCCAGCCGCCGTCGACGAGGGCCTGGTAGGCCGCGCGGAACCCGGGTGGCGTGGCGACCTCGCCGTTGGCGAAGCGGCAGCCGATTTCGTCGCCGCCGCGGTTGATGGGTGCCACCGCCTCGGCCACGAAGCGCGCGGCTTCCTCGAGCACCTGTGCCTGCAGCGCTTCGTCGACCTCGGCGAAGGGCGCGAGCGCACGCAGCCTCGAAGGTGCATCGAGCACCGCGTTCAGGATGAAGCGGCTGTCCTCGGGGCGGGGGCGGTAATCCATCGGTGTCTCAGGACTCGGCGGTGAAGCCGATCTTCTTGACCAGCGGACCCCAGCGCTCGTATTCGGACTGGAGCGATTTCTTCATGTCCTCGGGCGAGGAGCCGTGCGCGACCAGGCCGACCGACAGCAGGCCGTCGGCCACGGCCTTGTCCTTGAGCGCGGCCTGGATCGCCGTGCTCGCGGCGGCGATGACGGGGGCGGGCGTCTTCGCCGGCGCGAAGAAGCCGAACCATTCGTCGGCCACGATTTCCGGGAAGCCCTGTTCGGTGAAGGTGGGCACGTCGGGCAGGTAGGCTGCGCGCTGGGCGCCCGAGGTGGCGAGCACGCGCAGCTTGCCGGCCTTGGCGAAGGGCAGGTAGTCGCCCACGGGCGTCATGCTCGAGGCGATCTGCCCGCCCACCACGTCGTTGATGGCCGGCAGCGAGCCGCGGTAGGGAACGTGGCGCAGGTCGGTGCCGGTGTTCAGGCCCAGCAGCGCACCCAGGAAGTGCGGCGTGGAGCCCGCGCCCGGCGAGCCGTAGCTGGCCTGGCCGGGATTGGCCTTGGCCCAGGCGATGTAGTCCTTCAGCGTCTTCACGCTGGCCGGCACCATCGGGCCGACGGCCAGGCCGTGCGTCATCACGGCGCCGATGGAAACCGGCGCGAAATCGGCAAGGCCGTAGCTCAGCTTGGTATAGATGTGCGGGTAGGTCGAGAGCGCCGAGGCCTGCGCGAGGCACAGCACCGAACCGTCGGCCGGCGAGGTCTTGAGCGTGTCGAGCGCGATGCGCCCGCCCGCGCCGGGCTTGTTCTCGACCACCGCGTTGATCTTCGAATAGGGCGTGTCGCCCAGTTTCTCGGCCACCCGGCGCGCCACGCTGTCGCCCGCGCTGCCGGCCGGAAAGCCGTAGTAGATCTTGGCCTGCTGCACGGCCTGGGCGAGTGCGGCAAGCGGATGCAGGGCGCCGAGCGCGGCTGCGCCGCCGAGTGCCTGCACGAATTGGCGTCTGTTGGTCATGGTGTTGTCTCCTTGTCTTCCGGGCTCTGTTTGCTGGGGCTGAAAATCAGCGCGGCGCCATGCGCAGGGCGCCGTCGAGGCGAATGACTTCGCCGTTGAGGTGGCCATTGGTCACGATGTGGCAGGCCAGCTCGGCAAATTCCGAAGGCTTGCCCAGGCGCGGCGGAAACGGGATCGATGCGGCCAGCGATTGCTGCACGGCCTCGGGCAGTTCCATCAGGAGCGGCGTGGCGAAGAGGCCCGGCGCCACCGTGCAGACGCGGATCGCATGCTGCGCGAGGTCGCGTGCCATCGGCAGCGTCATGCCCACGAGGCCGCCCTTGGAGGCGCTGTAGGCCTGCTGGCCCACTTGGCCGTCGAAGGCCGCGACCGAGGCGGTGAAGAGCATCACGCCCTTCTCGCCGTTGTCGAGTGCTTCCAGCTTGGCGCAGCGGGCCGCAAAGAGGCGCGCCATGTTGTAGCCGCCGATCAGGTTGATGTTGACCACGCGCACGAAGTCTTCGAGCGGCGCCGGGTTGCCGTCCTTGCCGACGATGCGCTTGGCGCTGCCGATGCCCGCCACGTTCATCAGGATGCGCGCGGTGCCGTGGGCGGCCTCGGCCTTGTCGAGCGCGGCATTGACGCTGTCGGTGTCGGTGATGTCGCAGACGCAGGCGACGCCGCCGATCTCTGCGGCCACCTTCTCGGCCAGCTCGGCGTTGCGGTCGAGCACGGCCACCTTGGCGCCCAGGCGCGCCAGTTCGCGCGCGGTGGCTTCGCCCAGGCCCGATGCGCCGCCGGTCACGAGTGCGGCTTGTCCTTCGATCTTCATGGTGTATGTCTCCTCGGGTGGTGGTTCAGCGGGGCTTCAGGGTGAAGGGCAGGGTGTCGGCATGCAGCGCCTCGACGATTTCGGCGCGGTGCTTGAGCACGGCGCGCTGGTTGATGGAGCCCTTGTCGGTCACTTCGCCCTTGTCGATGGAGGGCGGCTCGGCCATCAGGTGCAGCCGTGCGATGCGGTTGGCGCTGCCGGTGCCCATGGCCGCCAGCGCGTTGGCCACCTGCTGGAAGTGCGCCTGCACCGGTGCGCTTTCGAGCACCTGCTGCATGGTGGCGCTGCCGGGCAGGCCGGCCAGCTCCCGCACCTTCTGCGTCGGGAAGACCAGCGCGCCGACTTCCTTCAGGTTGATGCCGGTCAGTACCGCGTCCTGCACATAGGGCGCGCCGGCCGCGATGATCTTGGCGCGCAGCGGGCCCACGCTCACGAAGGTGCCGGTGGCCAGCTTGAAGTCTTCGGCGATGCGGCCGTCGAAGCGCAGCCCGCGGTGGATGTTCGACTCGTCGATCCATTTCACCGCGTCGCCGGTCGAGAAGAAGCCCTCTTCGTCGAAGGCTTCGGCCGTGGCCTCGGGGGCGCGCCAGTAGCCGGGCGTGATGTTGGGGCCGCGGTAGCGCACCTCGGTCTTGCCGTCGACCTCGATCAGCTTGAGCTCGATGCCGGCCGCGGGCAGGCCCACGTCGCCCGACTTGACCTCGGGCCCCGTGACGTAGAGCGCGAACGGGCCGGACTCGGTCATGCCCAGGCCCGTGCCCATCACGATGCGTTCGCCGACCTCGGACTCCTGCGTGCGGTGCAGGCTGTCCCACACGGGCTGCGACAACGCGGCGCCCGAGTAGAAGAACATCTTCACGCGCGACAGCAGGTTGCGCCGTAGCACCGCATCGGTTTCCATGGCGTGCGCAATGGCCTCGAAGCCGGTCGGCACGTTGAAATAGATGGTGGGCGCGATCTCGCGCAGGTTGCGCAGCGTCTCGGCCATGCCGCCTGGCGTGGGCTTGCCGTCGTCGATGTAGAGCGTGCCGCCGTTGTCAAGCACGATGCCCACGTTGTGGTTGCCGCCGAAGGTGTGGTTCCAGGGCAGCCAGTCGACCAGCACCGGCGGCTCCTCGCCCAGGGCGGGAATCGACTGGCGCAGCTGCTGCTGGTTGGCGCACCACATGCGGTGCGTGTTGATCACCGCCTTGGGCATCTTGGTGGAGCCCGAGGTGAAGAGGAACTTGGTGATGGTGTCGGGGCCGGTGGCGCGCATCGCGGCGTCGATGGCGGGCGTGGCGGGCGTGGCGGCCAGCGCATCGAACGCTGTGACCGCGCGGCCTTCGGGCGTGCCTTCGGCTATCACGACTTCGGTGTCGGCAGGCACGGCGGCGGCGATGGCGCGGCCGAAGCGCGCGGCGTCGGCGGCGAACACCAGGCCCGGCGTGAGGGTGTCCAGCACGTGGCGCAGCTTCTCGAAGTCCTGGCTCACCACCGAGTAGGGCGGCGACACCGGGCAGTACGGCACGCCCGCATAAAGGCAGCCGAGGGCCATCAGGGCGTGTTCGATACCGTTCTCGCTGAGGATCGCGACCGGGCGCTCCGCATCCAGCCCGCGGTCGAGCAGTGCCTGGCCGATGCTGCGCGCCTTCTGCAGCGCCTCGGCGTAGCTCACGCGCTGCCAGTCGCCGGTGCTGCCGTCGGCCAGCCGTTCGCGGCGGGCGATGAAGGTGCGCTCGGGCGCCTGTTCGGCCCAGTGCGCGAGGCGGTCGGTCATGCGGTCGCGGTAGGGTCCGAGCGCTGTCTCGGCCCGCAGGTACTGCGTGCCCGGCGCACCTTGGCGCAGCACGGCGCGCGTGACGCCGAAAGCCAGCGGACGGTATCGGATGGTGGTCATTCCTTGCTCACTTTCGCGCCGCGGCCTTCGAGAAAGTCGCGCACGCGGGCCTTGGCTTCGGGCGCGTTCTGCACGATGCCGGACATCAGCGCTTCGGTGAAGAAGCCGTGGTCGGCCGACTGCTCGGCGATGCGCGGCAGCGCATGCATCAGCGCGTAGTTGGTCAGCGGGGCGTTGGTGGCCACGCGCTTCGCGAGTTCGAAGGCCTTGTCGAAGGCCGCGCCCTCGTCGACCAGGTACTGCGCGAAATTGGCACGCTCGCCGTCCTCGGCGTTGTAGACGCGGCCGGTCATCATCATGTCGGTCATGCGGGCCACGCCGATCAGCTTGGGAATGCGCACCGAGCCGCCGCCGCCCACGAAGATGCCGCGCGAGCCTTCGGGCAGTGCGTAGAAGGTGCTGCGGTCGGCCACGCGGATGTGGCAGGCGCTCGCCAGTTCGAGGCCGCCGCCCACCACCGCGCCGTGCAGCGCCGCGATCACCGGCACCGGGCCGTGCTGGATCAGGTCGAGTGCGCCGTGCCACAGCCGCGAATGCTGCATGCCCTGGCCGGCGTCGCGCTCCTTCAGCTCGCTCAGGTCGAGGCCGGCGCAGAAATGCGGGCCCTCGCCGTCGAGCACCGCGGCGCGCACCGTGGAAGGCAGCGTCTCGAAGGTGTTGCGCAGCGCGAGGATCAGGCCGTCCGAAAGTGCGTTGCGCTTGGCGCCGCGCGTCAGGCGGACGATGGCCACGTCGTCGCGGATGTCGAGTTGGAGGTCGGGATTGGTCATGATTGCATTCGTGTGTGAGTTGGATTATGGTTATGATAAATAATCAATTCAAGGCACTTGAGCCCCCCGATCCCTAGGGACTTACCCGTACTGGAGACAACGACATGGACCACCAGAACCTGATCGCCATCGACATCCACACCCACGCCGAAGTGAGCTGCTGGAACCCGTTCGACAACTACGGCGAGGAATACGACCGCGCCGCCGACAAGTACTTCGGCTCCAGCGGCCGGCCCACCATTGCCGAGAGCGTGGCCTACTACCGCGAACGCAGGATCGGCCTGGTGATGTTCATGGTCGACGCCGAATCGAACATGGGCCGCCGCCGCATCCCGAACGAGGAAATCGCCGAAGCCGCGCAGAAGAACAGCGACATGATGATCGCCTTCGCGAGCATCGATCCGCACAAGGGAAAGATGGGTGCGCGCGAGGCGCGCCGGCTCATCGAGGAGCACGGCGTGAAGGGCTTCAAGTTCCACCCGACGGTGCAGGCCTTCCATCCCTACGACAAGATGGCCTGGCCGCTCTACGAGGTGATTGCCGAGCACCAGCTGCCGGCCATCTTCCACACCGGCCACAGCGGCATCGGCTCGGGCATGCGCTGCGGCGGCGGCCTCAGGCTGGAGTACAGCAATCCGATGCACCTGGACGACGTGGCCATCGACTTCCCGGACATGCAGATCGTGATGGCGCACCCCAGCTTCCCCTGGCAGGACGAGGCGCTGAGCGTGGCCACGCACAAGCCGAACGTCTGGATCGACCTGTCGGGCTGGAGCCCCAAGTACTTTCCGAAGCAGCTGGTGCAATACGCCAACACGCTGCTGAAGGACCGCATCCTGTTCGGCAGCGACTATCCGCTGATCACGCCTGACCGCTGGCTGAAGGACTTCGAGACCGCCGGCTTCAAGCCCGAGGTGATGCCGGGCATCCTGAAGGGCAATGCGGTCAGGCTGCTGAAGCTGGAGGGCTGAGCGCCCGGAGGCGGGCCCAAGGGGCGGGCTACGCGTCCGCCTCTTCCTTGTCCTCGATCAGGTTCCAGTCAAGGCCCGAGCGGCGCTGCCGTTCCTCGCGTTCGCGCGCCATCTGTTCCTCGAACTGCTGGCGGCCGGCCTTGCTGGCCGCGATCAGCTTGGCGCGGTCCTTGTAGTGCGGGTACATCTCGTCGCTGAGCTTGAGGTTCCGGCGGCGAAAACGCATGGCCGATTCGCGCGCCTCGTGCGCCGGCCAGCCCAGCGCCTCGAGCGTGCTGCGCGCGCTGCGCAGCGACGATTCGAACACCTCGCGCTCCACATCCGTCACGCCGCGGTCGCGCAGCTGGAAGAGGTGGTTCACGTTGCGGGCCCGCGCGATGATGCGGGCCTTCGGAAAGTGCTCCTTCACGAGGTCGACGATCTCCAGCGACTGCTCGATGTCGTCCACCGCCACCACGATGGCCTTGGCCGTGCCGGCACCCGCGGTGCGCAGCAGGTCGAGCCGCGTCGCGTCGCCATAGAACACGCGGAAGCCGAACTGGCGCAGGCCTTCGACGGTGTCGGCGTCGTGGTCGAGCACCGTCACGCGCAGGCCCTGCGACATCAGCATGCGGCCCACGATCTGGCCATAGCGCCCGAAGCCGCAGATCAGCACCTTGGCGTCCTGCTGCTCCGAGATTTCTTCCAGTTGCGTGCCGTTGCTGCGGCTGTAGCGCGGCAGCACGAACTTGTCGAGCAGCACCAGCAGGAGCGGCGACAGCAGCATCGACAGCGCCACCGCGCCGATCAAAAGCGAGGTGGTCTCGGGCGGCAGCACGTCGGGCCCCGCAGCCTGGAACACCACGAACGCGAACTCGCCGCCCTGCGCCAGCAGCAGCGTGAACACCGGCCGCTCCTGGTAGGCCAGGCCCATGGCCTTGGCCAGCGCGTAGATCACGGCCAGCTTGATGGCCATGAAGCCGACCACCAGCAGCGCCATCAGCCCGGGACTCGCGATCAGCACGCCGAAGTCGATCGACATGCCCACGGCAATGAAGAACAGGCCCAGCAGCAGGCCCTTGAAGGGTTCGATGTCGGTCTCGAGCTCGCGCCGGTATTCGCTCTCGGCCAGCAGCACGCCGGCAAGGAAGGCGCCCAGCGCCATCGACAGGCCCACGAACTGCATCAGCGCGGCGATGGCCACCACCAGCAGCAGCGCCGCGGCGGTGAAGATCTCGGGCGTATCGCTGCGCGCGATCCAGCGCAGCAGCGGCCGCAGGGCCAGCCGGCCGCCGAGGATGATGCCGGCGATCACGCCGACGATCTTCAGGCCCTCGAGCGTGCGGTCCAGCCCGCCGAGCGACTGTTCGGCCGCCGTGGCGCCCGCCAGGAGCGGCAGCAGCGCGAGGATCGGGATGGCCGCCACGTCCTGGAACAGCAGGATCGAGAAGCCCGCCTGGCCGCTCGGCGTCTTCAGCAGGTTGCGCTCGCCCAGCACCTGCAGCGCAATCGCCGTGGAAGACAGCGCCAGGCCGAGCGCCGCCACCAGCGCCACGCGCCATGCCACGCCCGCGGCAAAGCCGACGGCGAACAGCGCCAGCGCGCAACTCAGCACCTGCGCGGTGCCCCAGCCGAAGATCGGCCGGCGCAGGTTCCACAGGCGCTTGGGTTCGAGCTCCAGGCCCACCAGGAACAGCATCAGCACCACGCCGAACTCGGCGAAATGCAGCACGTCTTCCACGCTGGAGACGAGCCCGAGCCCCCAGGGGCCGATCGCGATGCCGGCCACGAGGTAGCCGATGATCGAGCCCAGGCCCAGCGCCTTGGACAGCGGCACCACCAGCACGGCGGCGCCCAGGTAGATCAGGCTGTTGGTCAGCCAGGCGGGTGCGTGTTCCATGCTCAGGCCATGCCTTTTTCGTCGTTCTGTTCTTCGGCGTCGGCCGGGCGGTCGGTTTCGGGCACCGGGCAGGCCACGCAGGCTTCGAGCTCCTCGAGCTCGGGCCATTGGGGATAGCTGCCGAGCCGCTGGGCGAACACGTCGACGTGCGCCGCCACCTCGTCCTCGGCGGCGCTGCGTGCGCCGTGCAAGACCAGCGGCGGCAGGAAGCGCATGCCGCACAGCGCCGCGGTCTGCTCGTAGGGCGGCAGAAAGGCGTCGAAGAAATAGCGGTGGTAGCTCTGGGGGTGGTAGCTCGGCTCGGGGCTGCCCGTGGTGGCGACCAGCCAGCAGTCCTTGCCCTGCAGGGCCGTGCCGCCAGGACCGTAGGCCCATCCGTAGCTGAGCACGTCGTCGAGCCAGAGTTTCTGCAGCGCCGGCATCGAATACCACTGGATCGGGTGCAGCAGCACCACCAGGCTGGCCCTGGCGAGCCGAGCGTGTTCGGCCTCGACGTCGATCGCGAAGTCGGGGTAGCTGCCGTAGAGGTCGTTCACCTCGACCCCTGGCACGCCGCGCGCGGCGGCCAGCATGCGCCGGTTCACGCGCGAGTCGCGCCAGTGCGGGTGGGCCGCGAGCACGTAGATGCCGCCGGTGTCGCCGGCGGCCGATGTTGTTGTCGTCATGCCGCGAACATAGCGCAGGTTTGGCGCTTGCCGGGACCGGGCGCATCCCGTGTCGCTACGATGCGGGGGTTTCCAGCTCTGGAGGAGATGCTATGCCGGTGGTTCTGGTCGCCAATCCCAAGGGCGGCGTGGGCAAATCGACGCTCGCAACGAACATTGCGGGCTACTTTGCGAGCCGCGGCCATGCGGTGATGCTGGGCGACGTGGACCGCCAGCAGTCCTCGCGCCTCTGGCTCGGCCTGCGCCCGCCGCAGGCGCGCCCCATCGCCACCTGGGAAGCCACCGGCGACAGCGCCGTAGTGCGGCCGCCGCGCGGCACCACGCACGCCGTGCTCGACACCCCCGCCGGACTGCACGGCTGGCGCTTCAAGGAGGTGCTGGCGCTGGCCGACCGGGTGATCGTGCCGCTGCAGCCGAGCATCTTCGACATCTACGCCACGCGCGACTTCCTCGACCGGCTCAAGGAGCAGCGCCGCGCCGAAAAGACGAGGATCAGCCTCGTGGGCATGCGCGTGAACGCCCGCACCCTGGCGGCCGACCGGCTGCACGAGTTCATCGCCAGCCTCGGCGTGCCGGTGCTCGGCGAGCTGCGCGACACGCAGAACTACGTGCAGCTCGCGGCGCGCGGGCTCACGCTGTTCGACATCGCGCCGGGCCGGGTGCAGCGCGACCTGGCGCAGTGGCAGCCGATCTGCGACTGGCTGGAAGGCTGAGGACCGTGGCTGTCGCAAGGCCGACAGCCAGGCCGCCGGCCTTCGCGCCAGAATGCCCCGCATGACCAAAAAGACATTCCAGACGCTTCAGGATCTTGCGGCCTGCGTCGGCCAGGAAGTTGCCGTGAGCGACTGGATCGCCATCACGCAAGAGCAGGTGAACCAGTTCGCCGAGGCCACGGGCGACCACCAGTGGATCCATGTCGACATCGAGCGTGCCAAGGCCGGGCCCTTCGGCGGGCCGATCGCCCATGGCTTCCTGACGCTGTCGCTGCTGCCGCGCTTCTTCGAGACGGCGCTCGAGGTGGTCGAATCGCGCATGGGCGTGAACTACGGCCTGAACCGGGTGCGCTTCATGTCGCCGGTGCCGGTGGGCAAGCGGCTGCGCGCGCGCATGAAGCTGCTCACGGCGGAGCCGATCGCCGACGACGGCATCCAGATGACCTGGGAAGCCACGATCGAACTCGAAGGCGTGGCCAAGCCGGCCTGCGTGGCCGAATCGGTGGTGCGCCGCTACCGCTGAGGCTCGGCTCAGCCGAAGCCGTTCTGGCGCCAGGCCTCGAAGACGGTCACCGCCACGGCGTTCGAGAGATTCAGGCTGCGCTGCCCCTCGCGCATCGGCAGCCGAAGGCGCTGCGGTTCGGCAAAGCCCTCGCGCACCGCGGGCGGCAGGCCGCTGGTTTCCGAGCCGAACACCAGCCAGTCGCCCGGCTGGAAGCGCACATCGTGCACGGCCCGCGTGCCGCGCGTGGTGAGCGCGAACATGCGCTCGGCGGCCGGCCGCTCGGCCTCGAGCAGCGCCTGCCAGCCGGCGTGGCGCTTCACTTCGGCATATTCGTGATAGTCGAGCCCGGCGCGGCGCAGCAGGCGGTCGTCCATCGAGAAACCCAGCGGCTCGACCAGGTGGAGCGTGCAGCCGGTGTTGGCGGCTAGGCGGATCACGTTGCCCGTGTTCGGCGGGATTTCGGGCTGGACCAGGACGATATGGAACATTCGCCGATTGTCGCGGTGCTCAATGCGGCGGATCGGTGCGCGCGAACACGATGGCCGCGACATGCGCCGCGCCCGCCAGCCGCAGCGCCGCGGCGGCCGCGAACAGCGAGGCGCCGCTGGTCATCACGTCGTCGACCAGCACCACGCGCCGGCCTTGCAGCTCGTGGGCGCGCAAGGGCTCCACCGCGAAGGCGCCGCGCAGGTTGCGCAGGCGCTCGGCGCGCGCAAGACCGCTCTGCGCCGGCGTCTCGCGGGTGCGCAGGAGCAGCGCCGCGTCGGTCTTGCCGGGCGCGAGCCGGCGCGCTAGTTCGAGCGCCTGGTTGAAGCCGCGCTCGCGCAGCCGGGCCGGCGCCATCGGCATGGGCAGCACCCGGTCGCACTGTTCCAGCGCCGGCTCCACCCACGGCACGCTGCGCATCAGCGTGGCGAGCGGTCCGGCCCAGCCGGCCTCGCCATGGAACTTGAATTGAGCAATGCAATCGGGCCAGGGCCACACATAGGCGCAGGCTGCGAAGCAGGCGTCGAGCGGCGGCGGATCGCGCAGGCATTCGCTGCACCGGGCCACGCCCTCCGGCACCGGCAGGGCGCAGCTGCCGCAGCGCGCGGCCGGCGGCGCGAAGCGCGCCACGCAGGCATCGCAGACGCGCCGCGAAGGCCATGCGCGGCACACCTCGCACTGGCTGGGCAGCCGTGCGAGCAGAGAGGTCAAAGGCCGGTCGGCCCAACGGCTGAACATGGGCTCAATATACTCACGGCCCCATGGCCACCGACCCCGCAAGAAGACCGCCGACCATCGATCCCACGGCGGCCGCGCGCTGGAGCCGGCTCGCGCCTGCCGACGGCTCGCCCTGGCTGCACGAGGAAATCGGCCGCCGCATGGAAGACCGGCTGCAATGGATCAAGGCGCAGCCGCGCACCTGGGCCGACTGGGCGCCGCTGCGCGGCGGCCTCGAGGCGCACGAGCTGGTGGCCCGGCGCTACCGCGAAGCCGCCTGCTTCGTGATCGAACCCGAGGCGAACCTGGCCGCCGCGGCCGGCGAGGCGCTGGCCGCGCCCTGGTGGAGTGCGCGCCGCTGGCAGGGCAGCAAGCTGCGCTTCGACGCACCGCCCGAAGACGGCGTGGACCTGCTCTGGGCCAACATGTCGCTGCACATGGCGGCCGACCCCGAGGCGCTCATCGCGCGCTGGCACCGGCTGGTGGCGACCGACGGCTTCCTGATGTTCTCGTGCCTGGGCCCCGACACGGTCCGCGAGCTGCGGGCACTGCACGCGCGCCTGGGCTGGCCGGCCGCGGGCCACGAATACACCGACATGCACGACTGGGGCGACATGCTGGTGCATGCCGGCTTCGCCGAGCCGGTGATGGACATGGAGCGCATCGTGCTCACCTGGGCCACGCCCGAGGCGGCGCTGTCCGAACTGCGCACGCTCGGGCGCAACCTGCATCCGGCGCGCTTCCCGGCGCTGCGCGGCAAGGCATGGCACCGGGCGCTCAAGCATGCGCTGCCCGAGCTGGCGCCGGCGCAGGAGGGCGGCGGGCGCATCGCGCTGACCTTCGAGGTCATCTACGGCCATGCCTTCAAGCCCGCGCCGCGCGTGGCGCTTTCCGCCGAGAGCGCGGTGTCGCTGCGCGAGATGCGTTCGATGCTGCAGCGCGGACGGCCCGGCGCCTGACCGGCGCGCCCGGCCGGCTGCGCATCCGCGACTGGGCGCCTGTGTCTACCCGCTACAATCCGCCGTTGCGTGAAACTCGCGGGTAGTGTTCCGCGAACGAGGTCTGTCCGATCCTGTGGAGACAAGGGGTTGGGCAGCCGTCGACGCACCGATTTGCTGAACTCGCCCGTGTCGAATTCCGTGTTTCGTTTTGCCACCGTTTCAGGCCAGAACATCCACTGGTTCCTGAAGCGCAACTGCTCGGTGACGCCGAGCCAGCTGGGCTGGCTCTACGCCTCGCTGTGCGTGGTATCGCTCGGTATCGGCGCGGTCTTCTGGATGCTCGGTGCGCCGCTGGTTCTGCCTTTTGCCTGGCTCGAACTGGCCGCGGTGGGTTTCGCGTTCATGCTGTACGCACGGCACGCAACCGATGGAGAACGGATTGCGCTGCAGGGCGGCCGGCTGGTGGTGGAGCTCGAGAACGGTGGAGACTACGAGCGCACGGAATTTCTGCCGCACCAGGTGCGGATCGAACCGCAGGCCAGCGATCGTTCGCTGATCGAGGTCTCGGGTCAGGGTCGATCGGTCAGGGTGGGGCGCTATGTACGCCCGGAGTTGCGAGCCGCATTGGCGCGCGAGATTCGCATGGCGTTGCGTGGCGCCTGAGGGCTCGCGCGGCGCTGCACGGTTGGGTTTGTTGAAAAAAATTGAAGAAACGTGAACACGATGAAGAGCATTTGGCGCAATAAGTACAGGCCGGCGAATCTGTTGCTGGCGGCCGGCGCGGCTTTCAGCGGCGCGGCGCACGCAGTCAACGATCTGCCCGGCGGTCCGTCGGTGCGCCAGCTGAATCTTCCGCTGGGCGTCACCAAGATTGCGCAGGAACAGCATTTCCTGCATACGGTGATGATGATCCTGTGCACGGTCATCTTCGTTGCCGTGTTCGCGGTCATGTTCTATTCGATATGGAAGCACCGCAAGTCGGTCGGCCACAAGGCGGCCAACTTCCATGAATCGGTGGTGGTCGAGGTCATCTGGACCATCGTGCCCTTCATCATCGTGATCGTGATGGCGCTGCCCGCCACCAAGGTGCTGGTGGCCCAGAAGGACACCACCAACGCCGACCTCACCATCAAGACCACCGGCTACCAGTGGAAGTGGGGCTACGACTACCTGAACGGCGAAGGCGAGGGCCTGGCCTTCATCTCCACGCTCGACAGCTCGCAGCGCGCCATGTCCGACGCCGGCGCCAAGGGTGCCATGCCCGACGACTACCTCTTCAAGGTCGACAACCCGCTGGTGGTTCCGGTCCAGAAGAAGGTCCGCATCATCACCACCGCCAACGACGTGATCCACGCGTTTGCCGTGCCCCAGCTGGGCATCAAGCAGGACGCGATTCCCGGCTTCGTGCGCGACACCTGGTTCCGCGCCGAGACCGTGGGCGACTACTACGGCCAGTGCCAGGAACTCTGTGGCAAGGAACACGCCTACATGCCGATCCACGTGAAGGTGGTCTCGGCTGCCGACTACACGGCCTGGGTCGATGGCAAGCGCAAGGAAGCCGCGGCCAAGCTCGACGATCCAGGCAAGGTCTGGGCCCTGCCCGAGATGCTGACGCGCGGCGAGAAGGTCTATGCTGCCAACTGCGCGGCCTGCCATCAGGCCAACGGCAAGGGCGCCGGCCCGATCAAGCCTCTGGACGCCAGCCCCAAGGTGCTCGATGCGGACCACAAGGTGCAGCTGATGGTGCTGCTCAACGGCCAGAACAACGGTGCGATGCCCTCCTGGAAGCAGCTGAGCGACACCGACCTCGCGGCCGTCGCCACCTACACCAAGAACAGCTGGTCGAACAAGACGGGCCAGCTGGTGCAGCCGGCCGAAGTTCTGGCCCTGCGCGGCAAGTGACCGTGCCCAAGCGCCCCGCGACGAAGAAATTGCAAGGAACAACGAAATGAGTGCAGTCCTCGACCCCCACGGTCACGCCCACGACGGCCACGCACACGACGAGCACCACGCAGCGCCCACCGGCTGGCGCCGCTGGGTGTTTGCCACCAACCACAAGGACATCGGCACGCTCTACCTGCTGTTCAGCTTCACCATGCTGATGGTGGGCGGCGTGCTTGCGCTGCTGATCCGCGCCGAGCTGTTCCAGCCCGGCCTGCAACTGGTGAACCCCGAACTGTTCAACCAGTTCACCACCATGCACGGCCTGATCATGGTGTTCGGCGCCATCATGCCGGCCTTCGTCGGCTTCGCGAACTGGATGATCCCGCTGCAGATCGGCGCATCCGACATGGCGTTCGCGCGCATGAACAACTTCAGCTTCTGGCTGCTGATCCCCGCCGCGCTGATGCTCGTGGGCTCGTTCTTCATGCCCGGCGGCGCGCCCGCCGCGGGCTGGACGCTCTACGCACCGCTCACGCTGCAGATGGGCCCTTCGATGGACGCCGGCATCTTCGCGATGCACATCATGGGCGCCTCGTCGATCATGGGCTCGATCAACATCATCGTCACCATCCTGAACATGCGCGCCCCCGGCATGACGCTCATGAAGATGCCGATGTTCTGCTGGACCTGGCTCATCACCGCCTACCTGCTGATCGCCGTGATGCCCGTGCTCGCCGGCGCCATCACCATGACGCTGACCGACCGCCACTTCGGCACCAGCTTCTTCAACCCCGCCGGCGGCGGCGACCCGGTGATGTACCAGCACATCTTCTGGTTCTTCGGCCACCCCGAGGTCTACATCATGATCTTGCCGGCCTTCGGCATCATCAGCCAGATCGTGCCGGCGTTCTCGCGCAAGCGGCTGTTCGGCTACGCCTCGATGGTGTACGCCACCTCGTCGATCGCGATCCTGTCGTTCATCGTCTGGGCGCACCACATGTTCACGACCGGCATGCCGGTCACGGGCCAGTTGTTCTTCATGTACGCGACCATGCTGATCGCAGTGCCCACGGCTGTGAAGATCTTCAACTGGATCGCCACCATGTGGCAGGGCTCGATGACCTTCGAAACCCCGATGCTGTTCGCGGTGGGCTTCATCTTCGTGTTCACGATGGGCGGCTTCACCGGCCTCATCCTGGCCATCGCCCCGATCGACATCCAGCTGCAGGACACCTACTACGTGGTGGCCCACTTCCATTACGTGCTCGTGGCCGGTTCGCTCTATGCCATGTTCGCGGGCTACTACTACTGGGCACCCAAGTGGACCGGCGTGATGTACAACGAAACGCGCGGCAAGATCCACTTCTGGTGGTCGCTGATCTCGTTCAACGTCACCTTCTTCCCGATGCACTTCCTCGGCCTGGCGGGCATGCCGCGCCGCTATGCCGACTACCCGATGCAGTTCGCCGACTTCAATGCGGTGGCTTCGGTGGGTGCGTTCGCCTTCGGTCTCGCGCAGGTGTACTTCTTCTTCTTCATCGTGCTGCCGACCATGCTCGGCAAGGGCGAGAAGGCAGCGCAGAAGCCCTGGGAAGCGGCTGAAGGCCTCGAGTGGGAAGTGCCGTCGCCGGCGCCCTTCCACACCTTCGAGAACCCGCCCAAGCTCGATGCGACCGCGACCAAGGTGATCGGCTGAACGGCACCAGGCCGCCGGCTTGCATGACCACGATGACCACGCCCGAACAAAAAAGGAACAACCGCCGCATGGGGCTCACGCTGGCCTCCATTGCCGTGCTGTTCTTTCTCGGATTCCTGGTCCGCATGATCTGGTTCGGCGGACGCTGAAGCAGACGCCAACGGAGCCGTCCACGTCATGAGCCTCGGTCAACGCATCAAGCGCGCCAATGTCCGCATGGTCGGCAAGCTGGCCGTGGTGACCTGCGGCATGTTCGCGTTCGGCTATGCCCTGGTGCCGCTCTATCGCGCCATCTGCGAAATGACCGGCATCAACATCCTCGCGCTCAACGAGCTCGAGGTGCCGGGCGGCGCGAGCGGCGGCAAGAACGTGCGCGTGCCCGACAACACGCAGGTCGACACCACGCGCACGATCACGGTCGAGTTCGACTCCAACGTGCGCGGCGGCCTCTGGGATTTCAAGCCCGCCGAGCGGACGATGCAGGTGCACCCCGGCCAGCTCAACACCGTGCTCTACGAATTCCAGAACGTGCAGAACCGCCGCATGGCGGCGCAGGCCATTCCGAGCTATGCGCCGCAGCAGGCCGCGCCGTACTTCAACAAGCTGGAGTGCTTCTGCTTCAACCAGTACACGCTCGACCCGGGCGAGAAGAAGCAGTGGCCCGTCGCCTTCGTGATCGACCCGAAGATCTCCAGGGACGTGAAGACCATCACGCTGTCCTACACCTTCTTCGAAGTCGGCGGCAAGACGCCCGCGGCGCCGGTGGCCGCTGTTTCGAATGCTGCCCATGAGCCCCGTTCGTGACCGCGCCGGACACGCCACCCAAGGCCACGCTGTGGGACACGGTGAAGGCCGTGTGCTGGTCGTTCTTCGGGGTGCGCAAGAAAAGCGCCTACCAGGACGACCTGGCCAAGCTGAACCCGCTGCACATCATCGCGGTGGCCTTTGCCGCGGTCATCGTTTTCATCGTCGGCCTGGTGCTGCTGGTGCGCTACGTGGTTGCGCCCTGAACCCGGTCCGCATGGCCCACGACATCCAGAACCCATCGAATCGAGAGAAGAAAGAAAGCCAGGAGCTGATATGAGTTCAACCACCCACGGCACCACGCCCTACTACTTTGTGCCCGGGCCGTCCGCCTACCCGGTCATGGCCGCGACCGGCCTGTTCTTCGTGATTCTCGGCGCGGGCCAGTGGATCAACGGCCACCAATGGGGCGCCTGGTCCCTGCTGGCGGGCATGGTCGCGTGGCTCGCCACGCTGTTCGTCTGGTTCCGCACCGCCATCGGCGAAAGCGAAAGCGGCCAGTACGGCCACAAGATCGACCTCTCGTTCCGCTGGAGCATGAGCTGGTTCATCTTCTCCGAAGTGATGTTCTTCGGCGCCTTCTTCACCGCGCTGTGGTGGACCCGCACCCATTCGCTGCCGGCACTCGGCAGCCTCGACAACGCACTGCTCTGGCCCGACTTCAAGGCCGTCTGGCCCAGCGTTGCCGCCGGCGCCACCGGTTCGCCGGCCGACATCGTCGAGCCCTTCCAGACCGTCGGCCCGTTCTGGCTGCCCACGATCAACACCGCGCTGCTGCTGAGCTCGGGCGTGACGCTCACCATTGCCCACCACGCGCTGCGCGCCGGCCATCGTGCCCAGACCATCCGCTTCATGTGGCTCACCGTGCTGCTCGGCGTGCTCTTCCTGGGCGTGCAGGGCTACGAGTACCACCACCTGTACACGGACCTGAACCTCAAGCTCAGCTCCGGTGCCTACGGCTCGACCTTCTTCATGCTGACCGGCTTCCACGGCCTGCATGTGTTCATCGGCATGCTGATGCTGCTGTTCATCACGCTGCGCCTGCAGAAGGGCCACTTCACGCCGGAGCGCCATTTCGGCTTCGAGGGCGCGGCCTGGTACTGGCACTTCGTCGACGTGGTGTGGCTCGGCCTCTACATGCTGGTGTACTGGCTTTGAGCGACCTCCGCGGCATGCAGAAAAAAAGGCGCCGGAAGGCGCCTTTTTCATGGTTCTCGTGGAACGAGCACCATCTACTTGCCGAGCGGGAGCCCGGTGGGCTGGATGTAGCCGAATTTCCAGGCCAGCAGCATGCAGAGGAACAAAAACACCGACAGGCCGATCCGAAAGGTGAGCGCGCGCGCCATGCCGCCGCTCTTGGCGCGCCCGTTGCGCCCGTCTTTCAGCATGTAGAAGAGCGCGAAGGCAAGGCTCGCGAAGATGCCCACGAAAACCAGGGCGACGAAATATTTCATGACCCCGATTATCGGCCGCACGCCTCATCCACTCCAGTGACGCCGGAACCCCTTCATTCCGCCCGCCCGAGGCCCAGGCGGGGCCGCTTCCTGGTGGTCACGCTGGCCGCGGTGCTGGCCCTTTCCGCCACAGTGTCGCTGGGCCGCTGGCAGTTGTCGCGCGCCGCGCAGAAAGAGGCGCTGCAGGCCGAGATCGAGGCCCAGAAGCAGAAACCGCCGCTGGCCCAGGCCGAGTTCCTGGCGCTCGAGGCGCCGGCCGGCGAACTGCACCGGCCCGTGCGGCTGCGCGGCCTCTGGCTGACGCCCCAGACGGTCTACCTGGACAACCGTCAGATGCATGGCGTGCCGGGCTTCTACGTGCTGACGCCGTTCGCCCTGGAAGGCAGCGACCAGGCCGTGATGATCCAGCGCGGCTGGGTGCAGCGCAACTTCAACGACCGCACGCAGCTGGGCGCGGTCGAGACGCCGCCGGGCATCGTCGAGGTCACGGGCCTGATCGAGCCGCCGCCGGGCCATTTGTTCGAACTCGGCAAGCCGGCTGCGGCGGCCTCGGCACCGGAATCCGCGGGGTCTTCGCCCATCCGGCAGAATCTCGACCTGGAAGCGTTCCGCGCCGAAACCAAGCTGCCGCTGCGGACCGATGTGTCGCTGCAGCAGGTCGGCCCCGCTTCCGAGGGGTTGCAGCGCGACTGGCCGGCCCCCGCTCTGGGTCTGGAGAAGCACTACGGCTATGCATTCCAGTGGTTCGGGCTTTCGGCCCTCGTGGTCATCCTCTATGTCTGGTTCCAAATCATTTCCCCCTACCGCCGCTCGCGGCGCCGCGCACGCGATGAACGCAGCCTCTGACGAACCGCTGGGCCTGACGGTGCACTCGATGCCGTCGCCCAACCAGGCGCTCGACGGCGCCGAGGGCCGCCGCACGGTGGCCGGGCGCTGGAAGATGATTGCCGTGATGCTGATGTGCGCCGCGCCCGTCATCGCGTCCTACTTCACCTACTACGTGATCCGGCCCGAGGGGCGCAGCGTCTACGGCGAACTCATCGATCCGCAGCGCACGCTGCCGGCATTCACCGCAACGGACCGCAGCGGTGCGCCGGTCGACCTGGCCACGCTCAAGGGCCAGTGGCTGCTGGTGGCGGTGGCCGACGCAGCCTGCGACGCGCTCTGCGAACAGCAGCTCTACCTGCAGCGCCAGCTGCGCGAAAGCCTGGGCCGCGAGAAAGACCGGCTCGACCGCGTCTGGCTCGTGAGCGATGCGGCGCCCGTTCCGGCGCGGCTGGACAACGGCCTGCGCGGCGCCACCGTGCTGCGCGTGCCGCCCGAGCAGCTCGCCAGGTGGCTCGCGCCGGTTCCGGGCCATGGGCTGGCCGAGCACCTGTACGTGGTCGATCCGATGGGCAACTGGATGATGCGTTTTCCGGCCCGCATGGACGCCGCGGGCGCCAGCCGCGCCAAGCGCGACCTCGACCGCCTGCTGCGCGCTTCTGCCTCCTGGGACGAGCCCGGCCGCTAGCACCGCATGATGGACACCGGCTCGCTCTACGACCTCACCCCCGTCGCCTGGCTGATGGCGGCCGGCGTGCTGATCGCGCTCGGCCCGCTGCTGTGGGTGTGGCGCCGCAACGCGGGCGCCGGACCGGCGCGCCGGCTGCATGCACTCACCGTGCTGACGCTGTTCCTCACCTTCGACCTCACGCTGTTCGGCGCCTTCACCCGGCTCACCGATTCGGGCCTGGGCTGCCCCGATTGGCCGGGCTGCTACGGCAACGCGAGCCCGGTGGGCGCGCGCCACGAGATCGCCATGGCGCAGTCGGCCCAGCCGACCGGTCCGGTCACGCACAGCAAGGCCTGGGTCGAGATGGTGCACCGCTACCTGGCCACCGGCGTCGGCGTGCTGATCCTCGCGCTTGCGGGCGCCACCTGGGTCGTGCGGCGGCGCCAACGCCGCGCGCCGCCCGCGCCGGGGGACGGCGAGCACGCCACGCTCAGCGCCTGGTGGCCCGCGCTCACGCTGGCCTGGGTCTGCCTGCAGGGCGCGTTCGGCGCGCTCACGGTCACCTGGAAGCTCTTTCCCGCCATCGTCACGCTGCACCTGCTGGGCGCCGTGGTGCTGCTGGTGCTGCTGTGCATCCAGGCGGTGCGCTACCGGCAGGCCGCCGCGGACCGCTTGCCCACGGCCGTGTCGCCCGCGCTGCGCAACGGGCTGATCGCCACCTCGGCCCTGCTGCTGCTGCAGATCGCACTCGGCGGCTGGGTCAGCACCAACTATGCGGTGCTGGCCTGCACCCAGTTCCCGACCTGCCAGGGCAGTTGGTGGCCGCCAATGAATTTTGCGCAGGGCTTCGAGATCTGGCGTCACCTGGGCGTGACCGGCAGTGGCGTGCCGCTCGATTTTTCCGCGCTCACTGCCATCCACTACGTGCATCGGCTGATGGCGTACGCCGTGTTCGCCGCGCTGGGCGTGCTCGCGTGGCAGCTGCGCCGCACGCCGCCGCTGCGGCCGCAGGCGCGCTGGCTCGCGGGGCTCGCGCTGCTCCAGCTGGCCACGGGCCTGGGCAATGTGCTGCTCGGCTGGCCGCTGCTCGCTGCGGTCCTGCACACCGGGGGCGCTGCGGCGCTGGCCGTGGTGCTGACATGGGCGCTGTGCGAGAGCCGTCGCGGGGCTGCGGCTGCTTTCGCACACGACAGAGACAAGGCGCCTGGCGCCCCACACAACAACCAGAGGGAGGCCGCCGCGTGAGCACGCCGATTTCCGTGCAGCAGACAAGTACTGCCAATGTGCTGCGCCAGTTCTATGCGCTGACCAAGCCGCGCGTGGTGCAGCTGATCGTTTTCTGCGCCCTCATCGGCATGGTGCTGGCCGTGCCCGGGCTGCCCTCGTGGGCCGACGTGCAGCGCGCCGCGCTGGC
Organism: Variovorax sp. VRV01; assembly: GCF_014852545.1. Taxonomy (NCBI): domain Bacteria; kingdom Pseudomonadati; phylum Pseudomonadota; class Betaproteobacteria; order Burkholderiales; family Comamonadaceae; genus Variovorax; species Variovorax sp. VRV01. The sequence goes on from NZ_JACVBS010000001.1 coordinate 284,531, forward strand.
CTGCATCGGCATCTGGCTGGTGGCGGGCGCGGCGGCGGCGTTCAATTGCCTGGTCGAGAAGGGCATCGACGCCAAGATGAAGCGCACTGCCTGGCGTCCCACGGCGCGCGGACAGCTCAGCGACCTGCAGGCGCTGGTGTTCTCGGCGCTGCTGTGCGCGGCCGGTTCGGCGCTGCTGTGGTTCCAGGTCAATCCGCTCACCATGTGGCTGACCTTTGCCACCTTCGTCGGCTACGCAGTGATCTACACCGTGATCCTCAAGCCGCTGACGCCGCAGAACATCGTGATCGGCGGCGCCTCGGGCGCGATGCCGCCGGTGCTGGGCTGGGCCGCGATGACCGGCGACGTGGGCCCCGAGGCGCTGATCCTGTTCCTGATCATCTTCCTGTGGACACCGCCGCATTTCTGGGCGCTGGCGCTCTACCGCGTCGAGGACTACCGCAAGGCCGGCCTCCCGATGCTGCCCGTCACGCACGGCAACGAGTTCACGCGGCTGCAGGTGCTGCTCTACACCTTCATCTTGTTCGCGGCCTGCCTGATGCCTTTCATCTACGGCATGAGCGGCTGGCTCTACCTGGCGGTGGCGGTGGGCGTGAGCATCGGCTTCACGGGCTACGCCTTCGCGCTCTGGCGCAACTACTCCGATGCGTTGGCGCGCAAGACCTTCCGGTTCTCGCTGATCCACCTGAGCGTGCTGTTCGCGGCACTGCTCGTCGACCATTACCTCCGTTGATTGACTGATCGGACGCCCGTGCCCATGAACAAGCGAAATGCCCTGAAACTGATTGCCGGCGGTGCGGGATGGGCCGGCGTGGCCGCCACTCTTGGCCTCGGTCTTTCGGCCTGCAGCGAAGCCAAGCCCAGCTTCAATGCGGTCGACATCACAGGCGCCGACTACGCCCGCGACTTCTCGCTGAAGGACGCCGACGGCAAGCTTCGCACGCTGGCCGACTTCAAGGGCAAGGTGGTCGTGCTGTTCTTCGGCTATGCGCAGTGCCCCGATGTCTGCCCCACCACCATGACCGAGATGGCGCAGGTCAAGCAGCAGCTCGGCAGCGATGGCGACAAGCTGCAGGTGCTGTTCGTCACGGTCGACCCGGCGCGCGACACGCCCGAGGTGCTCAAGGCCTACATGGGCGCATTCGACCCGGCCTTCGTCGCGCTGATTCCCACGGCCGACCAGCTCGCCCAGCTCGCCAAGGACTTCAAGGTCTACTACAAGAAGGTCGAGGGCAAGACCCCCACCAGCTACTCGATGGACCATTCGGCCGCCAGCTTCGTCTACGACACTGACGGCCGGCTGCGGCTTTACGCGCGCTATGGCGCCGGCGCGGCGCCCATGGTGTCGGACGTCAAGGCGCTGCTCAAGTCCTGACCGGGCCGTGACCTATCTGCCTCCCATGGACGCCGCCGTCGCCGTGGCCTCCGTCGAGCACCTGAAGGCGCGCCGGGGCGCCTTCCGCATCGCTCTCATCCCGCCCGAGGTGCTGCGCGCGCTCAACGACGGGCTGCTCGAGACCGTCAACCTCAACGAATTCATGGCGCTCGAATTGCCGCAGCTCGCGCGCAGCGTGGCGGCCCATATCGGGCTGGATCCGGCGAGCGAACGGCTGGCCGACACCATCGCCATGCTCGGCGCGTTCAAGCCGATGCAGCGGCACGGCCATATTGCGCGGGCGCTCTACGACCTGGCGGCGCTGCATGCCGAGCGCGACGCCGTTGCCCACCGGCTGGCCACGCACGCAAGCGACGTCGCGCGCTGCTGGGCCGCGCAGTGGGTCACGCTCTCTGGCCTGCCGCTGGCGGCGCAGCTGGAGGCGGTGCGGCGCTTTGCCGCCGACCCGCACTTCGGCGTGCGCGAAATCGCCTGGATGGCGGTGCGCGATGCGGTCATCGGCTCGCTCGACGAGTCGCTTGCGCTGCTGCAGCCGTGGACGGCCGACGCCGATCCGAACATCCGCCGCTTCGCCAGCGAGCTCACGCGCCCGCGCGGCGTCTGGTGCGCGCAGATCGATGCGCTCAAGACCGAACCCTGGCGCGCGCTGCCGCTCATCGAGCCCTTGCGGGCCGACGCCAGCCGCTACGTGCAGAACTCGGTGGCCAACTGGCTCAACGACGCGAGCAAGACCGAGCCGGAGTGGGTCGACCGGCTCTGCGCGCGCTGGGTGGCCGAGTCGGACACACCCGCCACCCGCTACATCGCCCGGCGGGCCCTGCGGACGCTGGCCAAGCAGGCATGAAAAAAGCCCGGCGCGCGGCCGGGCTTGTTCGGGTGAAGCGCAGGGACGGGGCTCAGGCGAAATCTGCCAGCGCCTTCTTCATCTTCTTCATGGCCGCGACTTCGATCTGGCGAATGCGCTCGGCGCTCACGCCGTACACCGCCGCCAAGTCGTGCAGCGTCATGCCGCCCGAGCCGTCGTCGTTGACCTTGAGCCAGCGCTCTTCGACGATGCGGCGGCTGCGGTCGTCCAGCGCTTCGAGCGCGGTGGCGATGCCGTCGCTCGAGAGCCGGTCGCGCTGCTGCGACTCGAGCAGGGCGGTCGGCTCCTGCGTGGCATCGGCCAGGTAGGCGATCGGACCGAAGGCCTCGTCGCCGTCGTCCGACGGACCCGGATCGAGCAGCACGTCGCCGCCCGACAGGCGGGTTTCCATTTCCAGCACTTCTTCGGGCTTGACGTTGAGCCGGGTCGCCATCTGCGACACCTCGTCGGGGCTCAGCGTGTCGCGGTGCGTGCCGTTGTCGGCCGCAGCCGAGTCGGCCTTGAAGCCCTGCTTCATCGAGCGCAGGTTGAAGAACAGCTTGCGCTGGGCCTTGGTCGTCGCGACCTTGACCATGCGCCAGTTCTTCAGGATGTACTCGTGGATCTCGGCCTTGATCCAGTGCATGGCGTAGCTCACGAGCCGCACGCCCTGGTCGGGGTCGAAGCGCTTCACGGCCTTCATGAGGCCGACGTTGCCTTCCTGGATCAGGTCGCCGTGCGGCAATCCGTAGCCCAGGTACTGGCGCGAAATGGACACCACGAGGCGCAGGTGCGAGAGGATCAGCGCACCGGCCGCTTCGAGGTCGTTGTGGTCGCGCAAACGGCGTGCGAAGCCCTGCTCTTCTTCGAGCGTGAGCATCGGCAGGCGGTTGGCGGCCGAAATATAAGCATCCAGGTTGCCCAGCGGCGGCACCATCGACCATGGATTGGCGACGGCGAGCTGGTTGGCAGAGGCTCCAGACAGCGTGGTCATCAGGGGAAACTCCTTTGTATTGGGCATATTAGCACTCGATTAGAGGGAGTGCTAAACCAAGGGTTCCCCCTAAGTTTCTATCGCACCGATAGCCAAAGCTGTCAGCCGGACGGCGATACGGCCCGCGGCGGCGTCCGACCTGGGGATCACCAGCGGATACCGAGGCGCAAAAACAGCTTCGAAAGTACGAACAGCGGCCCCACCCAAAGATATTGGATGTCTTCGAAGAAAGAAGGTTTCCTGCCTTCGATCCTGTGGCCGATGAACTGGAAGATCCAGGCCACCACGAAGATGGCGGCGGAAATAGGCAGTACAAGGCTTCCCATGGCATGAACCAGCGCCAGCACGAGGGCCGTGCCGGCCAGCATGGCGGCCAGGAAGGCAGGGGAGCGCAGGGTGGCGTAGTAGACCAGGCTCGCGGCCACGAAGACGTAGGCGGCCCAGGGATGCAGCGCATACAGCAGGCCGACGAGGCTCAGCATGATGGCCGGGATCGCGGCGAAGTGAATCAGCTCGTTGGTCGGATGGCGGTGGCTTTCGCCATAGTGGGCCAGCAGCCGGTCGACCTTGCGCTCGCCCGCTGCCAGCGGGACATCGGCGGTGTGCATCATGCTTGTCTCCAAAACGCCGTTCGATGCGGCGGGTAGCGCATGGTGCTCCCGCGCGCAGTGGATGGCAAGTGCTATGAAAAGAAGAGCAAGCGCTGCCCCGAAACGGCGGCTACCCCATGACTTAGTGCACTGTTGCGCGCCGGGCGCGTCGCTAAGATCGACCGCGTGGCTTCGCTCGAATCTCCCTCCAACCCGCTGCCGCCGACCCTGGAGGGCGGCATCCCCGCGCATCCGCCCGGCGCGATCCTGGTGGTGGACGACCACGACCTGCTGCGGCTCGGCGTGCGCGCGCTGATCGAGGCGCAGACCGCTGCGTCGGGGGCGGGCATCGAGGTCTTCGAGGCCGCCAGCGCGGCCGATGCGCTGGCGCTCTACGAAAAGCACCGCGAATCGATCCGCCTCGTGCTGCTGGATCTGGCGCTGCCCGATACCCACGGCCTGAGCGGCCTCGCGGAATTTCGCCTGCGCCACCCGTCCGCCCGCATCGTGGTGCTGTCGGGCACTGGCAACACCTCCCTGGCACAGGGAGCGGTGGCACTGGGCGCGAGCGCCTTTCTTCCGAAGTCGGCGGACCTGAAGGAGGTGGTGGGATTCATCCGCGCCTGCGGCCTGCTCGAGCCCGGCGCGTCTGAAGCTCCCCCTCCCGCCACCGTGCCGAAGGCGCCCGGCAGCTATGCCGAATCGGCCCAGGCCAGCGCCTGGCAGGAGCTCACGCCGCGCCAGATGCAGGTGCTGCAATGGGTGCTCGACGGCAAGGCAAACAAGGAGATCGCCCAGCTCGCGAACCTGAGCGAAGGCACGGTGAAGAACCATGTATCGACCATCCTGCTGCTGTTCGGCGTGCGTTCGCGTGCGCAGCTGATCAGCAGCCTGCGTTGAGCCGCCGCGCATGGCCGACACGCCGCTGAACCAGCGCGTGCTGCGCGAGCACGTGGCGTCGGTCTATTTCAACTACAACGCCACCTTCCTGGCCCGCGTCGTCTTCGTGCTGGTGCTCGGTGCGTTCATGTACCTGCAGCTGGGCGACCCGATGGTGCTGCCCTTCGTCGTGCTGCACCTGACGCTGTATCTGTGCATGTACTTCACGCCGCGCTGGAATCCGTCGGTCCCGGCGGCGGACAGTGCCTGGTGGGCGCGCAGGATCACCCGCATCGTGACCCTGCTCGGGTTTGCCGATGCGCTGGCGCCGTGGATCTTCGTGCCCGCGGGCAACCTGCCGGTCACCGCCGCGCTGATGGTGGTGATGATGGGCAACTGCGCCCGGGCCGTGCAGTCCCTGCGGCCGCTGAAGGCGGCGCTGTTCGGCCACACGCTGCCCATGATGGGCGGGCTGATCGTTGCGCTGGCGTGGCAGCGCGATTCCATCCATCTCTTTCTCGCGGCCTTCGCCTCGATCTACCTTTTTCTCATGCTGCGCGTCGGCGTGCAGGAGCACAGGCTGCTGGCGGACTCGCTGGTCCTGCGCTTCGAAAAGGAAGCCCTGGCCGTGCGGCTGGAGGAGCAGATTGCCGCCACCGAGCGCGCCAGCCAGGAAAAGACCCGCTTCCTGGCCAGCGCCAGCCATGACCTGCGCCAGCCGCTGCATGCCATCGCGCTGTTCGGCGCCGCGCTCGAGAACGAGCTGCGCGGCCGGCCGGAGGAAGTGAATGCGCAGCGCCTGATGCGCGCCGTCAATGCGCTGGGCGCCTCGCTCGACATCATGCTCGACATCTCCCGGCTGGATGCCGGCGTGGTCACGCCCGTGCTTCAGGCCGTTCAGCTCGATGCCCTGTTCCTGCCGCTCAATCACACCTTCTCGGCCCAGGCCGAGCAAAAGCAGTTGCAGTTGCGCGTGCGCGCCAGCGGCTTGTGGGTGCGCAGCGACCCCCAGCTGCTGCATCGGATGCTGTCCAACCTGCTGGACAACGCCCTCAAGTACACCGCGCGCGGCGGAGTGACGGTGACGGCCCGCGAACGAGGGGAGTTCGTGTGGATCGAGGTGCGGGACACCGGCATCGGCATTGCGCCCGAGCAGTCGAGCCGGATCTTCGAGGAGTTCTATCAGATCGACAATCCTGGGCGCGACCGCTCGCGCGGGCTGGGCATCGGCCTGTCGATCGTGCAGCGGCTCTCGCAACTGCTGGGCCATCCGGTGCAAATGCATTCGCGGCTGGGTCGCGGCACCCACTTCCGCGTGGTGCTGCCGGCCGTTGCGCCGAAGGCCGGCGCGCTGGCCGGACACTTCCCGCCCGACGCTGCGGCGCCACGGCAGGAAAAGCGGCCCGGGCGAGCGGCGCCGGCACTGCCCGCGCGGGTGCTGCTGCTGGACGATGAATCGGAAATCCGGGAAGCCATGACGGGCCTGCTGCGCTCGCATTCGATCGACGCGCTCGCCGTCGCGGATGAAGCCGCCGCCGCCGCGGCCTTGCAGCAGGCGAGCAGAGAAGGGCGGGCCTTCGACCTGTTGATGTGCGACTACCGCCTGGCCGATGGTGTCGATGGGCTGGATGTCGGCCTGCGCCTGAGCGGCCGAGGACAAGGCGGGCCCGCGACCCCGTTGCTGCTGATCACAGGCGAGACCTCGCCCGACAGGCTGCAGCGTGTCCGGGAATCGGGCGTTCCCGTGCTGTTCAAGCCCGTGGCCACCGATTCGCTGTTCCGGATGATGGTCACAGCGGCAAGCTCGGAACGCCGCAGGATTTAGTACTTTTGAGCTCGTTGCCGGCAATTGGCAGGAATTGCCGGCAATGTCATGACTTTTGGCACTGGTGGCCCTCAGGCCCCTCGACATACCTTCCATGGGTCGCACACATCGATCAGGGAGGATTCCAAATGCGTTTCAAGCTTGCAGCGGTTGCGGCCGCAGTGGCCGCCACACTGGCCCTCGCGGCCTGCGGTGGCGGGGGAGGTGGAGGGGGTGGCGCATTGCCGATCGGCTGGGGCAACGGGGTTCCGCCGCCTCCCGCACCGGCTCCGGCGCCCGCACCGGCTCCAGCCCCCGCGCCAGCGCCAGCGCCGGCGCCCGCTCCGGCCACCCGCACCTTCATGTACGAGGCCTTGCCGCCTGCCGCCGACGCTGCGGCGTTTCTCGATCAGCTCAATGCACAGGGCGCCAGGGCCTTCCGCTTCTTCAGCGGCCTGGCCTTCCCCACCAGCCCGACCGGTGCGGAAGTCGTCGAGGCCTACGTGAAGGACGCCGGCACCACCTACGCCTTCGAGCTGCTGCCGGACACCGGCTCGGTCGCGGACCTGCAGGCCCAGCTCAACGCCCAGGGCGCCCGAGGTTTCAAGTGGGGCGGGCCCTATGTGGTCGGCGGCCAGATCCGCACGCTCTACCGCAAGGACAACGGCTCCGCATCGACCTACACCTATGCCGTGCTGGCGGCACCCACCGACAGCGCCGCCTATCTGGCCCAGATCAATGCGCAGGGCGGCAACGGCTACTACAGCGTCGGCGGTGCTTACATGGTTGGCGGAGCCACGGTGCTGGTCTTTCAAAAGGACGCGCAAGGCAGCGCCACCTACGGCTATGAAGCGCTGGACCAGCCCGGCAGCGACGCCGATTTCCTGGCGCAGCTCGAGGCGAAGGGCGCCCAGGGCTTCCGGTTCAAGACCGGTTATGTCTTTTCGGACGGCACGAAGCTGCTCTACGAGAAAGATCTGTCGCAATCGGCCACGTTCAGCTACCAGAACCTGCAGCCCGCGGCCAACAGCGCGGGCTACATCGCGCAGGCGAATGCCGAAGGTGCCAAGGGCAACGCCCTGGTGGGCGACTACATGCTGCCGGGTGGCCAGATCAGGACCCTCTACGTCCGGCCCGCCAACTGCAGCGGCTTTCTCTGCGATACCCGCTCGCTCTTCGGCTTTTGAGCGGCGCGTTCTGCTGCTGGCGCGTCAGCCCAGCAGCGCCATGGCGAACTCGCGTGCGTTGAAGGTCTCGAGGTCTTCGAGCTTCTCGCCCACGCCGATGAAGTAGACCGGAATCGGCCGCTCGCGCGCAATCGCGCAGAGCACACCCCCCTTGGCGGTGCCGTCGAGCTTGGTCACCACCAGGCCAGTGAGGCCCAGGGTCTCGTCGAAGGCCCTGACCTGCGCCAGGGCGTTCTGCCCGGTGTTGCCGTCGATCACCAGCAGCACCTCGTGCGGCGCGCTGGCGTCGGCCTTGGTGACGACGCGCTTGATCTTCTTGAGCTCGTCCATCAGGTGCAGCTGCGTCGGCAGCCGGCCTGCGGTGTCGACCAGCACCACGTCCTTGCCGCGCGCCTTGCCGGCCGTGACGGCGTCGAAGCTCACGGCCGACGGGTCGCCGCCTTCCTGGCTCACGATCTCGACCGTGTTGCGGTCGGCCCAGACCAGCAGCTGCTCGCGCGCCGCCGCCCGGAAGGTGTCGGCCGCCGCCAGCAGCACCGAGGCACCCTCGCTGGCCAGGTGCTTGGTGAGCTTGCCGATCGAGGTGGTCTTGCCGGCGCCGTTGACGCCCGCCACCATGATCACCGTCGGCGTGAACTGGCCGATCACCAGCGGCTTTTCGAGCGGCTGGAGCAGGTCGGTGATGGCATCGGCCAGCAGCCGCTTCACTTGCGCCGCGTCGGTGGCCATCTGGCGCTTGACGCGGCCGCGCAGGTCCTCGAGAAGGTACTCGGTGGCCTTGACGCCGGCATCGGCCATCAGCAGGGCCGATTCGAGTTCCTCGTACAGCGCTTCGTCGATCTGGGCGTTGACGAACACCGCCTGGATGCCGGTTCCGGTCTTGCGCAGGCCGGTCTTGAGCTTGTCGAACCAGCCCTTGCGCTCGGCCGGCATGGCGGCCTCGGTGGCGAGGGTGGGCGGGGGCGGGGGTACGGTCGGAACGGCCGGCGTGGGTACCGGTGCAGCAGGCACGGGGGCGAGGTTCGGCGCCGCGGCTGGCGCCGGAGGGGGCGCGACCGGGGGCGCCGTGTCTGGCGCTGCAGGCGGCGGCGCCGCTTCCTCTGCGGCAGGCTTGGAGCCGAACCAGCTCGACGGAGAGAACACCGAGCGCGCCGGTGCGGCAGCGGGCGCAGGGGCGGGCTCGGGTGCAGGTACCGGCTCGACGGCCCGTGAGGGCGCCGGCGCGGCCGGGGATTCGGCAGGCGGTTTTTTCTTGAAGAAACTGAACATCGGGAGCTTTTTACAATCCGACCCATTCTATGAAACACCCCTCGCCACGCCGTGCTGCGTCCGGTGCGGTGCTGGCAATGGCGCTTTGCGCGCCGTGGGCCATGCCTGCGCAGGCCCAGTCCACACCGGTTTCCGCCGCTCCATCCGACACTGCCGCGGCCGCATCCGCACCCCAGCAATTCACTCTCGCCAACGGCATGACGCTGCTGGTGCAGCCCGACAGGCGCGCGCCCACCGCAGTGCAGATGCTCTGGGTTCGCGTGGGCTCGGTCGACGAGGTCGACGGCACTTCGGGCGTGGCCCACGTGCTCGAGCACATGATGTTCAAGGGCACCAAGGACATCAAGCCCGGCGAGTTCTCGCGCCGCGTGGCGGCGCTGGGCGGCCAGGAGAACGCCTTCACCACGCGCGACTACACCGGCTACTACCAGCAGATTCCCGTGGGCAGCCTGGAGCAGGTCATGAAGCTCGAATCGGACCGCTTCGCCAACAACCAGTGGTCCGACGACGAGTTCAGGCGCGAGATCGAGGTGGTCAAGGAAGAGCGCCGCCTGCGCACCGAAGACCAGCCGCGCGCGCTGCTCGGCGAGCAGCAGAACGCGGTTGTGTTCATGGCCTCGCCCTACCACCGCCCGGTGGTCGGGTGGATGAGCGACCTCGACGCCATGACACCCGACGACGCGCGCGCCTTCTTCCGCCGCTGGTACGTGCCCGCCAATGCCGCCGTGGTGGTGGTGGGCGACGTCGACGTGGCCCAGGTGCGCGCGCTGGCCGAGAAGTACTACGGCCGCATTCCCGCGCGCGCCGTGCCGGCGCGCAAGCCGCGCACCGAGCCCGCGCAGCGCGGCATCCGCCGCATCGAATTCAAGGCGCCGGCCGAGCAGGCCTACGTGTCGCTCGCCTTCCGCATTCCGCAGCTGGAGAGCATCGATGCCGCGGACAGCGACGTGTGGGCGCTCGAGGTGCTGTCGGCCGTGCTCGACGGCTACACGGGCGCACGGCTCGACCGTGCCCTGACCCAGGGCCCCGACCGCGTGGCCGATTCGGCCGGTGCCTATTCCGGCCTGGCCGGCCGCGGGCCTCAGCTGTTCACGCTGGTGGGCGTGCCGGCCCACGGCAAGAGCGCCGAAGCGGTGGAGGCGGCGCTTCGCGCCCAGGTGGCGCGCGTGGCGAAGGAAGGCGTGAGCGAAGCCGAACTCGCGCGCGTCAAGACGCAGTGGGTGGCCAGCCAGACCTACAAGCGCGATTCCGTGATGGCGCAGGCCCGCGAACTCGGCAGCAACTGGGTCCAGGGGCTGCCGCTGGACACCAGCGCGCGCATCGTCGCGAAGCTGCAGGCCGTGACCCCGGCCCAGGTGCAGGCCGTGGCCGGCAAGTACTTCGGCGACGACCAGCTCACCGTGGCCACCCTGCGCCCCCTGCCGCTCGAAGCCAGGCCGCGCGGCCGCGGTTTTGCCGCCCCGCAGGGCGAGCTGCGCTGAAAGGCCCGGATTCTTCAATGACCCCCATGACAAAAATCCTGCGCTCCGCGCTGTTCGCGGCCGCCACGGCCTTCGCAGGCCTGAACGCCGCACAGGCTGCGCTGCCGATCGAGCACTGGACGCTCGCGAGCGGCGCTAAGATCTACCTGGTGTCGACCCAGGCGCTGCCCATCGTCGACGTGCAGATCGATTTCGACGCCGGCAGCCGGCGCGATCCGGCTGGCCAGGCCGGCCTGGCCAGCGCGACTGCGACCATGGTCGAGAAGGGCGTGCGCGCCGGCAGGAACGGCGAGCCCGCGCTCGACGAAAACGCGCTCGGCGAAGCCTGGGCCGACCTGGGCGCCGAGTTCGGCACCAGCGCCGGCACCGACCGCGCCAGCTACTCGCTGCGCACCCTGTCCGATCCGGCGCTGCTGGCCAAGGTGGTGGCGCTGGCCTCGCGCGAGATCGGCGAGCCGGCCTTTCCCGACGACGTCTGGCAGCGCGAGCGGGAGCGCATCAATGCCTCGCTGAAAGAGGCCAATACCAAGCCGGCGACCATCGCGGGCCGTGCCTTCGCGAAGGCCGTCTACGGCAGCCATCCCTACGGGCAGGAAGTCACCGAAGCCACGCTCGCGCGGATCGACACCGCCGCGATGCGGCAGCGCTACCAGGAGCTGATCGTGCCGTGCCGGGCCAAGCTCAGCATCGTGGGCGCCGTGACCCGCGCCGAGGCCGAAGCCATGGCCACCGCGCTGCTCTCCCGGCTGCCCGGGCCCGAGGCGTGCACGCCGCTCCCGGCGATCGCACCGGTGGCCGCGCTCACCGCGCCCAAGGACGAGCGCATTCCGTTCGCCTCGGCCCAGGCCCACGTGCTGATCGGCCAGCCCGGTTACCCGCGCAAGGATCCCGACCATTTCGCGCTCACGCTCGGCAACTACGTGCTGGGCGGCGGCGGCTTCGTCTCGCGGCTGACCAACGAAGTGCGCGAGAAGCGCGGCCTGGCCTACAGCGTCTACAGCGGCTTTGCGCCGGGCCTGGACGCCGGGGCGTTCCGCGTGGGCTTCCAGACGCGTCCCGACCAGGCCGAAGAAGCGGTGAAGGTCTCGCGCGACGTGCTCGCCAGGTTCGTGGCCGAAGGCCCGACCGCCGCCGAGCTCAAGGCCGCGAAGGACAACCTGATCGGCGGCTTTCCGCTCTTGCTGGACAGCAACCGCAAGCTCATCGGCAACGTGGCCAACATCGCCTGGCACGACCTGCCGCTCGACTATCTCGACACCTGGACCGCGCGCATGGACGCGGTCACGGCGGCCGAGGTCCGGGCCGCCTTCGCGCGCAAGCTGCAGCCCGAACGCATGGTGACGGTGGTGGTGGGCGGCAAATAAGGCAGCGTTTCAGCGCAGGGCGTGCGCGCCGCTTGCAGCGGCCGCGCGCACCGCGGCCTTGAGGCGCTCGAGCAGTTGCGGCGCGGCGCGTGCCTGCTGCCAGTAGAGCGGCACCTGCAGCGCCGATCCCGGCACCAGTTCCACCAGCGCGCCCGTGCGCATCGCCTCGGCCGCCATGCTGGCCGGCAGCATCCCCCAGCCCATGCCGGCGCGCGCCGCGTCGACGAAGCCCTGGGCCGAGGGCAGCCAGTGCCGCGGCGTCTCGATGCTGCGATGGCAGATGCGCCGCACCCAGCGTGCCTGCAGCCGGTCCTTGCGGTCGAACACCAGGCTCGGCGCATGGGCCAATGTGCGCGCGCCCACGCCCCTGGCGAAGTAACACTCGACGAACTCCGGGCTCGCGGCGGCCACGTAGTGCATGCTGCCCAGCGCCTCGCTGTTGCAGCCGGCCACGGGTTGAGCCAGCGCGGTGACGGCCGCCAGCACCGCGCCGCTGCGCAGGCGCTCGGCGGTATGGTCCTGGTCGTCCACGGTCAGGTCGAGCAGGGCGGATTCCTCCTGCCTTGCAAAGGCCGCGGCGGCGGCCATGAACCAGCTGGCCAGGCTGTCGGCGTTCACCGCCACCCGCACCGTGACGCGCTCTGCCCTCTTGCCATTCCTGCCGCCCGTGCCGAGCGCGGGCAGCGCCTCGCGCAGCTCGTGCTCCAGCATGCCCACGCGCTCGAAGTGCCGGCAGAGCTGCTCCCCGGCTTCCGTCGCCACGCAAGGCTGGCCCCGCACCAGCAGCGCGCCGCCCGTGCGCTCCTCGAGCAGCTTCACGCGCTGCGAGACGGCCGACGGCGTGACGTTCAGTGCGCGGGCCGCGCGCTCGAAGCTGCCTTCGCGCACCACGGCGGCCAATGCATTCAGGGCGGCGTAGTCGAGCATGGTTCGCGGGAATTAGAAAAACTGAATATGGCTTAGGAAGTTTAGTTTGAGTTAATAGAACTGAAGCGGCAAGCTGACGCCATGGTCATCGAACAAATCTCCACCGCATTCGTCAACGGGTTTCTCATGAGCCTGGTGCTCATCGTCGCCATCGGTGCGCAGAACGCCTATGTGCTGCGCCAGGGGCTGCGGCGCGAGCATGTGAGCGCCGTGGTGCTGTTCTGTGCGGCCAGCGATGCCATCCTGATCACGGCAGGCGTGGCTGGCATGGCGCAGGCGCTGAAAGGGCGGCCCGCATTCGCCACCGCACTCGCCGGCCTCGGTGCGCTGTTCCTGGGGGCCTACGGGCTGCGCGCGCTGTGGCGTGCCCGGCAGCCCGGCGCGCTGCACGCAAAGGCCCAGGGCGCATCGCTCTCGCGCACCGCGGTGCTGGCGCAGGCGGCGGGCTTCACCCTGCTGAATCCGCATGTCTACCTCGACACCGTGCTGCTCGTGGGCAGCACCGGCGCCCAGTACGGCGGCGCGCTCAAGGCCTGGTTCGTCGCCGGTTCGGCGATGGCGAGCGCGCTGTGGTTCTCGGCGCTGGGCTTCGGTGCGCGCTGGCTGGCACCGGTGTTTGCGCGGCCGCGCGCCTGGCAGATGCTCGACGCGCTGATTGGCGGCACGATGCTGCTGCTTGCCGCGCTGCTGGCGCGGCGGGCCTTGCTTGGCACCTGAGCTCGCATGCGGCGGCGTTAAGCTTGCCGCATGCCCCAGAAGAAAGCCGCAGCCGCCAGGCGTTCCCCCTCGACGCCGTCGCCGTCGCCATCACCAAGATCGAAATCGCTGCCGCGCGAGGTGCGCATCATCGGCGGCCTGTGGAAGCGCAGCCGCCTTTCCGTGGCCGACAAGCCGGGCCTGCGCCCCACGCCCGACCGCGTACGCGAGACGCTGTTCAACTGGCTCGCGAGCATCGCGGGCGCCGGCGGCGGCGAGCTGCCGGGCTGGCATTGCGTCGATGCTTTCGCGGGCACCGGCGCGCTCGGCCTGGAGGCCGCGTCGCGCGGTGCCGCGAGCGTGCTGCTCTGCGAGCAGGACGCCGCGCTGGCGGCCCAGCTGCAGGCCGCCAAGGCCAAGCTTTCGGCCGAGGCCGTGCGCATCGAGCGCGGCAACGGGCTCACCGCGCTCGAGCGCGCGCCCGCGGGCAGCCTGGATGCGGTCTTTCTCGACCCGCCTTTCGACAGCCCCGCCCTCTACGAACCCGCGCTGCGCGCCGCCGCGCGTGCCGTGAAAGCCGGGGGCGCGATCTACCTGGAGGCACCGCGTCGCTGGAGCGACGAGGAGCTGGCCACGCTCGGCCTTGTAGGTTTTCGTTACCTCAAGGCCGGGGCCGTGCATGCGCACTTGCTGAGGCAGGCCGCAAACGGGACTGCATAATCCGCCGAACAAGCCGCACCGGCTGCATGAGGAAGAAGCAACCATGGCCAGCAACGTGATCGCGGTTTATCCCGGCACTTTCGATCCCATCACCCTCGGCCACGAGGACGTGGTGCGGCGTGCAACCCAGCTTTTCTCCAAGGTCATCGTCGCGGTGGCGGCGGGCCATCACAAGAAGGCGCTGTTCAGCCTGCAGGAGCGCATCGAGATGGCGCGCGAGGCCGTGAAGCCCTACAGCGACCAGGTCACGGTCGAGAGCTTTTCGGGCCTGCTGCGCGACTTCGTGGTGGCGCGCGGCGGCAAGGCCATGGTGCGCGGCCTGCGCGCCGTGACCGACTTCGACTACGAGTTCCAGCTCGCGGGCATGAACCGCTCGCTGATGCCCGACGTCGAAACCGTGTTTCTCACGCCCAGCGACAAGTACCAGTTCATCTCGAGCACCTTCGTGCGCGAGATCGCCATGCTCGGCGGCGAGGTCCACAAGTTCGTTTCGCCCGACGTGGAGAAGCAGCTCGCGGCCAAGGTGCGCAGCCTGGGCCGTGAGTAGCCGGTTTCCCTTGCCGCGCCTGCATCCGCTCGGCGATGCGGCGCTGCTTTGCGAGCTGCCGCCGCCTGCCACGCTGGCGCAGCAGCAGCAGATCTGGGCGCTGGGCGCCGAGGTGCAGCAATGGGCCGGCGTGGGCGAGGTGCTGCCGGGCATGAACAACCTCACGCTGACCTTCGATCCGACCGCGATCGATATCGAGGCGCTGATGGCGCACGTGAACGAGGCCTGGCCGCGGCTCGCGGCCACGGCCGTCGAGGGCCGCAGGGTGGAGATTCCGGTGGCCTATGGCGGCGAGCACGGGCCTGACCTGGCCGATGTCGCGGCCCACACCGGGCTCACGCCGGCCGAGGTGGTGCGGCGCCACAGCGGGGCCGACTACGTGGTCTACCTGCTCGGCTTCCTGCCCGGCTTCGCCTTCATGGGCGGGCTGCCGCCCGAGCTTGCCACGCCGCGCCGCGCCGAGCCGCGCACGGCGGTGCCCGCGCGCTCGGTCGGCATCGGCGGCGAGCAGACCGGCATCTATCCGCTGGTGTCGCCCGGCGGCTGGCAGCTGATCGGCCGCACCTCGCTCGAACTCTTCGATCCGTCGGCCGAGCCGCCCACCCTGCTGCGGCCGGGCGACCATGTCCGCTTCGTCGTCGAAAGCGTGCAGGCATGATGCTGGTGCAGAAGCCCGGCATGCTGGCCTCGGTGCAGGACCTGGGGCGGCATGGGCACCGCCAGCTCGGCATCTGCCCCGGCGGTGCGCTCGACGTGCTGGCGCTCACGCTGGCGAACCGGCTGGTCGGCAATGCCGACGGCGCGGCCGGCCTCGAGCTCACCATGGGCGGTAGCGAGATCCGCTTCGAGACCGCCACCCGGATCGCGCTGGTGGGCGACGGCTTCGGCGCGCGGCTCGACGGCGCGCCGCTCTGGCCCTGCTGGAGCATGCCTGTCGCTGCCGGGCAAACGCTCAAGCTCGCGGGCGCCAACGCAGCCGGCGGCAAGAAGGCCGGCTTGCGCAGCTGGCTCGCGGTGGCGGGCGGCATCGACGTGCCGCTGGTGCTCGGCTCGCGCAGCACCGACCTGAAGGCCGGCTTCGGCGGCCACCAGGGGCGCGCGCTGCGCAAGGGCGACCGGCTCCCGCTGGGCGCCACGCCGCTCGATGCCGCCCAGCTCGCCCGGCGTCCGTTCGGCCTGCGCGGTCCGGACTGGGGCCTCGAGGAAAGCGATTCGGCCATCGCCCTGCGCGTCCTGCCCGGCCCCGAGTTCGACCAGTTCACCGTGGCTTCGCACGCGCTGCTCTGGAGCGAGCGCTGGCGCATCACCGCGCAGAGCAACCGCATGGGAAGCCGGCTCGCGGGCGCCGAGCTCAAGCGCAGGCGCAGCGCCGACATGCTCTCGTCGGGCGTCATTCCCGGCACGATCCAGGTGCCGCCCTCGGGCCAGCCGATCATCCTGATGGGCGACGCGCAGACCACCGGCGGCTATCCGCGCATCGGCGTGGTGATCCGCGCCGACCTGTGGAAGCTCGCGCAGGCGCCGCTGGATGGCCGGCTGCGGCTGGTGCAGGTCGACATGGCCGCAGCGCTCGAGGCGTGGGCCGAGCAGCAGCGCTATCTCGCGCAGGTGGCGCAAGGGCTCGCGGCAGCGGGCTGGCCGAGACCGGCATAGACTGTGCGAGCAGCTGGCGCGCGGGCTTGTCCTGGCGCGCCAGTCCGCCTTGAAGAAGGAACAAAGCTCTATGCAAATCGACCTGAATGCCGACCTCGGCGAAGGCGCCGGCAGCGACGAAGCGTTGCTCGGCCTCGTGAGCTCGGCCAACATCGCATGCGGCTGGCATGCCGGCGACGCCAGGACCATGCGGCAATGCGTGCGCTGGGCCATCGAGCGCGGCGTGGCCATCGGCGCCCATCCGAGCTTCCCGGACCGCGAGAACTTCGGCCGCAGCACTATGCACCTGCCGCCCGACGAGATCGTGGCCAACGTGCTCTACCAGGTCGGCGCGCTGGCCGCGATCGCCAAGGCCGAGGGCGGCCAGCTCTCGCACGTGAAGGCGCACGGCCAGCTCTACAACCAGGCGGTGAAGGAGCCCGAACTCGCCGACGCGCTCTGCGAGGCGGTGCGGCGTTTCGACCCTTCGCTGCGGTTCTTCGGCCTCGCGGGCAGCGGCATGATCGACGCCGCGCGCCGCGCCGGGCTCACGCCGGTCGAAGAGGTGTTTGCCGACCGCGGCTACATGCCCGACGGCAGCCTGGTGCCGCGCAGTCAGCCCGGCGCGCTGATCGAGGACGAGGAGCAGTCGCTCGCCCAGACGCTCTCGCTGGTGCGCGACCGCAAGGTGACGGCCATCGACGGCAGCATCGTGCCGGTCAATGCCCAGACCGTGTGCCTGCATGGCGATGGTGCCCACGCGCTGGCCTTTGCGCGGCGCATTCGCGAGCGCCTGGAGCAAGAGGGCATCGTGGTTCGCGCGACGGCCTGAGCGCCCGGGTCAAGCCGTGGCACAGCGAACCGATGTCCTGCTGACCGGATTCGATCCGTTCGAACGCGAAGCCCTCAACCCCTCATGGGAGGCCGTGCGCGCACTCGACGGCTGGCGGTGCGGCCACGCCACCGTGCATGCGCGCCGGATGCCCTGCGTCTTCGGCCAGGCCATCGAGGCGCTGGCGG
Source organism: Variovorax sp. VRV01 (assembly GCF_014852545.1). Lineage (NCBI taxonomy): Bacteria > Pseudomonadati > Pseudomonadota > Betaproteobacteria > Burkholderiales > Comamonadaceae > Variovorax > Variovorax sp. VRV01. The sequence continues at coordinate 301,881 of NZ_JACVBS010000001.1, forward strand.
GTGCGATGGACGAACTGCAGCCCCGGCTGGTGCTGTGCATCGGCCAGGCCGGCGGCCGCGCCGAGATCACGCCCGAGCGCGTGGCCATCAATATCGACGACGGCCGCATCGCCGACAACGCGGGCCGCCAGCCGATCGACCTGCCCGTGGTGCCCGGCGCGCCCGCCGCGTATTTCTCGACGCTGCCGATCAAGGCCATGGTGCGCGACCTGCGCGCGGCCGGCATTCCGGCGTCGGTCTCGAACACGGCCGGCACCTTCGTCTGCAACCATCTCTTCTACGGCCTGATGCACCGCATCGCCACGCATCCGGCGGCCGGGCTGCGCGGCGGCTTCATCCACATTCCCTACCTGCCCGAGCAGGCCGCGCGTTTTCCCGGCGCGCCGAGCATGTCGCTGGCCACCATGGTCGAGGGGCTGCGCATCGCGGTCGCCACAGCGCTGGCCGTTGAAAAGGACGTGGCCGAAACCGGCGGTCAGCTCCACTGAGCGAGCCAGGCGAGCAGCGCCGCATTGACGAAAGCGGGCTTCTCCATCGTCAGCATGTGGCCGCATTGCGCCACCCACACCACCTCGGCATGCGGCACCAGCGCCGCGATCTCGCGCGTGCAGTCGGGCGGGGTCAGCCGGTCCGTGTCGCCGCAGACCAGCAGCACCGGCGCTCGCAGAGAGGGCAGGTGGGTGCGTGCGTCGGGGCGCCGCATCACCGCGCGGTTCTGGGTGATGAGCTGCTGCGTGCCGGCGTCCAGCACGATGTCGACGTAGCGCTGCACCAGCGCCTCATCGGCGGCCTGTGCCGGGTGGAACGCAAACACGACGTTGGGCTCGATCACGTCGCGCAGCTCGCCGCGCTCGAACAGTTCGATCGCGCTTTCGCGCAGTTCGTACATCTCGGGCGCCTCGGGCCGTGCGTTGGTGCCCAGCAGCGCGAGCCCCGCGATGCGATCCGGCGCCTGCCGCGCAGCTTCCATCGCGACCATGCCGCCCATCGACGCGCCGCACAGCACGAGCGGCCCGGGGTTCTCGCGCAGCACGGCCGCGGCCATGGCTTCGATGGTGTCGTGCCGCATGTGGGCGTCGCTCACGCGCGTTTCGAACAGGGGCGCGAGCGCGGGAATCTGGGCCTCCCAGATGCGCTCGTCGCAGGCAAGGCCGGGCAGCAGGACAAGGTGGGGCATGGCCGGATTTTGCGCCATCGCCGGCGCGGCGAGCGCGGCGCCGTTCGCGCTGCAGGTGGCGGCCCTGCAACAGATGCAGCCACCCAGGTCCCCGAGCGTCACGCACGCAGTGGAGAATGGGCGTTCCATGCCCATGCCTCCACCCGACTCCGCGACCGAACTCATCCTGATCCGCCACGGCGAGACCGCCTGGAACCGCGAGCTGCGCTTCCAGGGGCATGCCGACGTGCCGCTCAACGACATCGGCCACGAGCAGGCGCGCCGCCTCGGACTGCGCCTGGCGGGCGAAACCGCGCAGCACATCATCAGCAGCGACCTCATGCGCGCGCAGCAGACCGCCGCGCCGGCCGCGCTGCAGCTGTCGCTGCCGGTGGTCACGTCGGCGGGCTTGCGCGAGCAGTACTTCGGCATCGTCGAAGGCATGCGGGCCGACGAGATCCAGGCGCTGCATCCGCGTGCCTGGGAGCAATGGCTGGAGTTCCGCGAGGACCACGCCATGCCCGAAGGCGAGACGGCGCGCGAATTCCACACCCGCATCGTCGCGGCCATCGGCGCACTGGCTGCTGCGCACCGGGGGCAGCGGCTGGTGGTCGTCACGCACGGCGGCGTGCTCGACATGGTGTGGCGCACCGCGCGCGGGCTCAGCCTGAGCGGGCCGCGCCAGAGCGACATTCCCAACGCGGGCTTCAACCGCATCCGCATTGCCGATCCCGCCATGCCCGATGCCATCGAAATTCTCGACTGGGCCGACACGCGGCACCTGGCCGACCTGCCGCCGCAGCCGACCTACGACCAGCGGCGGCATCTGAAGAAGAGCTGAGCCGCCTCAGGTGCAGCTGCCGGCCTTCGGCGTGCGCAGCAGCGGCTGGCCCGCGCCCACGCCCGTGGGCTTGCCGGCATCCACCGCCAGGCGGCCGTTCACCAGCACCGCGACCACGCCTTCCGACAGCAGTGCCGGCTGCGTGTAGGTGGCCCTGGCGGCATAGCGTGCGGGGTCGAACACGACCACGTCGGCGTAGTAGCCCGGCCGCAGGTGCCCGCGCTGTCGGAGCCCCAGCGTGTCCGCGGTCAGCGACGAGCTGCTGCGGATGAACTGGCCCATCGAGATCGTGTGTTCCTTCACCACGTACTGGTCGTACTTGCGCGCGAAGGTGCCGTAGGCGCGCGGATGGCCCAGCGAGGAGTCGGACGAGGTCATGACCCACGGCCGCTTCATGAACGCGCGCACGTCGTCGTCGCTCTGGTTGAACGAGGCGATCATCAGGTCGCCGTCGCGCAGCACGGCGATGGCGGCATCCACCGGATCGGCATTCGAGGCCTTGGCCACGTCGGCCAGCGTCTTGCCCACGTACCTGGTGCTGCCGGCCGAGAACAGGATGGTCTCCGGACCGCCGCGCAGGCGCAGGTTCTCGCGCATGCCGGTGCGCAGGCGCTCCTGGACGGCCGGGTCGTCGAAGCGCTTGAGCATTGCCGCGCGGCCGCCATCGACCGCCCAGGGCGGCACGAGCGCGGCCGAGAAACGCGTGCTCGATGCCGTCCACGGATAGTGGTCGGCCGTGATGTCGAGGCCGGCGGCGCGCTCCTTCTCGATGCGGCGGATGATGTCGCCGCTCTGGCCCTGCACGTCCACGCCCAGTGCCTTGATGTGCGCCACATGCACCGGCAGGCGGGCTTCGCGGCCGATGCGGATCACTTCCTCGATGGCGCCCTTGAGCCCGATGTTGTACATCGACTCGTCGCGGATGTGGCTGTCGTAGAGCCCGCCGTGATGGGCCGCGACTTTCGCGAGCTCGATCACTTCCTCGCTCTTCGAGAAATTCTGCGGCGGATAGAAAAGCCCGGTCGAAAGCCCCAGCGCGCCGTCGCACATGGCGCGGCTCACGTGCCGGCGCATGGCGTCGAGCTGCTCGGGCGTGGGCGTACGGTTGGCTTCGCCGAGCTGGTCGATGCGCACGGGGCCGAAGCCCACGTACATGGCGACGTTGGTTCCAACGGGCGCCGATCGCAGGCGCTGCGTCTGCGCGGCGATGTCGAAACCGCCGAAGCCGTCGTTGCCGATGACCGCGGTGGTCACGCCCTGGGTGAGAAAGGGAATGTTCAGGCGCTTGTGCGGATCGGTGGAATGCAGGTCGGCATCGGCGTGGGTGTGCGCATCGATGAAGCCCGGCGCCACGACCAGGCCGGCCGCGTCGATGGTTCGCCGCGCGCTGAACTGTGGCGGCGCCTTCCGGCCAGCGAAGACGATGCGGTCGCCCGCGATGCCGACGTCGCCCACCACGGGCTCGTCCGAATCGCCGGTGTAGACGGTGCCTCCGCGCAGCAGCAGGTCGAGCTCGACGAGGGCATCGGTTGCGCCGGGGGCTGCGGATGAGAGGCTTGCCAAAGCCGCGGAGATGGCGAGCACGACGACTGATTTCTGCATGGGAGGGAGCCCGGAGCGATGTGGAGCGGGCAGTTTAGAAGTCGCCCCCGCGCGTCCGTTAATTCCTTTTGCGCCACCTCCCATGACCGGAATGCATGGCCTTCGCCCGCGCCTCAGGGACGGGGAGCGAGCTGCCCGAGGCCGAGCCGCGCATAGACCTCGCCGGCCTGGCGCCGCAGGCGCAGCGATTCGGGCTGGCCGTTGAGCTGCTGCTGCAGGATGCCCTGGGCGCCCGCGAGCGCGGCCTGGCTGCCGATGCGTATGAGCGCATCGAGGTACACCTGCTCGAACAGGTCGCGCTGCGCATGGCTGCCGCCGATCTCGACCAGGCGCGGCAGGGCGCTGCCGAGTCCTTCGATGGTGGAGGCGAAATCGCCGCGCGCATGGGCCGCGAGCCCGCGCGCGGCCGGCACGCACACGCTCTGCCAGGCGGCGCGCGTCGAGAGCGGCGCGCGCGGCGCATGGGCCTCGATGTTGCGCAGCAACGCATCGGCTTCAGGGCGCCCGGCGCGCGCCAGGCCATACAGGTACTGCAGGTCGAGGAAAGGCAGCACATGGTCGGTGGTGCGCTGCAGCAGGTGGCCCGCCACGTCGTCCCACCGCGCGCCCACCTCGATGCCCGCGAGTTCGAAGCGCGCCAGCAGCGAGACGGCGCCGATCTGGTCCTGCGAATAGTCCTTCACCACGCCCCACACCTCGCGGTCGTAGAGCGCGAGCGCTTCGTCGTCGCGGCCGAGCTCGATCAGGAACAGCGCCACGTGCCACCAGTTGTGCGTGACCATGAACGAATTGAGACCGCTCCAGGTGTCGCTCACGCCCTGCATGAAGGCCAGCCCTTCGCGGAGCCGGCCTTCGGTGAGCATCACATGCGCCAGCGCATGGTGCGCCCAAGGCTCCTTGCGGCACATGCCGATGGCGTGGCGCGCGCTGGCCTCGGCCTCGCGCATCAGGTGGCATTGCTCGTAGCCGAAGGCGGCCATGCCGTGCACATAGGGCACCTCGGGCGCGGCCGGCAGCGCGGCGAGCGCGAGCCGGAGCATGCCCGGACAGTCGCCGGTGTTGAAGCAGTGGTATTGCCCCAGCTTCACCGACACCAGGTCGCGTGGGTATTCCCGTGCCTGCTCGGCGTGCAGGGCGATGGCCTTGGCGATGTCGCCCTCGGCCCAGGCCTCGATGGCTGCGATGTAGCGCCGCTCGCGCGGCGTGGCGCGCCCGGACGCGGCGCGGGCCCTTGCGAGGAAGGGGCGTGCATTGGCTGCGGCGTCGCGCGATTCCGCAAAGAGGTGCAGCGTTGCGCAGTAGGCCTGCACCATGGGGCTCGCGTCGCGGTCGGCGAGGGCCAGCAGGTTGACCGCGCGCGCCTCGGTCGACACGAAGCCCATGACGAAGTCCTCGACCAGCGGCAGGCTGGCCGCATCGTCGAGCGTGAGCGGGTTGCCGAAGCTGTCGGCGTGCAGGGTGGCGGAGGGCATGGCCGGATGGTGCCATGCCCCGCCACAGGCTTCAAACGCCCGCTTGCTGGTGGCGGTACTCCTGCGTCTTTCCGCCGTAGCCGTAGGCCGCGCCGCGGGCGTCGATCACATGGATGTACGACACCTCGTGCAGATCGGGCCGCAGCCGCGCCATGGCCGCATGCACCTCGCGCAGGTAGCGTGCCTTCTCGGCCTTGGTGTTGGTTTCGTCGGTGACGCTGATGTCGAGGTGAAAGGCCGACTTGCCGAGCGAGGCCAGCGACTGCCCGCCGATGAACCATGTGTCGGCGGCGATGTACTGCACCGTGATGGCGATCACCGGCAATTGCTTGCCGAGCACGCTCTGGGTCAGTTCGGCGACCGCGTCAACGGTCTTGCGCGTGAGCTGGGCGTCGGGTTCGCCCGAGAGGTGGACAACGATGTGCGGCATAGGGAACTCCATGAAGGGATGAGTGAACGATGGGGCTATTGTGGGAATTCCCATGACATCGGAAAAGCGGGAAGATATGATGGAATCCATCGGATATGCGGATGGATGAACCATGCAGACCTTCGACCTGGAACAGCTGCGCACCCTGGCCGCGGTGATCGATGCCGGCAGCCTCACGGCCGCGGCGCCGCGCGTCTTCCTGTCGCAATCGTCGGTCAGCGAGCAGATACGCAAGCTCGAGCAGCGGGCGGGGCAGTCTCTGCTCACGCGCAGCAAGGCCGGCGTGGCGCCGACCGAGGCCGGCATGCGGCTCCTGGCCTATGCGCGCCGCATCCTCGCGCTCAGCGACGAGGCATTCCGCGACCTGCATGGCGAGACGCTGCAGGGCGAACTGCGGCTCGCCGTGACCGACTACTTTCGTCCCGGCGATCTCACGCGGCTGCTGGGGCGCCTTGGCGAGAGCTATCCGCAGGTGCGGCTGCACGTGAGCATCATGAAGAGCGACGCGCTGCGGGCCGCCTATGCGCACGGCGATTTCGACGTGGGGCTGGCGATGAACATTGCCGGGTCATCGCCATCGCCCGAGCAGGGTGCGAAGGCACCGGTGATCCGGCGCGAATCGCTCGCGTGGCTCGGCGCGGCCGGCATGCGGCTCGCGCGCGGCGAGCCGGTCCGGCTGCTCGCCTTGCCGGATACCTGCTCATTGCATCAGTACACCGTGGCGCTGCTGCGGCGGCGGCGCGTGCCGTATGTGCTGGCGCACGTGGCCTCGGGCGTGGCGGGATTGCAGTCGGCGCTGGCCGCGGGGCTGGGGGTGGCCTGCCTCAACGAATCGGCGGTGTGCGAAGGGGTCGCCCGGCTCGCGCCGCCGCACGGACTGCCGGCCCTGCCCCGGGTCGCGTTCCAGTTCCTGCCCGCGCGCCGCGGAGAGACCGAATTCGTGACGCGCGCGCGGGAGATGCTGGCAACCCACCTGGTCTGAGGCCGCCGGGTGGCGCGGGATTTGCGTCAGGTCCGCCATGGATGCGCCACAACCCACCACGCGGCCCGAACTGCTGCGTCACTCCCGCTTCGACGACGCGCAGGCCATCTTTTCGGGCACGCTGTTCGTTGCCATTGCCATGATGCTGTTCGGCCAGGCGGGGCTGCTCACGGGCGGCACGGCCGGTGTCGCATTCCTCTTGCACTACGCCACGGGCGTGAGCTTCGGCAAGGTGTTCTTCCTGGTGAACCTGCCGTTCTACTGGTTCGCATGGCGCCACATGGGAAGGGCCTTCACGGTCAAGACCTTCTCGGCGATTGCGCTGCTGTCGGTGATGACCGACTGGGCGCCGCGCTACATCTCGATCGATTCGCTGCACCCGGCTTTCGCAGCGGTGCTCGGCGGCCTGCTGTTGGGCACCGGCTGCCTGTTCCTCGCGCGCCATCGCGCGAGCCTGGGCGGCGCGACGGTGCTGACGCTGTACCTGAAGGAAAAGCGCGGCTGGCCCGCCGGCAAGGTACAGATCGGCATCGACTGCACGGTGGTGCTGCTCGCGCTGTTCGTGATTCCGCCGCAGCGCGTGGGCTGGTCGGTGCTGGCTGCGGTGGTGATGGGGCTTTTTCTATGGATAAACCACAAGCCGGGGCGCTACGCCGCGACTTGATTTTCTGGCGCTGCTGTTTTGTTCAGGCGCTGTTGTTCAAGGCGACACAGGCCAGGGCCGCTGCGGCTCCCGTATCTGCTCGAACGCACGCGACACGCGCAGCACGCCAAGGTCGTCGAAGCGCTGCCCTGCGATCTGCAGCCCGATCGGCAATCCGCCCGCCGAGTAGCCGCAGTTCACCGACGAAGCCGGCTGCTCCGACATGTTGAACGGCACCGTGAAGCCGATGTGCTCCAGGGGCCGCAACGGATCGTTGGTGGGCGAAGGCGCCTCCGCGGCCGCGGGCATGTTCGGCGACACCGGCGAGATCACGTAGTCGAAGCGTGCGCAGGCCTGCACCGTGGCCACGCGCGTCGCATGGAACTGGCTGAAGCCGCGGAACACATGCTCGCCGCTGAATTCGGCCGCGCTCTCGGCCCACTCGCGGATGTAGGGCAGCACCTTGGCGCGCTGGTCGGGGCGCAGCGCCTTCATGTCCACCAGCGAGCGCATGCGCCACAGGTGGTCCATGCCGTCGAGCATGGCTTGCGACATGAACGGCTGCATCGGTTCGACGATGGCGCCCGCCTTTTCGAACAGGCGCGCCGCATGCTCGACCGCCGCCTGGATCTCGGGCTCGACCGCGAGGCCGCAGCCCGCGTCCAGCAGCAGCCCGATGCGCAGTCCGCGCAGGTGGTCGGGCGATACGTCGAAGCTCTCCCAGGCGATGTCCTGCGGCGGCAGGCTCATGCTGTCGCGTGCATCGGGCTTCGAAAGCACCTGCATCATCAGCGCGGCATCGCCGACGCTGCGCGTCATCGGACCGGCCGCGCGGCCCATGTAGGGCGGATCGATCGGGATGCGGCCCAGGCTCGGCTTGAGCGTGAAGATGCCGCACCAGCTCGCGGGCAGCCGGAGCGACCCGCCGATGTCGGTGCCGATGTGCAGCGGGCCATAGCCCGCGGCGGCCGCCGCACCGGCGCCGGCGCTCGAGCCGCCGGGGGTCCGGCTCAGGTCCCAGGGGTTGCGCGCCAGCGTGTGAAAGCTCGAGAGCCCCGAAGACAGCATGCCGTAGTCCGGCATGGTGGTCTTGCTCACGATCACCGCGCCGGCTTCCTTCAGGCGCGCGGCGGGCGGTGCATCGGCGGGCGCGGGCTTCAGGTCGACGGCGGCCGTACCGGCCGGCATCGGATCGCCGCGGGTCGCGATGTTCTCCTTGATGGTGGCCGGCACGCCGTCGAGCGGACCGAGCGCATCGCCGCGCTGCCAGCGCGCTTCCGAAGCGCGCGCCTGCTCGAGCGCGGCTTCGGGCCTGAAAAGCCAGGTGGCCTGCAGCTTGGGCTCGCAGCGCTCGATCTGCGCGATGACGGCCTGCGTGACTTCGACAGGGGACAGGCGCCTGTCGCGGTAGGCGGCGGAGAGTTCCTGGGCGGAAAGCTCGTTCAGTGAAGAAGACGACACGTCGGCACTCATCCCCATGACAGCGCCGAGAGGTCGTTCACGAAGATCGGGTTCTCCTTCCACAGGCCCTTCACGTTCTTCTTCGCGATGGTGGGGAACTGCGGCTGGTAGAGGAAGCCGTTGGCCGCGTCGACCGCCAGCATCTTCTGCGCTTCGCCGAGCAGCTTGTTGCGCTCGGCGGCATTGGCCGTGGTCTTGATCTTGTCGAACAGCGCGTTGAAGGCCTTCGACTGGTAGCCCCAGTAGTAGTCGGGCTTGGCGTAGTTGCCGAGGTCGAAGGGCTCGACGTGCGAAACGATCGACAGGTCGTAGTCCTTGTTGCCGTAGGTGCCGCTGAGCCACTGCGCCCACTCCACGTTCTGCACCTTGACCGTGATGCCGATCTTGGCGAGCTGCGCCACGATCACCTCGCCGCCCTGGCGCGCGTAGGGCGGCGGCGGCAGCGTCATGGTGAGTTCGAGCGGCGTCTTCACGCCGGCCTCGGCCATCAGCTTCTTGGCCTTCTCGACGTCGAAGGGGTTGAGGCCCGTGGTGTCGACATAGCCTGCGGCACCCGGCACGTAGTGGCTGCCGATCGGCACGCCGAAGCCGTCGGCCGCGCCCTCGATCACGGCCTTGCGGTCGATGGCCGCGAGGATGGCGCGGCGCACGCGCACGTCGTCGAGCGGCTTCTTCTTGTTGTTGATCGACAGGATGGTCTTCGCGCGCGAGCCGGCCAGGATCACCTGGAACTGCGGATTCATCTTGAACTGCGGCACCGCGCGGGTGCCGATGCGCGTGAACACGTCGACGTCGCCGGCCATCAGCGCGGCGGCCTGCGCGGCCGTGTCGGATATGAAGCGGAAGGTGACCTTGTTGATCTTGGCCGTGGCCGGGCTGCGGAAGCCCTCCCACTTGCTCAGCGTGATCGACGAGCCCTTGGCCCAGCTGTCGAGCTTGTAGGGGCCGGTGCCGACCGGCTTGGTGGCGTTGCCGTCGGCGCTCTTGGGCTCGACGATCACGGCCGTGGCCTGGCCCAGCACGAAGGGCAGGTCGGGGTCGATTTCCTTGTTGATGACCACCACCGTGTAGTCGTCCACCACCTGCGTGCTCAGGTTCGCGAAGGTGCGCTTGTCCTTGTTGGTGCTCTTCTCGCCGCCGGCGCGGTCGAAGGAGAACTTCACGGTGGCGGCATTGAAGGGCTCGCCGTTCTGGTACTTGACGCCGCGGCGGAGCTTGAAGGTGTAGGTCTTCAGGTCGGGCGAGACTTCCCAGCTCTCGGCCAGCAGCGGCGCGACGCTGCCGTCGGCGTTGATCTTGGTGAGCGTCTCCAGGATGTTGTAGTGCACCACCTCCGCGATGGCGGCTGCGGCGCCGGCGGTCGGATCGAGCCCCGGCGGCTCGAGCGCCATGCCGATCACGATGGCGTCCTTCCGCCCCTGCGCCATGCCGGCGATGGGAGAGGCCAGCGCCACGGTGGCGCCAGCGGTGGCAAGGAGGGTGCGACGGTTCAACATACGTTGTGATCTCCGGAAAAACGATGGGTGCGAATGGCTGCTTCCCATGCGCGGCGCGCCCCGATTGGAGGCGCGGCGGCACGAAGGAAGGACACGCAGCACGAAAGATGCCACGCGCGGGCAGCGAGCCATTCTCTCGCAGCGCAGGCTTTGGCGCTGGGCCGCGCAGGGGCTTTTTCCTCGGGACGTTCCCGGATGCCGGACCTCAGCTCCAGGAGAGCGCGGCGATGTCGTTGACGAAGATCGGCGTGTCCTTCCAGAGCCCGCGCAGGCCGCGCGCCGCCACCGTGATGAACTGCGGCTGGTAGAGGAAGACATTGGCCGCGTCCTCGGCCAGCAGGCGCTGCGCATCGCCCAGGTAGCGCAGCCGGTCGGCGGTGCGCGCGCTGTTGCGCGCCTTGTCGAACACCTCGTTGAACCTGGCCGACTGGTAGCCCCAGTAGTACTCGGGCTTGGTGTAGTTCACGAGGTCGAAGGGTTCCACGTGCAGGATCAGCGAGAGGTCGTAGTTTTTGTTGCCGTAGGTGCCGCTGATCCACTGCGCCCACTCGACGTTCTGGATCCTGGCGACGATGCCCACCTTGGCCAGCTGCGCGGCAATGAGCTCGCCGCCCTGCCGCGCATAGGGCGGGGGCGGCAGCACCAGCTCGAGTTCGAGCGGCGTCTTCACGCCCGCCTCGGCCAGGAGCTGCTTCGCCTTCTCGACGTTGTAGGGGTTGATGCCCGTGGTGTCGACGTAGCCCGGCGCGCCCGGCACGTAGTGGCTGCCGATGGGCACGCCGCGGCCGTCCGCGGCGGCCTCGATCACCGCCTTGCGGTCGATGGCCGCGGCAATCGCGCGGCGCACGCGCACGTCGTCGAGCGGCTTGCGCCTGTTGTTGACGGCCAGGATGGTCTTGCCACGCGAGGCATTGAACAGCACCTGGAAGCGCTTGTCGTTCTGGAACTGCGGCAGGCTGCGCGAGACCGAGGCGTGCGGGAACAGGTCGACGTCGCCCGAGAGCAGTGCCGTCGCCTGTGCGGCCGGCTCGGAGATGAAGCGGAAGCTCGCCTTGCGGATCTGCACCGCGTCGGCGTTGCGGTACCCCTCCCACTTGGCGAGCACGATGGCCGAGCCCTTGGCCCAGCCGTCGAGCCGGTAGGGGCCGGTGCCCACGGGCTTGACGGCGTTCGTCTCCACCGTCTTGGGCTCGACCATGATGGCCGAGGCCTGGCCCAGCAGGAAGAGCAGCTCGGGCTCGATCTCCTTGCTGATCAGCACCACCGTGTGCTGGTCGACCACCTGTGTGGCGATGTTGGTGAAGGTGCGCTTGTCCTTGTTGGTGCTGTTGGCCGCAGCGGCGCGGTCGAACGAGAACTTGACGGTGTTGGCGTCGAAGGGCTCGCCGTTGTGGAACCTGACGCCGCGCCGCAGCTGGAAGGTGCAGGTCTTGAGGTCGGGCGAGACTTCCCAGCGCTCGGCCAGCAGGGGCGAAACGCTGCCGTCGGAATTGATCTTCGTGAGCGTCTCGAAGACGTTGTAGAGCACCACCTCTGCAATCTCGGCACCGGCCTTGGCCGTGGGGTCGAGCCCGGTGGGCTCCAGCGTGAGCGCCAGCACCAGCGCGTCCTTTTTTCTTTGCGCGAAGGCGGTTGCCGGCAGCGCCAGGGCTGCGGCGCCAGTGGCCAGCAGGGTGCGTCGTTTGAGCATGAAGCGGTGTCCTCGGAACAAGGGGGCAGGCATCTTGCGCGAGAGAGGGCGGCCGCGCAACCAGATGCTTATGACCCACTCATCCTAGGGTCGGCGCGCGAAGCTTCGATGTCAGGCCACCGCCCGGCGGAGTGTTCAGGCCGCCAGCAGCGTGCCGCCGGCGGGCGTGCGCGGCACCGCCTCGAGCAGCGTGCGCGTGTACGGATGCTGCGCATGGCGGAACAGCTCGCCGGGCGGGCCCTGCTCGACGATCTTGCCTTTCCACACCACGCAGACCTCGTCGCACAGATGGTTCACCACCGCAAGGTCGTGGCTGATGAGCAGGTAGCTCACGCCGAACTGCTGCTGCAGGTCCTGCATGAGGTTGAGCACCTGGGCCTGCACCGACACGTCGAGCGCGCTCACGGGCTCGTCGGCCACGATGAGCTTGGGCCGCGTGATGAGCGCGCGCGCAATCGCGATGCGCTGGCGCTGCCCGCCCGAGAATTCGTGCGGGTACTTGTCCATGTCGGTGGTGCGCAGGCCCACGGCGGCCAGCGCCTCGGAGGCGCGCTCGCGCTGCTCGGCGCGGCTGGATTCGGCCAGCGCTTCGAGTGGCTCGGCGACGATGCGCGCCACGGTCTGGCGCGGATCGAGCGAGCCGTAGGGGTCCTGGAACACCATCTGGAAGTCGCGCCGCGCCGTGCGCAGCTCGCCCTTGGGCAACCGATGCAGGTCGCGGCCCAGCATGCGCACGCTGCCCGAGGTGGGCGTGTCGAGCGCCATCACCAGGCGTGCGATGGTCGACTTGCCCGAGCCCGATTCGCCCACGATGCCCAGGCTGCGGCCCGCTGCGACGCTGAAGCTGACGCCGTTGAGCGCCTTCACCAGCGGCGGCGGCCCGAAGAGCTTTTCGCGCGGCAGGGCGTAGTGGCGAACAAGGTCCGTCACCTCGAGCAGGGGCTGCGTGCTGGTGGGCTGATTCATGGTGCCAGGGCGCCTTCTGCGGCAATTTCCTCGAGCCGGATGCAGCGCACCGCGTGCGCGTGCCGCAGCACGGTGGGTGGCGGCCGCATCGTGTGGCAGGCATCGACCGTGTACTTGCAGCGGCCCGCAAAAGGGCAGCCCGGCGGCAGGTCGACCAGTTCGGGCACGCTGCCCCGGATGGTGGCCAGGCGAATGCCGCGCGGCGCGCCGAGCGCCGGCCGCGCCGCGAACAGGCCCTGCGTATAGGGATGCGCGCGTTCGGCAAACACGATTTCGGTCGGGCCGCTCTCGACCACGCTGCCGCCGTACATCACCAGCATCTTCGAGACGCTCTGCGCAATCACGCCCAGGTCGTGCGAGATCAGGATCAGTGCCATGCCGCGCTCCGCGACCAGGCCCTGGATCAGTTCGAGGATCTGCTTCTGGATGGTGACGTCCAGCGCCGTGGTGGGCTCGTCGGCAATCAGCAGGTCGGGGCCGCAGGCCAGCGCCATGGCGATGCCGATGCGCTGGCGCTGCCCGCCCGAGAACTGGTGCGGATAGGCATCGAGCCGCGAAGCCGCATCGGGAATGCCCACGCGCTCGAGCAGCGCCAGCACTTCCTTGCGCGCTGCGGCGCCCGTGAGCCCGCGGTGCAGCCGCAGCGGCTCGCCGACCTGCCGCGCAATGGTGTGCACCGGGTTCAGCGCCGTCATCGGCTCCTGGAAGATCATGCCGATGCGGTTGCCGCGGATCTGGCACATGGCTTTTTCGTCGCGGCCGACGAGCTCGGCGCCGTCGAAGCGGATGCTGCCGCTGACCTCGGCGGTCGACGGCAACAGGCCCATCAGCGACATCACCGTGATCGACTTGCCGCAGCCCGACTCGCCCACGATGCCCAGCGTTTCGCCGCGCTCGAGCGTGAAGCCGATGCCGCGCACGGCCTCGGCGGGGCCGCGCTGCGTTTGCAGTTTGACATGCAGGTCCTGGACTTCGAGAAGAGGCATATCGCTTAGCGGGCGCGCGCAAGGCGCGGATCGAGCAGGTCGCGCAGCCCGTCGCCGAGCAGGTTGAGACCGAGCACCGCCATGGCAATGGCCATGCCGGGGAACACCGCGAGCAGCGGTGACTGGAACATCATCGTCTGCGCCTCGCTGAGCATGCGGCCCCACGAGGGCTGCGGCGGCTGCGTGCCCAGCCCGAGGTAGGAAAGGGCGGCCTCGGCCAGGATGGCGATCGCGAAGCGGATCGTGATCTGCACGATCAGCACCGCCGAGATGTTGGGCAGCACATGCTGCATCGTGATGGCGAACGAACCCTTGCCGCAGGCGCGCGCGGCCGCCACGTACTCGCGCGACCAGATGGCATTGGCCGAGGCGCGCGTGATGCGGGCAAAGGTCGGGATGTTGTAGATGCCGATCGCGATGATCGCGTTGACGATGCCGGCGCCGAACACCGCCGTCATCATGATGGCCGACAGGATGGCCGGAAACGCGAGCGAGAAATCGGTGAGCCGCATGATCGCTTCCTCGACCCAGCCGCGCCGCGCCGCTGCGAGCAGGCCCAGCGCCGTGCCGACGACAAGGCCGATGCCCACCGCGATGACGCCCACCAGGATGGACGCCCGCGCGCCCACGAGCAGCAGCGAGGCCACGTCGCGTCCAAAGGTGTCGGTGCCCAGCCAGTGCGCGCCCGAGGGCGGCTTGAGCTTGCTGGCCATGTCCATCTCGTAGGGCGACCAGGGCGTCCACACCAGCGAGACGGCGGCCGCCAGCAGCAAGAGCAGCGTCAGCACGCCGCCGAGCACGAAGCTGCGGTGCCTGAGCGCGCGGCGCCAGAAGCCCGGCACCTTGAGCGCCGCTGCGCTCGGAGCGGTTATCGCGGTCATATGTCGCTCGCCTTGATGCGCGGATCGATCACGGCATAGAGCACGTCGACCACGAAATTCACGATGACCACCAGGGCCGCGAGCAGCATCACGCAATTGCGCACCACGATCAGGTCGCGGTTGCTGATGGCCTGGAAGATCAGCCGGCCCAGGCCCGGCAGGTAGAACACGTTCTCCACCACGATGGTGCCGGCCAGCAGCTCGGAAAACTGCATGCCCATGACCGTGACCACCGGGATCATCGCGTTGCGCAGCACATGGGTCCAGAGCACCGCGCGTTGCGAAACGCCCTTGGCCCGCGCCGTGCGCACGAAGTCTTCGCGCATCACCTCGAGCACCGCCGAGCGCGTGATGCGCGCGAGGATCGCGGCCTGCACCACCGCCAGCGACAGCGCCGGCAGCAGCAGGGACTTGAGGCCCGCGAAGATGCCTTCGCCCCAGCCCTCGAAGCCGCCGGCCGAGAACCACTGCAACTGCACCGAGAACACCAGGATCAGCAGGATCGCGAACCAGAAATTGGGAATGGCGATGCCCACCTGCGTGAGCCCCATCAGGCCCACGTCGCCGAGCTTGTTGTGGCGCGCGGCGGCGGTCACGCCCACCAGCAGCGCGAGCACCGTGGTGAAGGCCATCGCGAGCAGCGCGAGCGGCACGGTCAGCGCGAGGCGTTCGAGGATGAGGTCGAGCACCGGCGAGCTGTAGGCGTAGCTGTCGCCCAGGTTGCCGGTCAGGAGGCCCGCGATCCAGTGCCAGTAGCGCGTCCAGGCCGGCTGGTCGAGCCCGAGCTTGGTGGCCAGGGCGGCGACCGCCTCGGGCGCGGCGTCGGGCCCCATGAGCATCTGCGCGGCATTGCCGGGCAGGATCTCGAGGACGAGGAAGACGATGACCGAGGCGCCGATCAGCGTACCGATCAGCGTGGCGAGGCGCTTGAAAATGAACAGGCTCATGGGGCGGGGCGCAGCATAACCCGACTCGTGCAACAACCGTGCCTTGTTCGCGATAATCGGGGCATGGCTCTCATGATCACCGACGAATGCATCAACTGCGATGTCTGCGAGCCCGAGTGCCCGAACGATGCGATCTACATGGGCGCGGAGTTCTACGAGATCGACCCGCACAAGTGCACCGAATGCGTCGGCCACTTCGACGAGCCGCAGTGCGTGCAGGTCTGCCCGGTGGCGTGCATCCCGATCAACCCGGCGCACGTGGAAAGCCGCGAAACGCTCTGGCAGAAGTTCGAGCGGCTCGCCGCGGCCAAGGCAAAGGCCGCGGCCGCCGAGCCGCCTCAGGCGCCCTCAGCCGGCGCCTGAATCATTCCGCTTTTTCCTGCGGCTGTTGCCTTGCGCGGCGGCAGGCCTGTCGTTGGCCGCACCGCTGAAGCGCGGGCTCGATTTGCGGGGTTCCGCGCCGAGTCTCTGGGCGCGCGCCCGCGCCAGCTGTTCGGAAGACGCGAGCCGGCGTTCGGCCATGGCGGCCTGCCGGGCATCGTGCGCCGAGCGGCGGCTGCGCTCGTAGGCCTCTTTTTCCTGCGACAGGCGGATGCGCTCGAGCTGGTCGGCGCGCTGCTCGGCGCGGCGCGTGGCGGCATCGGCCGCGCGGCGGTCCGCCTCGGTGCGCGCGTCGTCCAGCGCCAGCTGCTTTCCGCCTTCGCAGGGACGGTCCGTGTAGGTGTTGCCGCAGCGGTAGGTCTCGGACCTTCCCTGCGCCGCGGCGGGCATCCAGAAAGTGCCGCAGGCCGCCAGAAGCAAGGCGGCACCCATTGCTTTCCTGGCCCTGGTCTTATTTTTCATTTCTTTTTCTCTCCCTTTTCTTTTCTCTCCCGCGCTCTCGTGGCCGGCTGACTAGGCTGTAGCGGGTGTGCCTCCGTCGCCGGGCTCCCGCCGCGGCGGTTTGGGCCGGGGCGGTTTGCTCGTGTGGATGATCAAGGTGGCTTTTTCCATTTCGCCCGCCACCAGCGCGGGCGCCGCGTGCAGCGTGCGCACGATCGCGTCCTCGATGGCTTCGCGCTGTTCCTTGAGCGGCTTCTTGAGCACCCAGTTGATGACCTCCGACTTCACGCCGGGGTGTCCGATGCCCAGGCGCAGGCGCCAGTAGTCGCCGGTGCCCAGCTGCGCATGGATGTCGCGCAGGCCGTTGTGGCCCGCATGGCTGCCGCCGAACTTGAGCTTGGCCTGGCCGGGCACCACGTCGAGCTCGTCGTGCACCACGAGGATTTCCTCGGGCGCGATCTTGAAGAAGCGCGCAAGCGCGCCCACCGATTTGCCCGACAGGTTCATGAAGGTCTGCGGCTCCAGCAGCCAGACGCTTTGCCCGTCGATGTTCGCGCGCGCCGCAAGGCCGTGGTAGCTGCGCTCGGGCACGAGGTTGAGCTTCCAGTCGCGCGCCAGGGCGTCGATCCACCAGAAGCCCGCGTTGTGCCGGGTGGCTTCGTATTCAGGCCCCGGATTCCCGAGGCCGACAAACAGCTTGATCATGAGGGGAATTATCTCGCCGCCCAAAAAGCAGAAGGCCCGCACGAGGCGGGCCTTCTGCAGGGACGCGAGAGAAATTACTTCTTCGCGGCGGGCTTTGCCGTCTTGGCGGCAGGCTTGCCACCGGCTGCTGCTGCGCCTTCGGCAGGTGCTGCACCTTCGGCGGCGGGGGCCGGCTCTTCGGAGACCAGCGGCGGCACGGCCGACACGATGACGGGGTTCAGCTTGCCGTGGCTCACGAACTTCACGCCCTTGGGCAGCTTGATGTCGCTCACGTGCAGCGTGGCGTTCTTCTTGAGGCTCGAGAGGTCCACCTCGATGAACTCGGGGAGGTCGGCCGGGAGGCAGCTGACTTCGAGTTCGTTCATGACGTGGGTCACGAGGTTGTGGTCGAGCTTAACGGCGTCGGACTCTTCTTCACCCTTGTAGTGAAGCGGCACCTTCATGTGCATGCGGGTCTTGGCGTCGACGCGCTGGAAGTCGATGTGCTGCACCAGCTGGCGGAACGGGTGGTACTGCACGTCGCGCAGCAGCACCTTGCTGGTGGCGCCGCCGAGTTCCATTTCGAGGATCGACGAGTGGAAGGCTTCCTTCTTGAGGGCGTGCCACAGCGCGTTGTGATCGAGCTCGATCAGCTGGGGCTTGCCTTCACCACCGTAGACGATACCGGGCGTCTTGCCCGAGATGCGGAGACGGCGGCTCGCACCCGTGCCCTGCTTGGCGCGCTCAAAAGCGACGAATTTCATAACAACTCCTGTAGGAGTCCACCGCGACCAGTGCGACTCCGGTTCAACAAGGGCGCCATTCCAAAAAAGGAAGGCGGCGCCCGCTTTTTGCCCAGATCAGAACAGGTTGTCCTGGTCCGAGAACAAACTCATGACCGACTCGCCCTTGGCAATGCGCTGGATCGTCTCGGCGATCAGCGGTGCCACGGAGAGCTGGCGGACCTTTCCGCACGCCAGGGCGCTGTCGGAGAGGGGAATGGTGTTGGTCACGACCACTTCGTCGAGTGCGGAGTGGGTGATGCGCTCGATGGCCGGGCCCGAGAAGATCGGGTGCGTGCAATAGGCGTAGACGCTTTTCGCGCCGCGCTCCTTGAGCACTTCGGCCGCCTTCACGAGCGTGCCGGCGGTGTCGATCATGTCATCCATGATCACGCAGTTGCGGCCGTCGATTTCGCCGATCACGTTCATGACCTCGCTCACGTTGGCCTTGGGACGGCGCTTGTCGATGATGGCGAGGTCGCAGTTCAGTTGCTTGGCCAGCGCGCGGGCGCGCACCACGCCGCCGACGTCGGGCGAGACCACGATCAGGTCTTCGTAGTTCTTCTGGCGCAGGTCGCCCAGCAGCACCGGCGACGCATAGATGTTGTCGACCGGGATGTCGAAGAAGCCCTGGATCTGGTCGGCGTGCAGGTCCATCGTGAGCACGCGCTCGACGCCCACGGTTTCGAGCAGGTTGGCCACCACTTTGGCCGAGATCGGCACGCGGCTCGAACGCGGGCGGCGGTCCTGGCGGGCATAGCCGTAGTAGGGAATCACCGCGCTGATCCGCTCGGCCGAGGCGCGCTTGAGCGCGTCGACCATGATCAGCAGTTCCATCAGGTTTTCGTTGGTCGGTGCGCAGGTCGACTGCACCACGAACACGTCGCGCGCCCGGACGTTCTGATTGATCTCGACGGTGACTTCGCCGTCGGAGAAACGTCCAACGCGCGCGGCACCCAGCGAGGTACCGAGGTTCTGCGCGATTTCTGCGGCGAGGCCAGGATTGGCGTTGCCGGTGAAAACCATGAAATCAGGGTGATTAGCCTGCATGAGCGCGTCCCGGCAGTGCGAATTGGCTTTTAGGAAGCCGCCAAAGAGTTCGAGTCGTGGCAGCCCGAGGGCCACCGATTATTGCAGCGGGCATGCTGCAAAAGAAGCACTGCGGCCGGTGGGCCGCAGTTTGAAGAGTTTGGCAGGGGAGAAAGGATTCGAACCTTTGCATGCTGGAATCAAAATCCAGTGCCTTAACCAGCTTGGCGACTCCCCTACACGGGTCGATGGCTTTCGCCACAAACCGATATGTCGCATCGGACCCATGAGAGTCCGACTATCTTCAGGTCGCCCATCCCCAAAGTGGATGAACGGCCAGGTTGCTGCATTGGCGAACCTGCCAGCCCGGTGGGGCTTTTGCCAGTTCCGCTTCCTGCGGCGCTTGCGGCATTTTCGCGAAAACCGAACTTCCCGAGCCGGTCATCCGGGCTTTCAATCCTTGGGCGCCGAGCCATTCGATGGCGTCGGCGACCGCGGGGCAAAGCCGCTGGGCAACCGGCTGCAGGTCGTTGTGGCCGAAGTCGAAAACCTTGAAAGCGCTGCTTTCGGGGTTTGGGGCTTCAAGCTGTTCGCTATCTGCAGCAAAGCCCGAGATTATAGCAACAGGAGTGGCACGTTGAAGGTCGGGCGCAGAAAAAATTAGCTTTGTGTCGAGTCCCTGGGGTGGCTTGGCCACCACGAACCGTGCGGAAGGGATGTCCACGGGCCTGATTTTCTCGCCGATTCCCTCGACCCAGGCATTGCGCCCGCCCAGGAAGAAGGGCACGTCGGCACCGAGTTTCACGCCGATCTCGGCCAGGCGCGAGAGCGGCAGGTTCAGCCCCCACAGGCGGTTCAGCGCCAAGAGGCAGGTGGCGGCGTCCGAGGAGCCGCCGCCCATGCCGGCCTGCGCCGGCACCTGCTTGGCAACGCCGATGTGGGCGCCCTGGCCGGGCGCCGCATGCGCCTGCAGCGCCCGCGCCGCGCGCAGCACAAGGTCGTCGGGCGGCAGTTCGGTCGTGAGGTCTTCGCGGCTGAGCTGGCCGTCGCTGCGGAGTTCGACGTGGAGCGTGTCGCACCAGTCGATCAGCATGAAGACCGACTGCAGCAGGTGGTAGCCGTCTTCGCGCCGGCCGGTGATGTGCAGGAAGAGGTTGAGCTTGGCCGGTGCGGGAAGGTCGTAGATCGCCTTCATGACCGCTCGAAGACGATGCGCAGGTCCGCCGTGGGGCCGGGGGACTCGCGGGTGGCCTGCAGGCGGCCGTTCGCAACCTGCGCGAGGTCGGGGCGCCAGCCCGGCACGCGCTCGTCGCGGCCCGCGAGCCAGCCGAACAGCGCACCGACCGGTATGGCCGCGCCGGTGGCGGCCTCGATCAGTGCATCGACCGAGTCGAAGCGCCGGGTCTCGCTGCCGTTCTTGAGCAGGGCTTCGCCGGGCGACCAGTGCAGCTGGGCCAGGGTGCTGCCGATCGGGCTCGTGAGCGAGAGCTCGCCCGCCTCGGGGGAGCCGCGCAATTCGAACAATGCCGAGAAGGTCTGTACCGGCTGGCTGTCGATGCGCAGCGACATGCGGCCGCTCCAGCTGTCCGCGCTTCGGGGTGCGGAGGAGCCGCCCGCCAGCTGGGCGCAGCCGGCGATCGAGAGCAGCGCGGCCCCGCCCGCGAGGAGGAGGGCGCGGCGGCCCCCGTCGGCAAGGCGGGGGGCGGGCACGCTCACGGCTTGACCCGCAGGCGCTTGAGCGTTTCCTGCAGGGTCTCGTTCTCGGCATCGCTCAGCAGGGCTTCCTTCCAGATCGTGACCGCACGGTCCTTCTGGCCGGTGGCCCAGAGCACCTCGCCGAAATGCGCGCCGATTTCCGGGTCGGGCCGGGTCTTGTAGGCTGTCTCGAGGATGCGAATGGCCTCGGTCGTGTTGCCCAGCCGGAATTCCACCCAGCCCAGGCTGTCCGCGATGAACGGGTCTTCAGGCGCCAGCTGCACGGCCTTCTGGATCAGCGTGCGGGCCTCGTCGAGGCGGATCTTGCGATCGGCAAAGGAGTAGCCGAGCGCGTTGTAGGCGTTCTGGTTCTCGGGCTTGAGCTCGATCAGCTTGCGCAGCAGCCGCTCCATCTCGTCGAGGCGGTTGAGCTTTTCGGCCACCATGGCCTGGTCGTAGACGAGGTCGCTGTCGTTCGGGGCAGCGGCGGAAGCCTGCGCCAGCATGTCGTAGGCCGCCTGGTACTGCTTGGCATCGCGCAGCAGCTGTACTTCGGCGAGGAATTTCTGCTTCTTGTCTTCGGGCGTGCGCTCGGGCAGGCCGCGCACGAGTTCGCGCGCCTGCGGCAGCTTGCCCTGGCGCGCCAGCAGGCCCGCGCGGCGCGTCTGCGCGACCACGAGGTCGTCGGTGCTGTCGACGCGTGCGAGCCAGCGCTCCGCGGCCGTGAAGTCCTTGCGGCGCTCCGCCAGCTGCGAGAGGACGAGGTAGGCCTGCGTGGTGCCGCGCTGGCGGTCGTCCGGGTCTTTCTGGTTGGCCGCCAGCTCGATGTAGCGCTTGAGCGACGTTTCGGCCGCCGCGTCCTGCCGGGCCTGCGCCTGCAGGCTGCCGAGCAGCAGCCAGGGCTCGGCCAGTTCGGGCCGCGCCGCGGTGAGCGCCTGCAGCTGCGCGGTGGAATCCGCATAGCGCCGGTTCTCGACCAGCACGCGCGCGTAGGCGATGCGCAGGTCGGGTGGCGCCTTGGGGTTGTTGGCCAGGTAGCGCGTGACGATCGGCTCCGCGAGCGGCTGGCCGGGGTCGATCATCTCGAGCGCGAGCGCGGCCGGTGCATCGGAGGCGGGGTCCATCTGCTGGCCCTTGAACGCGGCGTCCAGGGCGCCGGAGGTGTCGCCGGCATTCAGACGCATGCGGCCGATGGTGGCCCAAGCCAGCGCGCCGGTGGCCGGGCTCTTGAGTTCGTCGGACAGCGCCTGCTCGACCACCGAGGCGGCCTGCTTCTTGTCGGAGGCGCGCGAGTAGTTGCGCGCGATCACCGCCATCAGCATCGGCTTCTCGATCTGCGGCGTGGCGGCGATCTCGGCCCGCAGCGGCTCCACCGTTTCGCCGATGCGGTTGAGCGCGATCAGTATCTGCAGCTCGATGCGCCGTGCATCGCGCGAGTTGGGCAGCGTCTCCTGCCAGGCACGAGCGGCCGCGAGCGCCGCGTCGCCGGAGCGCGACTGCAGCGCGATCTCGACCGCGCGCTGGAACAGCTTGCCGTCGCGCAGCCGCCGGGCCGCGTCGAGCACCAGCGCATAGCCCGATCCGGGATCGCCGGAGCGCGCAGTCATCTCGCCCATCAGGATTTCGTAGAACAGCTCGGCCGTCAGTGCGGAGGGCTGGGCCTCGGGGTCGCCGGCCGGCTTCGCGGCGGCTGCGGCCGGCGCCGGCCTGGTCCCGGGGCGGGATGGTGCCGGCCGTTCGATGGCGGGGGCCGGGCCCTTGGGCGCGGCGGGATCGGAGCTTTGTGCCTGGGCGGCACAAGCCAGCAACACGACGAAAGACGCGGCCGCCGCAAGGCGGTGTCGGCGGAGCGATGGAATCATCGAACCATAATAATCCAAGCTTTTGAGCGAGCACCGCGTGGGGCTTCGTTGCAGCCCGGAGTTTTTATTTCATGCCTGAGCTTCCTGAAGTCGAAGTGACGCGGCGCGGTTTTGCCGAACGCATCGCCGGTGCACGCATAGCTGCGGTCCGCATCGGCAAGCCCTTGCGCTGGGCGCTGATGGTGGTGCCCGAGGCGCTGGTCGGGCGCCGCGTGCTGCAGGTGCGCCGGCGCGGAAAGTACCTGCTGATCGACCTGGACCGCGGCCTGCTGCTGCTGCACCTGGGCATGTCGGGCAGCCTGCGCTTCGATGCGGCGCTGCCTCCGCCGGGCGTTCACGATCACTTCGATCTGGTGACCGAGCTCGGCACGCTGCGGCTGAACGATCCGCGCCGCTTCGGCGCCGTGGTCTACGTGGAAGACGAGGCCGCGCCATGGGCCATCAAGCTGCTCGGCGGCCTCGGCATGGAGCCGCTGGGCGACGCTTTCGACCTGGACGCGTTCCACGCAGGCCTTCGCAAGCGCAAGGCCGCGGTGAAACAGGTGCTGCTCGCGGGCGACGTGGTGGTGGGCGTTGGAAACATCTACGCGTCAGAGGCCTTGTTCCAGGCCGGCATCCGGCCCACGCTTTCGGCTGCGCGCATCAGCCGGCCGAGGGCGGCCCGGCTCCATGCGGCCGTGCGCGAAATCCTGGCCAGGGCGGTCGAGAAGGGCGGCAGCACGCTGCGCGACTTTTCCAATGTGGACGGGCAGAACGGCTATTTCCAGCTCGAGGCCACCGTCTACGGGCGGGCCGGCGAGCCCTGTCGGGTCTGCGCAACGCCCATCCGGCTGCTGCGCCAGGGGCAGCGTTCCACTTACTATTGTCCGAATTGTCAAAAATAGTGTCTTAGCCGCCAGGTTGGCATATCCTGCAATCGCCTGCTTCCCAGTTTGCAATGCTATATTTGTAAGTTCTTTCTTACATATTTCCCTTGAGCCGCTCTTTCAATCAACAACTCGATCAGCACGGTGCCTGGCGAAGCAATTTCGCGCACCGCCTGCAGTGGCTGTCCCGCTGGCTGACCGAGAACGAGCTGCTCGACCAGGCGGTGGCCGAGCGCCTGCGCGGCCTCGAGCTGCAGATCCGCACCAGCAAGGTCATGGTGGCCTTCGTGGCGGAGTTCTCGCGCGGCAAGTCGGAACTCATCAACGCGATCTTCTTCGCGGCCTACGGTCGCCGCATCATGCCGGCCAGCGCCGGGCGCACCACGATGTGCCCGACCGAGCTGGGCTACGACGCCGCGCTGTCGCCCAAGCTGCGGCTGCTGCCGATCGAGACCCGCCTGGAGCCCCATTCGCTTACGCACTGGCGCGAAAAGGCCGCGCGCTGGACCGAAATCGCGATCGACGTGGCCAATGCCGACCAGCTGGCCCAGGCCATGAGCAAGGTGGCCGAGGTGCGCTGGGTCAGCAAGGACGAGGCGCACGCGCTGGGCTTCTGGAACGAGGAGACGCCGGACGACAACCCCGTGCAGGACGCCGAGGGCCGGGTCGAGATTCCGCGCTGGCGCCATGCCATCCTGAACATGCCGCATCCGCTGCTGGAGCAGGGGCTGGTGATTCTCGACACCCCGGGCCTGAACGCCATCGGCGCCGAGCCCGAACTCACGGTGAGCCTGATCCCGCAGGCGCATGCCGTGGTCTTCATCCTGGGCGCCGAAACCGGCGTCACGCGCTCCGACCTGTCGATCTGGCGCGAGCACCTGGTCACCGAAAGCGAAGGCAGCGACACGCGCTTCGTGGTGCTCAACAAGATCGACACGATGTGGGACTCGCTGAGCACGCCCGCGCAGATCGAACTGCAGATCGAACGCCAGCGCGAGGTCGCGGCCAAGTTCCTCGAGGTGCCGCTGGTGCAGGTGCTGCCGGTGTCGGCGCAGAAGGGCCTGCAGGCAAAGATCCAGCGCGATGCGCGGCTGCTCGACGCGAGCCGGTTGCCGGCCTTCGAGACGCTGCTCGCGGAAGGCGTGCTCGGCAAGCGCGAAACCATGCTGCGGCTCGCGGTGGATGCCGGCATGGTGGCATTGCGGACCGAGGCCGAGCGCATCCTGAAAGTGCGCCAGCGCGACCTGTCGGAGCAGGCGCTCGAGCTGCAGGGATTGCGCGGCAAGAACGTGTCGGTCATCCGGCACATGCGCGCGCGCATCGACCAGGAACAGACCGAGTTCGAGGGCAGCAACACGCGCATCCTTGCGCTGCGTTCCGTGCAGGGCAAGCTGCTGCGCGAGGTGTACGCCGTGCTCGGCCGCACTGCGCTGAAGGAAGACATGGTGCGGCTTTCGGCTGCGCTCAAGCGCCCGGGCGTCAAGTTCAACGTGCGCAAGGTGTACGGCGAGACCTTCGACTCGCTGCGCAACAACCTGCGCGAAGTGCAGGCGACGACGGCCGAGATCCAGTCGATGCTGCACGCCACGTTCCGCCAGCTCAACGCGGAGCAGGGCTTTACCCTGCAGGCGCCCGCCGAGCCCGACCTGACGAGCTTCGAGCAGGAGCTCAGCCAGATCGAGCGCAGCCACATCCACTACCTGGGCGTGGGTAATCTGCTGAAGCTCGCGCAGGCGGACTTCTGCGACAAGCTGGTGCGGGCGCTCGCAAGCCGGCTGCGGCTGGTCAACGAAGCGGCCATGACCGAGGTCGAGCGCTGGAGCAAGGGCGCCAGCGCCCAGATCGATGCGCAGCTGAAGGAGCGCCGCCGCAATTTCAGCAAGCGCATCGAGGCGATCGAGCGCATCCAGAATGCGGCTGGCAACCTCGATGAACGACTGCTCGAGCTGGCCCAGCAAGAAAGCAGCCTGGCCGAGCTGCAGCTTCGGCTCCATGAATTCACCTCGGCCATTGCGCAACAGGGAAGGCCGGCAGCCGCTGCCGCCGTCGGCGAGCTGCGTGCGGCGGCCTGATCGTCCGGTGCCGGCTGCGGCCGTGCAGCCCCAGGCGCCGGCCGATTTTGCCGAGCGCGTCGTGGCCTGGCAGCGCAGCCACGGGCGCAGCGCGCTGCCTTGGCAGAACACGCGGGATCCCTACCGCGTGTGGCTGTCGGAGATCATGCTCCAGCAGACCCAGGTCTCGACCGTGCTCGGGTACTTCGCGCGCTTTCTCGAACGCTTTCCGACCGTGCGGGCGCTGGCCGACGGCACCGAGGACGAGGTCTTCGGGCTCTGGAGCGGCCTGGGCTACTACAGCCGTGCCCGCAACATGCACCGCTGTGCGCAGGAGGTGGTGGCGCGCTTCGGCGGCGAATTTCCGCGCACGGCCGCCGAGCTCGAGACCCTGCCCGGCATCGGCCGCTCCACTTCCGCGGCGATCGCGGCCTTCTGCTTCGGCGAGCGGGTCGCGATTCTCGACGGCAACGTCAAGCGCGTGCTGACGCGCGTGCTCGGCTTCGGCGGCGACATGTCTTCGTCGGCGCAGGAACGCGCACTGTGGGACCGGGCCACCCGGCTGCTGCCGCCGGCCGAACAGAAGGAAGCGATCGCGAGTTACACGCAGGGCGTGATGGACCTGGGCGCCACGGTCTGCCTGCCGCGCAAGCCAAGCTGCATGATCTGTCCGCTGAACAAGACATGCGTGGGGCTGCGCGAAGGCCAGCCGGAGCGCTACCCGGTCAAGACGCGCAAGCTCAAGCGCAGCGCCCAGTCGCTCTGGGCGCTGCTCGCGCGCGATGCGCAAGGCCGGGTCTGGCTGGAGAAGCGGCCGGCCAAGGGCATCTGGGCCGGGCTCTACTGCCCGCCCGTGTTCGAGAGCCGCGAAGCGCTGTTGGCCGCGCTGCCGCCGGCGGCGCTGGCGGGCGCCCGGGACCTGCCCCCTTTCGTGCATGTGCTGACCCACAAGGACCTGCACCTGCACCCGGTCCTGCTTCAGGACAGCCAGCCGCAAGGCGATGCCGCACGCTGGGTGGATGCCCAGGAGTGGGGCCGGCTGGGGCTGCCGGCGCCGATGCGCAAGCTGCTCGAGAGCAGCGCGGACTAGCCGGCGGACACGGGCTCAGCCCGCGTCGAGTTCGCGGTGCCGCTTGAGGGCGACCCAGCGGGCTCCGAAGGCCCGCGCGAGCTGCTCGACCAGGAACACCGAGCGGTGCTGGCCGCCCGTGCAGCCGATGGCCACGGTCACGTAGCTGCGATGGTCCCGCGCCAGCGCATCGAGCCAGCGCGAGAGGAACTGCTCGATGTCGTCGTACATGCGCGCGACGTCGTCGTGCTCGCGCAGCCATTCGACCACCGGCGCATCGCGCCCCGTGAGCGGCCGCAGCGCGGGCACGTAGTGCGGATTGGGCAGCATGCGCACGTCGAACACGTAGTCGGCATCCAGCGGCACGCCGCGCTTGAAGGCGAAGGATTCGAACACCAGCGTCAATGCGCTGCTCTGCGGCGCCGAGATCAGTGCCTTGATGTAGCTCTGCAGCTGGGCCGGCCGGATGAGGCTGGTGTCGATCACGTCGGCGCCGTCGCGCAGGTCGGCCAGCAGCTCGCGCTCGAGTTCGATGGCCTGCACCAGCACGCGCTCCTGTTCGGGCACGTCGTTGCGGCCCTCCTGGCGCGACAGCGGATGGCGCCGGCGGGTTTCCGAATAGCGCCGCAGCAGTGCGTCGGTGGTCGCGTCGAGAAAAAGCGAGCGCAGCGACACGCCGTCCTGCCGCAAGGCCTCGAGCTGCTGCGGGACGATCGGCAGCGACACGCCGCTGCGCACGTCCATCGCAATGGCCACGCGCGTGGCCTGCTGTTCGTGCTGCAGCGCGATGAAGGCCGTCAGCAGTTCGGGCGGCAGGTTGTCGACGCAGTAGTAGCCGGCGTCTTCCAGCGCATGCAGCGCCACCGACTTGCCCGAGCCCGACATGCCGGTGATGAGCACGAGGTCGAGGTCCATCACAGCGCCGCCGAAGTCTTGTGGCCCAGCATTTCACGGGCATGCGCCAGCGAGGTCTGGGAAAGCTTCTCGCCGCCGAGCATGCGGGCGATTTCACGGGCGCGGGTGTCGTCGTCGAGCCGCGAGACGCCGCTTTCGGTGCGCGGGCCGTCCTGGCCGATGGCCGTGGTCTGGCGCTTGGCCACCACCAGGTGGTGGTCGGCGCAGGCGGCGACCTGCGGCAGATGGGTGACCGCCAGCACCTGGCGATCGCGCCCGAGCTGCTTCATGAGGCGGCCCACGGTCTCGGCCACGGCCCCGCCGACGCCGGCATCGACCTCGTCGAAGATCAGCGTCTGCGCGGCGCCGAGCTGGCTGGTCGTGACCGCGATGGCCAGGGCGATGCGCGAGAGTTCGCCGCCCGAAGCCACCTTGCCGATGGGGCGCGGCGTGCTCCCGGGATGGCCGCTCACGAGAAAGGCAACGTCTTCGAGACCCGCGCGGCCCGGCTGCGCCAGCGGCTGCAGCTCGACCTCGAAGCGCCCGCCCTGCATGCCAAGCCCCTGCATCGCCTGCGTGACCGCGTCGGACAGCCGCGGGGCGGCCAGCTTGCGCGCCTTGGCGAGCGCCTTGGCTTCCTTCATGTAGGCCTGCTGCGCAGCTTGCTCGGCGCGCTCCAGGCCTGCGAGATCGCTCTGCGCGTCGAGCGCCTGCAACTCGGCCTGCCAGCCGGCCAGCAGCGCCGGCAGGTCGTCCGGCGTGCGTTTATAGCGGCGCGCGAGCGACATCCACAGCCCCATGCGCTCGTCGAGCTCGGCCAGCTGCTTGGGATCGGCCTCAGCGTCGCGCAGGTAGCTGTGCAGCGTGTGGGCGGCATCGGAAGCCTGGGCGACGCTGGAGGCCAGCACCTCGCCGAGGGCGCGGAATTCGGGCTCGATGTGCTCGCAGTTCTGCAGCAGCGTGACGGCGCGCGACAGCGCGGCGAGGGCGCCGTTGTCATCGTCTTCGAGCGCCTGGCTCGCGCCCTGCGCCGCGTCGATCAGCGCCTGCGCATTGGAGACGCGCGCGTGCTGGGTCGAAAGCTCTTCCCACTCGCCTTCGGCCGGCGCCAGCTTCATGACTTCGGCGATCTGCCATTGCAGCCGCTCGCGTTCGCGCAGCAGGGAGTCCTGTGCCGAGCGCGCATGGTCGAGCGCGGAAAGCGCCTGGCGCCAGCTCTGCCAGGCCGCGTCCAGCGCATCGGTGCGCACGCCGGCATAGGCGTCGAGCAGGCCGCGCACGGCCTCGGGGCGCGTCAGGCTTTGCCATGCATGCTGGCCGTGGATGTCGAGCAAACGGTCGCCGAGCTCGCGCAACTGGGTGGCGGTGGCCGGGCTGCCGTTGATCCAGCCGCGGCTGCGGCCCTGCAGGTCGACGGTGCGGCGCAGCAGCAGGGCGTCGCCGGTTTCGAATCCGCCCTCATCGAGCCAGGCCGCAAGCGCCGGGTCGGCGTCGAATTCGGCGCTGACGTCGAGCCGTTCGGCGCCTTCGCGCACCGCGCCCGCGTCGGCCCGGTTGCCGAGCGCCAGCTGGAGCGCATCGATCAATATCGACTTGCCCGCGCCGGTCTCGCCGGTCAATACCGTGAAACCTGCCGACAGGTCGAGTTCGAGTGATCGCACGATCACGAAGTCGCGCAATGCGATGCGTCGCAGCGCCATGTCAGGAGCCCCCTTCGTTCCAGTGAAGTTTCTTGCGCAGCGTGTCGAAATAGCTCCACCCGCGTGGGTGCAGGAAGCGCACGCGGAAGTCGGATCGGCGCACCACCACGCGATCGCCGATCGCGAGCGATGCCAAGGACTGCATGTCGAAATTGGCGCTGGCGTCGCGCCCCGCCACCAGTTCGATCACGATCTCGTCGGCGTCGGGCAGCAGCACCGGGCGGTTCGACAGCGTGTGCGGCGCAATGGGCACCAGCACCCAGCCCGGCACCGCCGGATGCAGCAGCGGCCCGCCGGCCGAGAGCGCATAGGCCGTCGAACCCGTGGGCGACGCGATGATCAGGCCGTCGGCGCGCTGGTTGGCCACGAAATGCCGGCCCACCGAAACGCGCAGCTCGACCATGCCCGAGGTGGCGCCGCGGTTGACCACCACGTCGTTCATGGCCAGCGCATCGAACACCGAGGCACCGTCGCGCATCACCTGCGCATGCATGAGGCTGCGGTGGTCTTCCTCGTATTCGCCGGCCAGCATCGGAATCAGCGTGGCCTGGTAGTTGTCCAGCGGAATGTCGGTGATGAACCCGAGCCGGCCGCGGTTGATGCCGATCAGCGGGATCCCGTAGCAGGCAAGCTGCCGGCCGATGCCCAGCATGGTTCCGTCGCCTCCCACCACCAGGCCCAGATCGCAGCGCTGGCCGATTTCCTCGACGCTCAGCGGCTGGTAGCGGCCGCCGACGCTGGCGTGTGCATCGGCCTCCTCGGCCGCCGATTTTTCGACGAACACCTCGCACCCTTGCGATTCCAGGAAGGCGCCGATATCTTCCATCACGCCGTCGCGGGCATCGGCCTGCGCCCGGGCGCCTGAAGCCTGGTATTTGCCGATCAGCGCGACGTGACGAAAGCGGGAAGTCATCTACAAATTACAACACTAAAATCTTGCAATGCTGGACGACCGTGCCAAGTTGCTCCTCAAGACGCTGGTCGAGCGTTATATCGCCGAAGGCCAACCGGTCGGGTCGCGGACTTTGTCGCGCGCCCCGGGCCTTGACCTGTCTCCCGCGACCATCCGCAACGTCATGTCCGACCTGGAGTCGCTGGGGCTGATCGCGAGCCCGCACACCTCGGCCGGACGCATTCCCACCGCGCGCGGCTACCGGCTGTTCGTCGACACCATGCTCACGGCGCAGCGCGAGCAGATGAACACACCAAGCCTTGCGCCAGACCAGCCGCAGAAGGTGATTGCCAACGCGGCCAACCTGCTGTCCAACCTGTCGCAGTTCGTCGGCGTCGTCATGGCGCCGCGGCGGGCTTCGGTCTTCAAGCAGATCGAGTTCCTGCGGCTTTCGGACCGGCGGCTGCTGGTGATCATCGTTTCGCCCGACGGCGACGTGCAGAACCGCGTGATCTTTCCGGAGGCCGATTACACGCAGTCGCAGCTGGTGGAAGCATCCAACTACATCAATGCTCACTACGCGGGCCTGACCATCGAGCAGGTGCGCGACCGCCTGCAGTCCGAAGTCGAAAAACTGCGTGGCGAGATTGCCGCGCTGATGCAGGCGGCGGTCAAGGTCAGTTCCGAAGTGCTCACCGAGGCGCAGGAAGACGACGTGGTGATATCCGGCGAGCGCAACCTGCTTTCCGTCACCGATTTTTCGAGCGACATGGGGCAGCTGCGCCGTGCCTTCGAGCTCTTCGAGCAGAAGGCGCAGCTCATGCGTCTGCTCGATGTGTCGAGCAAGGCCGAGGGTGTGCGCATCTTCATCGGCGGCGAGAGCCAGGTGGTACCGATCGAGGAGCTTTCCATCGTCAGCGCCAACTACGAGGTCGACGGGCAGGTGGTGGGCACGCTGGGCGTGATCGGCCCGACCCGCATGCCTTATGAGCGCATGATCCAGATCGTCGACATCACCTCGCGGCTGGTCAGCAATGCGCTGAGCCACCGCAAGTGAGCGGCGCCGCGAATAGAATCGTGGCCTCTCGTGGGCCGTTAGCTCAGCTGGTTAGAGCAGCGGACTCATAATCCGTTGGTCGATGGTTCAAGCCCATCACGGCCTACCACCTGCATTCATTTCTGAGCTTGGTCCGCCAAGAGCCAAAAATGGATGCTATAATCGATAGCTGTGCGGCTGTAGCTCAGTTGGATAGAGTACTTGGCTACGAACCAAGGGGTCGTGGGTTCAATTCCTGCCAGCCGCACCACTCTTTGAAGGGTTAGGACATTACGTGTCCTAACCCTTTTTCTTTTTGCGCGCCTCTCTGCGGAATCTTTTTCCGTTCAACGAGATCACTGGCAATGTTCCCGTTCCGGGGCTCCGTGCGATGCGGCCGATCCTGCGCCAGACGCTCTCGACCTTCGGGTGTTGTTGAGGCATTCTTGCTGTTCACCGGAGGAGCCGGAAGAAAACGGGCCGCTTGAGAACCTTCGTCTTCCTTCACGCCGGGTGAGCCCCTGTCCTGGGGCGCCGCGTCCGGCCAGACCTGTTTTTCGATGCCAGAACAGTTGCAGAATCCCGACGACGATCGTCCTGCCTCGACAACACTGCGGCCGCCTCCCGTCATTTGGCTCACGGGGCTGTCCGGCGCGGGAAAGTCCACCATCGCCGCTGCCTTGCAGCCCTTGCTGCGCGCCAGGGGCGTGGGTGCCGTGCGGCTGGACGGCGACGAGGTCCGCGAGGGTTTGAACCGCGGGCTCGGCTTCAGCGCGGAAGACCGCCACGAGAACATCCGCCGCATTGCCCACATCGCGCGGCTGTTGAACGAGCAGGGCATCGTGGCAATCGTTGCCGTCGTTTCACCGCTGCAGGCGCTCAGGGAGCTCGCACGCTCGATCGTCGGCCCTTCGTACCACGAGGTCTTCGTGCATGCGCCCTTGGAAGTCTGCGAGCGGCGCGACCCCAAGGGGATGTACGCGCGAGCGCGGCAGGGCGCGATTACGCGCTTCACCGGCGTGTCCGACACCTTCGAAGCCCCGGCAAACCCTGCTCTCACCGTCGACACTTCCAGTTGCGATGTCTCCGTCGCGGTGGAGCAGATCATGGCTTCGCTGGAAGGACCGGCGCCAACCCGGACGCTGCACGGATGACGCCTGCAAGAAAAAACCACCTGATGATTGCCGGCACGGGGCGCGCCGGCACCACCTTCCTCGTTCAGTACCTGGCGGCTTGCGGGCTGGATACGCACCTTGCCAGGCATCCGGCAGCGAGCACCTATAACGAGGACGCCAACGCGGGGCTCGAGGACCTGCCGTTCGACAACCCCGAGCTGCCCTACGTCATCAAGTCGCCCTGGCTGCATGCCTACGCCACGCGCCTGCTCGCGGATCCGTCCATCGCGCTCGATGCGGTGATCTTTCCGATGCGCAGCATCGTGGAAGCCTCTGCCAGCCGCGTGGTCAACGAACTGCGTGCGCGGTATGCCATGGAAGGCCTGCCGGACGATTGCCGGCTTTGGGAGTCGTGGGGGACCACGCCGGGCGGCATCGTCTATTCGCTCAACCCGATCGACGAAGCGCGCCTTCTTGCGCTGGGCTTTCATGAATTGATGCACACGCTGGTCAAGCACGACGTGCCGCTGGTGATGCTCGACTTCCCGCGTCTCGTCGAGGACCCGGCGTACCTCTATGACAAGCTGCATCCGGTCCTCGGCGCGAAGGTCGACAGGGAACGGGCACTGTCGGCTCATCGGGAGACGGCGGTGCCGTCGAAGGTCCGGGTGGGCAGGGAGCTTGCTGCCCACACCGCGCAGGCGCCCGGCATCGAATTTCCTTCCCAGGCCACCCTGGACCGCGTGGCGATCAAGCGCGAGCTCGACAAGGCCGTGTCCGAGCGTGCGGTTCTCCAGCGGAAACTCGATGAGGCGATGGCCGGCCGCGCCGGGCAGCAGCGCGAACTGGATGAGGCCATTGCCGGCCGTGCGGCCTGCCAGCATCAATTGAGCGGGGCGATCGCCGAAGGTGTTTTGCGGCAGCGTGAACTGGATGAGTTACAGCGCAGCCATGCCGTTCTGGCGCAGGACCTGGAGCGCGCGAGATTGCGCGCCTCGCACCTGGAAGCGCAATGCGCGGCACTGCGGACCTCAAACTCGTGGCGCGTGACGGCGCCGCTGCGTGTCCTGTCGCGAATGCTGAAAATACGGTGAAAAGCCCATCCCTTCCTTGAGACCAGAGGTTCTACCAAGTTGAGCAAAGCATTCACCAAGGAAACCGAGAGCGACGGTGACGACGACGGCGGCGAAAGCACCGCGCCCGCGCTGCCGAGCGGCAGCAAGAACTACATGACGCCGGCCGGCTATGCCCGGCTGCGCGACGAACTGCTTCAGCTGATGGACGAAGAGCGGCCGAAGGTTGTCGAGGCGGTGCACTGGGCCGCCAAGAACGGCGACCGCTCCGAGAATGGCGACTATCTCTACGGCAAGAAGCGGCTGCGGGAGATCGATCGGCGCATCCGTTTTCTCACCAAGCGGCTCGAAATCGCCGAAGTGACCGATCCCTCGGTCCATCATGGCAGCGACCAGGTGTTCTTTGGCGCGACGGTGCGCTATGTCGACGAGACCGGCGACGAGCGCAGCGTGACGATCCTGGGCATCGACGAGGCGGACAGCGCGCAGTCGCAGGTCAGCTGGATTTCCCCGATCGCCCGCGCGCTGCTCAAGTCGCGTGAAGGCGACGTGGTGAAGCTCGTGACGCCGGGCGGTGCCCATGAGGTCGAGCTGTTGTCGGTCAGCTATCCGGCGCCACCGGGCGCGGGCACGGCGCGCTAGCCTTCCTGCCCGCCGGTCAGGGCGCGGGAACCGTTCTTGCGGCGGTCAGCACCGAGGCCGTGCGCCGCGCGGCGCGCAGCACGCTGTCGAGGTGGGTGCGGTCGCGCACGGCAATCACGAAGCGCAGGTCGGTCGAATCCTGCGGCGTCTCGTCGGCCATTTCGACGTGCGTGATGTCGGCTTCGGCGTCCGCCAGGGTCGCGGCCACGCGCGCGAGCACGCCCTTGTCGTTGCGCACCGTGATGACCACGCCGGTTTCGAAGGTGCGGGTCGGTTCGTCCGCCCATTCGACCGCGAAAAAACGCTCGCTGTCCTTGTGGCGCAGGCGCTGGCCCACGCCGCAGGACTCGGTGTGCACGACCAGCCCTTCGCCATGGCCGAGGTAGCCGATGATCTCGTCGCCCGGAATCGGCCGGCAGCACAGCGCAAAGCGCACCGACGAGTTCTCGCTGCCGTCCAGCGTGACGGCGCCCTGGGAAATGGTTTCGTGCGAGATGAAGCGCTCGCGGCTCAGCAGCAGCGCATCGGGCCGCTCGCCGAGTTCGGACAGCATGGCCACCAGCCGCTTTGCCACGATGCTGGCAATCCGCTTGCCCAGGCCGATGTCGGTCAGCAGCTCGGCGCGCGTGCGGTTGCCCGTGAAGCGCAGCAGCTTTTCCCACAGCGCCTGGTGCTCGGCATCCTCGGCCGGCAGCTTGCTGAGGCCTTCGGCGCGCAGCGCCTGCGCCAGCAGCTTCTCGCCCAGGCCTTCGGATTCGGCATGGGCCAGGGTCTTCAGGTAGTGGCGGATCTTGGAGCGCGCCCGGCCGGTTCGCACGAAGCCGAGCCACGCGGGATTGGGCGTGGACACGGGCGCGGTAATGACCTCGACCACGTCCCCGTTCTTGAGCTCCGTGCGCAGCGGCACCTGGTCGCCGTTGATGCGTGCCGCGGAGGTGTGGTCGCCGATGTTGCTGTGGATGGCGTAGGCAAAGTCGACCACCGTGGCGCCGCGCGGCAGTGCCAGGATCTGGCTCTTCGGCGTGAAGACATAAACGGCGTCCGGAAACAGGTCGACCTTGACGTGGTCCCAGAACTCGGCGGCGTCGCGGGTTTCGTCCTGGATGTCGAGCAGCGACTGCAGCCACTTGGTGCCGAGCCGGTCGTTGCTGGCCGCATTCGGCTCGGCCGCCTTGTAGAGCCAGTGCGCCGCCACGCCCGATTCGGCCACCACGTGCATGGCCTCGGTGCGCAGCTGGAATTCCACGTTCACGCCGGCCGGGCCCACCAGCGTGGTGTGCAGCGACTGGTAGCCGTTGAGCTTGGCGATCGCGATGTGGTCCTTGAACTTGCCCGGCAGCGGCTTGTACATCTGGTGCAGGATGCCCAGGCCCGTGTAGCAGGCGATCACGTTCGGCACGATCAGGCGAAAGCCGTAGATGTCGGTCACCTGGGCGAAGCTCAGGTGCTTCTCCTCCATCTTGCGGTAGATCGAATAGAGCGTTTTTTCGCGTCCGGCAATGCGCAGCGTCATGTTGGCGTTGGCAAAGGCGGTCTCGACCTCGCGCTGCACCTTCTGGATCAGGTCGCGGCGGCGCCCGCGCGCCTTGGCCACGGCCTTGGACAGGGTGGCGTAGCGCCAGGGTTTCAGGTGGCGGAACGACAGCTCCTGCAGTTCGCGGTAGGTCTGGTTCAGGCCCAGCCGGTGCGCGATGGGCGCGTAGATCTCGAGCGTTTCGCGCGAGATCCGGGCCCATTTCTCGCGCGGCGCATCGTCGAGCGTGCGCATGTTGTGCGTGCGGTCGGCCAGCTTGACCAGGATGACCCGCACGTCGCGCGCCATGGCCAGCAGCATCTT
This sequence comes from Variovorax sp. VRV01, assembly GCF_014852545.1. Classification (NCBI taxonomy): domain Bacteria; kingdom Pseudomonadati; phylum Pseudomonadota; class Betaproteobacteria; order Burkholderiales; family Comamonadaceae; genus Variovorax; species Variovorax sp. VRV01. The sequence continues at coordinate 337,483 of NZ_JACVBS010000001.1, forward strand.
GCGGAATGATTCGGCCTGGTTTTCCTCGCGGGTATTGAACTGCAGCTTGTCCAGCTTGGTGAGCCCGTCGACCAGTTCGGCCACCGGCGCGCCGAAGCGCTCGATCAGTTCGGGCTTGGTGACCCCGCAGTCCTCGATGGCATCGTGCAGCAGGGCGGCCATCAGCGCCTGGGCGTCGAGCTTCCATTCGGCGCACTGCGCCGCCACGGCGATGGGGTGGGTGATGTAGGGCTCGCCGCTGTTGCGCAGCTGGCCCAGGTGGGCTTCGTCGGCAAAGCGGTAGGCGCGGCGGACCAGCTCGGTGTCTTCGGGGCTCAGGTAGTCGAGCCTGGCGGTCAGCGCGGCAAAGCTCGCGGCAGCCGCATTCAGCGCCGCCGGACTCGGCTTGGGCGTGCCCCCCGCGGGGGCATGGGACTGATGTTTGGCAACCGCGCTCATGGCTACCACTTTAGCGTGACCGCTCTATGGACGCGTCCAGACGTAAAAAAAGCACCGCTCGGCGGTGCCTTTTCGTTGCAGGGCTGCGTCAGAACAACGATCAGCCCGGCACCTTCTTGAGCATTTCGAGGCCGATCTTGCCTTCGGCGATTTCGCGCAGGGCCGTGACGGCGGGCTTGTTCTTGCTCTCGATCTTGGGTGCATGGCCCTGGCTCAGCATGCGCGCACGGTAGGTGGCGGCCAGGACCAGCTGGAAGCGGTTGGGGATCTGAAGCAGGCAATCTTCGACGGTGATGCGGGCCATGATGGAATCTTTCGGTCGGTGAGCAGGAAATCAGGGGATGTTCAGGGCGGCGAATGTGTCGGCACGTGCGCGGCGCTGTGCAGAATACCGAAGCCGCTGAGCGTGGACGATCGCCTTGAGATCGAAAAGCGCGCGCTCAAATAACTCGTTGATTATAACGAAGTCGAATTCCCCCGCCCGGGCCATTTCTTCGGCGGCGTTCTTGAGGCGCAGCTCGATGACGGCCGCGCTGTCTTCGCCGCGCCGCTCCAGCCGGGAGCGCAGTTCTTCCCAGCTGGGCGGCAGGATGAAGATCATGACCGCATTGGCGAAGGTCTTGCGGATCTGGATGGCGCCCTGGAAGTCGATTTCCAGGATGACGTCGGCCCCCTGGGCAATGCGCTCCTCGATGGCCTTCTTGGAGGTGCCATACCGGTGCCCGTGCACGTGGGCCCATTCCACGAAGCCGTCCGCCGCGATCATGGCGTCGAATTCGGAGGGCGAGGTAAAGAAGTACTCCCGGCCGTGCTTTTCCTGCCCGCGCGGCGGCCGGGTGGTGTGGGAAACCGAGGGCTGGACGGCCGTGTCCAGCTCCATGAGCGCCTTGACCAGGCTCGATTTGCCGGCACCGCTCGGTGCCGCCACGACAAAGATGTTGCCTGGATAGTCCATTCGCTCGCTCATTCGATGTTCTGTACCTGTTCGCGCATCTGCTCGATCAGCACCTTCATGTCCACGCCGATGCGGGTGAGCTCCAGCGCCGCCGACTTGGAGCCCAGTGTATTGGCCTCGCGATGCAGTTCCTGGATCAGGAAGTCCAGCCGCTTGCCGATTTCGCCGCCCTTCTTGAGCAGCCGCTCGATCTCGTCGAGGTGCGAATTCAGGCGCGTGAGCTCTTCCGCCACGTCGATGCGGATGGCGAAGGCGGTTGCCTCGGTCAGCGCGCGGTCCTGGGCGGCCTCGGGCAGGGTGCCGCCGGTCAGGCCCATGGCTTCCTGCCAGCGCTCCAGGAAACGAGCGCGCTGCTGCTCGACCAGCTGCGGGATCAGCGGACCGGCCTGTTCGACCAGGGTGCGCAACTGGGCCAGGTGGGCCTCCAGCATCTTGGCGAGCCGCGCGCCTTCGCGCTGGCGGGCCGACATCAGCGCATCCAGCGCCTTGCCGGCCACCTCGAGCAGGTCGCTGCCCCAGTCGCCGCGCATGGCGCTGTCGCCGCCGGCCAGGCGCAGCACGTCGGCCACGCTCAGTTCGCGGGCGCCGGGCAGCCAGGCCTTGATGCCGTCCTGCACGCCGTTGAGCCGCTGCAGCAGCTTGACGGAGGGCTCGACGACGCCCGCCTGGGCGGTGTTCTCGATGGCGGCGCGCACCTCGACCTTGCCGCGCTTGAGCTTGCCCGTGAGCAGCTCGCGCAGCGCGGTTTCATGCTGGCGCAGTTCCTCCGGCAACTTGAAGGTGAGGTCGAGGAAGCGGCTGTTGACCGAGCGGATTTCGACCCCGAGGCGGCCCGCGGCGGCAGGCCGTGCTTCGGCTTCGGAGTGGCTGCCGGCGGGGCCGTTCTGGCCACTGGCATAGCCGGTCATGCTGTAAACTGGCATTGCGCCTCACTATGGTTTTGCTTGCAAGCACCGAGGCGTCGGCATGGCGTTCGCTTGCCGCACCATCGCCTTCGGGCGAAACTCCCGGATTATGTCAAAGGTCAAGCCTTCGCCCCTGCTGCCCGATACGGTCATTGGCGGTTACCGCATCGTTCGCCGGCTTTCCGCAGGCGGTTTTGGCGTTGTCTACCTCGCCATCGACCCCAGCGGACAGCAGGTTGCTATCAAGGAATACCTGCCATCTTCGCTGGCCACGCGCGGGCCGGGCGAGCTCACGCCTGAAGTCGCACCCGAAAAGCTCTCGCTCTACCGGCTCGGCCTCAAGAGCTTTTTCGAGGAAGGGCGCTCGCTCGCGCAGATTTCGCATGCCTCGGTGGTCAGCGTTCTCAACTTCTTTCGCGAGAACGAAACCGTCTACATGGTCATGAACTACCTGGAGGGCGCCACCCTGCAGGACTTCGTGGTGACCGCGCGCGACCTGAAAAGGCCCAAGGTCTTCCGCGAATCGACGATCCGCTCGCTGTTCGACGAGATCCTGCGCGGCCTTCGCATCGTGCACCAGTACAAGATGCTGCACCTGGACATCAAGCCCGCCAACATCTTCGTCACCGACGACGACCGGGCGGTGCTGATCGACTTCGGCGCCGCGCGCGAGGTGCTCAGCAAGGAGGGCATCTTCATCCGCCCCATGTACACCCCCGGCTTTGCCGCACCCGAGATGTACCGGCGCGACTCGTCGATGGGCCCCTGGACCGACATCTACGCCATTGGCGCCTGCATCTACGCCTGCATGCAGGGCTACCCGCCCAACGACGCCCCGCGCCGCATCGAGAAAGACCGGCTCAGCCTGTCGCTGTCGCGCCTGCGCGGCGTGTACTCCGACAACCTCATCGAGGTGGTCGAATGGTGCATGTCGCTCGACCCGCTCTCGCGCCCGCAGTCGGTCTTTGCGCTGCAAAAGGAACTCAGCCGCGAAGGCGAGCGCCGCTACACCAAGCTCACCGTCGGCGAAAAGGTGCGGCTTTCATTCGACAACATCCGCTCCTTCGACAAGAAGGCCCTGCCCAGGGCGGCGGCACCTACCACGCGCCCGGCATGAAATTCTCGGTATTCCAGGTCAGCCGCAAGGGCGGCCGTCTCAAGAACGAAGACCGCATGGGCTACTGCTACACGCGGGAATCGGGCCTTTTCGTGCTGGCCGACGGCATGGGCGGCCACCCCGAGGGCGAGGTTGCGGCCCAGTTGGCGCTGCAGACCATTGCGGCCCTCTACCAGCGCGAAGCGCGCCCCACCGTCAAGGACGTCAAGGCCTTCCTGGCCGAATCGGCCATGGCGGCGCACCAGCAGATCATGCGCTATGCCAGCCACAAGGCCATGCTCGACACGCCGCGCACCACCGTCGTCGCGGCGCTGCTCCAGGGCACCACGGCCACCTGGATGCACTGCGGCGACTCGCGCCTCTACGTGGTGCGCGACGGCCGCCTGCTGACCCGCACGCGCGACCATTCGCATGCCGAGCGCCCGCGTCCGCATGGCGCGGACATGCCGGTCAACCGCAACCTGCTGCTCACCTGCCTGGGCTCGCCGACCACGCCGCTGTTCGATATTTCGGCCCCGCTGCAGCTGCAGCGCGGCGACCGCATCATGCTGTGCTCCGACGGCGTCTGGGGCGTGCTCGACGACGCCGTCATCGTGCACACGCTGTCCTCCGACAAGCCGGTGTCCGATGCCGCGCCCGACCTGGCCGAAATGGCATTGCGCAAGGGTGGCGCGCACAGCGACAACGTCACGCTCATCGCCCTCGAATGGGAGATGCCCGATTCCACGGGTGAAGACCGCGGCGTTTCCACCGAGACCATCGACGACGGCGTCTTTGCCTCCACCATCCAGGCCGGCATGCCCGCGGACGGCGAGCTTGATGCGCTCGACGACCTCGACGAAGACGCCATCGAGCGCTCGATTGCCGAAATCAACGAAGCCATTCGCCGCTCTGCCGCCAAGAAAACCTGATCCCCTGGCTGCTTCGGTTTGCGTAGCCGTCTGCGCTTTTTGTTCCACATACCTCTCATAGAAAATGACTGCTTTCACACGAAGCGGCGGCCGTGCCGCCGACCAGTTGCGCCCGGTGCGCATCACCCGCGGTTTCACCATCCACGCCGAGGGCTCGGTGCTCATCGAATTCGGCCAGACGCGCGTGCTGTGCACCGCCTCGGTCGAAGAGCGCGTGCCGCCGCACAAGCGCGGCAGCGGTGAAGGCTGGGTCACGGCCGAGTACGGCATGCTGCCGCGCGCCACCCACACGCGCAGCGACCGCGAGGCCGCCCGCGGCAAGCAAAGCGGCCGCACGCAGGAAATCCAGCGCCTCATCGGACGCTCGATGCGCGCCGTGTTCGACCTGGCCGCGCTGGGCGAGCGCACCATCCACCTCGACTGCGACGTGCTGCAGGCCGATGGCGGCACCCGCACCGCCGCGATCACCGGCGCCTTCGTTGCCGCGCAGGACGCCGTCAACAAGCTGCTGGCCGCCGGCACGATCCCCGCGTCGCCCATCAGGGGCCACGTGGCCGCCATTTCCGTCGGCATCGTTGCCGGCACGCCGCTGCTCGACCTCGAATACACCGAAGACTCCGCCTGCGATACCGACATGAACGTCGTGATGACCGGCGCCGGCCACTTCGTCGAAGTGCAGGGCACCGCCGAGGGCGCGGCCTTCTCGCGCGAAGAGATGAACCTCCTGCTCGGCCTGGCCGAGAAAGGCATTGGCGAACTGATCGTGCTGCAGCAGCAGTCCCTCCTTTCGAAGTGATCGGTCGATGGCGATGAAACTGGTCCTGGCCTCCAACAACGCCGGCAAGCTTGCCGAACTCCAGCAGCTGTTTGCGGAGCTGGCAGTGACGCTCGTGCCCCAGTCGGCATTGGGCGTGGGCGAGGCCGAGGAGCCGTTTCGCACCTTCGTCGAAAACGCCCTGGCCAAGGCGCGCCATGCCAGCGCCGCAACGGGCCTGCCGGCCATTGCGGACGATGCGGGGCTTTGCGTCGACGCCTTCGGCGGGCTGCCGGGCGTGGACACCGCGTTCTATGCCACGCAGTTCGGCTATGCCAAAGGCGATGCCAACAACGTCAAGGCGCTGCTCGAGCAGCTCGACGGCGTCGCCAACCGGCGCGCCGCGCTCGTCAGCACGCTGGTTGCGCTGCGCGGGCACGATGACCCCGAGCCGCTCATCGCAGTCGGTCGCGTGGTCGGTGAAATCACGCACGCGCCCATCGGCGACAACGGCTTCGGCTTCGATCCCGTCATGTACCTGCCCAACTTCGGCAAGACCTTTGCCCAGCTGCCGCCCGAGGTGAAAAACGCCAACAGCCATCGGGGCCAGGCGGCCAAGGCCATGCTGGCCCTGATGCGCGAACGCTGGTTCTGAGTGATGGCCTCTGTCGTTCCGATCCAGCCTGCGCAGCCCGCCGGCGCACCGCAGGCCAACGACGTGCTGCACTGGATGCGGCCCGGCCCGCTGCAGCTGGCGGCGCTGCCGCCGCTGTCGCTCTACATCCATCTGCCCTGGTGCCTGCGCAAGTGCCCGTACTGCGACTTCAACTCGCACGAGTGGCGCGCCACCAGCGAGGCCGAGGCTGAGGGCATTCCCGAGGCGGCGTACGTCGACGCGCTCGTTGCCGACCTGGACGCCGCGCTGCCGCTCATCTGGGGCCGCACCGTCCACACCATCTTCATCGGCGGCGGAACGCCGAGCCTTTTTTCGCCGCAGGCCATCGACCGCCTGCTCAGCGACGTGCGCGCCCGCCTCAAGCTGGCGCCCGAGTGCGAGATCACGCTCGAAGCCAATCCCGGCACCTTCGAGCGCAACCGCTTCCGCGCCTACCGCAGCGCGGGCGTCACGCGCCTTTCAGTGGGCGTGCAGAGCTTCAACGACGGGCACCTGAAGGCGCTGGGCCGCGTGCACGACCGTGCCCAGGCCATTGCCGCCCTGGAAGAAGCCGCGAGCGCGTTCGACACCTTCAACCTCGACCTGATGTATGCGCTGCCGGGCCAGACGCTCGAGGGGCTGGACGCCGACCTGACCCAGGCGCTGGCGCTCGCGCCGCCGCATATCTCGGTGTACCACCTGACCATCGAGCCCAACACCTGGTTCGCCAAGTTTCCGCCGGCCCTGCCCGAAGACGACCTGGCCTACGCCATGCTCGACCGCATCACCGAGCGAACCGCCGCCAGCGGCATGTCGCGCTACGAGGTGTCGGCCTATGCGCGCAGCGGCCACACCTGTGCGCACAACCTCAACTATTGGCAGTTCGGCGACTACCTGGGCATTGGCGCGGGCGCGCACAGCAAGCTGAGCTTCGCGCACCGCATCGTGCGCCAGGTGCGCTTTCGAGAGCCGCGCCTGTACATGAGCAACGCCCGCGCCGGCGCTGCCGTGGCGCAGAGCGACGAAGTGGCGCTGGCCGACCTGCCGTTCGAGTTCATGCTCAATGCGCTGCGCCTGAAGGAAGGCTTCACGCTGCCCCAGTTCAGCGAGCGCACCGGGCTTGCCATGACCAGCATTCAAAAGGGGCTGGAGGAAGCCGAGCGCAAGGGCCTCGTCGCGCGCGACCTCTATCGCGTGTGGCCCACCGAGCGCGGACTCGATTTTCTGAGCGACCTGCAGTCGCTCTTCCTGCCCGAGGAGTGAGCGGCCGGGGCCAGCATAAAATCGACGGTTCCGGAGAGTTGGGTGAGTGGTTTAAACCAGCAGTCTTGAAAACTGCCGACGGGCAACCGTCCGTGAGTTCGAATCTCACACTCTCCGCCAGAATCAGTCTGAGCAAGTTTCAAGAAGTCCCGCGCGGTCCATGCGACGGGACTTTTTTCATTGGGGACGCATCCGTATTCCCGCTGCTCGGCTCGGGGGGAAGCACCATCAGAAGTGTCAGGGATCTCGGTGGGTGCCGCTTTTACAGGCGTAGCGTCGCTACGCAGGCGTGGCAACGCTCGGCGGCGATTCGAGCGTGGTTCTCCACCGTCTTATCCACCGCAATGGTGGAGAACTTTCCCTCGGTGAGCGGCCCCATCGAGGGCGGCCCCCGGCGAGGTTGTACACATTTGGTAGTACATATCGACCATAACTAACTGCGGTGTGTCTGGAGGCTGCAGCTCAGGCCGTTTTTCTGTCCCGCAGACCGCGCATTGGTCTTGAGGCACCTGGCTGCTCGCCATTAAGTGTTTACGATAGTGTCGATTAAAATATAAACATCATTGTTGACAATGATGTCGACGAAACTTAGATTCGCTCCACAGCCTGCGGTCGATTGCTGAAGAACGGCGCCGACGCAGGCTGCCTTCCCGCCGATGGGCCGCGGAAGCCGGATGCGCCGAAGAGCGCACGGGCGTTCCTTGCACAGCGGCCTGCCGTGCTTCAACCATGCGATGGGGTGCGCCTTCGCGCCGGGCTCCGGGCCCTGCGGCAGTGCGCCTTCAAGGAGACAACCAATGCAATCGACAACGACGGTATCGGCGCCTGCGGCGTCCGCCAACCCAGCCCACCAGCCCACCAAGGTGCGCTGGAAGATCTTCCTGATGATGTTGTTCCTGATCTCGATCAACTACATCGATCGCGCCTCGCTGTCGGTGGCCATGCCGCTGATTGCCAAGGAGTTCGACATCGGGCCCGCGGTGCAGGGCCTGCTGCTCAGTTCCTTCTTCTGGACCTATGCGCTCATGCAGATTCCCGGCGGCATGCTGGCCGACCGCTACGGCCCGCGCGTGGTGATTGCCGGCGCGACGCTGGGCTGGGGCTTCTTCCAGGCGATTGCCGCCGCCTGCACGGGCTGGGTTCCGCTGCTGCTGACCCGCCTGGGCCTGGGGGCGGCCGAGGCGCCGATCTACCCGGCGGGCGGCAAGCTCAACGGCATCTGGATGACCCAGACCGAACGGGGCCGCGGCGCCACCTTGCTCGATGGCGGCGCGCCGCTGGGCGCCGCGCTCGGCGCGATCCTGATCTCGGGGCTGATCGCCGTGCTCGGCTCCTGGCGCATGGCGTTCGCCATTGCCGGAGGCGGGACCGTGCTGGCCGGCTACTTCGCCTGGCGCTACATCCGCAACCATCCGCGCCAGCATCCTGGCGTGAACGAGGCCGAGGCGCGCTACATCGAGGCCAGCCATGCAGCCGACGCCGCCAAGGAATCGGCGGACGCGAGCGGACGGGTGCTCGACTTCTTCCGCTTCCGCTCGGTGTGGGGCATGTTCTTCGGCTGGATGTGCTTCAACGCGCTGTTCTACGGCCTGCTCACCTGGATGCCGAACTACCTGTCGAAGGTGCACGGCTTCGACATCAAGCAGATGGGCGGTGCGGTGTTCATCATGTTCTTCTCGGGCTTCGTGGGCGAGATGTTCGGCGGCTGGCTGGCCGACAAATGGCAGGCGGCCGGCGCCTCGCAGAGCAAGGTGCTGCGTACGCTGTTCGGCATCTCGTCGATCATCGCCACCATCGCCATCTTCATGGTGACGCAGATCAAGGATCCGGTTGCGGTGGTCGTGCTGCTGTCGGTGACGCTGTTCTTCCTGCGCTGGTGCGGCCTGTTCTGGTGCGTGCCCTCGATCCTCGGCACGCGCGCCCGGGTCGGCTTCCTGGGCGGCACGATGAACCTGGGCGGCAACGTGGCGGGCATCGGCGTGCCGATCGTGGTGGGCCTGATCGTGCAGGCGACCGGCTCGTACTTCATGGCGCTGATGCTGTTCACGGCCGCGGGCGCGGGCCTGTTCGTCTGCTCGACGATGCTGATCGACTACAGCAAGAAGCTGCCGGTCTGAGGCACGCAACCCTCCAGGAGAAGACAACCATGTCCATGGTCCATGTCCGCCCTGCGGCCATCGCGCTGGCCTTGCATCTGGCCCTGGCCGGCAGCGCGCTGGCCCAGTCCGTGGCCCCGGCCGACGACGCCCGGCCCGCGATCGCCGCCGCAATGCCCGAGGCCGCCGGCGTCGATTCGCGCCCGCTCGTGCGGCTGTCCGAGTGGATCCGCAAGGAAGATCTCGACGTGCGCAGCTTCCTCGTGGTCAAGGACGGCAAGCTGGTCTTCGAGCGCTACAGCCGGGGGCTCGGCCGCGACCACAACTACGAGCTGTACTCGATCACCAAGAACGTCACGGCGCTGGCCGCTGGCGTGCTGATCGACGAAGGCCGAAGCCGCCTCGACGAGAAGGTGGCGCCCGTGCTGGCCAAGGCGCGCCCGGACCTGCAGGCGGCGCTCGCGGACAAGCAGGCCATCGAACTGCGGCATGTGATGTCGATGTCGACCGGCCTGTTCTACGACTTCAAGCCAACCGACGATCCGATCTATTACGGCGCGCCCGATCGCCTGAAGCTCGCCGCCGAGACCACGCCCAGGCGCCCGCCCGGCGAAGCCTTCGACTACACCGACGTCAACCCGATTCTTGCGAGCGCGACGCTGGGCGCCGATGCCGGCATGCCGCTGCACGCCCTTGCCGAGCAGAAGATCTTCAAGCCGATGGGCATGACGCACTACGCCTGGGAGCGCGCCGACGGCAAGGGGCTGGTGTCGGCCGGCTGGGGTCTGCGGCTGCGTGCCGTCGACATGGCCAAGCTCGGCATGCTGGTGCTCTCGGGCGGCCGCTGGAACGGCCGGCAGATTGTGTCGCAGGCCTGGATGCGGACCATGACCGCGCCGTCGTCGGCGCCGTGGTACGGGCAGTTCTGGTGGATCAACGACATCGTCGCCACCGAGCCCGAGGTGCATGCCATGGGCTTCAAGGGCCAGTTCATCGTGGCGTTGCCGGAGCGCAACGCGGTGGTCGTGATGACCAGCATGCTGCCCATCGAAGGCGGCCTGCGCGAGTCGAAGAACGTGCTGGCGATCCGCAAGATGGTCAAGGACTTCGTGCTGCCCGCGCTCGACAATCCCTCGCACGCCGCGCCGACGCCCGCCCGCCGCAAGGCCCTGGCGCACGAGCTCGACCTGGCCTCGCGCCACCAGGGAAAGCCCGGCGCACCGGCCGACCCGACCGACACCCCTCGCCTCTGAAGACGACCATGACCCCACGCAAACTCATCGGCGTGCTCACGCCCTCCTCGAACACCGCGCTCGAGCCGCTGACCAGCGCGATGGTCAGCGGCGTGCCCGGCGTCTCGGCGCACTTCTCGCGCTTCACCGTCACCGAGATCTCGATGCGCGGCGCCTCGCTCAGCCAGTTCGACGACAGCAAGATCCTCGAGGCCGCGCGGCTGCTGGCCGACGCGCGCGTCGACACCATCTGCTGGAGCGGCACCTCGGCCAGTTGGCTCGGCTTCGAGAAGGACGAGGCGCTGTGCGCGCGCATCACCGAGGCCACCGGCATTGCGGCCAGCACCTCGGTGCTGGCGCTCAACGAGCTGCTGGCCGCGCAGGGCGCGCGCACGCTCGGCCTGGTGTCGCCCTATGTCGAGGACGTGCAGCAGCGCATCGTCGCCAACTACGCGGGCATCGGCATCGACTGCGTGGCCGAACGGCACCTCGGCCTGACGGTGAACTTCGCATTCAGCGAGGTCGAGCCCGACACGCTGCGCCGCATGCTGCGCGAGTTGGCGCAGCAGCGGCCCGACGCGATCACCATCATGTGCACCAACCTGCACGGCGCGCAGCTGGTGGAAGAGATGGAGCGCGAGCTCGGCATTCCGATCTACGACTCCGTCGCCACCGTGGTGTGGCGGGCGCTGAAAACCGTCGGCATCGATCCCGGCGCCGTGCGGGGCTGGGGCCGGCTGTTCGGGCCGCCGGCCTGAGCGCCTTCGCGCAGCCGCGCAGACAAGACACCGACAGACCCACAGAGAAAGAACATGACCTTCCGCGACCTCGACCTCGTGGTGCGCAACGCCCGGGTTGCCACCGCCAGCGACACCTTCGATTCGGACATCGGCATCCGCGACGGCCGCATCGTGCAGCTGGGCCTCGCGCTGCCGGCCGGGCGGCGCGAGATCGATGCCGCCGGCCGCTACGTGACGCCGGGCGGCGTCGACGCCCATTGCCACCTCGACCAGCCGATGGAGCCGCCGGTGCGCATGGCCGACGACTTCGACACCGGCACCCGCGCCGCGGCCTGCGGCGGCACCACCACGGTGATTCCGTTCGCGGCGCAGCACAAGGGCCAGTCGCTGCGCGCCGCCGTGCAGGACTACCACCAGCGCGCCGAAGGCCGTGCCCACGTCGACCACGCCTTCCACCTGATCGTCAGCGACCCGACCGAGGAGGTGCTGAAGCACGAGTTGCCGCAGCTGATCGCCGAGGGCTACACCTCCTTCAAGATCTACATGACCTATGACGACCTGAAGCTCGACGACGGCCAGATCCTCGACGTGCTGGCGGTGGCCAGGGAGCATGGCGCGATGGCCATGATCCATGCCGAGAACGCCGACTGCATCGAATGGCTGACCAGGCGGCTCGAAGCCAGCGGCCGCACCGCACCGCGCTTCCATGCGCATGCGCGGCCGATGCTGGTGGAACGCGAGGCGACCCACCGCGCGATCGCGCTGTCGGAGCTGGTCGACGTGCCGATCATGATCGTGCACGTGTCGGGCCGCGAGGCCGTCGAGCAGATCCGCTGGGCACGTGCGCACGGCCTGAGCGTGTTTGCCGAGACCTGCCCGCAGTACCTGTTCCTGACGGCCGAGGACTTGGGGCTAGACGACAGCTACCAGGGCGCGCGCTGCGTCTGCAGCCCGCCGCCGCGCAACCGCGAGAACCAGCAGGTGATCTGGAACGGCCTGTCCGACGGCCTGTTCACCATCTTCTCGTCCGATCACGCGCCGTTTCGCTACGACGCGCCCGAGGGCAAGAAGCCCGGCGGCGAAGAGGTGGCCTTCCGCCACATTCCCAACGGCATTCCGGGCATCGAGACGCGGCTGCCGCTGCTGTTCTCGCACGGCGTGCTCGACGGGCGCATCACGATCAACCGCTTCGTCGAGCTCACCTCCACCAATCCCGCCAAGGCCTACGGGCTGCATCCGCGCAAGGGCACGATTGCCGTCGGCGCCGACGCCGATCTCGTGGTCTGGGGCACCACGCCGCGGCCGGTCCGCAATGCCGACCTGCATCATGCGGTCGACTACACGCCCTACGAAGGCATCGAGGTCAAGGCATGGCCCGCGCTGACATTGGCGCGCGGCGAAGTCGTGTGGGACGGCGAGCGCTTCCATCCGCGCGCCGGGCGCGGCGAATTCCTGCGCCGCACGCAGCCGACGCTGCTGCCGGCGCGCCGGCCCCACTGAAACCCGAACGCCCTGGAGACCCGCCATGAACCTGCTGCTGATCAACCCCAACACCTCGCAAAGCGTCTCGGACCTGATCGCGGCCGAGGCCCGGCGCGCCGCCGCGAGCGACACACGCATCGAGGTGCTGACGGCGCCCTTCGGCGTGGCCTACATCGAGACCCGGTTCGAGTCGCTGATCGGCGCCTATGCGGCCGCCACGCTGGCCGCGGAGCATCACGCGCGGCACGATGCGATCGTGGTTGCGGCCTTCGGCGACCCCGGCATCGACGGCCTGCGCGAGGCGCTCGACATTCCGGTGGTCGGCCTCACCGAGGCGGCGCTCATGAGCGCCTGCCTGCTCGGCAAGCGCTTCTCCATCATCGCGATCTCGCGCCGCATCACGGCCTGGTACCGCGAGTGCGTGCAGGCCAATGGCCTTTTGGAGCGGCTCGCGAGCATCCGCAGCCTGGAGGGGCCGCTCAAGGATATCGGGCGCGTGCAGGACGACCATGGCGAGCGTCTGCAGGCGCTCGCCATGTCGGCCGTCGAGGATGACGGCGCGGACGTGATCATCATCGCCGGCGCGCCGCTGGCGGGCCTTGCGCGCTCGATCAAGGACCGGATCCCGGTGCCCGTGGTGGACGGCGTGTCCAGCGCGGTCTGCCATGCGCAGACGCTCGCATCGCTGGCGCCCGCGCCGGCGCGCCTGGGCAGTTTCGCGCCGCCGCCGCTCAAGCCGAACCAGGGGCTGCCCGATGCGCTGGCGCGCCTGCTGGCCCGCGATGCCGCCCGCGCCTGAGGCCGCAGCGGACGCCGCGCGCCACCCGGCCGCGGGGAGGGCTCGTCGATAGAATCGGCTGCGATGTCCACCAAAGCTTCAGTACGCAAGGCCAGTGCCGCCAACTCCCGCGAGCACAGCGTCGACGAGATTGCCGAGAAGATCTCGGCGGCGATCCTCGAGCACCGGCTTGCGCCGGGCACCAAGCTCGGCGAGGACAGGCTGGCCGCGATCTTTGCCACCAGCCGCGCGAAGGTGCGCGAAGTGCTGGCCCGGCTGGCGCACGAGCAGATCGTCGAGCTGGTCCCGCAGAAGGGTGCTTTCGTTGCCAAGCCGACCATCGAGCAGGCGCAGGACGTGTTCGAGGCGCGCCGGCTGATCGAACCGGGCGTTCTGCGCCGGCTCGTCCGCACGCTCGACGACGTGAAGCGCCAGCGCCTGCGCCGCCACATCGACCTGGAGGCTGACGCGCGCAGCCGCGACGACAAGCGTGCCATCGTGCGCCTCTCGGGCGAATTCCACGTGCTGCTGGCCGAGCTCGCCGGCAACTCCGCGCTGGCCCGCTCGATGCGCGAGCTCTCGGCACTGACCTGCCTGATCATCTCGCTGTACGACGCGCCCACTGCCACCAGCTGCCGCGCGGACGAGCATGAGGAAATCGTCGCCGCGGTGAACCGCGGCGACGTCCAGCGCGCCGAGAAGCTGATGCTCCATCACCTCGACCACATCGAGCAGAGCCTGAAGCTGGACAGCAGCGCGGAAGAAGCCGATCTGGAGAGCGTGTTCAGCTGATGGTGCGGCGAGCGGCGCCATGAAGCTCGACTCCACCACCGTCCAGCTGGTCCTCTGCATCGCCGAGGAAGGCAGCATCTCGCGGGCCGCCGACAAGCTGAACCTGGCGGTGGCGGCTGCCTCCAAGCGCGTGACGGACCTGGAGGCGCAGCTGGGCGCCAGGCTGTTCAAGCGGGTGCCGCACGGCGTCTTGATCACCGAGGCCGGCAGCCGGCTGATGGCGCACATCCGGCAGATCGACAACCTCATCGGCCGGCTCGAAGGCGATGCCCAGGCGCTGGGCCGCGGCCAGGACGGGCGCATCCTCATCGGCGCGCCGAAGGCGGCCATCATCCAGTTCCTTGCGAATGACATCGCCCGGCTGCGTGACGCCTATCCGCAGATCACGCTGAAGATCCTGGAGGAGAACAGCAAGATCGTGCAGCAGCTGCTGCGCGACAAGGTGATCGACGTCGGCATCTACGAGAAGAAGAGCGGATTCCTGGACCTGCCGAAGTTCGACTACCGGCAGGACCGGCTGGTGCTCGTGTACAGCCGCCGGCATTTCCGGTTTGCGGATGCGGCTGTTGGCATCGACGACTTCCTGGACTTGCCGGTCGTGAGCCTCGGCAAGGGCTCGGCGATCCTGTCCGCCCTGCAGGGGGCCTACCGCAGCCGCGGCCGATCGTTTCCGAACAACTTCTCGACCAGCGGCTTCGACACCATGCTCGCGCTGGTGCGCCACGGCCTGGGCGTGGGCCTGATGCCGCCCGAGGTGCTGCGCAGCTTCCACCCCGAAGACGACCTGGGTTCGGCCGAGATCGAGGGCGACTGGCACCAGCGCGCCTATGTGCTGTCTTGTGTCGAAGGCCATGCGCAGGCGCAGACGCTGCGCAACGTGGTGGCCCAGTTGATCGGCGCCAGCACCTAGAAGAAAGCAGCGCTCCTGCGGCCACGGCTTCGCGGATCACGAAGCCAGGCATGCCTTCCACGTTCTTGCGACGTCCTCTGCGCTACGGGAGAGTAGCGGCACGACTACAGCAGAGACAAAGGACGCACGACATGAAACGCCGAGACTTCATCGCGGCCAGCGCCGGCGCGCTGGCCGCACCCTGGGCCCTGGGAGCCACCGAGCTGCCCAAGGGCATCGTCAAGATCTACGTGGGCTGGGCGCCCGGCGGCGGCACCGACGTGTTCGCCCGCATCGTGGGCCAGCAGCTCTCGCAGCTGTGGGGCCGCTCGGTGGTGGTCGAGAACAAGCCCGGCGCCACCGGCGCGCTGGCCGCGGACTTCTTTGCGCGCACCCGCTTCACCGAGGGCGTGAACCTGCTGATGGCCCACGTCAACACCCATGCCATCTCGCCGCACATCTTCAAGAGCATCAGCTACGACCCGCTGAAGGACTTCGCGCCCGTTGCCATGGTCGGCGCCACGCCGCACATCCTCGTGACCCGCGCGAAGAACTCCGCGGGCTCGGTCAAGGAGGTGGTCGAGCAATGCAGGCAAAGCCCGGGGAAGATCAGCTTCGGCTCCTCCGGCACGGGATCGGTGCAGCACCTGGCGGCCGCGATGTTCAACTTGGCGGCCGAGGTCAAGAGCATCCACGTGCCCTACAAGGGCTCGGGTCCGATGCAGACGGACCTGATCGGCGGGCAGATCGACTACAGCTTCGACACCATGACGGCGGCCACGGCGCAGGTCAAGGCCGGGCGCATGGCGGGCATCGTGCAGACGCGCCTGCAGCGGGCCAAGGGCTTTCCCGACATGCCGACCATGGACGAACAGGGCTTCAGGGGCTTCGACGTTTCCAGCTGGTATGGCGTGGTCGGTCCCAAGGACATGTCCAGGGACCTGGCGCTGCAGATCAACGCCGACATCAACAAGGTGCTGGCACTGCCGGATGTGGTTGCGCGCTTCGACGGCTATGGCGTGGAGGACGGCGGCGGATCGGTCGACAAGTTCGCGGCCTTCATGGCCGCCGAGTTCAGGAAATGGGGCGAGGTGGTGCGCACCGCCAAGGTCACCGAGGAGGGCTGAAAAAATGAACCAGGCAAGACAACTGCCGCTGCAGGGCATCCGGGTGCTGGACGTGAGCCAGGTCATGGCCGGGCCGTTCGCCTGCATGCTGCTGGCCGACCTCGGGGCCGATGTGATCAAGGTCGAGCCGCCGGGCGGCGACCAGACGCGCGGCGCCATGGGCTTCAAGATGAAGGGGCCGGACAGCATGGGCTTCCTGAACATGAACCGCAACAAGCGCTCGCTGACGCTGGACCTCAAGAGCGAGGAGGACCGCGCGGCCTTCTACAGGCTGGCCCGGACCGCCGACGTGATCGTCGAGAACTACCGTCCCGGCGCGGTGCAGCGCCTGGGCATCGACTACGAGTCGATCAAAAAGATCCATCCGAAGATCGTGTACGTCAGCATCTCCGGCTTCGGCCAGAGCGGCCCGTGGGCCGAGCGGCCGGGCTTCGACCTGATGGCGCAGGCCATGTCCGGCGTGATGAGCGTGACCGGCTACCCCGGCGAGAAACCGGTCAAGGCCGGCGTGCCGGTGGCCGACATCGGCTGCGCGCTGTTTGCCACCTACGCGCTGCTGGCGGCCTACATCGGCGCACAGAAGTCGGGCGTGGGCCAGCACATCGACGCCTCGCTGTTCGACGCGGCCATGGCCTTCTCGGTCTGGGACATGTCCGAGTACTGGGGCACGGGCGTGCCGCCGGCACCGCTGGGCACCAGCAACAAGATGAGCGCGCCCTACCAGG
Source organism: Variovorax sp. VRV01 (assembly GCF_014852545.1). NCBI lineage: Bacteria > Pseudomonadati > Pseudomonadota > Betaproteobacteria > Burkholderiales > Comamonadaceae > Variovorax > Variovorax sp. VRV01. The sequence goes on from NZ_JACVBS010000001.1 coordinate 354,342, forward strand.
CGGTCAAGGCGCGCGACGGCTACTTCGTGATGGGCGCGACCAACCAGAAGCTCTGGACCCGGCTGTGCGAGCTGCTGCAGCGGGCGGACCTCGCCGCGCACCCGGACTACGCCAGCGTCTCGCTGCGCCTGAAGAACCGCGAGGCGCTGATCGAGGTGCTGGAACGGGAGTTCGGCCGGCGCGACAGCGCCGACTGGATCGACGCCATGCTGGCCGCCGGCATCCCGGCCGGGCCCATCCTGTCGTATCCGGAGGCCTTCGAGGGCGAGCACGGCACGCACCGCCGCATGTGCATGGAGATCGACCACCCGATCGAGGGCAAGGTCAGGAACATCGGCTTTCCCGTCAAGCTGCTGGGTACGCCGCAGCAGGTGCGCCGGCACCCGCCATTGCTGGGCGAGCACAACGAGGAAATCCTGGCCGAGATCAACGCGCCGGCCGGCGCGGCGGTGGCCTCATGAGTCCTGCTGAATGCGTGCAGCTCGGCGTCCATGCGTCGGGCGTGGCCGAGATCGTGATCCATCGCCCCGAACGCCACAACGCGATGACGCGGGAGATGTACGAGGCGCTGCTGGAGCACATCGGCACGTGCGCGCGCAACCCGGCGGTGCGCAGCGTGCTGTTCAAGGGGGCGGGCGGCAAGTCTTTCATCTCGGGTACGGACATCGCCCATTTCAAGGACTTCCAAAGCGGCCGCGACGGCATTGCCTACGAGGCTTTCGTGGAGCGCGTCATCGATGCGGTCGAGCGCATGCCCTTGCCCACCGTGGCCGTGGTCGACGGCTGGGCCGTTGGCGGTGGCCTGGCGCTGGCCACGGCCTGCGATTTCCGGGTCTGCAGCGACGCATCGCGCTTTGGTGCGCCGATTGCCAGGACGCTGTCCAACACCTTGTCGTCGCGCAACATCGCGCGGCTGCAGGCCGCCCTGGGCGTGCCGCGGGTCAAGCGGATGCTGCTGCTCGCCGACCACCTGACGGCACAGGAAGCGCTGACCTGCGGCTATGTGCATGCGGCCTGTGCGGCGGGCGAGCTGGATGCCGCAGCCCATGCGCTGGCAGGGCGGCTCATGGCGCTGTCGCCGGTCACGCACAAGGCCGTGAAGGAGAGCATCCGCCGCATCGTCGCCGAGCAGCGGCTGGACGACGATGACCTGATCGACGAGGTGTATGGCAGCCAGGCATTCCGCGACGGGGTGGCCGCTTTCATTGGCCGATGACAGGCGAATATCGATGCCTGAGATGACCCAAATGAGGTAACCAACAGGTCAGTTTTTAAATCGCGCAGCTTGTAAACGTATTAAAAATACTGACAGCGGAATCCAAAGTCATGTAATTCTTAAGCATAACTTGTCTCAATGCCGGCCCGGTTTTTTGAAGGATTCAAGATGATTGGAGACATCTTATTGCCGCATGCGAGCTTGAAACGCTCGGGGGCTTACTTCGAATCGGGACTCGAACGCAAAACCGACGCCATTACCGCCAATGCCACCTATTTTGGAAACGCGCAGTGGGCCCAGGAATACCTGGATTTCTGCCACCGCGATGCGCATTTCAAGAGCCGGTGGCTCGCGGCCGCCGGCGACTGGACCGACAAGGTGGTCATCGACCTGGGCTGCGGGCCGGGCAACATCTTTGCCACCCTCGGTGGAAAGCCGCGGCTCCTGATCGGCGTGGACGTCGCGCCCGGCTCGCTGGAGCTGGCGGCCAAGCTGGGCTATACGGCGGTGCTGGCCGATGCGGCCTACACGCCTTTCCGCTCGCAGGTGGCGGACATCGTCGCCATCAATGCGTCGCTGCACCATTGCGACGACATGGCCGCGGTGCTGCGGGAGGGGGCGCGGCTGGTGAAGCCGCATGGACTTTTGGTCACCGACCATGATCCGCAGCTCACCGCCTGGGATTACAGGGGCCTCGCCAGGCTGATGTGGGATGCGCGGCTGTGGGTCTACCGGGCGATCGGGCATGGCTTCCACAAGACCGGCAGCCAGCAGTCGTGGGGGCTGCGGACCGAGGTCCATCACCAGCCGGGCGACGGGGTCACGAAGGAATTCTTCCATTCGACGCTGGAGCCGCTGGGTTTCGAGGTGCGCGTCTACCCGCACAACCACCAGATCGGCGCCGATGCGCTGCGCGGCGTGGTGGGGCCGGCGCAATGGAAATACCGCCTGGGCAACATGCTGTCCGGCCGGCGGCCCTCGTCGCCTACGAGCGCGCTGTCGCTGATGTGCGTGGCTCGGCGCCGCGGCGAGCCCGCATCGGTTGCGGCGGCCGTGCCGGAACAGCGAACACCAGGATGACCTCGCATCCGGCCGGGCCGTTTCCGGCTGCATCCCTGTTGCGATGGCTGCGCCAGGCGGCCTGAACAGCCCCGGACACGATCGGTATCGTTACTGAATCTTCCCCGCAGCCACATTTCCGCGGCTTCGCGGTCAAATGACGAGGTGCCCCGCCGTGCCGGCTTGCGGCACCTTTCGCCCCGGCCTCTCCGAGGGAAAACCCGGCCCTTGCGCCGCTCTGCATGCCCAATGCGGCCTTTTGTGGTCAATTGCGCGCAATCCGACAGCAATGTAGGACTTTTTCTCGACCTTCGGTGTTGCCGGAATGTGAATTCAGCACATCTTGTTTCGCACCGAAGCAGTCCTGACCAGGGTTTGGACGTACCTTGATATTGCACCGCAACATGCGGACGCGAGTTCGTGGCTCGGCGTCCGTGTGCTGCGGGGCAGGTCCTTCAATTTGATATCGCGCCGCTTCATGCGGCGCGATTTGGTTTTCACGAGAGGTGGCTATGCGTGTGTCAAAACCGGGTTCGGTTCTCTTTCCTCAGTGCCAGCGGCGCATCGCTGGTGCCATGGGCGGCCGCGTTTCCGGCGCTGGTTGCCGGCGCCGGCAATCGGGCGCCTTCGTTCCCAAGCTCGCGGCCTATGCGCTGCTGGCCTTCGTGCTGTGGCTGATGGTTGCCACGCTGGTCCAGCCGCTGTTGTCTTCGCAGGCCACCCGCGCCGTCCTGCAGGCGCCGGTGGGCCTGATCACTTCGCCGATCAACGGCGTGGTGTCGCAGATGGTGGTGCATGCGCGCGACAAGGTGGAGCCCGGCACCATCGTGGCCACGGTGCGCAACCCGACGGTGAGCCAGGAAATCCTCACCACCCTGAGGTCGCAGCGTCTTTCGCTGCAAAGCCAGCTGGCCCAGCTCGGCAACCAGTACAAGTCCGACAACCAGGAGATGCGGTCCGTCGGCCAGGAAGCCGGCGTTCACCGCGAAGCCTCGCTGGCCCAGGCCTGGGAGGCCTGGCAGATCGCGCGGCGCCAGCGCGACGTGGCGCACAGCGTGGTGGAAGAGCAGGAGAACAAGGTCCGCACCAACCAGGCACTGCTGGAGCAGGGCGCGATCAGCGAGCAGGTGATGAACGCCTCCATGGCGCAACTGAACACGGCGCGCGCCAATGCCGCGGTGGCGGAACAGTCCTTTGCCGGCCAGGCCCAGACGGTGGCGAGCGCCGGGCAGGGCGCCTTCGTGGGCACCGGCGGCAGCAACCTGTTCCAGACGCTCGCCAGCCGCCGCGAGGCGCTGCGCAACAGCGTCGGCCGCGCCCAGCAGGACGCCGCCGCCATCTTCAAGCAGCTCAAGGAGGTCAGGGACCTCGAGGAAGAGGAGCGCCGCCGGGTCGAAAAGCTCTCCTTCTACGAAATCAAGGCGTCGCAGGCGGGGCAGGTCCATTCCGTGCTCGCACCCGAAGGCGCGTATGTCACGGCGGGTGCCTCGCTGGTGCGGGTGACCGACTGCAGCCGGCTCGGCGTGGTGGCGGTGTTTCCGGCGCGGGTGGCCAAGCGGCTGGGTATCGGCTCCGTGCTCGACGTGAAGCTCGCTGAATCCGCGAGGCCCGTGCCGGCGCGCGTGGAGCAATTGCTGCCCGTGGCCTCGGACGCGCTGCAGAGCACCTACAGCGTGCCGTTCCCGTTTGCCGAGCAGGGTTCCATCTACGCCGTGGCCCGCATCGAAGGCAAGGAGCCGCAGGAGGCTCCGCCGGACGGCGGCGGCAACATGTGCGCGCCCGGCAAGGTGGTGTCGGCCAGCCTCAGGTCCTGAGCGCAGGCGCAAAGGCAACCCCGTCCGCATCGGAACAGAACCATGTCGGTCTTCCCGTTTTCCCGGCCCCTGGCGTCCTGCCTTGCCGCATCGATGGCACTGGCCTTGCCGATGTCCGCTGCCCTTGCCCAGCCATCTCCGGGCCGGCAGGCCGCCAGCGCCACGCAGCAAGCGCTGGCGCGGCAAAGCTGCGAGGGGCTGCGGCGCGCGGTTGCCGAGGACCAGAAGGGCGCGGCTTCCGGCCCGCTGTTCCTGGCCAGCTACCGCGTCGCCGACCCGAAGCAGGGTGCGCCGCTGGAGCCTGCATTGGCGGGCGCCGCCTTCACTTATGACAACGCGCTCGCGGGCATCGCGCTGCTGGCCTGCGGCGACGCGGCCTCGGCCCGGCGCATCGGCGATGCCGTGGTGCGCGCCATGGAGCGCGACCCGAACACGGCCGACGGGCGTGTGCGCAACGCCTACCGCGCCGGCCCGATGACCGAGGAAAAGGCCGCGCTGCCGGGGCGCTGGGATGCGGCCAGGAACCAGTGGATCGCCGACGCCTACCAGGTGAGCACGGCCACCGGCAACGTGGCCTGGGCCGCCTTGCTGCTGCTGAACCTGAACGAGGCCGAACCGTCGCCCGCCTACCTCGCGGGCGCGCGCCGGCTGCTCGGCTGGATCGAACAGCGCACCCGCGCCAGGAATGCACCCGACGGCTACAACGGCGGCTGGTACGGCTGGGACAACGCGCAGCGCGCCCAGACCTGGAAATCCACCGAGCACAACATCGACATCGCGGTGGCGGCCGCCTGGGCGGCGAAGAGCGCAGGTGGGCAGGCCGAAGCCGAACGCCAGCAGGCGCGCACCGCGCTCGACTTCGTCAACCGCATGTGGAACGCATCGGAGCAGCGCTTCAACATCGGCACCAAGGAAGACGGCGCCACCATCGCAACGGATGGCTCCGGCCTCGACGCCCAGCTGTGGCCGCTGCTGGCGGCGCCCGAAGGTTCCTGCCCCTGGATGAGGGGGCTCGACTGGGTGGAGAAGCACCATCGCTTCGGCGAAGGCTACGGCTTCTCGCGCAGCCCCGACGGCATCTGGACCGAGGGCAGTGCCCAGGCGGCCGCCACGCTGGTGGCGCGCAAGGGCGCGGCGCCCGAGGCCCTGTGGCAGCTGCTGGCGTCGCAGCGCGCCGGCAACGGCCTTTACTACGCCACTCCCAGTGCCCGCATATCGACCGGGCTGGCCATCGGCCCGGACTCGGCCGGGGCCGACTTCTTCTACTACCGCTGGCCACACTTGGGCGCGACTGCCTGGATCGCGCTGGCCGCCACGGGGTTCAACCCCTTCACCGGCAAGACCGCCGCAACAGGAGCTACGTCACCATGTCCCACCTGATCGCCACACCGGAGTTCCAGCTCAACGCACTCGTTGCGGGCCTGGCCCTCCTCCTGATGACGTGGGGGCGGATCGACCGCATCTCCCACCGCGCGCTGTTCGGCGCGCTGACCGCGCTGCTGCTGATGCGCTATGCCGTCTGGCGCGTGGTTGCGACCATGCCGCCTTCGGACCTGGGCTTCGAGACCCTGTTCGCCTGGGTGTTCCTGTGCTTCGAGCTGACGGCCATCGTCTACACGCTGATGTCCATCCACATGTTGGTCCGGCGGCGCGACAACCACCAGCTGGCCGACCGCGGCGAGGCGCTGCTGCGCGGCCGCGGCGCGCAGGTGCCGGCGGTGGACGTCTTCATCTGCACGTACAACGAAGAGCTGGCGGTGCTGGAGAAGACCATCATCGCCGCGCAGGCCATCGACTATCCGAACCTGAACGTGTGGGTGCTCGACGACACCCGGCGCGACTGGCTGCGCGAGTATTGCGAACGCAAGGGCGTGCACTACGCGCGCCGGCCCGACAACAGCCATGCCAAGGCCGGCAACCTCAACAACGGCCTGCGGCTGTCGGCGGGCGTGACCAATGCGCCCTACATCCTGGTGCTCGACGCCGACTTCGCGCCGCAGCGCCAGATCGTCTACCGCATGCTGGGCCTGTTCGCGGACCGCAAGGTCGGACTGGTGCAGACGCCGCAGTTCTATTACAACGCCGACCCCATCCAGCACAACCTGCGCGCCACCGACAGCTGGGTGGACGAGCAGCGCGTGTTCTTCGACGTGCTGCAGCCCGCCAAGGATGCCGTCGATTCGGCCTTCTGCGTGGGCACCTCCTTCATCGTGCGGCGCGACCTGATCACCGCCGCGGGCGGCTTTCCGGTCGGCAGCGTGTGCGAAGACATCCACACCACCTACCTGCTGCTGCGGCACGGCCACATCACGCGCTGGCTCGGCGAGCGGCTGTCGAACGGCCTGTCGGCCGAGAGCATCGTCGACTACATCAACCAGCGCAGCCGCTGGTGCCTGGGCACGGTGCAGCTCGCGCTGCTGCCCGACGGCCCGCTGCGCGGCCGGGGCTTCAGCTTCCCGGCGCGGATGCACTTCCTGCACGGGCTGCTGCACTGGCTCGGCAAGCCGTTCATGGCGATGGTCATGCTGGCGCCCGCGCTCTACTGGTATGCCGGGGTCTCGGTGTTCCATGCCACGCCGCAGGCCTTTGCTTCCTTCGGACTGCCGCCGCTCGTCATGTTCTGGGCCTACAGCTACTGGATCAGCGGGCGGCGCTGCCTGCCCGTGTTCAGCGAGGTGAGCCAGCTGGTGGCGGCCATGGCCGTCACCAGCACGCTCGCGAGCGCCGTGCTGCGGCCTTTCGGCCGGCCTTTCAAGGTGACGAACAAGGGGCTCGACCGCTCGAAGACGGTCGTGCATTGGAAGCTGGTCGCCATGTTCGGCGGGCTCCTGGTGGCGCTGCAGCTCGGCGGCGCGTCGGTCGCCTTGAGCGGCGAGGCGCTCACGCCGGGCGACGAGCTCAACCTGGTGTGGACCGGCATCGCACTGCTGCTCTGCCTGGCTGCGCTCATGGCCTGCGTCGACCTGCCGCGGCCGGAGCAGGAGGAGCGCTTTCCCTGGCGTGCGCGCACCCGGGTGCGCACCGCGGCGGGCGAGGGCGAATCACGCTTCGTCAACATCGCGGCCGACGGCGCGCTGCTGGAAGCCAAGGCCCCGCTGAAGCGCCTGCGCGTGGGACAGCCGCTGGAGGTCTACGTCGAACCGGTGGGATGGCTGCCGGCCCGCCTGGCCGCCAGAAGCTCCGCGGGCGCCGAGTTGCGCTTCGCCGGCACCGAGGCCCAGCGCGAGCAATTGGTGAGCCACGTCTTCAACGTGCCGCCGAGCCACGTCGCGGTCCAGGTGCGGCCATGGAAGGCCGCGTCGGCATTGCTGGCGAGCGCGGGCTTCGGATCTCCCGGCGCGGGCTTCGTGCGGCTGGCCCTGCGGCTGCTGCTGCTGGTGCTGGCGACCTGCGTGGTGCTGGTGGTGAGCGGATGCAATCTGACGCCGCCGCTCAAGCAGCCCGACCTGACGGTGCCCTCGCAGTGGCCGGCCGGCACGACGGCGCCGAATGCGGAACCCGTCGACTGGCGCAGCTTTGTGCAGGACGACGAATTGCGCGGGCTCATCACCACCGCCCTCGCGCAGAACCGCGACCTGCGCGTCTATGCCGCCCGTGCCCGCGAAGCCCGGGCCGTGTATGCCGGCAGCCGCGCCTCGCTGTTTCCGCAGATCGGCCTGTCGGGCCATGCGCAACGGGCGCAGACCACCACGCAGGGTTCGCTCAGCCCGCTGGGCAACGTGCCGACCGACGGCCGGGCTTCCAGCAGTTTCGACATCCAGGCTGGCGTCACCTCGTACGAGCTCGACTTCTTCGGCCGCCAGCAGAGCGCGACCCAGCAGACCGGTGCGCTGGCCGAGGCGGGCAACAAGGACTTTGCGGCTGCGCACATGAACCTGGTGGGAGAGGTGTCGAATGCCTACCTCACGCTGCGCGCCGACCGCGCCCTGCTCGCCCTGGCCAATGCCAACGAATCGGGCCTGGCCGCCAATGCCGACATGATCGGGCGCGCCAAGGCGGTGGGCGGCGCGGCGCAGCTGGACGTCTACCGCGCGCAGTCGCTGCTGCAGAACGCCCGCGTGAAGCAGGAGGAATTCCGCATGCGTGTCGCGCAGGATCTTCAGTGGCTGAACGTGCTGGTCGGCCAGCCGGTCTCGCCCGACACGGGCAGCGCCCGGCCCTGGCCGCAGCGCTCCACCGCGCAGGTGGCGGCGGGCCTGCCGTCCAGCCTGCTGCAGCGCCGGCCCGATCTGCTGGCGGCCTATTCGCGTGTCGAAGCCGCCAATTCGGGCGTGGGCGCGGCCAAGGCCGCAATGCTGCCGACCATCTCGCTCACGGCGCTCGCGGGCGGCGTGAGCCGGGAGCTGTCGACGCTGCTGGCGAGCGGCAACAGCAGCTGGGCCGGGGTGCTGGGGGTGTCGCTGCCGCTGTTCGACTGGGGCCGCCGTTCGGCCAACATCACGGCCAACGAGGAGCGGCTGGCAGCGGCCATGGCGTCCTATGAGCACGCAGCGCAGATGGCATTCCGCGAAACCGCCAACGCCCTGATTGCCGATGACCACCTGCGCCCGCAGCTGGAGGCGCAGCAGGCCCGCGTGCAGGCGCTGGAGAAGGTGGCGAACATTGCGCGCACGCGCTTTCGCAGCGGCCTGGAAGACTACTTCGCGAGCCAGGATGCCCAGCGCGAGCTCTATGCCGAGCAGCAGCAGCTGATCGAGCTGCAGCTCAAGGAGGCCGTGAACATGGTCAACCTCTACAAGGCGCTGGGCGGAGGGTGGCAGGGCGCACAGGCCTGAGCCGCCCCCAGGGATGATCAGCCCACCTGGTTGATGGCGTCCTTCAGCGCCTTGCCGGCCGCGAATTTCGCGCTCTTGCTCGCCTTGATCGTGATCTGCTCGCCGGTCGACGGATTGCGGCCGGTGCGCTCTGCACGGTCGGCCACGCTGAAGGTGCCAAAGCCGATCAGCTGCACGGTTTCGCCGCGCACCAGGGCGCGCGAGAGTTGTTCGAGCGCCGAGTCGAAGGCGCGGCCAGCGTCGGCCTTGCTGAGGTTGGTGTCTTCTGCGATCGCGGCGATGAGTTCGGTCTTGTTCAAAACAGGAATTCCTTTCGATAGAACATTTGTGAAAACCACGGAGGGTCGTACCCGAGTTTGACCGAATGCGGCGGCCGGATTCCCGCCTCGGCCTGCAGATGTGCTTCTAAATCTGCGGACCTGTGACGGATGTCCGCTTCGCGCATTCGTGAAGTACTGGGCAGAACAGGAGGCTGGTTACTGTTTCTCACGTAAACCAAAGCTGATCGTGAAGCATTTCCTGTCTAAATGTTAGTAATTCACATATCTTCTGGCCTCGCTGACGGCCAGGGCGCCCATCCCAAGCAGCGCCAGACAATTTCAACCAAGGAGTCCGCATGAAAAAAACAGCCGCCACCGTGATCTTCTCGTTTGCGATGACCTTGCTCCTGAGCGCTTGCGTCTACCCCGTGGTGGATCCGGGGCCAGGGCCGGGCAAGGGCGGTTTCTGCCCTCCTGGGCAAGCCAAGAAGGGCAACTGCTGACCCGGTGTTCTTGTGCAGCCTGCGCGGGCGGCAGTGCCGCGCGCCAGGCCTGCCTGAATCGAAAGCCCGATCCGGGCCGGGAACACGAAGCCGCCACCTCATGACTTCTGCATACACGCTCCGCCAGAACCGGATCGCGCTCGTGGACTCCGACGCCCTGCAGCGCCTGTGCACCGGCAGTTCGCTGAAAGCCATCGGCATCGACCACGCCTCCTTCGAGCATCTTCATGGCCTGATCGACGCCGCCCGTGAAGGGCGGCGCTTCGATGCGATTCTTCTTGGACTGCACGCGGATGCAGCGCCGGTCGTGGCGCTCATTGCCGACGTGTGGAGCGCGCTCGGCCAGCGTGTTCAGGTGTTCTTCATGGCGCATCCGACCGAACTGCCCCACGCGCGGGAGGCGCTTTCGCGCTCGGCTGTCAGCGGATGGCGTTCGCAGGTGATTCTTTCCCCTGCGAGCGATGCCGAATTGCGCGCCGTCTTTCATGGCAAGGGATTCCATGCGTAGTCCGTTCCTCGGAGACCTGAGTCCGGACGAGCCGCCTCCACCGCCCGAGCGGCCGGTCTGGCTGGCCTTGCTGCCCGTGCTCCTGTACGTGCTGGCGGCCATTTCCTTCCTGGCCCTGGCCATGCGTGTGCCGAACATCGTTGCCGCGGCCCTGTTCGTGACCGCAGCCATCGTGTCGCTCGGGGCGGGCCTCATGCTCGGCTTGAGCCTGTGGCTCTTCCCGGAGCTTCCGCGCTAGTGTTCTTCTGCCGCTTCGCAATGACAACGATCAAGAAGCCCGAACCGTCGATCTTCCGCATCCAGGACTGGCGCGGAACCTTGATTGCCGCCCTGGTCGGCCTCCTGATCGTGATGGCCGTGGTCATGAAGTGGCTGGTCGAATTCCAGGTTTCGGCGGCGCAGGAGCGCCGCTCGCTCGAGGCGCTTGCCCGCCGGGCCGAGGCGCACTGCTTCGGACTCGCAACGCATCGCGCCACGCAGGCCTGCCTGGCGCAGCGTGCGGTCCAGGCCAATCTCGCAAAATAGAAAGTGCCTTGAGGTCCGCAGGTCCGCGGCGCCCTAGCGTGCCTTGGGCTGCCTGCCGGCCTTCGGCTTCTGGCGCGCGGCAGCCTCCAGCGGCGCGCATTGCGCGAACTCCTGCGAGCCCATGTTCAACAGCGGCAGCAGCGCGGCAGCGGGCGCCACCGCGCCCAGCGCAATCGCCGAGCCCAGCTTGAGCGCCACGGCGCCCTTGTCGACGCCGACGTCGGGGTTCTTGAACGTGCCCTTGACGTACAGCGGCGAGCGCAGCGACAGCACGCGCAGCGCCTTGTTCCGCGGCTGGATCTCCAGCGCGAGCTGTTCCCTGGAAAGATCGATGAGCCCGGTCACGTTGACCACCGATTCGTCCGTGTCCAGCACGAAGGAGCGCGCCTGCATGACGCCCTGCGTCACCTTGAAGTCGCTCGCAAGGCAGTTCAGCTGGACCTGCCTGTCGCCGAACAGCTGGGTTGCCACCACGCTGCCGATGTTCAGCCCCATGGCCTCGAGCAGGAACTTGCTCACCGTGCCCTTGCTCACCAGCGCCTTCACCTCGCCGTTGGACGTGCCCAGCAAGGCCGCGACGGAGTTGCCGGAGGCGGAAAGCGCTGCGTCGCCGCCGACTTCGCCCAGGCTGGCCTGCAAGGTGTCGAGCGTTGGAAAGAGTTCCTTGATCCTGAGCCGGCGCGCCGACAGCTGCAGGTTGGCGCGGATCGGGTCCTGGCTGCCGTCGAGCCTGACCGTGGCGGCCAGGGTGCCGCCCGCCACGCCAAAGCTCAATGGCGTGAGCGAGAGCACGCTGTCCTTCAGATGAAGATCCGCCACCAGGCTGTCGATGGGCAGGTCCTTCGCATGGAGGATCTTGCGGCCGGCAAACTTGACGTCCGCATCGATGCTGCCCCAGCTTGCGGTGTCGAACTTCTCCACCGGCAGCAGCTTGCCCGCCGGCTGGACGGCCGGGGCGCCCCGCTTGGCCTTGCTCGCGTTCGAATCGGCGCCGATCAGCGGCGCCAGGTCTTCCAGCCGCAGCTGGTTGGACTGCACCTGGCCGCGCAGCAGCGGCCGCGGCTGCTGCGCGACGTATTCCAGCGTGCCCGCAATGTCGCTGGCACCCACGCGGCCCTTGAAGTTCTCGTACAGCCAGCGCCCGCCGGCCTTGTCGAGCTTGCCGACCAGATGGCCTTCGGTGCTGAACGGCGGCGTGTTGGGCAGCGTAATGCCGGTGATGGGATACAGATGCGCCATGCTCGCGCCCGAAAGCTTGAGCCGAAGGTCCAGTGCCGCCAGCGCGTCGGGCTTGGTCAGCGTGCCGGCGATGTCGATGCGCGTGGCACCCACCTGCACGCTGGCCTGCAACGGATAGGGCTTCGTGTCCTGCTGCAGCGAGAGCACCGCGCCGGCCTTGCCGCTTCCCTTCACAGGCGCCTGGCGGAAGGTCCCGCCGAGCTTCCAGCCGATGCCATAGCCCTCGACGCTTTCCGCGGGCAGGCTGTCGATGTCGACCTTGAGATCGAGCCTTGCGGTTGCATCGGCAAGCTTCACCGTGCCCTGGCTCAGCACCAGCCGCTGCAGGTCGAGCTTCCATGGCGAGGGCTCCGCGCCGCCGGCTGCCAGCGTCCAGTTGTTCTTGCCGTCCGCGGTACGTTCGAGCGAAAGAACGGGGCCGGCGAGCTCGAGCGTGGGAATGCGGATCGTGTGGTTCAACAGGGGCAGCGGGTTCAGCGAGAAGCTCAGCTGCCTGATCTCGGCCAGGTGCGGGCCGGTCTTGCCCCAATCGGCATTGCCCAGCGTGATGTCCTGTGCGCTCAGCCTCGGCCAGGGCACCCAGCGGCGCCAGCCTGTTTCGGCTTCGGGGCTCGACCATTGCAGGACCAGGTCGCCGCGGATCGCGAACGGGCGGCCCGTCGCTTCGCTCACGCGCTGGTTGATCCATGGCCTGGCGCGGTTCCAGTCGAAGCTCAGGAGGGCCGCGATGCACAGCGCCGCCAGGGTCGACAGCAGAAGCAGGCCCCAGCCCACGGCGCGGGAAAACATCGATGATTTCATTTTCACTCCCTTGAAACGGCCCTTGCGCAATGCAGCCATTGCAGGGCACTGTACCTTCCGCAGCCCTGCGCGGGCTGCGAATGGCAGTCAGGGGGTGAGTCGCCCCGGGAGCGGCGCGTTCACGAGGGGCGGCCGATGCCTGCGCCCGATCGTGAAAAATTTCACTTCGATCGGGCTTCTACCGCAGCACCAGCACCGGAATGTGCGAGTGGGTCAGCACATGCAGTGTCTCGCTGCCCATCAGCAGCCGCGCCAGGCTGCGCCGGCCGTGCGAGGCCATCACGATCAGGTCGCACTCCTGGTTCTTGGCCGTGGCGATGATGGCTTCCGCCACCTGGTTGGACTTCATGACGATGGCCTGCGCACTGCGCACGCCCCTGGCGACCGCGGCGTTCCTGACCGCATCGACCAGGCGCTGTGCGGACTGCTCCACCTGTTCCTGCGAGGCTTCGATTTCGCGCTGGTTCAGCACCATCGAGCCTTCGAAATAGCCATAAGGCTGGAGGTGCGCGACGGTGACGCTCACCAGTTCGGCACCCGCCAGCAGCGCCAGGTCGATGGCAGTGGCGACCGCCTGCTCGGAGAGCGAAGAGCCATCGGTGGGGACGAGGATGCGCTTGTACATGGCCGGCTCCTTGGCCCCCGGCACTGCGGGTGCCTTCGCATTTCAGTCTAGTTCCCGGGCATGGGCGCTACAAGCAAAGAAGCTGGGCTCCCGCCCCTAATCGCAAACGACGGGAGCGGCCTGTGCCGCAATGTCCCGATCAGTTTGCTTTCAGCTTCCGGCCGCCGAGTGGAAGGCGCCAGAGTTCGTAGCGCTCCCGCCCGTTCTTGACCGAACCCGCGAAATGTTCGTTCAACGCGCTCGAGGTGAAGACCAGGGCGCCGTCCGGATGAATGGCGGGCGTGTCAGGCCAGCGTACGCCGTCGTCCGATGCGATCAGCGACATCGCCTGCGTGCGCGGGTCGTAGCGCACGATGCCGTTGCGCGTCACGTCGGTGATGTAGAGGCGGCCCCTCGCGTCGGTCACGATGCCGTCGGTGTTGCCGCCCACCGCGCCGAGGTCGCGGATTGCGGCAGCGATCTGTTGATCGCTTGCATCGGCCTTGCGCAGGATCGCGGTCCGAAGCGACCGGACGTGGGTCCCCGTTGTCACCGTCCAGTACAGCGTGAGGCCGTCCGGCGACAGCGCGATGCCGTTGATGCCGAGCAGCAACGGATTGCCAGGCCACACCTCGGTGCCGTGGGACATGACCTTCACACCAGGTTCGATCTGCAGGGCCGGATGCTTGTCCAGCACGCGTCGCGCCTGGCCCGAGGCGAAGTCCACCACGATCAGGCCCACCATGTTGTTCGGCGCGCTGCGCATGCCGCTGTCGGAGATGTAGGCGACGCGGCGTCGCTCGTCCACCGCAATGTCGTTGAGGAAGCTGCCACTGCGGTCCGCCACGCCGTCCAGCGCAATGCGCTTCACTGTTCGCCCGGTTTGCAGGTCGAGCACCAGCACCTTCTGCGCGCCCGCCGGTGCCTCGGACTCGCCGGCGACGAAGCCCATGTCAAGGGCCCACAGCCAGCCGTTCTTGCGGTCGACGTGGAAGCCCAGCACGTTGCGCAGGCTCCGGTCGGGCGCTCCCGTCACGGCGTTGCCGGCGGTCGAAGGAAATGCCGTCAGTCGCGCCGGTCCGCTTTGCGCCCGGGTGTCCAGTGTGCTGAGCGTTGCCAGCGCGCCAGCGGACACCAGGCGCGGCGTGCTGACGTAGGCCGTGCCTTGAGCATCGAAGTGCAGCCCGGCGATCGGTGCGTCGACCGATGCGGCGAACGGTGCCGGGTCTGCGCCGTCCCTCGGCTTTTCCCAACTCACGCCGGCGTAGCTGCGCCAGCGTTCGAGCGGCGCGGTATCGGTGGCGTGACCCGTGGTGGTGGAGAGGATGGCCAGGACGGCCAGCGCGATGGAAGCGAGTTTGGGCACAACGAGAGGAGATGACACGGTGAATCTCCGGGTCAGAGGATTGAACGGAAGGTGCCGCCTTCGACACGCACGGCGGCGCCGTTGGACGCAGCGCCCAGGGGGCTGGCCAGCAGCGCCACCATGGCCGCGATCTCGTCTGGTTCGATCATTCGGGCAATCAGCGAACTGGGCCGGTAGGTCTGGAAGAAATGGGTTTCGATTTCGGCATCGTTCATGCCGGCGCGTGGCGCCGTCTGCCGCAGGTAGTCCACGATGCCTTCGGAGCGGGTGGCGGCAGGCAGCACGCTGTTGACGGTGACGCCGGTGCCCTTGGTCAACTCGGCCATGCCGCGCGACACCGCGAGCTGCGCCGACTTGCTGACACCGTAGTGCACCATGTCCGGCGGTGTGAATGCACCGACCTCGCTCGACATGAAGATCACCCGTCCCCAGTTTCTCTGCAGCATGCGCGGGAAATAGTGGCGCGACAGGCGCACGCCCGACATCACGTTGACGTCGATCATGCGAAGCCAGTCTTCGTCGGTGATTTCGGCGAAGGGCTTGGCTTCGTAGAAGCCCAGGTTGTTCACGAGGATGTCCGTGTCCGGCTGCGCCTCGATCAGCTGCGCCGCGCCGTGTGTGGTGCTCGGGTCGGCGACCACGACCGTCACCTTGCTGCCCGGCGCGGCGGCCGCGATCCGGCCCGCCGCGGCATCCAGTTTGTCGCGGCTGCGCCCGGTGATCGTGACCGACACGCCTTCGCGCGCCAGGGTGCTGGCGATGGCCAGTCCGATGCCGGCCGTCGCGCCGGTGACGATGGCAGTCTTGCCCTTGAGTTGCAGATCCATGATGGGTTCCTTGATAGATTTATTTCAGGCGCTCGAGCAGCTCGAGGCCCACGCTGAAGACGCGTCGCGTTCAGTCCTGGCGCAGCAGCAGTTCGCGCATCGCGGCGCCGACGCCTGCGGCCGACTGCGGGTTCTGCCCCGTGACGAGCCGGCCGTCGACGACGACCTTGGCCGTCCAGTCGGGCGCCGGATGGTGATGTGCGCCGCGCCGCGTGAGCGTGCTGGCGAGCAGGAAAGGCACGACCTTGTCGAGTTGGACTGCGCGTTCCTCGTCGTCGGTGAAGGCGCTGAGGTTCTTGCCCGCGACCAGGTAGGCGCCGTTGCCAAGCGTCACGTTGACCAGCGCCGCGGGGCCATGGCATACCGCGCCGACCACGCCGCCTGCCTCGTGGATTTCGCGCGTCACGCGGGCCACCGCAGGGCTTGCCGGGAAGTCCCACATCGCGCCGTGGCCACCGGCAAAGAAGATTGCGGCGTACTTCGAGCTGTCGACATCGTCCAGGCGCCGCGTGTGGCGCAAAGCCTGGCGGAACGCGCCGTCGTTCCAGTAGCGCGCGTTGACTGCGTCATCGAGGTCCAGGCCGTCGACCGGCGGCTCGCCGCCCTGGATGGAGGCGAGCTCGAACGGAATGCCGGCGGCCTCGAGTTCGGCCAGCGGGTGGGTCAGTTCGCCCAGATAGAAGCCGGTCGGCTCGCCGGTGGTGCCCTTGGTGCCGTGGCTGGTGAGCACCATCAGGACGGGGCGGACTGGCCCGGATACGGCGGTTGAAGTCATCGTGTGCTCCTTGAAGAAAAAAACGCGGGCCGGATCGCCCGATGGATGGCTTGACTGTATTGATGGCTGTTAAGGAGATAAACTGGCCTTCAGGGAAAACATTTGTTCTTCAAAAGTCAGAATGGGACGGCGATTCGATCACTTGGCAGATGTGGAAACCTTCGTCACGGTGGTCGAGAAGGGTTCCATGACGGCCGCTGCCGTGGCATTGGCCACCACACCGTCGGTGCTCAGCCGTGCCATCACCCGGCTGGAAACGCGGCTGGGCGTGCAACTGCTGCGCCGCACGACGCGGCGCTTGAGCCTCACGGAGCAGGGGCGGGCCTACCTCGAGCAGTCGCGCGCGGCTTTTGCGCTGATCGACGATGCGGAGCGCGCGATGCAGGGCCAGGGCGACGAGCTGGCGGGCAGCGTGCGCCTGAGCGTGCCGACCACTTACGGCCACCATCGGCTGCCGGCGCTGCTGCAGCGGTTTTCCGCGCGGCACCCGCAGGTGCGCGTCGAACTGAACATCACCAACCGGAACGTGGACTTGGTGGCCGAGGGCTACGACCTTGCGATCCGGCTGGGCCAACTGCCCGACAGCGGCCTGGTCGCGCACAAGCTCGAAGACGCGCCGATGTGCCTGCTCGCGGCGCCGGGCTACGTCGCACGCGCAGGCGCGCCGGCCAGCATCGCGGAGCTTGCGCATCACAGCTGCCTGCCCTTCGTGATGCCGAGCACCGGCCGTGTATCGCCCTGGCTGCTGCGCGAGGACGGGCGCGACGTGGACTGGCTTCCCCATGGCGGCCTGCAGGTATCGGACGATGTGCTTGGCGTGGTCTCGCTGGCCCTGAGCGGCCTGGGCATCTGCCAGACCTACGATTTCATCGCACGCGATCTCGTTGCACAGGGCCGGGCCGTCGAACTGCTGGCGCAGGCGCGCGGGCGCACACGGCCTTTTTCAGTGATCTACGCGCCGCATCGGCGGCTCTCCTCCGCTTCGCGCGCGCTGATCGAGTCGCTGGCGGGAAATGCTCAGCCTGGCCCCGGCGCCTCTCACGCAAACCCCACGTTGTAGACCGGGCGGATCCAGTCGTGCGAGGGCGTGGCGGCGCCCAGCTTGCGCCGCGGGTTCTTGACGTAACGGCCCGCTCAGGCCGCGCCGAGCATGCCGCGCTTTTCGATGAACGCCACCACTTCGGCCACGCCGGCGTGGGTCTTGAGGTTGGTCATCACGTAGGGCCGCTGCCGGCGCATGCGCTGCGTGTCCTGTTCCATCACGTCGAGGTTCGCGCCGACGTAGGGGGCGAGGTCGGTCTTGTTGATGACGAACAGGTCGCTCTTGGTGATGCCGGGGCCGCCCTTGCGCGGAATCTTCTCGCCGGCCGCCACGTCGATCACGTAGATCGTCAGGTCCGACAGCTCGGGGCTGAAGGTGGCCGCGAGGTTGTCGCCGCCCGATTCGACGAACACCACGTCGGCATCGGGAAAGTCCTCGAGCATGCGGTCGATGGCCTCGAGGTTGATCGAGGCATCTTCGCGGATGGCGGTGTGCGGGCAGCCGCCGGTCTCCACGCCCATGATGCGTTCGGCGGGCAGGGCACCGGCCACGGTCAGCAGGCGCTGGTCTTCCTTGGTGTAGATGTCGTTGGTGATGGCGACCAGGTCGTACTTGTCGCGCATGGCCTTGCAGAGCATCTCGAGCAGCGTGGTCTTGCCCGAGCCGACCGGGCCGCCGATACCCACGCGCAGCGGCGGCAGTTTCTTGGTGCGGTGGGGAATGTGGTGCAGGGCGGAGGTCATGGAGGTTGTCCGGTTCGATCAGCTTCGGAAAAGGCGGGAATATTGTGTTTCATGGCGGGCCGACAACACGGCCAGCAGAGGCGCAAAGGCCTGGCGTTCATCGTCGCAGAGGCTTGTCGCACGCTCGACGGCGGCGGGAATCTCGTTGGCGAGCCGCGCCAGGATGCGCTGGCCCGCGCTCTGGCCCAGCGGCACGGCCTTGACCGCCGCGGCCACCATGTTCTCGGCCCAGCCGAAGGCGAAGGCCAGGCAGCCGTCGTGCACCGAGGCACCGGTGCGGCTCGCGGCAAAGGCAAAGGCGATGGGATAGCTCGCGGGCAGGTCGGCAAAAACGGCAGCTGTGTCGCCGTGGTGCAGCTTGAGCCATTCGACGAAGGAGCGGCCCATCTGCTCGGTCTGCAGGAAGAATTCGGCCGACTCGCGGGTGGTCATCACCCATGCGTTGAGTTCGCGGATGCGCGCCGCATCGCCCGCGCGCCAGGCCGGGATGGCTTGTGCCACGAGCGCGAGGTCGCCGCGCGCGAAGCTCAGGTGCAACTGGTCGGAGAGCCACTCGATGGCCTTGGCTTCCGAATCGATGCCGGCCCATTCGACGGCCGCCTCGACGCCTTCCGAATAGGAAAAGCCGCCGACGGGCAGGGCCGGGGAGGCGAGCCAGATGAGCTGCAGGAGGCTGCGGGCGTCGGGCATGTCAGCTTTTCGCCGCGCGCTGTGTTGTGGGGTGCTCGCGGCGAAACAACAAGCAGGATCTCATTTCAGTGAGAGTGCCCGTGGTGGCCGTGGTCGTGATCGTGCGAATGGTCATGGTCATCGAGCAGTTCCGGTGCGAGCACGAGCGGCTTCGGGCCTTTGCTGCTGCCGTGCGCGTGACCATGGTCGTGCGCGTGATCGTGGCCGGCGCCGTGCGAATGCTCGTGCGAGCCATAGGCGCCGCCCTCGGGCTCGAAGGCTTCCTCGACTGCCACGACGATCAGGTGCATCGAACGCAGCATGTCGGCCAGCACATGGTCGGGCTCGATCTTCAGGTGGTCGGGCTTGAGCTCGATCGGCACATGCCGGTTGCCCAGGTGATAGGCCGCGCGCGTCAGGTCGAACGGCGTGCCGTGGGCCGTGCAATGCGTGATGCGCAGCACCGGCTGCGGCGCCGCGATGACGCGGACCAGCGAGCCGTCCTCGGCCACCAGCACATCGCCGCCGCGCACGGCGGTGCCGCGCGGCAGGAACACGCCGATCTGCCGGCCCTGCGAATCGGTGGCGTCGAAGCGGCTTTTCTGGCGCACGTCCCAGTCGAGTTCGACGGTGGCGGCGCGCTTGAGCAGCACGGGCGCAAGGCCGCGGCCTTGGGGCATGAGTTTGTTGGCGGTGAGCATGGTGCGGATGGAACGCCCCAGGAGGCGTGAAACGACAGGATGAATACCTGTGAGGATACGCAGCCTGTCAAGGGGATGCCCGAGGGGCGCTTCAAGGCCCCGCAGGCTTCGCGTCAGAACAGGAAATACCGCTGCGTCAGCGGCAGCTGCACCGCCGGATCGCAGGTCAGCAGATGCCCGTCGGCGCGCACCGCATAGGTCTGCGCATCAATCTCCATCTTCGGCGTGTAGCCGTTGTGGACCAGATCCTTCTTGCGCACGTTGCGGATGTTCTTCACCGCGCTCAGGTGCTTCGAAAGACCATAGCGTTCCTTGATGCCCGCGGCCAGCCCGGCCTGCGAGACGAAGGTCAGCGAACTCCTGGCCAGCGAGCCGCCGTAGCTGCCGAACATCGGGCGGTAGTGCACCGGCTGCGGCGTGGGGATCGATGCGTTGGGGTCGCCCATGGCGGCCATGGCGATGGTGCCGCCCTTGAGGAGCGTGAAGGGCTTCACGCCGAAGAAGGCGGGCTTCCAGATCACGATGTCGGCCCACTTGCCGACCTCGATCGAGCCCACCTCGTGCGCGATGCCGTGCGAGATGGCGGGGTTGATCGTGTACTTGGCCACGTAGCGCTTCGCGCGGAAGTTGTCGTTGCGCTCGTTGTCCTCGGGCAGCTTGCCGCGCTGCAGCTTCATCTTGTGCGCGGTCTGCCAGCAGCGCAGAACCACTTCGCCGACGCGGCCCATGGCCTGGCTGTCGGAGCTGAACATGCTGATCGCGCCCAGGTCGTGCAGCACGTCCTCGGCGGCGATGGTTTCCTTGCGGATGCGCGACTCGGCAAAGGCCAGGTCCTCGGCAATGCCGGCGTCCAGGTGGTGGCACACCATGAGCATGTCGACGTGCTCGTCGAGCGTGTTCACGGTGTAGGGCATGGTGGGGTTGGTGGAGGAGGGCAGGAAATTGTCCTCGCCCACCACGCGCAGGATGTCGGGCGCATGGCCGCCGCCCGCGCCTTCGGTGTGGAAGGCGCAGATCGCGCGGCCGCCCACGGCCGCGATGGTGTTCTCGACGAAGCCCGATTCGTTGAGCGTGTCGCTGTGGATCGCCACCTGCGTGTCGGTGGCGTCGGCCACGTCCAGGCAATTGCTGATGGCCGAAGGCGTGGTGCCCCAGTCTTCATGCAGCTTGAGTCCGATCACGCCGGCCTCGATCTGCTCGTGCAGCGCATCGGGCAGGCTCGCGTTGCCCTTGCCGAGGAAGCCCAGGTTCATCGGGAACGCATCGGCGGCCTGCAGCATGCGCTCGATGTGCCAGGGGCCGGGCGTGGCGGTGGTCGCGAAGGTGCCGGTGGCGGGGCCGGTGCCGCCGCCCAGCATGGTGGTGATGCCGGAGGCGAGTGCTTCCTCGATCTGCTGCGGGCAGATGAAGTGGATGTGGCTGTCGATGCCGCCGGCCGTGACGATGTTGCCCTCGCAGCTGATGATCTCGGTGCCGGGGCCGATGACGATGTCCACGCCCGGCTGCACGTCGGGGTTGCCGGCCTTGCCGATGGCGGCGATGCGCCCGTCCTTCAGGCCGATGTCGGCCTTCACGATGCCCCAGTGGTCGAGGATCAGCGCGTTGGTCAGCACCGTGTCGACCGCACCCTGGGCCCTGGTGCGCTGCGACTGCGCCATGCCGTCGCGGATCGTCTTGCCGCCGCCGAACTTCACTTCCTCGCCGTAGCCGCCGGCGCGCAGCGTGTAGTCGGCCTCGACCTCGATGACGAGCTCGGTGTCGGCGAGCCGCACCCGGTCGCCCACGGTGGGTCCGAAGATCTCGGCGTACGCACGCCGTCCAATCGTTGCCATGGCTTAGAGCTTTCCTTGAACGAGGCCGCGAAAGCCGTAGACGATGCGATCGCCCGAAAAGTCGACGAGCTCGACCGTGCGCTGCTGGCCCGGCTCGAAGCGCACCGCGGCGCCCGAGGCGATGTTCAGCCGCATGCCGCGCGCGGCCTCGCGGTCGAAGCCGAGCGCGCCGTTGGTTTCGGCGAAGTGGTAGTGCGAGCCGACCTGGATCGGCCGGTCGGCGGTGTTCTGCACCACCAGCGTGAGGGTGCGGCGGCCCGGGTTGAGCGTGTGCTCGCCGTCGTCGGTGAAGAGTTCGCCGGGGATCATGGCCCGCCTCAGATGGCCTGTGCCAGCAGCGTTGCGCCCAGGCCGAGCACTGCGGCGCCGGCCATGCGCGGCAGCCATGCGTTGGCGTGGCGCAGCGCCCAGCCGGCGGCGATGCCCGCTGCGTGCAGCAGCACGGTGGCGCCGACCATGCCGGCCAGCGTGAGGGCGGCGCCCTGTTCGCCCGCGAGTTCGTGGCCGTGCGCCACGCCGTGGAAGACGGCGAACAGGCCCACCAGCGCCGCAGCCGCTGCGGCCGGCAGGCGGATGCGTGTGGCGACCAGCAGGCCCAGCACCAGCAGCGAGGCCGCGATCATCGGCTCGACCGCCGGCAGCTGCACGCCCGCCAGCCCCATCAGCGCGCCCACGAGCAGCATGCCCGCGAAGGCCAGCGGTGCCCACAGCAGGTCGGGCCAGGCGCGGCGCGCGGCCAGCGCGCTCCAGAGGCCGACCGCGACCATGGCCGCCAGGTGGTCGGCGCCGGTCAGCGGGTGCAGGAAACCGGTGGCAAAGCCGTGGTGCACGCCGCCGTCGGCGCCGGTATGGGCGCCGGCTGCGAGCGGCAGCAGCATGGCAATGAGGGCAAGCGTCTTGGAAGCGTTGTGGCGCATGGCAGGCTTTCTTGTTCTGTAGGGAAAGTCAGACGATGGGTTGGTGGACGGTGACCAGCTTGGTGCCGTCGGGAAAGGTGGCCTCCACCTGGATGTCCGGGATCATCTCGGCGATGCCGTCCATCACGTCGGCGCGGGTGAGCACGGTGCGGCCCTCGCTCATCAGCGCCGCCACGCTCTTGCCGTCGCGCGCGCCTTCCATCACGGCGGCGGAGATCAGCGCGACGGCTTCGGGGTAGTTGAGCTTCAGCCCGCGCGCCTTGCGGCGCTCGGCCAGCAGTGCTGCGGTGAAGATCAGCAGCTTGTCTTTTTCGCGCGGGGTCAGTTCCATGGGAGGCGGCTTCGGGTGGCGTGGAGGTCGGCCATTATTGGGCAGGCTTCGTCTTTGCAACAGTCGTGCCGGTGTTCGCCAAAAGACGTATGGATGGCACGAAAGATGCACCGAAACGGTGTGAACCCCGATGCCGCCACCTCCAGCCCCGATGACGCGCCCCAGCGCATCGTCAAGGTGCGGCGCGACTACAACAGCTGGGTGGCGAGCGAGACGCTCGAGGACTACGCGCTGCGCTACACGCCGCAGCGCTTTCGCAAGTGGTCCGAATGGCGCGTGGCGAACACGGCCTTCGGTGCGGCCTCGTTCCTGGTGCTGGAGGCGGTGGGCGCGACGCTGCTGGTGCAGTACGGCTTCGCCAACGCGTTCTGGGCCATCGTGGCCACGGGGCTCATCATCTTCCTGGCGGGCCTGCCGATCAGCGTGTATGCCGCGCGCTACGGGGTCGACATGGACCTGCTCACGCGCGGCGCGGGCTTCGGCTACATCGGCTCCACGCTCACCTCGCTGATCTACGCATCGTTCACCTTCATCTTCTTCGCGCTCGAAGCGGCGGTGATGGCCTATGCGCTCGAGCTCGCGCTCGGCGTGCCGCCGGTCTGGGGCTACCTGGTGTGCGCGCTGGTGGTGATTCCGCTGGTGACGCACGGCGTCTCGGCCATCAGCCGGCTGCAGCTGTGGACCCAGCCGCTCTGGCTGGTGATGCTGGTGGTGCCTTTTGTCTTCGTGCTGGTGCGCGATCCTGGTGCGTTCGCGGGCATCGTGCACTACAACGGTGTGAAGGCCGGCGCCAAAGGCTTCGACCTGCACCTGTTTGGCGCGGCGCTGACGGTCGGCATCGCGCTGATCACCCAGATGGGGGAACAGGCCGACTACCTGCGCTTCATGCCCGCGCGCACCGCCGCGGGTGCGCGGCGCTGGTGGGCCGGCGTGCTGGCCGGCGGGCCGGGATGGGTGGTGCTGGGCGTGGTCAAGATGCTGGGCGGCGCGCTGCTGGCTTATCTGGCGATCACGCACATGGTGCCGGTCGAGCGGGCGGTCGATCCCAACCAGATGTACCTGGCGGCCTACGAGTACGTGTTTCCGAACTACGGCTGGGCCGTGGCCGCGACCGCGCTGTTCGTGGTGATCTCGCAGCTCAAGATCAACGTGACCAACGCCTATGCGGGCTCGCTGGCCTGGAGCAATTTCTTCTCGCGCGTGGCGCACAGCCATCCGGGGCGCGTGGTGTGGGTGGTGTTCAACGCGCTCATTGCCTTCATGCTGATGGAGATGAACGTGTTCGAGGCGCTGGGCGACGTGCTCGGCCTGTTCGCCAACATCGCCATCGCCTGGATGATGGCGGTGGTGGCCGACCTGGTCATCAACAAGCCGCTGGGCCTGTCGCCGCCGGGCATCGAGTTCAAGCGGGCCCACCTGTGGGACATCAACCCGGTGGGCGTCGGCGCGATGGCGCTGGCCTCGGTGCTGTCGATCACCGCGCACCTGGGCGTGTTCGGGCCGCTCGCGCAGGCTTTCTCGGCGCTCATCGCGCTGGGCACGGCGCTGGTGGTTTCGCCGCTGCTGGCCTGGGCCACGGGCGGCAAGTACTACCTGGCGCGGGGCTCGGCCGGCCATGGCGCAGTCGCCTTCGCGCCGGCCGCGGGCCCGCGCGCGGTGCGCTGGGCACGGGTCGAGCACGCTGTGGACGAGGGTGGCGCGGAAGGCAGCTACCAGCGCCTCAAAGTGCAGCACTGCGTGATTTGCGAGCGTGAGTACGAAGGCCCCGACATGGCTCACTGCCCGGCCTACCAGGGCGCAATCTGCTCGCTGTGCTGCACGCTCGACGCGCGCTGCGGCGACCTGTGCAAGCCGCATGCGAGCCTGTCGGCGCAATGGTCGTCGGTGCTGCGCTGGCTGCTGCCGCGCTTCAGCTGGCGCTACCTCGACACCGGGCTGGGGCACTTCCTGCTGCTGATGCTGATCATCGTGCCGGTGCTGGCGGTGGTGTTCGGCGTGCTCTACCAGCAGGAGCTGCGCGCATTGGCCGAGAGCGCGCAGCAGCTCGCCTCGCAGTCGGAACTGGCCGAGGCGCTGGCCGGCGTGCAGCAGTCCGCGCTGCGCTCGGGCTTTCTGAAGGCGTACATGGCGCTGCTGGTGATTGCGGGCGTGGTGGCCTGGTGGCTGGTGCTGGCGCACCAGAGCCGGAGAGTCGCGCAGGAAGAATCGAACCGCCAGACCCATCTGCTGATGCGAGAGATCGAACTGCACCACGCGACCGACCGCGCATTGCAGTCGGCCAAGCAGACCGCGGAGGAGGCGCGCGAAGTCGCCGAGCAGGCCAAGCTCGCGGCCGAGCAGGCGCGGCGCGCCGCCGACCAGGCCAACCAGGCCAAGAGCCGCTACATCAGTGCCATCAGCCATGAGCTGCGCACACCGCTCAACAGCATCCTGGGCTACGCGCAGCTGATGGGCGAGGACCAGTCCGTGCCGCCGCACCGCCAGCAGGCGGTGGCGGTGATCAAGCGCGGCGGCGAGCATCTGCTGTCGCTCATCGAGGGCACGCTGGCCATTGCGCACATCGAGGCCGGCAAGCTCACGCTGCATGCCAGGCCCATGCGTTTTGCCGACACCCTGCGCGAGCTGGCCGACATGTTCGAGCTGCAGGCGGCCGAGAAGGGCCTGCGCTTCCGCTTCGAGACCACGGGCAGCTTGCCCGAGGTGGTGCGCGCCGACGAGAAGCGCGTGTGCCAGATCCTCATCAACCTGCTGGGCAATGCCATCAAGTTCACGGCCGCGGGCGAGGTGACGCTGAGGTTGTCCTATGCACGCGAATTCGCCTCGGTCGAGATCGAGGACACCGGCCCCGGCATGACGGCCGAAGACATCGAGCGCATCTTCGAGCCCTTCACGCGCGGCGATGCGGCCGCGGCCTCCACGCCTGGCGCGGGGCTGGGCCTCACCATCGCCAAGATGCTGACCGACCTGATGGGCGGCGAGATGAAGGTGCGCAGCACCCCGGGCGAAGGTTCGCTCTTCTGCGTGCGGCTCTTCCTGCCGCGCGTGCACGATGCGGCCGGCGCCCCGGGCCGGCCGGTGCCGCTGCAGCCTGCGCGGCGCGGCTACGAAGGCCCGCGCCGGCGGCTGCTGGTGGTCGACAACGAGGAGGCCGACCGCGAACTGCTCGGCCACGTGCTGGCGCCGCTCGGCTTCGAGCTGCGCAGCGCCGCCAGCGGCCACGATGCACTCGACCTCGTCGCGGCCGGCTACCGCCCCGATGCGATGTTCGTCGACCTCGCGATGCCGGGCATCGATGGCTGGGAGACGATCCGCCGGGCCCGCAGGCTCGGCCTGGCCGATGCCTGCGTGGCCATCGTCTCGGCCAATGCCTTCGACAAGGGCCTGGAGAACGACGTGGGCATTGCGCCGGAAGACTTCTTCGTCAAGCCGGTGCGCCACACGGAACTGCTCGACTGGCTCGAGCGCCGCCTCGGCCTGCGGTGGACCGACACGGCGGCCAAGCCCGCGCCCACCGCCGCGGCGCGCGCCATGCGGGCGCCTTCGCTGGCGCGGCTGCGCGCACTCGACGAAGCGGTGAACCTGGGCTACTTTCGCGGCATCATGAACCAGCTCGACGAGATCGATACCGAAGAGCCCGAATGCCTGGCCTGGACCGAGGCGCAGCGCGTGCTCGCGCGCCAGTTCCAGTTCGAGGCCATGAGCCGGGCGCTGGCTGCCGCGGTCAGCGCGGCCTGAAGAACAACAAGTCCATGGAAACCACACCGCTTGCAAGAACGCTGCGCGAACAGGGCGCCAACAGCGACCTGGTGCTGATCGTCGACGACGTGCCCGACAACCTCGCGGTGCTGCACGATGCGCTCGACGAGTCGGGCTACACCGTGCTCATTGCCACCAACGGCGAACAGGCGCTGCAGCGCGCCGCGCAGGCGCGCCCCGACATCGTGCTGCTCGACGCGATGATGCCGGGCATCGACGGCTTCGAGGTGGCGCGCCGGCTCAAGGCCGATGCCGCGACGGCGCACATCCCCATCGTGTTCATGACCGGCCTCACCGAAACCGAGCACCTGGTGGCCGCGCTCGAGGCCGGCGGCGTCGACTACGTCACCAAGCCGATCAAACCCAAGGAAGTGCTGGCCCGAATGAACGTGCACCTGCAGGGCGCCCGCCGCGCCCGGCAGGACGCGCGCCAGGCCGGCCAGGCGCGCAATGCGCTCGACGCCTTCGGCTACGCGAGCATCACGGTGCGCCTGCCCGAGGGCAAGCTGATCTGGCAGACGGCGCTCGCGCGCGAGCTGCTGCAGCGCTACTGCGACACCCGCGCGCCCGAGACGCCGCCGGTGGTGCTCGAATGGCTGCGGCGCCATGCGCCCGAGGCCAGGCAGCAGGGCATCGAGCCGCCGGCGCTTTCCATCGTGCAGGGTTCCGCCGGCCCGTCCCAGGGCGCGAGCGCGAGCAGCCTGAGCCTGCGCCTGCATCGGCAGACCGGGCAGGACGACGACGGCGACGAATGGATGATCGTCATGCGCGAGGTCTCCGACACCGCCGTGATCGAGGCCATGAGCCTGAGCCTGAAGCTTACGGCGCGCGAGGCCGAAGTGCTCTACTGGGTGGTCAAGGGCAAGACCAACAAGGACATCGGCGAGATCCTGGGCAGCAGCCCCGCCACGGCCAAGAAGCACCTGGAGCGGGTGTACGTGAAGCTCGGCGTCGAGACTCGCACCGCCGCCGCGGGCGTGGCCATCAAGCGCATCCGCGAGCTGCAGCCGCAGTTCGAGATCTGAGAATCGGCCCCGCGGGCGCCGCGCCGCCGCGGCGACTTTTGCCCTCCCTAGAATGCCGGGGACTTCGGGATGACGGGCGATGAAAAAGAACAGACGCAGAACAACAACCATTCGACGGCCGCAACCTGCCTGGCCGTGGGTGGCGGCCTGCCTGGTGGCAAGCGCGGGTGCGCACGCGGCAGGCCATTTCGACGTCGACGACGCCGGCATGCTCGATCCGGGCCAGTGCCAGTACGAAGCCTGGTGGGGCCGCACCGGCACCGAACCGGTGAACGGGCTGCACATCGGTCCGTCCTGCCGTGTCGGGCCGGTCGAGCTCGGGCTCAATGCCGACCGGCTGTCGGCGCAGGGCGTGCACTCGGTCATTGCGGGGCCGCAGCTCAAATGGAATTTCTACGGACCCGCGGCCGATGCGCCGCTGAGCGCGGCGCTGTCGCTCGGCGCCGTGTTCGACCTCAGGCGCGGCGGCCGTGCCGGCGGGCAACTGGTGCTGCCGGTCACCTGGCGTCCCGCGGACAGCCTGCAGGTCCATGCCAACCTCGGCGCCGACTGGGCCACCGGCACGGGCGCGCGCACGCCGCGCGGCGGGCTGGCGGCGGAGTGGGCGCTCGATGACAAGGTCTCGCTGATCGCCGAGCGCAGCCGCGCTTCGGGTGTGTGGACTTCGCGCGTCGGCGGGCGCTTCAGCCTCACGCCGCAGGTCAGCGTGGATGTGAGCGCCTCCAGGACGGGGCCCGGCGGCGTGCGCGGCTTCGTCGTCGGGCTGAACCACGAGTTCGGGTGGAAGTAGCTGGCGGCAGGCCTGGGCCCGTTCGTTCCGGTCAACGCCCGGATTGCACCTTGATCCGGATCGTGTTCACGTCCCAGCCCTTGCTGCGCAGCCGGCTGACCAGCATCGGCGACAGCTGGCGCAGCTTGGCGGCGGCCGCGCTGCCGTTGACCAGCAGGCACCACACGTCGCCTTCGGCCGGGCCGGCCTGCACGGCCGGTCGCATGGCCGGCGGAATCAGCCCCTCGACCGCCCGCAGCCGCTCGCTCGCGTCGCGCGCACGGGCGATCAGGCTCGCCAGGGTGGGCGAACCTTCGGCGGCCTGCTGCAGCGTGAAGGGGGGGACGGAACGGCGATTCATGGGTAATCCGGAGGGTGGAACAAGGGCAGCTAAAATGCCCGGTTTGCCGACGCTTGCGCCGGCAGATCCGGTCTGGAGCCGCTTGCCTTCTTCGGAGCTTGCATTCGAAGAAGATGCGCCCAACTGCTTTCACCATATCTTAGGGAATCCGGTCGCAGTGCCTGCCTGGTCAGGTGCACGCCCATCTCCACGCCAATGGCAACCAACTTCCTGACCCAGATTTTCGGCAGTCGCAACGACCGGCTCCTCAAGCAGTATCGCAAGACGGTGGAGCGCATCAATGCACTCGAACCCGAATTCGAGAAGCTCAGCGACGATGGGCTGCGCGCCAAGACCCAGGAGTTCAAGGACC
This sequence comes from Variovorax sp. VRV01, assembly GCF_014852545.1. NCBI lineage: Bacteria > Pseudomonadati > Pseudomonadota > Betaproteobacteria > Burkholderiales > Comamonadaceae > Variovorax > Variovorax sp. VRV01. Next base: position 383,112 of record NZ_JACVBS010000001.1, read on the forward strand.
GCATCGCCAAGGGCGAAAGCCTCGACGACCTGCTGCCCGAAGCCTTCGCCACCGTGCGCGAAGGCTCCAAGCGCGTCATGAAGATGCGCCACTTCGACGTGCAGCTGCTCGGCGGCATGGCCCTTCACAACGGCAAGATCGCCGAAATGCGCACCGGCGAGGGCAAGACCCTCACGGCCACGCTGCCGGTGTACCTGAACGCGCTGTCCGGCAAGGGCGTGCACGTGGTCACGGTGAACGACTACCTCGCCAACCGCGACGCCCAGTGGATGGGCCGCCTGTACAACTTCCTGGGCCTCACGGTGGGCATCAACCTGCCGCAGATGCCGCGCGAGGAAAAGCAGCAGGCCTACGCCAGCGACATCACCTACGGCACCAACAACGAGTACGGCTTCGACTACCTGCGCGACAACATGGTGTACGAGCCCGGTGACCGGGTGCAGCGCGTGCTGAACTACGCCATCGTCGACGAGGTGGACTCCATCCTGATCGACGAGGCCCGCACGCCGCTGATCATCAGCGGCCAGGCCGAAGACCACACCGACCTCTACCTGGCCATCAACAAGGTGGTGCCCCTGCTGACCAAGCAGGAAGGCGAGGCCGATCCGCGCACGGGCGAGGGCGTCACGGTGCCGGGCGACTTCACGGTCGACGAGAAGACCCACCAGGTGTTCCTCACCGAGGACGGCCACGAGAAGGCCGAGCAGCTGCTGGGCGAATTCAAGCTGCTGCCCGAGGGCGCTTCGCTCTACGACCCGGCCAACATCACGCTGATGCATCACCTGAACGCCGCGCTGCGTGCGCGGCACCTGTACCACCGCGACCAGCATTACGTGGTGCAGCAGGGCGAAGTGGTCATCGTCGACGAATTCACCGGCCGCCTCATGACCGGCCGCCGCTGGAGCGACGGCCTGCACCAGGCCGTGGAAGCCAAGGAAGGCGTGCAGATCCAGGCCGAGAACCAGACGCTGGCCTCCATCACCTTCCAGAACTACTTCCGCCTCTACAGCAAGCTGGCCGGCATGACCGGCACGGCCGACACCGAGGCCTACGAGTTCCAGGAAATCTACGGCCTCGAGACGGTCATCATCCCGCCGAACCGCATCAGCAAGCGCGACGACCAGCTCGACCGCGTCTACAAGACCACGCGCGAGAAATACGAAGCGGCCATCCAGGACATCCGCGAATGCTACGAGCGCGGCCAGCCCGTGCTGGTGGGCACCTCGTCGATCGAGAACTCCGAGATCATCGACGGCCTGCTCACGCAGGTGGGCCTGCCGCACCAGGTGCTCAACGCCAAGCAGCATGCACGCGAAGCCGACATCGTGGCGCAGGCCGGCCGCACGAAGATGATCACCATCGCGACCAACATGGCCGGCCGCGGCACCGACATCGTGCTGGGCGGCAACATCGAGAAGATGATCGAGGCCATCGAGAACGACGAAGGCCGCGACGAAGCCACCAAGGCAGCCGACATCGCGCACGTGCGCGCCGAATGGACCAAGGACCACGAGTTCGTCAAGTCCCTGGGCGGCCTGCGCATCATCGCGACCGAACGCCATGAGTCGCGCCGCATCGACAACCAGCTGCGCGGACGTTCGGGCCGCCAGGGCGACCCGGGCTCCTCGCGCTTCTACCTGAGCCTGGACGATCCGCTGATGCGCATCTTCGCGGGCGACCGCGTGAAGGCGATCATGGACCGCCTCAAGATGCCCGATGGCGAGGCCATCGAAGCGGGCATCGTCACGCGCAGCATCGAGAGCGCGCAGCGCAAGGTCGAGGCGCGCAACTTCGACATCCGCAAGCAGCTGCTCGAGTACGACGACGTCTCGAACGACCAGCGCAAGGTGATCTACCAGCAGCGCAACGACATCCTCGACGCGGCCGACCTCTCGGCGCAGATCGCGGCGCTGCGCGAAGGCTGCTTCACCGACCTCGTGCGGCAGTACGTGCCGGCCGAATCGGTCGAGGAGCAGTGGGACCTGCAGGGCCTGGAGAAGACGCTTTCCAACGAATGGGGCATCGACATGCCCCTGAAGCAGCAGGTCGAGGCGGCCGAGGCGGTGAGCGACGAGGACATCGTCGACATGGTGGTGAAGGCCGCCAACGACAGCTTCGATGCCAAGGTGGCGCTGATCGGCCAGGAAAACTTCACCCAGTTCGAACGCATGGTGCTGCTGCAGAGCATCGACACGCACTGGCGCGAGCACCTGGCCTCGCTCGACTACCTGCGCCAGGGCATCCACCTGCGCGGCTATGCGCAGAAGCAGCCCAAGCAGGAGTACAAGCGCGAGGCCTTCGAACTCTTCGGCCAGCTGCTCGATTCGGTCAAGAACGAAGTCACGCGCCAGCTCATGACGGTGCGCGTGCAGTCGGGCGAGCAGCTCGAGGAAGCCGCGGAAGCGCTCGAGAGCCGCGGCGAGAACGTGTCGAACATCACCTACAGCGCGCCCACCGAAACCGGCGAGGTCGAGGTGCGGCTGGATGAGGAAAACCAGCGCCGCATCGCGGCCGCCGGGCTGGGGCTGGGCACGCTCGGTGCCGAGGCCGCGGCCTTCGCCCGTGTCGGCCGGAACGACCCTTGCCCCTGCGGCAGCGGCAAGAAGTACAAGCACTGCCACGGCAAGCTCAGCTGACCCAGAAACTCCCTTCCGAGAAGAGAAAACCGCCATGCCCGTGAACCTGTCCGCCCCTGATCCTGCCGCCTTGTTCGCGGTGCCCGGCGTCCGCATCGGCGTAGCCGAAGCGGGTGTGCGCAAGGCCAACCGCAAGGATCTGACCGTCGTGCTGATCGACGAAGGCTCCGCGGTCGGCGGCGTGTTCACCCAGAACCGCTTCTGCGCAGCGCCGGTGCAGGTCTGCCGCGACCACCTGGCAGCCAACTACGGCATCCGCGCCATGGTCATCAACACCGGCAATGCCAACGCCGGCACCGGCGAAGACGGCCTGATGCGCACGCGCTCCACCTGCATTGCGCTCGCGCGCCAGCTGGAGATCGCGCCCGAGCAGATCCTGCCGTTTTCCACCGGCGTGATCATGGAGCCGCTGCCGGTGGACCGCATCGAAGCCGGCCTGCCCGCCGCGCTGGCCGACGCTTCGGAGAACCACTGGGCGCGCGCGGCCGAAGGCATCATGACCACCGACACCATCCCCAAGGCGTTCAGCCAGCGGGTCCAGGTCGGCGGCGCCACCGTCACCATCACCGGCATCAGCAAGGGCGCCGGCATGATCCGCCCGAACATGGCGACCATGCTGGGCTTCATGGCGACCGACGCCAAGATCGATCCCGCGCTGATCCAGCCGCTGGCCAGGCGGCTGGCCGATGCCTCGTTCAACCGCGTGACCATCGACGGCGACACCTCGACCAACGATTCCTTTGTGGTCATCGCCACCCAGAAGGCCGCGCACGCCGCCATCAGCTCGCTCGATTCGCCCGAGGGCAAGGCCCTGGTCGACGCCATGCAGAACGTCGCGCGCCTGCTCGCGCAGGCCATCGTGCGCGACGGCGAGGGCGCGACCAAGTTCATCACCATCCAGGTCGAGGGCGGCCGCAATGCCGCCGAGTGCAGGCAGGTGGCCTATGCCGTGGCCCATTCGCCGCTGGTCAAGACGGCCTTCTATGCGAGCGACCCGAACCTCGGCCGCATCCTCGCGGCCGTGGGTTACGCGGGCATCGAGGATCTCGACCAGACCGGCATCGACCTGTTCCTCGACGACGTGCACGTGGCCGTCAAGGGCGGGCGCAACCCGTCCTACCGCGAGGAAGACGGCCAGCGCGTGATGAAGCAGAGCGAGATCACGGTGCGCATCGGCCTGGGCCGCGGCAATGCCAGCGAAACCGTGTGGACCTGCGACTTCAGCCACGAGTACGTCACGATCAACGCCGACTACAGGTCATGATGGCCCCCACGCTACGCACTTCGTGTCTTCGCTGCCCCCCGAGGGGGCGCTCAACGCCCTTCGGGCGGCCGGGCGGTCGTCGATGAACGAAAAGTTCGAAAAGCTGATCGAGCGCGCCGAGCAGCTGATCGGCCGCATCGAATCGATCCTGCCCCAGCCGCTGGCCGCCCCTGCCGACTGGAACGCCTCGATCGCCTGGCGCTACCGCCGCCGCAGCTCGGGCCACGGCGTGCTCGAACCCGTCAAGCACGTGGCCGCCATGGCGCTCGACAGCCTGAAGGAAATCGATGTCCAGAAAGAAAAGATCGAGCGCAACACGCGCCAGTTCGTCGAAGGCAAGCCGGCCAACAACGTGCTGCTGACCGGTGCGCGCGGCACGGGCAAGTCGTCGCTGATCCGCGCCTGCCTGCAGGCCTATGCGCCGCAGGGGCTGCGGCTGATCGAGGTCGACAAGGCCGAACTCACCGACCTGCCCGACATCGTCGAGGTGGTGTCGCAGCGGCCCGAAAAATTCATCGTGTTCAGCGACGACCTGAGCTTCGACGAGGGCGAGCCGGGCTACAAGGCGCTCAAGTCCATTCTCGACGGCTCGATCGCCGCGGCCACGCCCAACGTGCTGATCTACGCGACCAGCAACCGGCGCCACCTGCTGCCGGAATACATGAAGGACAACCTCAGCTACACCCACACCGAGGACGGCGAAGTCCATCCCGGCGAGGTGATCGAGGAAAAGATCTCGCTGTCGGAGCGCTTCGGCCTCTGGGTCAGCTTCTATCCGTTCAGCCAGAACGAATACCTGGCGATCGTCGCGCAGTGGCTGTCGTCGTTCGGCGTCGACACCGCCGCCATCGAGGCGGCGCGGCCCGAGGCGCTGGTCTGGGCGCTCGAGCGCGGTTCGCGCAGCGGCCGCGTGGCCTACCAGTTCGCGCGTGACTACGCCGGACGGGCCACGGCATGAGCAGCCAGCCGCAAGGCCGCAAGCACACCGAGGTGGCCGTCGGCGTGCTGATCCGGCCGGCCGACGGTGCGCTGCTGCTGTCCACCCGCCCCGAGGGCAAGGCCTATGCGGGCTTCTGGGAGTTTCCGGGCGGCAAGATCGAAGCGGGCGAAACGGTGGAGCAGGCACTGCGCCGAGAGCTGGAAGAAGAACTCGGCATCACCATTGCGGGGGCCGAGGTCTGGAAGGTCACCGAGCACGACTACCCGCATGCGCTGGTGCGGCTGCACTGGTGCAAGGTCACGGCCTGGAGCGGCGAGTTCGAAATGCGCGAAGGCCAGGCCATGCGCTGGCAGCAGCTGCCGCTGGACGTGGCGCCGGTGCTGCCGGGCGCCCTGCCGGTGCTCGAATGGCTGACCCAGGAGCGCGGCCTGCCGGCCTCGGCGGCGCTGGCGGTCTCGACGCTGGCCTGATGGACGGGGCCGCGCAGGCGGACGGGCGCGTGCAGCCGGCGCCGCGGGCCTGAAGCACCACATGATGCACCCCAAGTACCGCCCCGACATCGACGGCCTGCGCGCCGTGGCGGTGGCCTCGGTGCTGGCCTTCCATGCGTTTCCCGATGCGCTGCCGGGGGGCTTCATCGGGGTCGACATCTTCTTCGTGATCTCGGGCTTCCTGATCACGACCATCATCATGCAGAGCCACGCGGCGGGCGACTTCAGCTACCGCGACTTCTACGCACGCCGCATCCGGCGGATCTTTCCGGCGCTCACGCTGGTGCTGCTGGCCACGCTCGGCTTCGGCTGGTATGCGCTGCTGCCCAGGGAGTTCACGGAACTCGGCAAGCAGGCAGCGGGCGGCGCCGCCTTCATCGCCAACTTCGTCTTCTGGAGCGAGGCCGGGTACTTCGACACGGCGGCCGAAACCAAGCCGCTGCTGCACCTGTGGTCGCTGGGCATCGAGGAGCAGTTCTACATCTTCTGGCCCCTGCTGCTTGCGCTGGCCTGGCGCCGGCGCTGGCCGGTCCTTCGGCTGCTCTGGGTGCTTGCGGTGGCATCTTTTCTCGTCAATGTGCTGACCATCCATCCCTATCGCACGGCGGCCTTCTATTCGCCCGCTTCGCGCTTCTGGGAACTGATGGTGGGTGGCATCCTGGCCTGCATGCGCCTCAAGGCCGCGGGCAAGGCGCCGGCGCCGGCCTGGCGCAGCCACCTGCAGTCCTGCCTGGGCGTGGGGCTGATCGTGCTCGGGCTCGTGATGACCCGCAGCGACAAGGCCTTTCCAGGCTGGTGGGCGCTGCTGCCCACGCTGGGCGCCGCGAGCTGCATCGCGGCCGGGCCTGCAGGCCTGCTCAACAGGCATGTGCTTGCGAGCCGGCCGATGGTGTGGATCGGGCTCATCAGCTATCCGCTCTACCTGTGGCACTGGCCCCTGCTGGTGTATGCGCGCATCGTGGAAGAGGGCGAGCCGGCGGCGTGGATCCGCGCCTGCCTCGTGCTGGCGAGCGTGGCGCTGGCCTGGCTCACCTATCGCTTCGTCGAGCGCTTCACCCGCGCGCGGACCCAGGTGGGCATGCTGCGTTCGCTGGTGGCCGGCAGCATGGCGATTGCAGTGGCCGGCCTGCTGGCGCTGGGCGGCATGCCGCCGCGCAACGGCAGCGACCTGCTGCGCAAGGTGACCGACGCCACCGTGGACGACAACTACTACGCCGGCTTCGAGCAGCAGAAGATCGGCGCCTATCCGGTCAAGCGCGTGGGCAGCGGGCCGCGCACGGTCCTGCTGATCGGCGACAGCCACATCCTGCAGTACGCACCCCGCGCCCTGGCGCTCGCGGACAGCGCGCCCGCGCGCGTGGCGACGACGTACTTCTCGACCTATGGCGCCTGCCCGCCGGTGCCCGGCATGGTCGCCGAAGGCAACCCGGGCTGCGAAAAGGCGCGCGACGAGATGCTGGCGCTGGCGCTCGATCCGCGGATCGACACGGTGGTGGTCGGGGCCTGCTGGAACTGCTATTTCACGGGCAACTTCGCGCTGCCCTTCTACTTCCGCGAAGGCGATGCAGCCTACCTCGTGAACAACGGCGGCGAAGGCCTCGGCCGTTCGCTGGCCTCGCTCGAGCAGCTGCTGGCCGAACTGGTGCGGCAAAAGAAGAAGGTCTACCTGCTGCTGGACAACGCCAGCGGTCCCGAGTTCGAGCCGCGGCGCCTCATCGAAGGCAGCCGCATGGGCCGGATGGTGGCATTGCGCAGCACGCCCACGGCGCCGCTGCCGCCGGAGCAGGCGCGGCTCAACGAGCAGCTGAAGGCGCTGGCGCGGGCGAGCGGCGCGGAGCCCATCGACGTGATGGCCAGGCTTTGCAGCGGCGGGCAGTGCCTGCGTGCAACGCCGGACGACGCGCCGGTCTACAAGGACCGGGAGCATCTGCGCCCGGCCTACGTGCGCCAATACGCAGACTATCTGGACGGCGTCCTGCTCGCGCCGCAGCCGTAGCGCGCCTACTGGACTTTCTTCGGATCGCCGAAAGGCTCGTCGTCGGCCGGCGCTTCGGCCGGCATCCGGAACTCCTCGCTGGCCCAGGCGCCGAAGTCGATGCCCTTGCAGCGTGCGCTGCAGAAGGGGCGAAAGGGGTTGCGTTCGGCGTAGACACTGTCGCCGCCACACGAGGGGCAGCGGACGATCCGCTCGCCGATCTTGTTCACGTCGCTCATGGGATGGATAACCTTCGTGCTTGCCCTGCGGTGCGCGCCCTGGAGACGAGCCGGCGGCTCAGGCGCAGAGCGTGAGTTCGAATGCGACGTCGTCGCTGCTCGGGTGCAGGCGGTCGTCGGCTTCGTGCCGCATCATCCGCACCGACACCATGAGCCGGTTGCCGCTGATTTCGGGAATCAGCCCCAGCTGCGGATCGATGCGCAGGCGCAGCAACTGGAAGCTGCGCCCCTGCGGCAGGTTCTGCTGGAATTGTCCGCCGGTGGCGATGACCTTGTAGGGCACATCGGCATCGCGCAGCAGCTTGAGCAGCAGGTAGATGGATTCGGCCAGCGGCGAAAGCGTGGCCGACCAGCGTTCGAGGTCGGCGCGGCGGCTGGCCGCGCTGCGGTGCTGCCAGGCGTAGTAGGCGGGCAGGTCGAATTCGCAGGTGCCGCCCGGAATGCCCGCGCGGCTGCGAATGCTCATGAGCCACTCGTTCTCGGTCAGCGACTGGCCGGCCTTGCCGGCAACGGCATTGAGGGTGGCGAAGTTGCGTTCGAGCTGGCCGACCACCTGGTCGAGCACGGCCTCGGCAATGGCCGGATTGCCGCGGTAGCTGTTGAAGACGTTCTTGTGCTTGTCCAGGTCGCGCATCACGTCGGCCTTGAGGTCGGCGCGCGCGGCGACATCCATGATCTCGAAGATCGTGACCAGGGCGTAGTGGTGCGAGAGCGCGGACTCCGAGGGCACCAGCTCCCCGAGGCGGCGGAACAGGTGCTCCAGCCGCAGGTAGGTGCGGATGCGCTCGTTGAAGGGGTACTCGTAGAGGATCACGCGGTTCTATAGCTTTCCTGTCGAGCCATCATAGCTTCAGGGCGATTTCGAGGGAGGCGTCGGCACCACCTCGCGCACGGCCGCCAGCATGCGTTCTCCCAGCGCGAGCTGGCCATGCATGGACATGTGGGTGTCGTTCGAAAAATAGAAATCGTGGATCTGCGTGCGCTTCTCGCGCGTGAACGCGTAGAGATCCGGTCCCGCCAGCCCGGAGGTGCGGAACCCGGCTTCGAAATCCTTCGAGTAGTCGGGCTTCAGGTACACGGTGGTCTTGTTGGGAATCACCATCCACATGATAGGAAGCTTGCTGTGCGCCTTTGTGAAATTCTTCATCCATTCCAGGTGCGCAAGGGTCAGCGGCCCATTGTCGTCATCTTCAGCGAAAAAGGGCATCTTGTCGCACAGGCGGTGGGAGAAGAGCTTGCAACCGTCGGGCACCGGGCGCACCCAGGTGTTCCAGTCGAAGTGGATGTCTGTTGCAGACTTTTTCGCTTTCCAGGTGTTGTAGTAGGTCGTGATGCCGGTCAGGAACTGCACGTTCCAGTTGGGCGCGGGGCTGGGCACGGTCTCGTCGGGCGTGATCAGCGGATGGTCCATGGCGTCGTAGGGCCGGATCATCTTCTGGCACTTCATGCTGTCCTTGGTGCGGTCGCCGAGCAGGCGTTCCACGCTCTCGATGATGATCAGCTTGCCCTTGAAGCCCGTGCGCTCGATCCATTGGTCGAAGTCGCTGCACAGCGCGTTCTCGTACTGGCCCCAATAGGTGGTCGTGACGCGGTAGCCGGCCTTGGCAAGCACCGACTGCCAGCGGAAGGTCATGGAGAAGCTGTCGCCGATCACCATGATGTCGGCCTGGTCCACCGGCGTGCCCTTGAGATAGGCGGGGTCGACCTTGGGCGGCGGGGCGGTCCAGCCGAATTCGCGCTCGGACAGGCGGCCGATCCGCGTGAGGTCGCCGTAAGGCACGGGGCTGGTGAGCGAAACGATCCACAGCGCCATCAGGACGATGTAGCCGATCAGGAAGAACCGCAGCCAGACTTTCGCGGGCGTCGTCATGTCGAATCAGAATTGGAAGTAGAGGAACGGGCTGTAGTTGCCCAGCTTCGAGACGCACCAGGCGAAGAGCGCGAAGGTACCGATCGCCAGCACGGCCGAGGAGCACCACGCCATGACGCGCTGGCCGGCCACCGCCTTCGGGTGGGGAATCCAGCGCTCGAGCGTGATCGTCGGCGGCAATGCGAGGCAGATCACGATGCCCACGAGCATGGTCTGGAAGAACTCGGGCTTGCGGAACGGAACCGGCCCGAACTCGCTGAACGCGGAAGGCGGTGCGCCGTGCAGGCCGAGCATGCCCTTGTAGATGGCCATGGCCGTGTGGACGCCATCGGCGCGGAACACGATCCAGGCCAGTACCACGCACAGGAAGGTCAGGAACCAGCCCAGCACGCGCGCGACCGGCCCTGCCGGAATGTTGCGCCGCACCTTGGCGTTCCAGAGGTGGTTGATCATCAGGAACACGCCATGCAGCGCGCCCCAGATCACGAAGGTCCATGCGGCGCCGTGCCAGAGCCCGCCCAGCAGCATCGTGAGGAACAGGTTCAGGTAGCGCCGGGCCGGGCCCTTGCGGTTGCCGCCCAGCGGCACGTAGAGATAGTCGCGCAGGAAGTTCGACAGCGAGATGTGCCAGCGCCGCCAGAACTCGATGATGTTGGTCGACTTGTAGGGCGAGCGGAAGTTGAGCGGAAGCTGCACCCCCAGGCACAGCGACAGGCCGACCGCCATGTCCGAATAGCCCGAGAAGTCGAAATAGATCTGCAGCGTGTAGGCGAGCGCGCCGAACCACGCGGTGTAGAGCGTGGGCTCGATGCCCTTGTGCACGCCGTTGAACATCATGTCGGCGTACTGCCCCACCGGATCGGCGATCAGCAGCTTCTTGGCGAGGCCGAAGGTGAAGATCGCAATGCCGAGCGCCACCTTGTTGGGGTCGAACCGGTAGGTGGCCGCGTTGGCGAACTGCGGCATCATCTGCGCGTGGTGCAGCACCGGGCCCGCGATCAGGTGCGGAAAGTAGGTGACGAACAGCACGTAGTGGATGAAGCTGCGCTCATGCACCTTGCCCTGCCAGCAGTCGACCAGGAAGGCGATCTGCGTGAAGGTGTAGAACGAGATGCCGATCGGCAGCACGATGTGCAGCAGCGGGATCTGCGACAGGCCCGCTGCGGCCAGCCCGTCGTTCACGTTCGAAACGAAGAAGTTGGCGTACTTGAAGACCGCGAGCACGCCCAGGTTGACCACCAGCGCCGCCACCAGCAGCGACTTGCGCTTGCGGTCGTCCCGGCCCGGCGCGGGCGACAGGCGCAGCCCGAACCAGTAGTTGATGCAGATCGACGCCACCAGCAGCGGAAGCGCCTTGACGCTCCACCAGCCGTAGAAGAACAGCGAGGCCAGGGCAAGGAAGCCCGCGGCGGACCGGGCGTTGCGCTTGCCGATCAGGAAGAACCCGATCAGTACCAGCGGGAAGAAGACAAAAATGAAGGGATACGAATTGAAAAGCATCGCAGGAGGTGAGGGCACTCCGGCGAGCGCCTTTTTTGTCTTGGTCGTTATGCGGCCGCTCTGGCGGCCAGTCCCGGATTATCGCGTGCCGGGCGGGACCCACCGCTTCCAGAGACTCCGGACCTCTGCAGCGAGTTCCTCCAGCGAGAGCGACTCGTTGAAAATGACCGCGTCCGCGGCCGCCCTGCGCAGCCCGCGCGGCGCCTGCTGGGCGATCACCGCGCGCACCGCCTCGGGCGTCCAGCCGGAGCGCGCCACGACGCGCCGCAGCTGTGTTTGCTCGGTGGCATCGACCACCAGCACCCGGTCGACCAGGGCCCGCCAGCGGCCGGATTCGACCAGCAGCGGCACATCGAAGACCACCACCGCGTCCGGGCCGGCGTTGGAGGCCATGCGTTCCGTCTCGGCGCCGATCAGCGGATGCAGGATCGATTCGAGGCGCTTTTTGGCGCTGTTGTCGGCGAACACGAGCTGCCGCATCGCTGCGCGGTCGAGTCCGCCGTCCGCCGCGATGACGGTGGGCCCGAAGGCGGCCTCGACGGCCGGCATCGCGATGCCTCCGGGCAGCGCAATGCGGCGTGCGATGGCGTCGGTGTCGACCAGCACGGCGCCTTCGGCGACCAGCAGGGCCGCGACCGTGCTCTTGCCGCTCCCGATGCCGCCCGTCAGGCCGATGCGCCGCATCACGCGCTCCTCAGCGAGCGAATGCGCCGAGCGGGAAGGCGAAGGGAATCCATTGCCTCACGAGCTCCGGGCCCGCCACCAGGCAGACCAGGCCGGCACCGGCCAGAAAGGGACCGAAGGCCATGGGAATGTCCTTGTGCGCCAGCTTCCCGACAAGACGCAGCGTGATGCCGATCACGGCGCCCACCAGCGATGAGACGAGGATGATGGCAATGAGGTAGTCGGCCCCGAGCCAGGCGCCGAGCGCCGCCAGCAGTTTGAAGTCGCCATATCCCATGCCTTCCTTGCCCGTGGCCAGGCGATAGCCATGGTACACAAGCCACAGGCTCAGGTAGCCGAACACGGCGCCCCAGACCGCCGAGCTCAGCGCGGTGCCGGTCCAGCCCATGGCCGCGCCGACGAGCCCGAGCCAGAGCAGCGGATAGTTGAGCGCGTCGGGCAGGAACTGGGTGTCGAAGTCGATCAGGAACTGGCAGACCAGGAACGCCGCGAACGCCGCCCAGAGCGCGCCGGTGGGCGTGAGGCCGAAGCGGTAGGCGCACAGCGCGAACAGCGCGCCGGTCACCAGTTCGACCAGCGGATAGCGCGGGCTGATCGGCGTGCCGCAGGCGGCGCAGCGGCCCCGCAGCACCAGGTAGCTCAGCACCGGAATGTTCTGGTACCAGCGGATCTTGTGGCCGCAGGCGCCGCAGCGCGAGGCAGGCCGGGTCAGATCGAACGGCGGCAGCGCCTCGATGGCCACGGCCGCCTTGTCCGCCGCAGCCTCGAGCCCGGCCGGGGGCTGCGCCTTCGGCCCGAACACCAGCGACCAGAGCGACGGAACGTCCTTGGACGACATCAGGTTGGCCACCGCGTCGGCCAGCCAGCTCCGGTACATCATGACCGGGGTGCGGTAGATCACCACGTTGAGAAAACTGCCGACCAGCAACCCGAGGACGCCGGCGAACGCGGCGTCGAACTCCTGCGACACCAGCATCAAACGACCTGGCCCAACTTGAAGATCGGCAGGTACATCGACACCACGATGCCGCCGATGATCACGCCCAGGAACACGATGATGATGGGCTCCATCAGGCTCGAGAGGCCGGCCACCATGTCGTCCACCTCGGACTCGTAGAAGTCGGCGGCCTTGCCGAGCATGTGGTCGATGGAGCCGGACTCCTCGCCGATCGCGGTCATCTGGATCACCATCGAGGGGAACAGGTTGACGTTGGTCATGGCCGTCGTGAGGCTGGTGCCGGTCGAGACCTCCTGCTGGATCTTGGCCGTGGCGTCGCCGTAGACGGTGTTGCCCGAGGCGCCGCCCACCGAGTCGAGCGCCTCGACCAGCGGAACGCCGGCGGCGAACATGGTGGCAAGGGTGCGGGTCCAGCGGGCCACGCACGACTTCTCGATCAGTGTGCCGAAGATCGGCACGCGCAGCAGCGCACGGTCCATGACCCGCTGCACGCGCTCGTTGCGCTTCCAGGCCTGCAGGAAGAAGTAGGTGCCGCCGCCGATCACGCCGAAGATCAGCCACCAGTAGGAGACGAAGAATTCGCTCATCGCCATCACGAACAGCGTGGGCGCGGGCAGGTCGGCGCCGAACGAGGTGAACACCTGCTTGAAGGCCGGGATCACGAAGATCATGATGATGGCCACCACCACGAACGCAACCACCACCACGGAGGTGGGATACATCAGTGCCGACTTGATCTTCGACTTGATCGCCTCGGTCTTCTCCATGTAGGTGGCCAGCCGGTCCAGCAGGTCTTCCAGGATACCGGCCGCTTCGCCGGCTTCCACCAGGTTGCAGTAGAGGTTGTCGAAGTACTTTGGAAACTTCCGGAAGGCGGATGACAGCGAGGTGCCGGTCTCCACGTCGCTGCGGATGTCGTTGAGCAGCTTGGCCACGCTCGGGTTCGCATTGCCGCGGCCCACGATGTCGAACGACTGCAGCAACGGCACGCCGGCCTTCATCATGGTTGCGAGCTGGCGCGTGAAGATCGCGATGTCCTTGGGCTTGATGGACTTGCCCGAGCGCATGCGGCGCTTCTTGATCTTGGACGCGAGGACCCCCTGGCGCCGCAGGGCGGCCTGCACCTGGTTCTCGCCGGCGGCCCGGAGCTCGCCGCGCACCAGCTTGCCGTTGCGGTCCTTGCCCTCCCACTCGTAGACAAATTCCTTGAGCGTGTTCGGGGTGCGGGTGGATGCCACTGTTGCCATTCGATCTCCGATTTCTTGCAGTGTGTTCGTTATTCGTTCGTGACCGCCACCACTTCTTCGAGTGAGGTGAGCCCTTGCATGACTTTTCTCAGGCCAGACTGCCGCAGCGAGCGCACGCCCTCGGCCTCGGACTGTCGCGCGATGTCCTGTGCGCTGCCGTCGCGCAGGATGATGGCCTGGATCGCCTCCGAGATCGGCATCACCTGGTAGATGCCGACCCGGCCCTTGTAGCCATTGCTGCACGCTGCGCAGCCGACCGGCCGGTAGGGCTTCCAGGTACCGTCAAGCTGTTCTTCCTTGAAGCCCGCATCGAGCAGCGCCTGGCGCGGCACGTCGGCCGGCGCGCGGCACATGTGGCACAGGCGCCGCGCGAGCCGCTGCGCCGTGATCAGGATCACGCTGGAGGCGATGTTGAACGGCGCAATGCCCATGTTGCGCATGCGCGTGAGCGTGGTCGGCGCGTCGTTGGTGTGCAGCGTCGAGAGCACCAGGTGGCCCGTTTGCGCGGCCTTGATCGAGATGTCGGCGGTTTCGAGGTCGCGGATTTCGCCGACCATGATGATGTCGGGATCCTGCCGCAGGAAGGCGCGCAGCGCCGCCGCGAAGGTAAGTCCGGCGCGCTCGTTGACGTTCACCTGGTTGACGCCCGGCAGGTTGATTTCAGAGGGGTCTTCCGCCGTCGCGATGTTGACGCCCGGCTGGTTCAGCAGGTTCAGGCAGGTGTAGAGCGACACCGTCTTGCCCGAACCGGTGGGGCCCGTGACCAGCACCATGCCGTAGGGGCGGCTGATCGCATGCAGCAGGCGCTCCTTTTCGTCGGCGTCGTAGCCCAGGGCGTCGATGCCCAGGCGCGCGCTGCTCGGGTCGAGGATACGGATCACGATCTTCTCGCCGAACAGCGTGGGCAGCGTGCTGACGCGGAAGTCGATGACGCGGTCGGGCCCGATCTTGAGCTTCATGCGGCCGTCCTGCGGCACGCGCTTCTCGGAAATGTCGAGCCGTGAAATGACCTTGATCCGCGAGGCCAGCTTGTCCTTGATGAGCGTGGGCGGGCTCGCGATCTCGCGCAGCTCGCCGTCGATGCGAAAGCGCACGCGGTAGTTGTGCTCGTAGGGCTCGAAGTGGATGTCCGAGGCCCGCATGCTGACGCCGTCGAGCAGCATCTTGTGCAGGAAGCGCACGACCGGCGCGTCCTCGACCTCGGCGATGGCCTGTTCGTTGGCATCGCCCGAAGTGTCCGCGGTGACGTCGTCGAACTCGAACTCGGCACCGACGATGCTATTGATGGATTCCGCTGCGGTGACTGCGGCGGCCTCGATCATGCGCGACAGCTTGTCGTACTCGGCAATGACCCAGTCCACACCCATCTGGGAAGCGAACTTGATCTTTTCCACCGCCTGCTGGTCCGAAGGGTCGGCCGTTGCAACGATGAGACGGTTGTTGCGCTTGCTGAGAACCACGATCCGGTAGGCGTGGCACAGCTTCGGGTCGAGCAGGTCCTTGGGCAGGCGCTGGTGATCGATGGCGTCCAGGTCGAGCAGCGGCGCACCGAAGGCGCTGGACAGCGTGTGGGCGAGGTCGGCGGCCGAGACGGCGCCGCTGCCGGTCAGCTCGGCAATGAAGCTGGTGCGGCCGTTCAGCGACTTCTGGTAGATGTCTTCCGCGGTCTTCGCCGGAAGCTTGCCAGCAGAGACCAAGGCACGCGCAAGGCCCGGGAGGGCGATTTGCGTGTTTTCTTTAACAGGAAGTTCGGCAGCAGCCATTCAGCGAATTGCAAGAGATGTGAAAAAGTGCTTCACGATCATCGCTGAACCACCCGTCCCTGTAAATCGCTACGCAGCAACAGGCACGGGCATTATTTGTGCCAGCCAAAGGCTGGTCGGGGTGAGAGGATTCGAACCTCCGGCCTCTACGTCCCGAACGTAGCGCTCTACCAGGCTAAGCTACACCCCGATTGGTTGCAAAAAAAGAGAATTCGTCCTTGCCAACTCTTGTGAGGTGTTCAGGCACGTCGCTCAAGCAACTGAGCCGCCAATTGTAGCAAACCGTCGGCATGCAAATTGGACGGAAAGTCGCGCAATGCGTGAATTGCGCGTTTTGCCTCGTCGGCCGCGGCAGCGCGCGAGGCTTCCAGGGCGCCGGTGGCGTGGACGATTTCGACGATCTTGCCCAGCTGGGCGGTGTCGCCGGCCTCGATGGCCGCACGCACCAGCGCGGCCTGCGCGGGGCTGCCGCGCCGCATGGCGAAGATCAGCGGCAGCGTGGTTTTGCCTTCGCGCAGGTCGTCGCCCACGTTCTTTCCCGTTTCGTGCGCGTCGCCGGCGTAGTCGAGCACGTCGTCGATCACCTGGAAGGCCGTGCCCAGGGCCTGGCCGTAGGTGGCGCAGGCTTCCTCGACCTCGGGCGTGGCGCCCGCCAGCACGGCGGCGAGCCGCGTGCTGGCCTCGAAAAGCTTGGCGGTCTTGGAGCGGATCACGCGCAGGTAGGCGGATTCGTCCAGCGTCGCGTCGTGCATGTTCATCAGCTGGAGCACTTCGCCTTCCGCGATCACGTTGGTCGCCTCGGCCAGGATCTGCATGATGCGCATGTTGTTTGCATCCAACATCATCTGGAAGGCGCGCGAATAGAGGAAGTCGCCGACCAGCACGCTGGCCGGGTTGCCGAACGATTCGTTGGCCGTCGGGCGCCCGCGCCGCAGGGTCGATTCGTCGACGACGTCGTCATGCAGCAGCGTGGCCGTGTGGATGAACTCCACCACCGCCGCCAGGTTGAAGCGCTGCTCGCCCGTGTAGCCGAGCGCGCCCGACATGAGCAGCAGCAGCGCCGGGCGCAGGCGTTTGCCGCCGGCCGAGATGATGTACTTCGACACCTGGCTGACCAGAGGCACGCCCGTGTCGAGGCGCTGCGCGATCACACGGTCGACTTCGACCATGTCGCCGGCGATCAAATCCAGCACGGTGGCGGTGGGGGAGGTATCGGCGGCGTGAACTGGCAAGGCGTTTGCGCGCGGCGCGTCTGAATGCGAAAGTGGCAGCGGCACAAGGCCGGAAGGCGCAGATTATAGGGAGGAGCGCGCGCCGTCCCGGCGGCTCTCCGGCCCGAACCATGTTAGCGCGTGCAAACCGTGCTAGAATCTAGGGCTCTGCGGAATTCGCCGTAGAGCTCATTCCTTAAGAGGTTCACATGTACGCGGTCATAAAAACCGGCGGCAAGCAGTATCGCGTTGCTTCCGGCGAAAAAATTAAAGTAGAACAGATTGCTGCGGATGTAGGCCAGGAAATCGTGATCGATCAGGTTCTTGCAGTCGGCAACGGCAGCGAAATCAAGATCGGTACGCCCCTGGTGTCCGGCGCAACGGTGACAGTCACGGTACTGTCGCACGGCAAGCACGACAAGGTCGGCATCTTCAAGATGCGCCGTCGCAAGCACTATCAGAAACGTCAAGGCCATCGCCAGCAGTTCACGGAACTGCAAATCGGCGCGATCGCCGGCTAAGGAGCAGATTCCATGGCACAGAAAAAAGGCGGCGGCTCAACGCGAAACGGGCGCGATTCCAAGCCCAAGATGCTCGGTGTGAAGGCCTTCGGCGGCGAACTGATCAGCGCAGGCTCGATCATCGTGCGCCAGCGCGGCACCCAGTTCCACCCCGGCGTGAACGTCGGCGTGGGCAAGGACCACACGCTGTTTGCACTGGTTGACGGCCACGTGTCGTTCGGTGTCAAGGGCGCACTGAACAAGCACATGGTCAACGTGACCCCGGCATAAGCCCGAGTCACTTCGATCAGCTCGAAGCCCCGCTTTGTCGGGGCTTCTTCATTTGTACACTGGATACCCCATGAAGTTCGTCGACGAAGCCTTCATCGACATCGCCGCGGGCGATGGCGGCAACGGCTGCGTGTCGTTCCGTCATGAAAAATACAAGGAATTCGGCGGCCCCAACGGCGGCGACGGCGGCCGCGGCGGCCATGTCTACGCGGTGGCCGATTCCAACCTCAACACCCTGGTCGACTTCCGCTATTCGCGCCGCCACGAGGCCAAGCGCGGCGAGCACGGCATGGGCTCCGACATGTTCGGCGCCGCGGGCGACGACATCCTGCTGAAGATGCCGGTCGGCACCATCATCAGCGACGCCGAAACCGGCGAGGTGCTGTACGAACTGCTGAAGGAAGGCGAGGTCGTCACCATCGCCAAGGGCGGCGACGGCGGCTTCGGCAACATGCGCTTCAAGAGCGCCATCAACCGCGCGCCGCGCCAGAAGACCCCGGGCTGGCCGGGCGAGAAGAAGAGCCTCAAGCTCGAACTCAAGGTGCTCGCCGATGTCGGCCTGCTGGGCATGCCGAATGCGGGCAAGTCGACCCTGATCAGCGCCATCTCGAATGCGCGCCCGCGCATTGCCGACTATCCCTTCACCACGCTGCACCCGAACCTCGGTGTCGTGCGCGTCGGCCCGGAGCAGAGCTTCGTGGTGGCCGACCTGCCGGGCCTGATCGAGGGCGCATCCGAAGGTGCGGGCCTCGGCCACCTGTTCCTGCGCCACTTGCAGCGCACACGGCTCTTGCTGCACGTGATCGACATGGCGCCGTTCGACGACAGCGTTGATCCGGTTGCGCAGGCCAAGGCCATCGTCGGCGAGCTCAAGAAGTACGACGCCGCGCTCTATGAAAAGCCGCGCTGGCTGGTGCTGAACAAGCTCGACATGGTGCCCGCGGACGAGCGCGCCGCGCGCGTGAAGGACTTCGTCAAGCGCCTGCGCTTCAAGGGCCCGGTGTTCGAGATCTCCGCACTCACGCGCGAAGGCTGCGAGCACCTGGTGCAGGCCGTGTACCAGCAGGTCAAGGCGCAGCAGGCGGCGGAACACGTGCCGGTCGAGGTCGATCCGCGCTTCGTCGAGCTGCCGCCCGATCCCTCGACTTCCTCCTCCTGACGCTCCGCACGCCGCATTCACGACCGCCACGCCTCCCATGACCTCGAACTCCGGATCCACTGCCTTGCGGGATGCCCGCCGTATCGTCGTCAAGGTGGGCTCCAGCCTCGTGACCAACGAGGGGCGTGGCCTCGACGAGGCGGCGATCGGCGAATGGTGCCGGCAGCTGGCGGTGCTGGTGCAGGGCGGCCGCGAAGTCGTGATGGTGTCCAGCGGCGCCATTGCCGAAGGCATGAAGCGCCTGGGCTGGCGCACGCGGCCGCACGAGGTGCATGAACTGCAGGCCGCCGCGGCCGTCGGGCAGATGGGCCTGGCCCAGATGTACGAGACCAAGCTGCGCGAGAACCGGATCGGCAGCGCCCAGGTGCTGCTGACCCACGCCGACCTGGCCGACCGCGAGCGCTATCTCAATGCGCGCTCGACCCTCGTCACGCTGCTCGGGCTGGGCGTGGTGCCGGTCATCAACGAGAACGACACGGTCGTCAACGACGAGATCAAGTTTGGCGACAACGACACGCTGGGCGCGCTGGTGGCCAACCTGGTCGAAGCCGATGCGCTGGTGATCCTCACGGACCAGAAGGGCCTCTACACGGCCGACCCGCGCAAGGACCCGGACGCGAAGTTCGTGCACGAGGCGGCGGCCGGCGACCCCGCGCTCGAAGCCATGGCGGGCGGGGCGGGCTCCAGCCTCGGCCGCGGCGGCATGATCACCAAGATCCTTGCGGCCAAGCGCGCGGCCGGCTCGGGCGCCTCCACCGTGATCGCCTGGGGCCGAGAACCCGATGCGCTGCTGCGCCTCGTTGGCGGCGAATCCATCGGCACGCTGCTGGTGGCTCAGACGGCCAAGCACCAGGCGCGCAAGCGCTGGATGGCGGACCACCTGCAGCTGCGCGGCGCGGTCACCGTCGATGCCGGTGCGGCCGCCAAGGTGCGCGCCGAGGGCAAGAGCCTGCTGCCGATCGGCATGACCGGTGTTTCGGGCGAGTTTTCACGCGGCGACGTGATCGCCGTGCGCGATGCCGATGGCGTGGAGCTGGCCCGCGGCCTGGCCAATTACTCGAGCGTCGAGGCCCGGCTGCTGTGCCGCAAGCCCTCGTCGGAGTTCGAGCGGCTGCTCGGCTATGTGGCGGAGCCGGAAATGGTCCACCGCGACAACATGGTGCTGATGCGCGGCTGAGGCCGGGCTCAAATGGAAACGGGGCCCTTTCGAGGCCCCGTTCGAACACCGCCTGCAGCCGGCCTTATTGCAGCTGGCGCGCCGGGTCCCGCATGTTCGTGACCATGTCCTTGACCGAGACCCGGGGCGCATGGCCGCGGCACAGGCCCTGCTGCGCCAACTGCTTGGCGTAGCTCGAGTTCAGGTCGCGGAAGCTCTTCCACTCGGACCGTTCGACCTTGCTCCAGGCGCCGTTGTTGTATCGCGCGTAGCTCTTCACCTCGTCAGTCGAGCAGCGCACGCCTTCGTAGAAGGCGTTCAGCGCCGCGTCCCCGCCGCTGCGGCTGGTTGCGACCACCACGTAGCGCACCACACCGTCGCCGGTGATTGTGATGGTGGCCGGATCGACGCCAAACTTCAGCGACATGTAGGGCGGCATCGCGATTGGCTCGAGGCGCTTGACGTCGAAGGCCGGCGGCGGCGGCGCTTCGCTTTCCTTCCATTCGGCATCGGTTTCGTAGCGCTTGGGCGGCGGCGGCATGCCGGCCTGCGCCCAGTCGGGATTGCTGGTGTCGTGCGGCCCCGATGCGCATCCGGCCAGCAGGGCCAGGCACACGGCGAGCAGGATGCCCTCAGCGCTGCGATGGAAGGAAGGGCGCTTTGTGGGGGAGAGGAGGGGAAGGGTCATCGCTCGCAGAAGTAATGTCGGGATGCGGGTCGAAACTGCCGCCGGGCGGCAGGTCCAGCCCCGCGGGCGCGCCGCCATCGGGCATGTGGCGCTCGAACTCCCGGGCGCGCACGTTGCTGCGCAGGAAGCGGTTGCGGAAATCCTGCCGCGGCAGGTAGCGAGCAAGCTCGGTCAGTGCCATCTCGTAGACGCCGCGTTTGAATTCGACGACCACATCGAGCGGCACCCAGTAGTCGTGCCATCGCCAGGCGTCGAATTCGGGGTGGTCGGTCGCGCGCAGGTTCAGATCCCAGTCGTGACCGATCAATTGCAGCAAATACCAGATTTGCTTCTGGCCCTTGTAGTGGCCCCGTGCGTCACGGCGAATGAACCGATCCGGCACCTCGTAGCGCAACCAGTCACGGGTACGGGCCACGATGCGCACGTGCTCCGGATGGAGTCCGACTTCCTCGTGCAGTTCCCGGAACATGGCCTGCTCGGGACTTTCGCCGCGGTCGATGCCGCCTTGCGGAAACTGCCAGGAATGCGTGCGTATGCGTTTGCCCCAGAAAACCTGGTTTCTCTGGTTGAGCAGGATGATGCCGACGTTGGGCCTGAAGCCGTCCCGGTCGAGCATAATCAAACCCCAATTTTTGAACTGAGTCGATTATGCATGCCGGGTTGCACTCGGCAAGCGGCCAGTTCGAGGCCCGCGGGTTCCCGGTGGTCTCTCCGCCGGCATCCGTCTTCCCCACGATCTTCGAATCCACCAGCCGATCCCGATGAAAGCTTCCCGATTTTTTGTCTCCACCCTCAAGGAAGCGCCCGCCGACGCCGAGGTCGCGAGCCATCGGCTCATGATGCGCGCGGGCATGATCAAGAAGCTCGGCACGGGCATCTACACCTACATGCCGATGGGGCTGCGCGTGATCCGCAAGGTCGAGGCGATCGTGCGCGAGGAAATGAACCGCGCCGGCGCGGTCGAACTCACGATGCCCGTGGTGCAGCCGGCCGAGTTCTGGCAGGAGACCGGCCGCTTCGACAAGATGGGCCCCGAGCTGCTGCGCATCAAGGACCGGCACGACCGCGACTTCGTGGTCCAGCCCACGAGCGAAGAGGTGGTGACCGACATCGCGCGCCAGGAAATCCGCAGCTACAAGCAGCTGCCGAAGAATTTCTACCAGATCCAGACCAAGTTCCGCGACGAGCGCCGTCCGCGCTTCGGCCTGATGCGCGGGCGCGAATTCATCATGAAGGACGCCTACAGCTTCGACCGCGACCTGGATGCCGCCAAGGCCAGCTACCAGGTCATGGCCGATGCCTACCGCCGCATCTTCGACCGCTTCGGCCTGCGCTACCGCGCCGTGGCGGCCGACAGCGGCGCCATCGGCGGCGACCTGAGCGAAGAGTTCCAGGTGATTGCCGCCACCGGCGAAGACGCCATCGTCTACTGCCCCGGCAGCGATTACGCGGCCAACATGGAAAAGGCCGAGGCGCTTGCTCCGGCCGGCCCGCGCCCCGCGGCCGCCAAGGCGCTCGAGAAGACGCCCACCCCCGGCAAGAGCACCTGCGCGGCCGTGGCCGAACTGCTCGGCGTGCCGCTCTCGACCACCGTCAAGTCGCTGGTGCTGGCCACCGACATCCTCGACGAGGCCGGCAACCCCAAGGGTGCGCAGGTCTGGCTGCTGCTCTTGCGCGGCGACCACGACATGAACGAGATCAAGGTCGGCAAGGTACCGGGCCTGGACAAGGGCTTCCGGTTCGCGACGCTGGCCGAGATCGAGGACCACTTCGGCTGCAAGCCCGGCTACCTCGGCCCGCTGAACCTCAAGAAGCCCGTCAGGCTCGTGGTCGACCGCGAAGTCGTGGTCATGGCCGACTGGATCGCCGGCGCCAACGAGATCGACTTCCACATGACCGGCCTCAACTGGGGCCGCGACCTGCCCGAGCCCGAACTGGTGGCCGACCTGCGCAACGTGGTGGCAGGCGATGCCTCGCCCGACGGCAAGGGCGTGCTCGCGATCGAGCGCGGCATCGAGGTGGGCCACGTGTTCGTGCTCGGCACCAAGTACAGCAAGGACATGAACGCCACCTACCTCGACGAAGCCGGCAAGCCGCAGTTCCTCGAGATGGGCTGCTACGGCATCGGCATCACGCGCCTGCCGGCCGCCGCCATCGAGCAGAACCACGACGAGCGCGGCATCATCTGGCCCGACGCACTGGCGCCGTTCACGGTGGTGGTCTGCCCGATCGGCATGGACCGCAGCCCCGAGGTCAAGGTGGCGGCCGAGGCGCTGTACGAGCAGCTGCTCGCGGCCGGCGTCGACGTGCTGCTGGACGACCGCGGCGAGCGCCCGGGCGCGATGTTTGCCGACTGGGAGCTGATCGGCGTGCCGCACCGCGTGGTCATCTCCGACCGCGGCCTGAAGGAAGGCCAGCTCGAATACCAGCATCGCCGCGACACGGCAGCCACCAAGGTGCCCGCGGCCGGCATCGCCGAATTCATCACTGGCAAGCTCGCGAAATGAGCCTGCAGGGCGGCCTCTCGCGGCGCCAGTGCCTGGGTGGCGCGGCGGCGGCGGGCGCCCTGGCGGCGCTGTCGCTGCCGCAGGCCGCGCGCGCCGGCGCACAGATCGAGGAGCCGCTGATCGACTCGGTGCGCACCGCGCTGAGTTCGGCCGTGCACAACAAGGCGCCGCCGGTGCCCGAGTTCTCGAACACCGAGGCCCGCCTGACCTACCTGCGATGGCTGGGCGAGATGAGCGAGCGCCTCAAGAAGAAGATTGCCGACTGGCCCACGCGCAAGGAATTCCTGCAGACCGTCTGGTATGAAGCCAAGCGCTCGGGCCTGGACGTGAGCCTGGTGCTCGGGCTGATCCAGGTCGAGAGCAACTTCCGCAAGTTCGCGGTGTCCAGCGCCGGTGCGCGCGGCTACATGCAGGTCATGCCGTTCTGGACCCGCGTGATCGGCGACAGCGACCCGGCCAAGCTGTTCCACATGCAGACCAACCTGCGCTTCGGCTGCGTGATCCTGCGCCACTACCTCGACCGCGAGAACGGCGACCTGTACATGACCCTCGGGCGCTACAACGGCAGCCGCGGCAAGGCGCCGTACCCGAATGCCGTGTTCGCGAACCAGCGCCTGTGGACCTACGACGACAAGGCGCGAGAACGCGAGCGGGACCGCTCGGCAGCCTGAATATCTGTTTCAGGAATACCGCGGAACCGGCTTTGCCAGGCCGCTGGTATTGCCCCCGGTAGGGGGTTGGCGAAGCGACACGAAGTGCGCGCAGACTGGGGGCGAGCTAAGTCCTTGTGACCATCACCTGGTCGATGCGGTAGCTGTCGACGTCCATCACCTCGAAGGTGTAGCCGCCCCAGCTCACGCTGTCGGTACGCTTGGGCACGCGCCGCAGCATCACCATCAGGAAGCCCGCCAGCGTTTCGTAGTCGTCCGGATGCGGCATCTCGTCGATGTGCAGCGCGCGCTGCACGTCCTGGATGGGAGTGACACCGTCGATCAGCCACGAGTTCTCGTCGCGCTTCACGATCTGCTCCTCGTCGGGCATGGACACGAGGTCGCCCATCACCGTGCTCATCACGTCGTTGAGCGTGATCACGCCCACCACCAGGCTGTATTCGTTGACCACGATCGCGAAGTCTTCATGCGCCTGCTGGAACTGCTCGAGCACTTCGGTGAGCGTGAGCCGGTCGGGAATGACCAGCGCCTTGTGCAGCGTGAGGCCCTGGTCGAAGGCCAGCGGCTGGCCGCTGAGCACGCGCTGGAACATCTCCTTGGCGTCGACGTAGCCGAGCACATGGTCGATGTCGCCGTCGCACACCGGGTAGGCCGAAAAAGGCTCGGCCACGATGCGCGCCCGCAGCACCGACTCCGGGTCGTCGTGCAGGAACCAGGCGATGTTGTCGCGCACCGTCATCACGCTGCTGACCAGCCGGGTGTCGAGCTCGAACACGTTGGCGATCACCTGCTGCTCGCGCACCGCGAGCACGCCCGCGCGCGCGCCGGCCTCGGTCATGGCCAGGATGTCGGCCGAGGTGATCTTGTCGTCGCGCACCAGCGGCATGCCCAGCAGCTTGAAGAGCATGTCGGTGGAGCGCGTGAAGAACCACACCAGCGGCTTGAAGGCCGTGATCAGCACCATCATCGGGCCCACCATGCGAACCGCGATGCGCTCGGGGTCGCTCATGCCCAGGCGCTTGGGGAACAGGTCGGCAAACACCAGGAACACCGCGATGACGATCACGAACGAGCACAGGAAAGCCAGGTTCGCCGAGGCCTCCACGCTCATCCAGCCCTCGAGGAAGCGCGCGAAGTAGGGGCTCAGCGAGCCCTCGCCGACCACGCCGCCGAGGATCGCCACCGCGTTGAGGCCGATCTGCACCACGGTGAAGTAGTGGCCCGGCTGCTCTTGCACGCGCAGCACGCGCTCGGCCCGCGCATCGCCCTCGTCGGCCATCTGGCGCAGGCGCAGGCGGCGCGAGGCGGCCAGCGTGATTTCGGCAAGGGAGAAGAACGCGCTCATCGCGATCAGCAGGACGATGATGAGCAGGCTTTGGGTGAGAGTCATGGTGGCACGGCGAAGTGCACCATGGTGCCATGACCCGGGGCACATTCCAGCGAACACCGCGGAACCGGCTTTGCCGGGCCGCCGGTGTTGCCCCCGGAAGAGGGAGGGAGAAGCGACACGAAGTGCGCGCAGCCTGGGGGAGAGCCTAGATTCCGCCGTGCGGATGGGTCGGGTCGACCCACAGCACCGATTCTGGTTTTTCCACCGGTTCGATGTCGAGGTTCACGGCAACCGCCTCGCCGTCGCTGCGGCACAGCACGCATTCGAGCGTCTCGGTGGCGCTGGCGTTGATTTCCTGGTGCGGCACGTAGGGCGGCACGTAGATGAAGTCGCCCGGACCGGCTTCCGCCGTGAACTCGAGCTTCTCGCCCCAGCGCATGCGGGCCCGGCCGCGCACCACGTAGATCACCGATTCGAGGTGCCCGTGGTGGTGGGCGCCGGTCTTGGCGTCGGCGTGGATGGTGACGGTGCCGGCCCAGAGCTTCTGCGCGCCGACGCGGGCGAAATTGATGGCCGCGGCGCGGTTCATGCCGGGCGTCTGGGCCGTGTTGGCGTCGAGCTGGTTGGCCGCGATCACGCGCACGCCGTCGTGCTTCCAGGCCGGCGCGGCCTTGCCCTCGTGGTCATGGCCGTGGTCGTGGCTCATGGCGGGCGCGGAAATCAGGCCGCGTTGCTGCTGCCGCCCAGCACCTGCTGCAGCTCGCCCGACTCGTACATCTCCATCATGATGTCCGAGCCGCCGACGAATTCGCCCTTCACGTAGAGCTGGGGAATCGTCGGCCAGTTGCTGTATTCCTTGATGCCCTGGCGGATGCCGTCGTCTTCGAGCACGTTGACGGTCTTGAGCGTCCTGGTGTCGACGCCGACCGCCTTGAGGATCTGGATCGCGCGGCCGGAGAAGCCGCACATCGGAAAGCTGGCGTTGCCCTTCATGAAGAGCACGAGGTCGTTGGACTTGACGAGATCGTCGATGCGTTGCTGGGCGTCGGACATGGGGACTCCTGAAAAATGGGCTGGGGGGATTATTTCACCGTGCGCCAGATCCCGCCGGAACAGCGCTGGATGCCGGCAAGGTCATCGCGGCTTTGCACCTCGGCAAAGCCGCGCGTCTGGAGCAGCTGGCGCACGGCCGCGGCCTGGTCGTGGCCGTGCTCGAGCAGCAGCCAGCCGCCGTCCGCAAGGTGCGCGGGGGCCTGCTGCACGATCTGCCGGATATCGGCCAGCCCGTCGGGCCCGGCCACCAGCGCCGCCAGCGGCTCGTGCTGCAGCGCCGCCAGGTGCGGGTCGCCGGCTGCGATGTAGGGAGGATTGCTGGCAATGACCGCATAGCCGCCGGCCGCGCCGTCGAGCCAATGGGCCCGGCGAAAGCGCACCGGCAGGCCCAGGCGCTGCGCATTGGCCTCGGCGACCGCCAGTGCATCGGCGCTGGCATCGACCGCATCGACCTCTGCATCGGGGCGCGCATGCTGCAGCGCCAGCGCGATCGCGCCACTGCCGGTGCCCAGGTCGAGCACGCGCGGGGCACTGCGTCCCTCGAGGCATTGCAGGGCCCAGTCGACCAGCGTTTCGGTGTCGGGGCGCGGCACCAGCACCCGCGCGTCCACCTGCAGGCCGAGGCCGTGGAATTCCTTTTCGCCGAGCAGGTAGGCCACCGGCTCGCCCGCCAGCCGGCGCGGCAGCTGCGCCGAAAGCGCCGACCAGGCCGCGTCGGAAACGGCGTCGGTGTCGTGCGCCAGCAGCCAGGCGCGGTCGTTCGGCGCGCGGCCGAGCGCATGCAGCAGCAGCAGTTGCGCGTCGAGCCGGTCGATGCCCAGCGCCACGGCCGCGGCCAGCGCCTGCGCCACGGTGGATGGCGTGGTGGCCGTGGCCGTCATGCCGGCAGGCTCGATTCGAGCTCGGCCAGCTGCTCGGCCTCGCGCGCGGCGCGCAGCGCGTCCAGCACGTCGCCGAGGTCGCCCTCCATGATGGCCTGCAGCTTGTAGAGCGTGAGGTTGATGCGGTGGTCGGTGAGCCGGCCCTGCGGGAAGTTGTAGGTGCGGATGCGGTCGGAGCGGTCGCCGCTGCCGATCAGCCCCTTGCGCATGGCGGCGTCCTTGGCGGCGCGCTCGCTGCGGTCCTTTTCCTGGATGCGCGCGGACAGCACCTGCAGCGCCTTGGCCTTGTTGCGGTGCTGGCTGCGGTCGTCCTGGCACTCGGCCACGATGCCCGTCGGGATGTGCGTGATGCGCACGGCCGAGTCGGTCTTGTTGATGTGCTGGCCGCCGGCGCCGCTCGCGCGGTAGGTGTCGATGCGCAGGTCGGCCGGGTTGATCTGCACCGCCACGGTTTCGTCGGGCTCGGCCAGCACGGCGACGGTGCAGGCGCTGGTATGGATGCGGCCCTGGGTCTCGGTGGCGGGCACGCGCTGCACGCGGTGGCCGCCCGATTCGAAGCGCAGGCGGCCAAAAACATCGTTGCCGGCGATGCGGATCACCACTTCCTTGTAGCCGCCGAGCTCGCTTTCGCTCTCGCTCACCACTTCGCAGCGCCAGCCGGCGCGCTCGCAGTAGCGCGTGTACATGCGCAGCAGGTCGCCCGCGAACAGCGCCGACTCGTCGCCGCCGGTGCCGGCGCGGATTTCGAGGAAGGCGTTGCGCGCGTCGTCCGGGTCCTTGGGCAGCAGCAGGCGCTGCAGCTCTTCCTCGAGCTGCACGAGCTCGGCCTGCGCGCCCGCGATTTCTTCGCGCGCCATCTCGGCCATGTCGGGGTCTTCGAGCATTTCGGCCGCACCGGCGATGTCGGCTTCGCGCTGCTTGTAGCGCTCGTAGCGGCCGGCGATCTGCGTGACCTCGGCATGCTCGCGCGAGATGGTGCGGTACTGCGCCATGTCGCTCATGATGTCTTCGCGCGAAAGCAGGAAATCGAGTTCGCCGAGGCGGGCGGCGTAGCGTTCGAGTTGGTGGCGCAGAAAGGTCTTCACGGCGGAAAGGAGCTCGAAAAAATGGGGGGAAGGGCGCCGCGGTGCCGCGGCAGGGCGCATGGGGGACCGCGGCCGCGGGGCCGGGCCGCTGGCGAGCGTCGCTAACGCTCTTTGCGCAGGAACAGGCGCGAGATGGTCTGCGCGGTGTGCTCGCGCGATGCCGCATCGCCCGCGTGCAGTTCGGCCATGGCGCCGTGCAGCAGCTTCTGCGTGAGCCCGCGCGACAGGGCCTCGAGCACCGCATCGATCGGCTCGCCCCGGGCCAGCAGCTTGCGCGCGCGGGCCATTTCGGCGGCGCGCCATTCGTCGGCCTGGGCATTGAGCTGCTGGATCAGCGGCACGGTGCCGCGCTGGCCCAGCCAGTGCATGAAGCTCTGCACGCCGGCGTCGATGATGACCTCGGCCTGCGCCACGGCGGCCTGGCGGTTGGCCTGGCCCTGCTGCACCACCTGGGCGAGGTCGTCGACCGTATAGAGATAGATATCCTCGAGCGCCTTCACCTCGGGCTCGATGTCGCGCGGCACGGCCAGGTCGACCATGAACATCGGGCGGTGCTTGCGGGCCTTGAGCGCGCGTTCGACGGCGCCCAGGCCGATGATCGGCAGCGTGCTGGCGGTGCAGCTCACCACGATGTCGAACTCGGCCAGCCGGTTCGGCAGGTCGGCCAGCCGCATCGCCTCGCCGCCGAAGCGCGAAGCCAGCTTTTCGCCGCGCTCGAGCGTGCGGTTGGCAATGGCGATGGCCTTCGGGTCCTTGGCCGCGAAATGCGTGGCGGCCAGGTCGATCATTTCGCCCGCGCCGACGAACAGCACGCGCGTCTGGTGCAGGTCTTCGAACAGCTGGCCGGCCAGCCGGACGGCCGCCGCGGCCATGCTGATGGAATGCGCGCCGATCTCGGTGGCGGTGCGCACCTCTTTCGCGACCGCGAAGGAACGCTGGAACAGCTGGTTGAGCGTGCTGCCGAGTGCGCCGGCGGTTTCGGCCGCGCGCACGGCGTCCTTCATCTGGCCGAGGATCTGGGCCTCGCCGAGCACCATGGAATCGAGCCCGCTGGCTACCCGGAAGACGTGGCGCGCGGCCTCGTCGTCGTGCAGCGTATAGGCATGCGAGCGCAGCAGCGCGGGCGCGACGCCGCCGCTTTCGGCCAGCCAGCCGACCGTGTGGTCGAGCGCGGCATGCTCGGCGGCGCAGTAGATCTCGGTGCGGTTGCAGGTGGAGATGATCGCGGCCTCGACCTGCGGATGGCGGCCGCTGGCGAAGGAGCTGCGCAGGCTCTGCAGCGTGGGTGCCAGCTGATCGAGCGCGAACGCGAAACGACCGCGCAGATCGAGCGGCGCGGTCGTGTGGTTCAACCCGAGGGTCCAGACTGACATATCCACTGATTATAAAATCAGCAGCAGCCGTGCTGCCGCGGAGGGGCTTGGCCGCATCCAACTCCACATAAAACAAGGGCGCCGCGAGCGCCCTTGGCTTTATCCGGCGGCCCTCGATACCCATTCCTACCCATGTCCCTGCTGGATCTCCTCAATCACCTGCTGAACTTCGTGGCGCCCGCGCTGACCGTCGGCTTCCTGTGCGCGCTCATGGGCCGGGCCTTCCGGCGCAAGGCGGGCGGCCGGGCATGGTGGGCCCAGGGCGCGATCAATTCAGGCGTGGGAGCGCTGGTGTTGCTGGTCGGGGTGGTCCTTTCGGGCCGCGACGGCGCGATGGCGACCTACGCGGCACTCGTTGTCGCCTGCGGTACAAGCCAATGGCTGGTTTCGGACGGCTGGCGCAAGTAGTTTTCGTCAAGTCATGCGATGATGTCGCGTGTCCAGATGTTACTGACTGTTAGTATATGAATCTCATCTGGTAAATATTCACATTTTGAAGAGCGGGAAGAGTTGCAGGCAGCCGCTTTGAGCCAATATGCGGCAAGGCAGCCCATGGACGGTACAGATGTATTTGCATCCTCTTATTGCCAGCGTTCCCCCGGATGAGCGCACAGCCTTTGTCCAGCGCATCGAACTTCGGTCCTACCGGCGCAACGAAGTCGTGCTGGCGGCGGACGAATGGTCCGACCGCATCTACTGCGTGGCCACGGGCCTGCTGCGGGTGGTCGTGCAGGGGAGCGAAGACAGCGGCGACGTCACGACCGACTTCATCCGCCAGGACGACTTCTTCCTGAACTCGGCCCTGATCGAGGAGCGCTACCAGGCCGGCGCGACACTGGTGGCGGCATTGCCCACCTCGCTGTACCTGGTGCCCACGCTGGAATTCAAGGCGCTATGCGACCGCCATCCGGCCGTGACGATGGGCCTGCTCGATGTGGTGATGAAGCGCACCACGGTGCTGCGCAGGCAGATCCGGCAGATTTCATCGGCTTCGTCGGAGCGGCTCATCAGCCGCATCCTGCACGAACTCACCGTCCTGGCCCCGGGCACCGACGGCGGCTACGACAAGCGCATCACCCAGTCGGTCATCGCCTCCTATTCGGGGCTTTCCAGGATGCAGGTCAACAAGACCATGCGGGACCTGGAACGCCGCGGCCTGGTCAGGAGGGACGAGCACGGGGTCTATGTGCCGCCGCATTTCGCGTCGTCGGATTTCCAGGAGCTGCCGTCCGCCGAGCCGAGCCGCGCTGCCAAGGACTCGGGTGAGGTGAATCCGTCGTTCTTCTCGGAGCTGTTCGAGGCGCCGCCCAAGTCGGGCAAGTCCCGCAAGTAGGTTTGCGGCTCAGCCCACCGCCAGCCGCGTTCCCGCGGCGCTGGCGGGCTTGCGGATGCCGTCCGGCCCGTAGAAGGGCTGCGCGCCGGCCTGCAGGTAGTGCAGCGCGTTGTGCGTGAAGTCGAGCTGGCTGTACACCATGGCGCCGTTGCGGCGGTTGCTGGCCTTGGCCTGCTGCGCCAGTTCGACCAGCGCCGTCCAGGCGGCGAGCGAGGCCTCGCCGTCTGCCGCGGCGGCGGCATCGGCACCCGCGCGCCCGGGCTCGAAACCCCGCGCCACCTGGGCCGATTCGCGCGCCTGGTCGAGTGCCGCCATGCGGTCGAGCAGGCCGGCCTTGCGCCCGGTAAGCACGGGCAGCTCGGCAAAGAGGCCGTTCTTCATGGCCTGCGCCTCCTGCTCCAGCACCGACAGGAATTCCTCGACACAGGCTTTTTCGGCCAACAGGTGAACCAGCATGGCGTTCAGAGCTTTCCGTTTTCGTTGAGCAGGTCGCGCACGCTGGCGAGCAAGCCGCGCGCGATGCGGTCGGGGTGGATTTCGTAGCGCCCGGCCCGGATGTCCTCGCGGATCGAGGCAACGCGCGCCGCGTCGAAGTCGGAATTGGGCGCCTCGGGCATCGAATGCACCTGGGCCGACGAGAGCTTCACCGCGTTCCTGCCGCCCTGGACGGCATCGGTGCCGCTGGCGGGCGAGGACGCTGCGCCCTTGTTCGTTCGGGGGAGCGGTGTGGCCGAAGGGGCGAATGGATCGATTTTCAAGATGGTTCCTCAAAGGGCTGCCTGATGTATCGGCAGTTCGGGCCAGAACTTTAGGGCAGTGCGCATCGCGGCATGAATGCGGCTACTGCGGCAGGCGGATCTGGCCTTCCCCGTCGGCCACGCCGCTGACCATGCGGCCGTCCACGGTCCTGGCCCGCACGGCCGCGCCCGCGCTGGCGCTGGTCATCGCCCGCGCTTCGGTGCTGACGGCGTAGCCCGGGCCTTCGGCAACGACCTTGATGGTCTGGCCCTGCTGGATCACGGCCACGCCGCGCATCAGTTCGCGCCTGAGCGGCGCGCCGGCCGCGATGCGGTTGGCGGCCACCACGCCCTGCAGTTCGGCGGCGTCGGTCACGACCGAGCGCGGCAGCGCGCTGAGATCGCCGTCGCGGATGGTGAAGTCGCCCGCAGACAGGGCCTGGCCGGTATCGATGTTGCGCGCGGCCACCAGGTAGCGCCCCTCGACCGCGACATGGGCCAGCACATAGCGCGTCCAGGGCTTCAGCTCCGAATGGCAGCGCAGGCCCACCGACACCCGGCCCCACGCCGCGGCACCGCGCGGCAGGAAGGCCTCGAGCGCATCGCAGGCCGGCAGCGGACCCGATGCCGGCGCCTCGACGCGGATGGCGACCTTGCCCGGCAGTCCGGCGGCCTGGGCCTGCAGCAGCCGGTCGACGGCGGCGCGCGCATCGCCCGCGAGCGGCGCCGCAGCCACGCACATCGCCGCGCTCAACCCCGCCGCCAGGGCTGGCAGCACGAGCTTCAGGCGGTGCGGGCGACAGGAGATTTTTTCCATGATGGGTGCCCGGCAATTCTAGGAAGGCGCACCCGATCCGAAGATTCGAAGTGCACGCCAAATGCCCCTTTGTTCGGGCCATTGCGAACGCAGTGCATGCATAGACTCGCTTTCCATCTGTCGCCATGCCCCGCCAGGGACGCGACGCCTCGAAAGATGGAAACACATGATCGACAAGCTGGATGCGGCGCTTCGCTTCAACCGCGAAGCGCTGAACCTTCGGACGCAGCGCCAGGAAGTGCTGGCTGCCAACATCGCCCACGCCGACACGCCCAACTACAAGGCGCGTGACTTCGATTTCGCGAGCCGCCTGACGCAGGCGGTCGAGCACGGCCGCGCAGCGCAGCAGCCGGTGCAGATGGCCGTCACGTCGGCGCGCCACATCCAGGCCGATGCGCTGCCCTCGATGCCCGAGCGCGACCTGCTGTACCGCGTGCCGAGCCAGGCCAGCATCGACGGCAACACGGTCGAGATGGATGCCGAGCGCATCAACTTCGCCGACAACGCGCTGCGCTACGAAGCCAATCTCACGGTGGTCGGCGCCAAGATCAAGTCGCTGCTCTCCGCCGCGCAATAAGAAGAGGAGCCGCACATGCCCCATCCCGGCGCATCCATGAACATCTTCAGCGTGGCGGGCTCCGCCATGGCCGCGCAGTCGCAGCGCATGAACGTGACGGCCAGCAACCTCGCCAACGCCGAGAGCGTGGCCGGCCCCGACGGCAAGCCCTACCGCGCCAAGCAGGTGGTCTTCGAAGTGGCCGCCTCGGGCCAGCAGGACATCGGCGGCGTGAAGGTGGCCGGCGTCATCGAGGACCCCTCGCCGCTGAAGATGGTCTTCGACCCGAAGAACCCGCATGCCGATGCCAAGGGCTACGTGGCCATGCCCAACGTCAACGTGGTCGAGGAGATGACCAACATGATCTCCGCCTCGCGCAGCTACCAGGCCAACGTCGAGGTGCTCAACACCGCCAAGACGCTGATGGTCAAGACGCTGAGCATCGGCCAGTAAACCCCCACATCCCAACAAGAACCATGGCCATCTCCGACACCTCTTCCATCTCCGGGCTCAACGCAGCCACCGCCGCGTCGAGCGCCGGCAACGTCTCGGGAGCGGACAGCGAGCAGCGCTTCCTGAAGCTGCTGGTGACGCAGCTCAACAACCAGGACCCGCTCAACCCGATGGAGAACGCCGAGCTCACCTCGCAGCTCGCGCAGATGAGCACCGTGAGCGGCATCGAGCGCCTCAACACCGCGCTCAGCGGACTGGTGAACCAGACCGGCGCCAACCAGGTGCTGCAGGCGGCATCGCTCATTGGCTACAACGTGCTGTCGCCCGGCAACACCATCGCCGCCGCGGAGCCGAAGGCCGGCGAGGCGCCGGCGGCCGTGCCCTTTGCCGTGCAGCTGCCGGCCACCGCCGGCACCGTCGAAGTGAAGATCGTCAATGCCGCGGGCAACACCGTGCGCACCTTGACGCTCGGCCCGATGACCGAAGGCGTCAATGCCGTCAGCTGGGACGGCAAGGCCGACGACGGCTCCACGGCCCCGGCGGGCGCCTACAGCTTCAGTGTCTCGGCTGCCAACAACGGCACGCGCGTGGAGGCCACTTCGCTGGTCTTCTCGCAAGTGGCCGCCGTCAAGCAGGGCGCCAGCGGCGTCACGCTCGAACTCATGTCGGGCCAGAGCATCGGCCTGGCCGACGTGCGCATGTTCCTCTGAGCAGCTGCCGCGTGCTGTCTTCCTCATCGGCAGCGGCCCGTGCGCCGCAGGCCATTTCTTCTTCTTCATTGCACTGAAACAAGGATTCGATCATGGGCTTTTCCCAAGGCATCAGCGGCCTGTCCGCAGCCGCCGCCAACCTGGACGTCATCGGCAACAACATCGCCAACTCCGGCACGGTCGGCTTCAAGTCGGGCGCGGCGACCTTCCAGGACGTGTATGCAGGCTCGCGCGTCGGCCTGGGCGTGGCGGTGTCGGGCATCGTGCAGAACTTCACGCAGGGCTCGGTGCAGACCAGCAGCCGGCCGCTGGACGTGGCGATCCTCAACGGCGACGGCTTCTTCCGCCTCAGCAGCCCGAGCGGCGAGGTGATGTATTCGCGCAATGGCCAGTTCACGCGCGACAAGGACGGCTTCATCGTCAATGCCGCCGGCCTGCGCCTGACGGGCTACGGCGTCTCCGCGACGGGCGGCCTGGACGGCGGCACGCCGGGCCCGCTGCAGGTCCAGACCACGGCCATGAGCCCGAAGGCGACCACCGCCATCAACGCCACTTTCAACCTGGACGCGCGCGGCACGGTGCCCACCAAGACGCCGTTCTCCGCGACCGATTCGGCCACCTTCAATTATTCGAATGCGCTCGGCCCGGTGTTCGATTCGCTCGGCAATCCGCATGAGCTCGGCGTCTTCTTCGTGAAGACCGGCGCCAATGCCTGGGACGTGTATGGCGCGGCCGACGGCAGCGCGCTCAATGGCGGCGCGCCGATCTCGACGATGAGCTTCGACGGCAACGGCAACCTGCTCACGCCCGCCGGCGGCAAGCTGACGCTGCCGGCCATGAACTTCGGCAACGGCTCGGTGGCGCTCAACGCCACGGTCGACCTCTCGGGCACCACGCAGTTCGGCAACGTCAACGAGATCAAGACGCTCAAGCAGGACGGCTACACCTCGGGCACGCTGACCTCGTTCTCGATCAACCCCGACGGCACCATCACCGGCAAGTTCTCCAACGAACAGACCACGCTGATGGGCCAGGTGGTGCTGACCTCCTTCGCCAATCCCAACGGCCTGGAGCCGATGGGCGAGAACGTCTGGGGCGAAACGCTGGCCTCGGGCCAGCCGCTCACCGGCACGCCGGGCGCGGGCACCAAGCAGGGCTCGCTCGCCTCGGGCGCGCTGGAGGCATCGAACGTCGACCTGACCTCCGAACTCGTCAACCTGATCGTTGCGCAGCGCAGCTACCAGGCCAATGCGCAGACGGTGAAGACGCAGGATCAGGTCGTCCAGACCCTGATCAACATCCGCTGAGCCGCCCATGGACCGCATGCTGTATGTCGCGATGAGCGGCGCCAAGCAGGCCATGGAGCAGCAGGCTTCGGTCGCCAACAACATGGCGAACGCCTCCACGCCCGGGTTCCGCGCGCAGATCAACAGCTTTCGCGCCGTGCCGGTGACCGGTGGCACGCAAGCACCGACGCGCGCCTACGTGGTCGCCACCACGCCCGGCGCCGACTTCAGCCACGGTCCGCTCACGGAAACCGGCCGCGCGCTCGATGTCGCCATCCACGGCGACGGCTGGCTCGCGGTGCAGACGCCCGACGGCGGCGAGGCCTACACCCGCGTGGGCAACCTGCAGGTGAACGCCGAAGGCCAGCTCACGACCATGGGCTCGCTGCCCGTGGCCGGCGATGCCGGCGCGCTGGTGGTGCCGCCCGGCTCCACCGTCGCGATCGCCGCCAACGGCCTGGTCACGGCACGCGGCGCCGGCGACCCGGCCATCGGCATTGCCGAGGTGGGCCGGCTGAAGCTGGTCAACCCGCCCGTGGCCGACCTGGTGCGCGGCGCCGACGGCCTCTTTCGCATGCGCGAGGGCCTGCCGCCGGCCGAGCCCGATGCGGCCGTGAGCGTGACCACCGGCGCGGTCGAGGGCAGCAACGTCAATGGCGTGGAGGCCATGGTGGCCATGATCGCCAACGCCCGCAGCTTCGAGATGCAGATGAAGTCGATGCGCAGCGCGGACGAGAACGCGCAGTCGGCCAACAAGCTGCTGGCGTACGGCTGAGCCCGCGTCCCACTCCCAAACTTTCCAAGGATTTTTTCGTCATGATGCGCTCGCTCTACATCGCCAAGACCGGCCTGGATGCCCAGCAGACCCAACTCGACGTGGTGTCGAACAACCTCGCCAACGTCGGCACCACGGGCTTCAAGCGAAGCCGCGCCGTGTTCGAGGACCTGATGTACCAGAACCTGCGCCAGGTCGGTGGCCAGACCTCGGACCAGACCCGGCTGCCTTCGGGCCTGCAGGTGGGCACCGGCGTGCACGTGGTCGCGACCGAGCGCATCCACTCGCAGGGCAACCTCACCAAGACCGACAAGCCGACGGACGTGGCCATCAACGGCGGCGGCTTCTTCCAGGTGCTGATGCCCGACGGCACCACCGCCTACACGCGCGACGGCTCGTTCCAGACCGACCGCGACGGCCAGCTCGTCACGGCCAGCGGCTTCCCGGTGCAGCCGGCGATCACGCTGCCCGCCAACGCCACCAGCCTGACCGTCGGCCGCGACGGCATCGTGTCGATCACGCAGGCCGGGCAGACCAACACGGTGCAGGTCGGGCAGCTGCAGCTGGCCACCTTCCTGAACCCGGCCGGCCTGCAGAGCAAGGGCGAGAACCTGTATGCGGAAACCGACGCCTCCGGCGCGCCGAACCAGGTCAACCCCGGGATCGACGGCGCGGGCATCCTGAGCCAGGGCTATGTGGAGGCCTCGAACGTCAACGTGGTCGAGGAGCTGGTCAACATGATCGCCACGCAGCGCGCCTACGAGATCAACAGCAAGGCGGTCCAGACCTCGGACCAAATGCTGCAGCGTTTGGCGCAGTTATGACCTCCCCCAGTCTTCGCGCGCTTCGTGTCGCTGCGCCAACCCCCTCGCCGGGGGCGACACCGGCGGCCCGGCAGAGCCGGTTCCGCGGTGTCCCTGGAATGGGCCGCGGGCTGTGGATGGTGTTGGGGGCGTTGGCGGCAGCGGGATGTGCGCAGGTTCCGCGCGAGCCGCTGGTGCACCAGCCGATGACGGCGCGGGCGGACAACATGGCTTCGATGCCGCGGCGCGCCAACGGGGCGATCTTCCAGGACGGTCCCGGCGGCAGCGCGCTGTTCGAGGACCGCAGGCCGCGCAACGTGGGCGACATCCTGACCATCGTCATCAGCGAGCGGGTCAATGCGAGCAAGAACTCGGGCGCCTCGGCAAGCCGCACGGGCAGCATGGCTGCCGATTTCGCCGGCATTCCGAAGCTGCTGGGCTCGCTGCTCGACGGGCAGGACGCCAAGCTGTCGGGCGGCAACAAGCTCGATGCCAAGGGCGGTGCCAACGCCAACAACACCTTCAACGGCGTGATCACGGTCACGGTGGTGGACGTGATGCGCAACGGCAACCTGCTGGTCAGCGGCGAGAAGCAGATGGGCATCAACCAGGGCACCGAATACATCCGGTTCTCGGGTGTGGTCAACCCGCGCACGGTCTCGGGAACCAACACCGTGCCTTCGACGCTGGTGGCCGATGCGCGCATCGAATACACGGCCAAGGGCTACATCGACGAGGCCCAGCACATGGGCTGGATGCAGCGCTTCTTCCTCAACGTCATGCCGTTCTGATGACTCACCCCCAGTCTTCGCGCACTTCGTGTCGCTACGCCAACCCCCTCGCCGGGGGCGACGCCAGCGGCCCGGCAAAGCCGGTTCTGCGGCGTCCCGCGAAAGGGAATACCACCATGAATTTTTTCCGCAATGTGCGTTCGTTGATCGGCTTCGCGGCGCTGTGCGCCATCACCCTGTGTTCGCCGGCGCAGGCCGAGCGGCTGAAGGAACTCGCGAGCATCCAGGGCGTGCGCGACAACCCGCTGATCGGCTATGGCCTGATGGTCGGGCTCGACGGCACGGGCGACCAGACGATGCAGACGCCGTTCACCACGCAGAGCCTCAACAACATGCTGCAGCAGCTGGGCATCACGATTCCGCAGGGCGTGAACATGCAGCTCAAGAACGTGGCGGCGGTGATGGTCACGGCCACGCTGCCCTCGTTCGCGCGGCCGGGCCAGAACATCGACGTGACGGTGTCCTCGATGGGCAATGCCAAGAGCCTGCGCGGCGGCACGCTGCTGATGACGCCGCTCAAGGGGGTCGATGGGCAGGTGTATGCGATCGCGCAGGGCAACATGGTGGTTGGCGGCGCGGGCGCGTCGGCCAACGGCAGCAAGGCACAGGTCAACCAGCTTGGCTCGGGCCGCATTCCGGCCGGCGCGCTGGTGGAGCGCAGCGTCGAGGCACCGGTGGGCGGCGACAGCACGTTCACGCTCGAACTCAACCGCTCCGATTTCGGCACGGTGCAGCAGGCGGTCGACGCCATCAACCGGCAGTTCGGCGCGGGCACGGCGCAGGCACTCGACGCCCGCGTGATCCAGGTGCAGGCGCCCGCGGCGCAGCAGCGCGTGGGCTTTCTCGCGCGGCTCGAAAGCCTGGAGGTCACGCCGACGCAGGCGGTCGCGCGCGTGGTGGTCAATGCGCGCACCGGCTCCGTGGTCATGAACCAGGCCGTGCGTGTGAACGACTGCGCGGTGGCGCACGGCAACCTCTCGGTGGTCATCAACACCGAGCCCGTGGTGAGCCAGCCCAATGCGTTTTCCGGCGGCTCCACCGTGGTCGGGCAGACCTCGCAGATCTCGATCAACCAGGGCGGCGGCGCGCTGCAGATGGTGCGCGGCGGCGCCTCGCTGGCCGACGTGATCAAGGGCCTCAACAGCCTGGGCGCCAATCCACAGGACCTGGTGTCGATCCTGCAGGCCATGAAATCCGCCGGCGCGCTGCGTGCCGAGCTCGAGATCATCTGAGCACCGCCATGGCCATCACCGAAAGCAGAAGCGGCGCGCTGGACCAGCGCCTTGCACTCGACGTGCAGGGCGTCGATGCCTTGCGCTACACCGTGCGCAGCTCGCCCGAAGAGGGCCTGAAGCAGGTGTCGCGGCAGTTCGAGGCGCTGTTCATGAACATGGTGCTCAAGAGCATGCGCGAGGCCACGCCTTCGAGCGGGCTGCTCGAGAACCGCGACCAGAAGATCTACATGTCGATGCTCGACCAGCAGCTCGCGCAGAACCTCTCGGGGCGCGGCGTGGGCCTGGCCGAAGCCATGCTCGCGCAACTCAGCCGCGCGGCGCCCTCGGGCGAAGCAGACGGCAGCGGCAGCGAAGGCATCTCGCTCGCGCCTCGCGCCGGGATTCCTCTCACGCCGCAGTCGGGCATTCCGCTCGGCTCGTCGCCCTTGCAGTCCGCGCCGCCCCGGCCAGCGGCCGCATCGGTGGACCTGGGCATCTACCAGCGCAACAGCGACCGCTCGGCCGCGGGCGCCGTGGCCTCGCTGCAGGGCAGCGTCGACAGCTTCGTGCAGCGCATGGGTGGCTCCGCGCAGGTGGCGAGCGAGGCCAGCGGCGTGCCGGCGCCGCTGATCCTGGCGCAGGCCGCGCTCGAATCGGGCTGGGGCAAGCGCGAGATCCGCGCCGACGACGGCACCCAGAGCTTCAACCTGTTCGGCATCAAGGCCGACCGCGGCTGGAAGGGTCCGGTGGTGGAGACCACCACGACCGAATACGTGGACGGCGAACCGCAGCGCGTGCGCGCGAAGTTCAGGGCCTACGCGTCCTACGACGAGGCCTTCACCGACTACGCCCGGTTCATCACGCGCAATCCGCGCTACGCCAACGTGCTGGCCGCCGACACGCCCGCCGAGGCTGCGCACGGCCTGCAGAAGGCCGGCTACGCCACCGATCCGCAGTACGGGCAGAAGCTCGTTCGCATCATGCAGAAGTTCAGCTGAAGGAATTTATATGGCAGAGATCCTGACCCCCCCACCACATCGCGGCGCCGCGGCGCCTGCCACCTCGAGCCGGCTGGAGGTGGTGACCTTCACGCTGGGCCAGGAGGAATACGGCATCGACATCCAGAAGGTGCAGGAGCTGCGCGGCTACGACGCGGTGACGCGCATTGCGAATGCGCCGGAATACATCAAGGGCGTGGTGAACCTGCGCGGGATCATCGTTCCGATCATCGACATGCGCATCAAGTTCAGGCTGGGCACGCCGAGCTATGACCAGTTCACGGTGGTGATCGTGCTGAACATCGCAGGGCGGGTGGTGGGCATGGTGGTGGACAGCGTGTCGGACGTGATCACCTTGAGCGCGGAGCAGATCAAGCCGGCGCCGGAGATGGGCTCGGTGCTGGACACCGACTACCTGATCGGGCTGGGCACGCTGGACGAGCGGATGCTGATCCTGGTGGACATCGACCGGCTGATGTCCAGCGACGAAATGGGCCTGGTCGAAAAGATCGTCTGACATGACGCGCGAGGAGCAACCGGCATGAAGAACCTCAAGATCGGCACGCGCCTGGGCATCGGCTTTGCGCTGGTGCTGGCGCTCATGGCCTGCATCGCGGGCATCGGCGTGTTCCGCCTGCAGGGGGTGGGCGACGCGGTGCAGGAGATGGTGCAGCGCTCGCTCGTGAAGGAGCGCCTGGCCGCCCACTGGCTGCTGAACACCAGCAGCAACAGCGTGCGCACCTTTGCATTGGTCAAGAGCAACGATGCGGAAGTCCAGGAGTATCTGCAGAAGCAGATGAGCAAGACCAGCGCGGGCATCTCCGAGACGCAGGCCAGGCTCGAGGCCATGCTGGATTCGCCCGAGGAGCAGGCGATCAGTGCCGACATCAAGGAAAAGCGCAGCCAGTACGTGGGCCTGCGCAACGCCATCCTCAAGCTCAAGGCCGAAGGCAGGCAGGCCGAGGCGGCAGCGCTCACCAACGACAAGCTGGTGCCGATGCTCGAGGTCTACGACGCGAGCATCCGCGGCATGCTGACGCACCAGGCCGAGCGGATCGACAGGGCCGCCGACGCCGTGGACAGCCTGAACCGCGCGGGCCGCATGAACGTGATCGTGCTGGCCGTGGCCGCGCTGCTGCTCGGCGCCGTGCTGGCATGGCTGCTGACCCGCAGCATCACGCGTCCGTTGACCGAGGCCGTGCGCGTGGCGCAGACCGTGGCGGACGGCGATCTCACCAGCCGCATCGAATCGTCGTCCCGCGACGAGACGGGCCAGCTGATGCTGGCATTGAAGAACATGAACGCGAGCCTGGCCACCGTGGTGAGCGGCGTGCGCCAGGGCACTGATGCGATTGCGACGGCCTCGGGCGAGATTGCCGCGGGCAACCAGGACCTGTCCTCGCGCACCGAGGAGCAGGCCAGCTCGCTGGAGCAGACGGCCGCCTCGATGGAAGAGCTCACGAGCACCGTGAAGCAGAACGCCGACAACGCGCGCCAGGCCAACCAGCTCGCGCTCTCGGCTTCCGAAGTGGCGGTCAAGGGCGGGAATGTCGTGGGCCAGGTGGTGGACACCATGGCCTCGATCAATGCCTCCTCGAAGAAGATCGTCGACATCATCGGCGTGATCGACGGCATCGCGTTCCAGACCAACATCCTGGCGCTGAACGCAGCCGTCGAAGCGGCACGCGCAGGTGAACAGGGCAGAGGCTTCGCGGTCGTCGCTTCCGAAGTGCGCAACCTCGCGCAGCGCTCGGGCGCAGCGGCCAAGGAAATCAAGGGCCTGATCGACGACTCGGTGGGCAAGGTGGACATGGGCAGTGCGCTGGTGGACGAAGCCGGCAAGACCATGGCCGAGATCGTGGGCAGCGTGAAGCGCGTGACCGACATCATCGGGGAGATCACGGCGGCGAGCCAGGAGCAGAGCACGGGCATCGAACAGGTGAACCAGGCGATCGCGCAGATGGACCAGGTGACGCAGCAGAACGCGGCGCTGGTGGAAGAAGCGGCCGCGGCGGCGCAGTCGATGCAGGAGCAGGCCGCGAGCCTGGTCGAGTCGGTCAGCGTGTTCAGGCTGGATGGAACACAGGCCGCTCGTCCCGAGATCGCATTCGCCGCGCCGAAGGCCCTGCGCCCGGCGCCGGCCAGGAAGAGCGAGGCTGCCGCAGTCCCGCAGCTGGCCACGGCCGGCACGGCGAATGGCGATTGGACGGAATTTTGAGCTGAAGGCCTCAAGTTTTGCGCGCGGATGCC
Organism: Variovorax sp. VRV01; assembly: GCF_014852545.1. Taxonomy (NCBI): domain Bacteria; kingdom Pseudomonadati; phylum Pseudomonadota; class Betaproteobacteria; order Burkholderiales; family Comamonadaceae; genus Variovorax; species Variovorax sp. VRV01. The sequence continues at coordinate 425,307 of NZ_JACVBS010000001.1, forward strand.
GATAGACCTGTGGACAGAGCACCGCACAAAAGACATCCACCCAAGGAAGAGACCATGTTCAACCGCTTGAATCCGCGCGCCCTCAGCATCGGGCAGAAGCTCGGGCTGCTCACGGCCAGCGCCATCGTGGGCGTGGCGGCGCTGACGGCCCTTTTCCTGATGTCGGAGCGCAAGCTCATCCTGGAAGAGCGGCAGGCCAGCGTGCGCCAGGTGGTGGAAAGCGCGCATGGCCTGCTGGTTCATTACCACGCGCTCGCCGCCAAGGGCACGCTGACCGAACCGCAGGCGAAGGAGCAGGCGATGCAGGCAATCCGCGGCCTGCGCTACAGCGGCAGCGAGTATTTCTGGATCAACGACATGCAGCCGCGCATGCTGATGCACCCGATCAGCCCGGCGCTCGAGAACAAGGATCTGTCCTCCAACAAGGATGCCACCGGCAAGCAGCTGTTCGTCGCGTTCGTCGACACCGTCAAGGCCGACGGTGCGGGCTTCGTTAACTACCTCTGGGCCAAGCCGGGCAGCGACAAGCCGGTGCCCAAGGTCTCCTACGTGAAGGGCTTCGAGCCCTGGGGCTGGATCATCGGCTCCGGCGTCTACGTGGACACGGTGCAGGCCACGATCATGAGCCGGGCCATCGGCCTGTCGATCAGCGCGCTGGTGCTGGCCGCAGCACTCTTCGCGCTCGGCTGGGCGATTTCGCGCGGCCTGCTGAAGCAACTCGGCGGCGAACCGATGGTCACGGCCGGCATCGCGCACCGTATCGCAGAGGGCGACCTGGCGGTCCGCATCGACCTGAAGCGCGGCGACCAGGCGAGCCTGCTGCATGCGGTCCAGGCCATGCGCGACAGCCTGGCCAAGGTGGTGGGCGAAGTGCGCCACGGCACCGATGCGATCGCGACGGCCTCGGGGCAGATCGCCGCGGGCAACCAGGACCTGTCTTCGCGCACCGAGGAACAGGCGAGTTCTCTGGAGCAGACGGCCGCCTCGATGGAAGAACTCACGAGCACCGTCAAGCAGAACGCCGACAACGCGCGCCAGGCCAACCAGCTGGCCGTCTCCGCTTCCGAAGTGGCGGTGCGCGGCGGCGGCGTGGTGAGCCAGGTGGTGGACACCATGGGCTCCATCAACAGCTCGTCCAAGAAGATCGTCGACATCATCGGCGTGATCGACGGCATCGCGTTCCAGACCAACATCCTGGCCCTGAACGCGGCCGTCGAAGCGGCAAGAGCCGGCGAGCAAGGCCGCGGCTTCGCAGTCGTCGCTTCCGAGGTGAGAAACCTCGCGCAACGCTCCGGCGCAGCCGCCAAGGAAATCAAGGGCCTGATCGACGACTCGGTGGACAAGGTCGAGGCCGGCAGCCGCCAGGTGGCCGAGGCGGGGCGCACGATGGACGAGATCGTGGACAGCGTGAAGCGCGTGACCGACATCATGGGCGAGATCACGGCCGCGAGCCAGGAGCAGAGCACCGGCATCGAACAGGTGAACCAGGCGATTGCGCAGATGGACCAGGTGACGCAGCAGAACGCGGCGCTGGTGGAAGAAGCGGCCGCCGCGGCGCAGTCGATGCAGGAGCAGGCCGCGAGCCTGGTGGCGTCGGTCAGCGTGTTCCGGCTCGAGGCCGGCAGCGCCGCTGCCACGCCCCAGGCTTCCGAGAAGTCCCGGCGCCTCGTGCCGGGCAAGAAGACCCACGAAGCACCCGCGTCACCGCAGCTGGCCATGGCCGGCGCAGCCGGTGGCGGGTGGCCAGAGTTCTAGCCAACAGCGACAGATATCCGATGAGCACTACAACATCCCAACAGACCGCCGACAGCCGCAACACCGCCCCGTCGCGGGCCGGCCGCCCCCTGGAATTCCTTTCCTTCACGCTGGGCCAGGAGGAATACGGCATCGACATCCAGAAGGTGCAGGAGCTGCGCGGCTACGACGCGGTGACGCGCATTGCGAATGCGCCGGAATACATCAAGGGCGTGGTGAACCTGCGCGGGATCATCGTTCCGATCATCGACATGCGCATCAAGTTCAGGCTGGGCACGCCGAGCTACGACCAGTTCACGGTGGTGATCGTGCTGAACATCGCAGGGCGCGTGGTGGGCATGGTGGTGGACAGCGTGTCGGACGTGATCACCCTGAGCGCGGAGCAGATCAAGCCGGCGCCGGAGATGGGCTCGGTGCTGGACACCGACTACCTGATCGGGCTGGGCACGCTGGACGAGCGGATGCTGATCCTGGTGGACATCGACCGGCTGATGTCCAGCGACGAAATGGGCCTGGTCGAAAAGATCGCTGCCTGAGGCCGCCGCGGCCCGAGAGAAATCGGCCGGCGCGCACAACCTTTTCCTGCGGCAAGTGCGCGCGTTGCGTGCTTGCCCTTTCCTGATCTTCTGGAGTGACGAGCATGTTTCTGAGCAATATTTCCATCGGCAAGCGGCTGGCCGTCGTGATCGGCGTCATCCTCGCCCTGTCTCTCACGAGCAGCGTGCTTGCCGTGCTGAAGCTGCGGCAGCTCGGCGAGGAAATCAATGCGATGGTCGAGAAGAACATCAAGACCGAGCGTGCGGGCGCCGACTGGCTGCGCAACACCAACTCGGGCATACAGCGCGCCGCAGCCATTGCCAAGAGCAGCGATGCGAGCCTGATCGCCTACTTCGCGCCGGCCACGGCCCTCTCCATCAAGGAGACCAACGATCTGCAGAAGTTCATCGAGGAACAGATGGACACGCCTGAAAAGAAGGCGGTGTACGACAAGGTCGGCGAGCTGCGCAAGGCGTACCTCGCGGCCCGCGAGGAGGTCAGCAAGGCCAAGCTGGCGGGCGACATGGAAGGCGCCAACCGGATCTTCAACGAACGCTTCGAGCCCACCTCGCGCAGCTATCTCGCGGGTGTGCAGCAGATGGTGGACACGGAGCGGGCGCTGCTCGACGCCGCGGCCGAACGCAGCAAGGAGACGCGCGCCAGCACCAGCCTGATGCTGGTCGTCTTCGGCGCGCTGTCGCTGGGCCTGGGCCTGGTGCTCGCCTGGCTGCTGGTGCGCAGCATCACCCATCCGCTGCGCCGCGCTGTCGAGGTGGCCGAAGCGGTGGCCGCCGGCGACCTGACCAGCCGCATTGAAGTGACGACGAAGGACGAGACCGGCCAGTTGATGCACGCGCTCAAGGGCATGAACGGCAGCCTGGCCAAGGTGGTGGGCGAAGTGCGCCACGGCACCGATGCGATCGCGACGGCCTCGGGGCAGATCGCCGCAGGCAACCAGGACCTGTCGTCGCGCACCGAGGAGCAGGCCAGCTCGCTGGAGCAGACGGCCGCCTCGATGGAAGAACTCACGAGCACCGTGAAGCAGAACGCCGACAACGCGCGCCAGGCCAACCAGCTGGCCGTCTCCGCTTCCGAAGTGGCGGTGCGCGGCGGCGGCGTGGTGAGCCAGGTGGTGGACACCATGGGCTCCATCAACAGCTCGTCCAAGAAGATCGTCGACATCATCGGCGTGATCGACGGCATCGCCTTCCAGACCAACATCCTGGCCTTGAATGCGGCGGTGGAAGCTGCAAGAGCGGGTGAACAAGGCCGCGGCTTCGCAGTCGTCGCTTCCGAGGTGAGAAACCTCGCGCAGCGCTCGGGCGCAGCCGCCAAGGAAATCAAGGGCCTGATCGACGACTCGGTGGACAAGGTCGAGGCCGGCAGCCGCCAGGTGGCCGAGGCGGGGCGCACGATGGACGAGATCGTGGACAGCGTGAAACGCGTGACCGACATCATGGGCGAGATCACGGCCGCGAGCCAGGAGCAGAGCACCGGCATCGAACAGGTGAACCAGGCGATTGCGCAGATGGACCAGGTGACGCAGCAGAACGCGGCGCTGGTGGAAGAAGCGGCCGCCGCGGCGCAGTCGATGCAGGAGCAGGCCGCGAGCCTGGTCGAGTCGGTCAGCGTGTTCCGGCGCGCCGCGTGAAAGCGCAACCAGCCGAAATGTTCCAGCGGGCACTTCATTTTCCGCGCCGCCTGCCGATAGACAGGAAGCAGGTATCGCAAGCGATGCCCGGTGCCAACAAGAAAACGTTCTACAGGTAAAGCCTCATGTCGATGTTCCAAACGGGCCTGTCCGGCCTGAGCGTCGCGCGATCCGCGCTCATGACCACGGCCCACAACACGGCCAATGTGTACACGGCCGGCTACAGCCGGCAGACGGCGCTGGTCTCGTCCAACGGCGGCACGACGACCGGTGCGGGTTTCATCGGGAATGGCGCGCGCGTCACCACGGTGCAGCGCAGCTACGACGGCTATCTCACGGCCCAGCTCAACGGCGCCGAAGCCGCGGGCGCCGCGCTCGCGAGCTACGGATCGCAGATCAACCGCATCGACTCGCTGCTGGCCGACAAGACCGCGGGCCTCACGCCGCTGATGCAGAGCTTCTTCGCCAGCGTGCAGGGCGTGGCCAACACGCCGGCCGACCCGGCGGCGCGCCAGCAGCTCATCAGCGCGGCGCAGACGCTGGCCAACAAGTTCCGCGCCACCGACCAGTACCTCACCGACCTGAACGGTTCGGTCAACGACCAGATCGAAGGCAGCACCGCGCAGATCAACACCTATGCCAAGCAGATCGCGAGCCTGAACCAGCAGATCAGCCAGCTCAGCGCGATGGCCGGCGGCCAGCCGCCCAACGACCTGATGGACCAGCGCGACCAGCTGGTGAGCGAGCTCGGCAAGATCGTGGGCGTGAAGGTTCTGGAGCAGGACAGCGGCCAGTACAACGTCTTCATCGGCAACGGCCAGACGCTGGTGCTGGGCGACCGGGCCGCGCAGCTGCAGGCGGTTTCGTCCGCCGCCGACCCGACGCGCAAGGCAGTGGCGCTGGTCGGCCTCACGGGCACGGTGTCCGAGCTCAACGACGACGTGATCAGCGGCGGTTCGCTGGGCGGCCTGCTGGCCTTCCGCGCCGAGACGCTCACCACCACGCAGAACGCCGTCGGCCGCCTCGCGATGGCGCTGGGCAGCGAGTTCAACGAGCAGCACAAGCTGGGCGTCGACCTGAACGGCGTGCTGGGCACCGACTTCTTCTCGCAGGCCGTGCCGGGCGTGTTCTCCAATGCGCGCAATGCGGGCGACATGGTGCTCGGCGCCAGCGTGAGCGACACCTCGCAGCTCACGACCAGCGACTATTCGGTGCAGGTGAAGGACGTGGCGGGCACGCTCACCTACAGCGTCACGCGGCTGTCGGACAAGCAGCCGATGGGCGACTTCACCACCTTTCCCGCCAGCTTCGACGGCGTGAGCCTCGCAGTGGCCAGCGGTACCGCGCAGGCCGGCGATTCCTTCCTGGTGCAGCCGACGCGCAGCGGCGCGCGCGACATGGACGTGCTGGTGCGCGACACGGCCAAGGTGGCCGCCGCATCGCCGCTGGCCACGGGCAAGGCGGTGGGCAACAAGGGCACCGGCGCGCTGAGCCCCGCCGTGGTCGACGCGGGCTACCTGGCCACGCCGCTGGCCGCGACGGTCACGCTCGCCTACGACGCCGCGGCCAACGCGCTGTCGGGCTTTCCGGCCACCTCCCCCGTGACGGTGACGCTGGCCGATGGCACATCGACCAACTATGCGGCCGGCACGGCCGTGCCCTACACCGCGGGCGCCTCCATCCGCTTCGACGGCATCGAGGTCAAGCTCAGCGGCGCGCCCGCCGATGGCGACACCTTCACCATCGGCAAGAACGCGGGCGGCGTATCCGACGGCAGCAATGCATTGCTGCTTGGCGCGCTGCAGCGCAAGACCGCGATGGACGGCGGCACATCCACCTTCAACGGTGCCTTCGCCAAGCTGGTGAGCGAGGTGGGCAACCGCGCCATGGAAATCCGCGTGGCAGAGAAGACGCAGGAAAGCGTGACGGGCCAGATCCGTGCGAGCCGCGACTCGATCTCGGGCGTGAACCAGGACGAGGAAACCGCCAACCTGCTGATGTACCAGCAGATGTACCAGGCCAATGCCAAGGTGATCCAGACCGCATCGACCATGTTCGACGCGATCCTGGGCATCCGCGGCTGAGCTGGCCGCCTTTAGAAAAGAACCTACGGAGCCGCGATGCGCATCAGCACCCAATCCTTCTACGCCCAGAGCATGAGCTCGCTGGGTTCGCAGCAGCAGCAGCTGTTCCGCATCCAGCAGCAGCTCGCCGCGGGCACCAAGTTCCTGACGGCTGCCGACGATCCGGTGGCCGCCGCGCGTGCGCTGGGCGTGAGCCAGTCGATGGCGGAGTCGGCGCAGTACGCCACCAGCCGCAGCCGCGCGATGCTCTCGCTCTCGCAGGAAGAGACCGCGCTGAAGTCGGCCACCTCGATCATGCAGAACATGAAGACGCTCGCGGTGCAGGCCGGCAACGGCACGCTGTCGGACGCCGACCGCGCCTCGCTGGCCACCACGCTGCAGGGCAACCTGGACCAGCTGGTGAACGTGGCCAATGCCGACGACGGCAACGGCCAGTTCCTGTTCGCCGGCTTCAAGAGCGCGAGCCAGCCCTTCGTGGCGGGGGCCGGCGGCATCCAGTACATGGGCGACCAGGGCCAGCGCCTGATGCAGATAGACGTGTCGCGCCAGATGTCGACCACGGACGACGGACGCAGCGTGTTCAAGTCGGTGCAGGGCGGCGCGGGCTACGTGAGCTCGGCGGGTGCCGGCAACACCGGCTCCGGCGTCTTCGGCGCCGTGGGCGTGACCGATGCGAGCGCGGCCAACTACGGCAAGGACTTCGTGATCAGCTTCAGCGGCGGCAACTACACGGTGGCCACGCAGGACACGCCGCCCGTGGTGGCCGCATCGGGCGCCTACGTGCCGGGCGCCGCGATCTCGTTCGGCGGCCTGCAGATCACCATGAGCGGCGCGCCGGCCGACGGCGACACCTTCCAGGTGGCCACGGCGCGCAATGCCGGCACCGACGTGTTCGCCGCCATCGGCGAGCTGGTCACTGCGCTCAGGCAGCCGCTGGCCGGCAACGGCGACGCGGCGAAGGCCGATCTGCTCAACGCGCTGAGCACCTTCAACGTCAAGATCACCAATGCGCACGACAACGTGCTCACGGTCATGTCGTCGGTCGGCTCGCGCATGAACGAGCTCGACGCGCTCAACACCAGCGGCGCCTCGCGCGACCTGATCGACAAGGGCTACCTCTCGGAGCTGGTGGACCTGGACCCGGCCAGCGCCATCTCGGAATTCCTGCAGCGCCAGACCTCGCTCCAGGCCACCCAGCAGACCTTCGCGCGGCTGCACAGCATTGCGCTGTTCAACTACCTGTGAATGCGAGCGGCGTGCGGCTCAGGGCCGCAGCGCCTGCATCAGCTGGGGCAGCGAAGACAGCGCGGCGGCAAAGCGCGGCTCCATGAAGGCGCCGAGCTGCGGCATCAGCAGCTGCAGCATGCCGATGCCCGCCAGCAGCGTGAGCGGAAAGCCGACCGCAAAGATGCTGAACTGCGGCGAAGCCCGGTTCAGGATGCCCATCGCAAGGTTGAGCGTGAGCAGCGCGGTCACCAGCGGCAGCGCCAGCATCAGCCCGTTGGCAAAGATCCGTCCGCCGCCGGACACCAGCAGCATCCAGCCCTGCGCGGCCAGCGGCGCATCGGCGATCGGCAGCGTGTGGAAGCTCTCGGCCAGCGCCGCGAGCATCAGCAGGTGGCCGTCCACCGCCAGGAAGAGAAGAATGGCCAGCATGTGCATGAGCCGCGCAACCACCATGGTGGCGCCGCCGGCCATGGGATCGAAGAAGGACGCGAAGGACAGGCCCATCTGCAGGCCGATGTACTCGCCCGCGGCCAGCACGGCCGCGAACACCATGCGCATCGCGAAGCCGATGGCACCGCCGATGAGCACCTGCTGCACGATGATCCACACGCCGCCCGCGGAGACCACCGGCACCGCGGGCATGGGACCGAGCGTGGGCGCAATGGCCACCGCCAGCAGCGCGGCAACAGCCACCTTGGTCTGGCGCGCGACGCCGGGCTCGCCGAACACCGGTGCGGTGCTCACCAGCGCCAGCATGCGCACGAAGGGCCACAGGAAGGCCGTCAGCCAGGCGGTCAGCTCCGCCGAGGTGACGGAGAAGATGGCGGGCATGTCAGCGCGCGCTCAGGCGACCAGCTGCGGGATGCTCGAGAACAGCGTGCGGATGTAGTCGAGCATCTGCGCCAGCATCCAGGGGCCGGCAAGCACCAGCACCGCGAACACCGCCAGCAGCTTGGGAATGAAGGACAGCGTGGCTTCGTTGATCTGCGTCGCAGCCTGGAAGATGCTGATGACCAGGCCCACCACGAGCGCCACCAGCAGCATCGGCGCGCCCAGCAGCAGCGAGACGTGGATGGCCTGGCTGCCCAGGGACATGACGGATTCGGGAGTCATTGCGCGCCTCTAAAGATAAAAGCTCTCGGCCAGTGCGCCGATCAGCAGCTGCCAGCCGTCGGCCATGACGAACAGCATCAGCTTGAAGGGCAGCGCGATGGAGGCGGGCGGCACCATCATCATGCCCATCGACATCAGCACGCTGGCCACCACCAGGTCGATGATCAGGAACGGAATGAAGATCGTGAAGCCGATCTGGAACGCGGTCTTCAGCTCGCTGATCACGAAGGAGGGCAGCAGGATGCGCAGCGGCACTTCCTCGGGGCCCTGCATGTCGGGGATCTTCGCGAGCCTGGCGAACAGGGCCAGGTCGTTCTCGCGGGTCTGCTTCAGCATGAAGGACTTGAAGGGCGCAATGCCCTTCTCGAGCGCCTTCTCGGCCGTGATCCTGTTTTCGGAGAAGGGCTTGTAGGCCTCGTCGTGGACCTTGTCGAACACCGGCGCCATCACGAAGAAGGTGAGGAACAGCGACAGGCCCACCAGGATCTGGTTGGGCGGCGACGACTGCGTGCCGATGGCCGTGCGCAGCAGGCCCAGCACGATGAGGATGCGCGTGAAGCTCGTCATGCTCAGCAGCAGCGCCGGCAGGAAGCTGAGCGAGGTCAGCATCACCAGCGTCTGCACGCTGAGCGACCAGGTCTGGCTGCCGCCCGGGCCGGGCGTGCTGGTGAGGCCGGGCAGGCCCTGCGTCCAAGCCGCCGTCGGCAGCGCCAGGGCGAGCAGCATCAGCGCGAAGCCGGCAAGGCTTCGCTGGCGGGCGGTGCGCATCATGGGTGGGGCCGCTGCGCAAGGCCGAGCGAGTCGCGCAGCTTCTGGGCGAACAGGCCCGCCGCGCCGGCCAGGCGGGCGTCGGGCATTGCGCGTGCAGGGGCCGCCGCGGGCAGCGCCTGCGCCGGCAGCGAATGCAGCGCATTGACCCGGCCGGCCGCAACGCCCAGCACCAGCCAGGTGCCGCCGACCTCGACCACGACCACGCGCTCGCGCTGGCCGACCATGGTGCTGGAGATCACCTTCACCGATTGGCCGCCGCCCAGGCGCTGCAGGCCGAAGCGGCGCGCGGCCCAGGCGCACAGGAAGATCAGGGCCAGCACCGCGAACATGCCGAAGCCGGCCTGCAGCAGGCTGGAGGCGCCGACGGCCGGCGCCGCCTCGGCGGGCGAGGGCACGGTCGGCAGCGCCGCGTGGGCTGCGAGGCATGCGGCAGCCGCAATCGATGCGGCAGCCTGCGGCAGCCGCCTGGCAAGGAGATTCATGACCGCCCGAGCTTCTGCATGCGCTCGGAGGGCGTGACGATGTCGGTCAGGCGGATGCCGTACTTCTCGTTGACCACCACCACCTCGCCCTGCGCGATCAGGTAGCCGTTGATCAGCACGTCCAGCGGCTGGCCGGCCAGGCCGTCGAGTTCGACCACCGAGCCCTGCGAGAGCTGCAGCAGGCTCTTGATGGTGATGCGGGTGCGGCCGAGCTCGGCCGTGAGCTGCACCGGCACGTCGAGGATGCGCTCCACGTCCACGGGCGAGCCGGCGCCGGTCGCCATGGCCTGCAGCGGCTGGAACACGCGGCTGCCGGCGGGCGCGGCGGCCGGTGCGGGAGCGATCGCCGGCGGGGCGGCGGGAGCGAAGGCGGGAGGGGGCGCGGAGGCCGCGGTCTGTTCGGCCAGCGCGCTGGCCCAGTCGTCCGCATCGCTGGTGGATGGGGTGTTGTCAGTCATGGTCGTTCTTCGGATCGCTGTCTTGGTGGGAGATCATCTGCAGCACGCGCAGGGCATAGCGTTCGTTCGACACCCCGTAGCCGCATTCCATGACCGGAATGCCGTCCACGCGCGCGGTGATCGAGGAAGGGAGCTCGATGGGCAGCACGTCGCCCACCTGCAGTTTGAGCACCTCGCCGATGGTCGAGGGCAGCGTGATGAATTCGGCGCTGAGCTCCACGTCGGCGCTCTGCATCTGCTGCGACATCTGGCGCACCCAGCGCTTGTCGACCTCGATCTCGTCCTGCACCGGGTTGGACAGCAGGTCGCGGATCGGCTCGATCATCGAATAGGGAATGCACACGTGCAGGAAGCCGCCCACCGGGCCGAACTCGATCTGCAGCGTGGTGTTGATCACCACTTCGTTGGGCGCGACGATGTTGGCGAGCTTGCCGTGCATCTCGGCGCGCACGTAGTCGAAGCTCAGCGGGAACACCGGCTGCCAGGCGTCGGCATAGCACTGCAGCGTGAGGTTCAGGAGCCGCTTGATGATGCGCTGCTCGGTGCGCGTGAAGTCGCGCCCCTCGACGCGCACGTGGTAGCGCCCGTCGCTGCCGAACAGGTTGTCGACCACCAGGAACACCAGCTTCGGATCGAACACGAACAGCGCCGTGCCGCGCAGCGGCTTCATGTGCAGCATGTTGATGTTGGCCGGCACCGGCAGGTGGCGCACGAATTCGCCGTACTGCTGGATGTGCACCGGCCCGACCGAGATGTCGGGGCTGCGCCGCATGAAGTTCAGCAGCGAGCTGCGCAGGTGGCGGGCAAAGCGCTCGTTGATGACCTCCAGCGTGTGCATGCGGCTGCGCACCACGCGGTCGGGCGCGCCCAGGTCGTACACCGGCAGGCCGTCCGTGCGGGCGGCGGCGCCGTCGCTCTGCTCGGGCGCGCCGCCGGTGACGCCCTGCAGCAGCGCGTCGACCTCGTCCTGGGAGAGCACTTGTTCATAGGCCATGGATCGGCGGTCCGGAAAGGGTTACTGCACCACGAAGGTGTTGAAGGACACGCTGGCGATCTCCTGCGGCGGCAGGCCTGCGCCCAGCGGGCGGCTCAGCTCGGCGCGGATCTCCTCGGCCAGACGGGCCTTGTCGGCGGTCGTCACCAGCGATTCGGGCGGGCGGTTCGACAGCAGCAACAGCACCCGGCTGCGGATCTCGGGCATGAATTCGACGATGCGCGCCTTGGCCTGTTCGTCGCGCACCTTGAGGGCGATGCCCACGTGCAGGAAGCGGCCGCGGCCTTCGGACTGCACGTTGACAGTCAGCGGCTCGAGGGTCACGAAGATCGGCTTCTCAGGCACGGGTGCAGCGGCTGCGGCGGGTTCGGCCGCGGCGCGCTGGCGCAGCAGGAAATAGCCGCCGGCGGCGGCCAGCGCGCCGGCCAGCACGACGATCAGGAGCACGATCCACAGCCTGGACGAACGTGCGGGGGAAGGGGGAACGGGAGCGAGTGCGACAGGAGGACTGGTAGCCATATGGGTGCTGCGAAGCGAATCGGTTTCGGACTATTCTTTGCCAGGTGGCTGGCAGGCGAAGGGCTGATCAAGCGCGGGAAAAGCTCTCAGATCCCGCGTTCGCCATCTCATGCGAAGGTGTCGACGCCGGCACTGGGCCTGCGAAGCGCCGCAGGCGCCGGCATGCTGCGCAGCGGCTCGGTGGTGGCGATGGCTTGTGCGCGGCTGGCCGCGGCGTAGTCGGCCTGCCGCGGCGATCCCTGCGGCTGGGGCTGCTGGCCGAAGGCGCCGCTTTGTCCGGGCGAGGGATGCGATTCCGCGCCGACCGAGGCCTGGCCCAGGCTGATGCCGTGGTCGGCAAGGCTCGCGCGCAATTGCGGCAGCGCGACTTCGAGCGCCTTGCGCACGCTCTCGTGGGCCGAGGCGAACATCGCCTGCGCCTGGTTGTCGCCCATGGTGAGCGTGACCTTGAGCGGGCCGAGGCCGGCCGGGTTGAGGTTCAGCTCGGCCACCTGATAGCCCGCGGCGGTCATGCGCAGCACCTGGTGGCCGATGGCCTTGCCCCAGGCGGCCGAGCCGACCGACGGCTCCACGCTGAGGATGGGCGTGTGCGGCGAGGCCGGCGGCACGTTCGTGCGCGCGGCGGCGGCCGCGGCCGGCGTGAACGGCATCGGGGTGGGCACGCTGTCGGAGGCGGGCGCCGCCGCGTCGGATGCGGCGGCCAGGTCGGCGGTCTTGTCGGCGGAGATCATGGCGGTGGCCGGTGCCGAGTGGGTGTCGGCATCGGCGGAGAGGGAGGCGGTGGATGCGCCGCGTGGGTCGGTGGCGGCCGCTGCAGGAGCCGCGGCGATGTGGGTGCCGGTTTCGGGCGGCGCAGCGTCGGCGGCCGGGGTCGCGGCCGTGTCTGTGCCTGTGCCAGCGGCCGGCGGCGGCACAGCGGCTGCGGCCTGCACGGCGGCGCGTGCATCCGCCGGCTGCGCGGCGTCCGGGGCTAGCGCCTGCTGCGCACCGTGTGTCGGCTTCGTTGGCGCAGTTGTTTCGCCTTCGGCATCCGCCGCAATGGCTGTCTTGCCTGCCGCAGCGTCTGCGGTCTCTCCAGCCAGCGTGTCGGCCGGCGCATCGCCCGGCAGCACGGCCTGGATGCCGTCGGGCATCGAGGCCGCCGCGGGTGCACCGGCCGCCAGCGCAGCGGTGGCGGCGGAGGGTGGCGCCACCAGCGGCGCGAAGAAGGACATCGGCAACAGCTCGGCGGCAAGCTCGTCCTTGCGATCGCCGGCGCGCGAGGCCTTTCGGCGGTGCGTGGCTTCGAGTGCGGACGATTCGGCCTCTTCGGGCGCCTGCGCTGCGCCCGCGTTGCGCGACCGGGCCAGCGCCGCATCGAAGCTGCGGCCGCCGGGCTCCTCGGCGTTGCGGCCGCGTGCACCGGAGGCAGCGGAAGAAGCCGCGGAGGCAGTCGCACTTGGGCTGAAGGAAGGGGCAATGGGAGAAGGCATGGCGGGGCGGGTGCGTCAGGGTGTCGGTTGGGAGGCGCGGTCGAAGAACTTGCGTGCCGTGCGTTCGTCGCTGTCGCGCTGCTCGCGCCGCGCACCGACCACGAGTTCCTGCCGCCGCGCGCGTTCGGCCAGCGCATCGAAGGAGTTGAGGCGCCGCTTGTGCTGCTGCCATTCGCTGCGGCCATGGTCGAGCCGGCTGGCCGCCTGCGCGGCGATGGCCTGCTGCTGCTTGATGGCGCCGTCGAGCGTGCCGAGGAAGTTGCGGTAGTTGTGCCACTGGGCCGAGGGCAGGCCGTTCGCCATCAGCACCTGCAGCTGGTCGCTGTAGTCCTGGCGGTATTGCAGCAGCAGCTCCAGCTTCTGGTGGGCGCTGACCTGCGCGTTCTGCAGCAGGCCGAGCTGGCGCGCCGCATCGTCGGTCCGGGTGCGGGCGAGGTCGGTGAGCGTATCGAGCGGAAGCTTGTGCGGCATGGCGACTCCTGTGGAAGGGGATGGGATCAGGCGGGTTCGAAGAGGCGGCCCATGCGCTCGATGGACGCGGCGTAGTCGCAGCGCTCGTGCATCGACTGCTGCAGGAAGGCCTCGATGCGCGGATAGAGCGCAATGGCCTGGTCGAGCTGCGGGTCGTGGCCGGCCGCATAGGCGCCGACGCTGATGAGGTCGCGGTTGCGCTGGTAGCGCGAGAGCGCCTGCTTGAAGCGCCGCACGGTGTCGAACTGCGAGGGCTCGATCAGCGCCGTCATCGCGCGGCTGATCGAGGCCTCGATGTCGATCGCCGGGTAGTGGCCGGCCTCGGCCAGCGTGCGCGACAGCACCACGTGGCCGTCGAGGATGGCGCGCGCCGAATCGGCGATCGGGTCCTGCTGGTCGTCGCCTTCGGACAGCACGGTGTAGAAGGCCGTGATCGAGCCGCCGCGGCCGTTGGCATCGCGCGCGCCGTTGCCGGCGCGCTCCACCAGCGCGGGCAGCTTGGCGAACACCGAGGGCGGATAGCCCTTGGTGGCCGGCGGCTCGCCCACTGCGAGCGCGATCTCGCGCTGCGCCATCGCATAGCGCGTGAGCGAATCCATGATCAGCAGCACGTCGCGGCCCTGGTCGCGGAAGTACTCGGCCAGGCAGGTGGCATAGGCCGCGCCCTGCAGCCGCATCAGCGGCGAGTTGTCGGCCGGCGCGGCCACCACCACCGAGCGGGCCAGGCCTTCCTCGCCCAGCGTGTTCTCGATGAAGTCCTTGACCTCGCGGCCGCGTTCGCCGATGAGGCCGACCACGATCACTTCGGCGCTGGTGTAGCGCGCCATCATGCCCAGCAGCACGCTCTTGCCCACGCCGGAGCCCGCGAACAGGCCCATGCGCTGGCCTCGGCCCACGGTGAGCATGGCGTTGATGGCGCGCACGCCCACGTCGAGCACCGAGTCGATCGGCGCACGCGCGAGCGGATTGATCGGCGGCGCGCCCAGCGGCACCCTGCGGCTCGCGTCGAGCGGACCGAGCCCGTCGAGCGGCCGTCCGGCGGCGTCGACCACGCGCCCGAGCATGCCTTCACCCACCGGCAGCCGCTTGGTGTGGGCATCGCCGGAAGCGCCGCCCGCGAACTGCGCGGGGCCGGGCCGCGCAAACACGCGCGCACCGGGCAGCAGGCCGGCCACTTCGCTTTGCGGCATCAGGAACAGGCGGTCGCCGGCAAAGCCGACCACCTCGGCCTCGGCATGGCGCTGCGGATAGCCGGGCGGCAACTCGATCAGGCAGTCGCTGCCGACCGGCAGCTGCAGGCCCACGGCCTCCAGCACCAGGCCGACGGCGCGCGTCAGGCGGCCCGAGGTGGCGATGGTCGCGCACAGGCCGACCTCGCTGCGGGCCTGCGCGAGCGTGCCGAGCCAGGACTTGAGGTGCGGATTGACCGCGCCGGGCGCGGCGGTGATTGTGGCGGCTTGCATGGTTTCTCAGGCTCCATCGGGTTCGGCATCGCGCGAGAAGGCGCCGGCCACGCGCTTCCAGCGGGTCGCGAGCGTGGCGTCCATCTCGCCGCTCGTGCTGCGCACGCGGCAGCCGCCGCGGGCCAGGGTGTCGTCGGCGCGCAGCTGCCAGCCGGCGGCCTGCAGTTCGCCGCCGAGGCTGTTCTTCACCAGTGCCAGGTCCTCGGGGTGCAGCAGCAGGCGCGGCTCGCCCTGCAGCGCGGGTTCGGTGTGCAGCAGGTCCTGCACCAGCGCCAGCACCCATTCGGGCTCGACGCGCAGGGTGCGGTGGATCACCTGGCGCGCGGCATCGAGCGCGAGCGCCAGGACGGCATCGCCCAGCTCGCTCTCCGCGCTGCGCAGCGCGGCCGGCAGCGCCGCCGCCAGTGCGCGCAACTGCTCGGCATGCGCGCTGGCCGCGGCCAGGCCGGCGGCCAGGCCTTCGGTGCGCCCTTCGGCATGGCCCTGGGCCCAGCCCTCGCGGCGGCCTTCGGCTTCGCCGGTGGCGCGCGCTTCCAGGCGCAGGCGTTCGAGCTCGGCCTCGCGTGCCAGCGCGGCCGGGTCGATGCGCGGCGGTGCGGGCGCTTCGATGCCGGCGCTGTGCGCCGCGATCGCTTCCGCGTCGATCGCGCCCATCTCCCAGCGCTGCCAGGCGGACAGGCGCGGCTGGGAGAGCATCGGCGGCGTGTCCTGCCGCGCGCGAGCGCCGAAGGAATGAGGGAAGGAGGTCATCTCATCGACTTCCAGGAACACCGCAGAACCGGCTTCGCCGGGCTGCAGGTGTTGCCCCCGGCGAGGGGGTTGGCGCAGCGACACGAAGTGCGCGAAGCTTGGGGGAGAGCAACATGTCTAGACGAAATCATCGGTTCCAGGCGCGGCAACGACGATCTCGCCGGCATCGGCCAGGCGGCGCACGACCTGCAGGATCGCCTTCTGCTCGGTCTCGACCTGCGACACGCGCACCGGGCCGCGCAGCTCGATGTCCTCGCGCAGCGTCTCGGCCGCGCGCTGCGACATGTTCTTGAGGAACTTCTCGCGCAGCTCGGGCGCCGAGCCCTTGAGCGCGACGATGAGCGAATCGGACTCGATGTCCTTGAGCAGGCGCTGGATGTAGCGGTCCTCCAGGTCGAGCAGGTTCTCGAACACGAACATCTCCTCGACGATGCGCTGGGCCAGCGCCTCGTCGTGGGCGCGCACGTGGGCAATGGCCTCTTCTTCCTGCGCGCTGTTCATCAGGTTGACGATCTCGGCCGCGGTGCGCGCGCCGCCCAGGCGGCTGCGCTTGAGGCCTTCGCCCGAGAGCATCTCGGTGAGCACGTCGGTCAGCTCGGCCAGCGCGGCCGGCTGCACGCCGCCGAAGGTGGCCACGCGCAGGATCACGTCGTGGCGCAGGCGCTCGGGCAGTCTTTCGAGCACCTCGGAGGCCTTCTTGCGGTCCAGGTGGACCAGCAGCGTGGCCAGAATCTGCGGATGCTCGTCGCGCACCAGTTCCACCACTTCGCTGGCTTCCAGGTCGTTGAGCCGCTCGATGCCGCCGTGCGGCTCGTCGGGCTGCAGGATGTCTTCGAGCAGGTTGCTGGCGCGGTCGTCGCCCAGCGCCTTGCGCAGCACGGCGCGGATGTAGCTGCCCGAGCCCAGGTGCAGCGCGGACAGCTGCTCGGTCTCCATGCGGAACTCGGCCAGCACGGCCGCGAGTTCGTCCTTGGAGACCTGGCTCAGCTTGGCCATTGCGACGCCCAGCGCCTGCACCTCGGTGGCGGGCAGGTGGTGCAGCGTGGCGGCGGCGCGGTCTTCGCCCAACGACATCAGCAAGATTGCGCTTTTCCGGGTGCCTGCGTCGCTCATGAATTCATCCAATGCTTGATCAGCGTGGCCACCAGGCGCGGATCCTGGTCGGCGGTCTGGTGCGCGTAGTCGAGGTCGGCCTTCTGGCGCTCGATCTCGCGCAGCCGCGCGTTGTTCTGCGAGGCCGCCTCGTCGTCGGCTGCGCCAGGGGCGGCCGGCGCCGTTTCGGGCACCGCGGCGGCGGGCGGCGCGAGGTGCCTGCGCAGCAGCGGCCGCAGCACCGCGAACCAGGCGAACAGCGCGAGGCCGGCCACCAGCAGGTACTGCGCGATGGTCATGGCGAGCCCGAGGTTGGCGGGGTCGCGCCAGAACGGCAGCGCGGGGCCGGCCTGCTCGTCGCCGCCTTCGCGGGCGAAGGCGCTGTTGACCACGTTGAGCGAGTCGCCGCGCTCCTGGCTGAAGCCCATCGCTTCCTTGACGAGGTTCCGGATCTGCTCGAGCTCGGCCGGCGTGAGCGCGCGCTGGCTCGGCTTGCCGGCGCTGTCCGCGGCTTCGCGGTGGTTCACCACCACGGCCACCGACAGCCGCTTCACCCCGCCCGCGCCTTGCTGCACATGGCGGATCGAACGGTCGAGCTCGTAGTTGGTCGTCACGTCCTTGCGTGAGCTGCCCGGTGCCGTGCCGGCCGCCGTGGTGGTTGCGGCAGTTCCCGGCGCCGGTGCCGCGGCGTTCGGCGGCGCGGTGATGGGCGCGCTCGGCGCCTGCGGCGGCTGGTTCGACAGCGCGCCCGGCACGCCGCCCGGCGGCGTGGCGCCCTGCTGCATCGACTCGCTCGACTGCTGGCTGCGGACAGCCGCGGTGCGCGGGTCCTGGTTCGGCTTGTAGCTTTCCTCGGTGCGCTCGACCACGGAAAAGTCGATGTCGGCCGCCACCTGCGCGCGCACGTTGCTCGCGCCCACGATGGGCTGCAGGATCGCCTCGATGCGGCGGATGTAGCCCTGCTCGATTTCCTGCGCGTATTTCAGCTGGCTCACGTCCAGTCCGCGCGCGCCGGCGTTGGCGGCCGACAGCAGGTTGCCGTGCTGGTCGACCACGGTCACGCTCTTGGCGTTCAGGTCGGGCACGCTGCTGGAGACCATGTGCACGATCGCGCTGACCTGGCCCTCGTCGATGCTGCGGCCGCGGTGCAGCGTCAGGATCACCGAGGCCGAGGGCTTCTTCTGGTCGCGCACGAAGAGCGAAGGCTTGGGCAGCGCCAGGTGGATGCGCGCCGACTCGACCGAGCCGATCGATTCGACCGAGCGCGCCAGCTCGCCTTCGAGCCCGCGCTGGTAGTTCACCTGTTCCGCGAAGTTGCTGGTGCCGAACTTCTGGTTGTCCATCAGCTCGAAGCCGACCCCGCCGCCCTTGGGCAGACCCTGGGCGGCGAGCTTCAGGCGCAGCTCGGGCACCTTGTCGCGCGCCACCATGATCGCGCCGCCGCCTTCGGCGAACTTGTAGGGCACGTTCATCTGCTGCAGCGACGCGATGATGGCGCCGCCGTCGCGCTCCGTCACGTTGGTGTAGAGCACACCGTAGTCGGGCGCGCGGCTCCACAGCAGGAACGCCGCGGCGGCCGCGGCGATGGCGGCCGCGCCGACGATCAGCGGCAGCTTCGGCTGGGCGCGCAGGCGCTCTGCAAGGCCGGAGGCGGGCGAGGGCGCCGGGCTGGCGCCCGCGGGGGCCGCCGAACTCATTGCGCAAGCTCCGCCGCGGCCAAATGCACGAGGCGGCGCGGGGTCATGGCGAGGGGCTGGAGGCTTCGATGTTCTGGGGTCATGCCGAGGGGGCCGTGGTGTCGTCAGCGAGCTATGGGTTCGGCGTTGATTCTCAGCAGCCGGGCCATATTCGATTGGTCGAACAACTGCGGGTTTTGCCGTCAGTTGGGCGCATGTCTCCGAGGCTTCGCCTGCTACGCTGAAAACACGCGGGAAGGCCCCTGGGCCTCCTTGTCCACACCCGGATCCAACCTATCAAGAGAAAGCCCTCCATGTCGATCACCGCCATCGAATCCGTCCTGCAGCAGATGCGCGCCACCGCGCTCCAGAGCGGCATCGCGCAACCCGCCGCCGAGGCGGCCCAGCCGGGGGGATTCGCGGCCGAGCTGCGGCGCTCGCTCGACAGCATCAGCACCGCACAGACCAAGGCCTACGGCCAGGCCGAGGACTTCGAAATGGGCAAGCCCGGCGTGGCGCTGAACGACGTGATGGTCGACCTGCAGAAGGCCAACGTGGCTTTCCAGACCGGGCTGCAGGTGCGCAACCGGCTGGTGGCGGCCTACCAGGAAGTGATGAACCTGCCCGCCTGAACCCGGAGGTTGTGGGGTGCGCATCTTTTTTTGCGCCGGACTCTAAATGTTTGAAAAGCCCTGCCGATAACTAAACCAACGATGGCTTGAGTCTCACAGTGGGAGCGGGTCCAGCGTTGCGGCCTGAGGGCCGGAGTCCACAACCTTTGTCTATCAGGAGTCGAACATGGCGCAAGTCATCAACACCAACAGCCTTTCCCTGCTCACGCAGAACAACCTCAACGCGTCGCAATCGTCGTTGAACACGGCGATCCAGCGCCTGTCTTCCGGCCTGCGCATCAACAGCGCCAAGGATGACGCCGCCGGCCAGGCCATCGCCAACCGCTTCACGGCCAACATCCGCGGCCTGACGCAAGCCTCGCGCAACGCCAACGACGGCATCTCGCTGGCGCAGACGACGGAAGGCGCGCTCAAGGAAGTGAACAACAACCTGCAGCGCGTTCGCGAACTGTCGGTGCAGGCCGCCAACGGCAGCAATTCGGCCAGCGACCTGCAATCCATCCAGGACGAAATCAAGCTGCGCCTCGGTGAAATCGACCGCGTGTCGAAGCAGACCGACTTCAACGGCGTGAAGGTCCTCTCGTCGTCGGCCAAGCCGCTGACGGTTCAAGTGGGTGCCAACGACGGCGAAACCATCGACATCGACCTGAAGGAAATCAGCTCGAAGACGCTCGGCATGCAAGGCTTCAACGTTGCCGGCCCCGCCGCCACGGCCGCCTTCGCCTTCGACGGCGTGACCGGTTCGGCCGCAGGCGATGCGCCCACGGCTGCCCAGCTGAAGTCGCTCTACGGTTCCACCACGGCCGTCACCACGACGACCGTCGCCGAGAAGACCACCGACGACCTGTCGACCAAGCTCGGCCTGGCCGCGGGCGGCGCCACGCTCACCGGCAACACCGTTGCCGACAAGAACGGCAACCTGTTCGCCGAAGTCTCGATCACGCCCACCGGCGCAGGCGAAACCTCGTCGTTGATCAACCAGGGCTTCACCGGCGCGGTCGACGGCACCGCCATGTTCCGCTACATCGCGCTTGACCCGGCTTCCGCCGACACGGCCACGACCGCCGGCACGGCCGCTTTCACCGTCGATACCTCGAAGGTGTCCGTGGCCAGCCTGCAGACCGGCTCGACGGCCAGCCCGCTGGAAGCGATCGACGCGGCACTGAAGCAAGTCGACGACCTGCGCAGCTCGCTGGGTGCGGTGCAAAACCGTTTCGACTCGGTGATCTCCAACCTTGGCACCGCCATCACCAACTTGTCGTCCTCGCGCTCGCGCATCGAAGACGCCGACTACGCAACCGAAGTGTCGAACATGACCCGTGCGCAGATCCTGCAGCAAGCCGGTACCTCGGTGCTGGCCCAGGCGAACCAGACCACGCAAGGCGTGCTGTCGCTCCTGCGTTGATCTGAGAAGGCATTGCGCAGCCGTCGGGCGAAAGCCCGGCTCCGGCTGCGCTGTTCCCTGCGGCCTGGCTCCGGCCAGGCCGCAGACGACAGCGAAAGCAATCAAGACAAGAAGGTGGAAATCATGTCGATCCCCGTAAGCCCCGCGGCAGACGGCCCGTGGTGGATGCAGGCGCTCTCCGGGCGCACCGCCGGCAAGGCCGCCGAGGAGGCCGTGGCCGCGCCATCGGACGCCGTGGACGAAGCCACGCCCGTGCAGGTCGCGCAGGCGGTGAAGGAGGCCAATGCTTCGCTGCAGAGCCGCTCGGTCGGGCTGCAGTTCGAGATGGACGAGGACACCGACAAGCTCATCGTCAGGGTGGTCGACCGGGAAAGCGGCGAGGTCATCCGCCAGATCCCTTCCGAGGAAGTGGTGCGCATCGCCAAGGTGCTGGGCAAGGCGCCCGGCCTGCTGGTGAGCCGGGAAGCCTGACAGGCGCCGCCTTTTCATTCACAGACATCAGGAAATCTCAACATGGCATCGATCAGCAGCCTGGGCGTTGGCGCCAACCTCGAACTGGGCACCCTGCTCACCCAGCTCCAGACGGCGGAAAGCCAGCCGCTGGTGGCGCTTCAGCAGCGCCAGGTGAGCTACACGAGCAAGCTCTCGGCCTACGGCACGCTGCAAAGCTCGCTCGGCACGCTGCAGGCCGCGGCCAAGAAGCTGTCCGACCCCGCGCTGTTCCAGGGCGTGAAGGCTGCCTCCAGCGCCACCGACGTGCTGACCGCGGCGGCCGCAAGCACGGCCGCGGCCGGCACCTACGCCATCGAGGTGACGCAGCTCGCGCAGTCGCAGTCGCTGGTTGCGGCGGGCCAGGCGAACACCACCACGGCCATCGGCAGCGGAACCATCACCATCGATTTCGGCACCGTCACCGGCGGCGCGCTCGACGCGGCCACCGGCACCTACAACGGCTCGGGCTTCACCAAGGACGCCACCCGCACGGCCGTGCCGATCACCATCGACGGCAGCAACAACACGCTCGCAGGCATCCGCGACGCCATCAACGCCGCCAAGGCCGGTGTCTCGGCCAGCATCGTGAACGACGGCAGCGGCACGCCCAACCGGCTGGTGCTGACCTCCTTGCAGACCGGCGAGGCCTCGAGCATGCGCGTCTCGGTGGCCGGCGATGCGGCGCTGCAGAACCTGCTGAACAATGACCCCGCGGGCACGCAGAACCTGCGCCAGACAGTGGCAGGGCAGAACGCCAAGCTCACCGTCAACGGCATCGCCGTGACCAGCGCGAACAACACCGTCAAGGAAGCCATCCAGGGCACCACGCTGACGCTGCTCAAGACCGGCAGCAGCAGCCTCTCGACCCAGGCCGACACGGCCGCGGTGGAGACGGCCATCAACGATTTCGTCAAGGCCTACAACAGCCTGCAGGCCACGGCCAACACGCTGACCGCCTACAACAAGGACTCCAAGACCGGCGCCGCGCTGGTCGGCGATTCGACGCTGCGCAACCTGCAGACGCGCATCCGGCAGGCGCTCACCACGCCGCAGGCCGGCGGCCCCGACGACATGAAAGTGCTGTCGGAAATCGGCGTCGCCTTCCAGAAGGACGGCACGTTGGCGGTCGATTCGACCAAGCTCAAGTCGGCGCTCGCCAGCAACCTGGCCGGCGTTTCCGGGCTGTTTGCGAGCGCCACCGGCAGCACCGCCGGCTACGGCAAGCAGCTGAGCGCGCTGGTGGACGACCTCACCTCCACCGGCGGCGCGCTCAAGGTCGCCTCCGATGGCATGACCGCATCGCTCAAGCAGCTCGACGAACAGTACGCCGACATGAAGACGCGGGTCGATGCCAAGGTGGAGCGCTATCGCACGCAATTCACCCAGCTCGACCTGCTCATGAGCCAGATGAACCGGACCAGCAGCTATCTCACGCAGCAGTTCGCGAGCATGCAAAACAGCGGCAAGTAGTAGCCATTCCAGCGGAGCAAGCAGCCCATGTACACCCCCCACACCTTCAGGACCGGCGCCAGCGCGTATGCGCGCGTCGGCATGGAGACGCGCACCATGAGCGCGTCGCCGCACCAGCTCATCGTCATGCTGTTCGACGGCGTCGTCACCAGCATCGGCATGGCACGCCACCACATGGCCACCGGCGAGATGGCCGCCAAGGGCAACGCGATCTCCAAGGCCGTGAGCATCGTCGACAACGGCCTGAAGGCCGCCCTCGATGCCAAGGCCGCGGGCGCGGCTGGCGCCGAACTGGTGGGCAATCTCTCGGCGCTGTACGACTACGTGATCCGCCGGCTGCTCTATGCCAACCTGCACAACGAGCCGAAGGCGCTCGACGAGGCGGAGGCATTGCTCGAGAACGTCGCGTCCGCATGGCGCGAGATCGGCGGCGCCAGTGCCGGCAATTGACATCTTCACATTGGAAGCGCAGGCCGTGCCCGTCCGCCACGAAGTCATCCGTTGCTATGGCGAGCTCGCTGCGGCCATGTCGCTCATGGCCTCGCTGGCCCGCGCGAGGGAATGGGACCGGCTGCCCGAGCTCGAAGCCCGCTGCGCGGCGCTGGTCGACCGGCTCAAGGCCGTTGGCGCAGTGTCGCTCGATGCGGCGCAGCTCGAAGAAGTGCGCGGCCTGATCGCGCGCATCCACGCCGACCAGGCCGAGGTGTGCGGACTGGTCAAACCGCAGCTCGAACGCCTGGTGGCCAAGATGGCCCAGCTGCAGAACCGCAGCGATCTGGGCAAGGCCTACGGCCTGCCGCACTGATCGCCCGACGCTGCGCCCATGGCCATGAACAGACCGATCGGACCTGCCGTCGATGCGCTGCTTGCCGCGAAGCTTTCTTCGACGCGGCCGGACCTGGCCGTGCTGCAGACCGAGGTCGGCACCAGCATGCCCGTCGGGCCGACGGCCGAGATCCAGAAGGTCAAGAACGATGTCCGGCTGCCGTCGCACGCCATGCTCGAGGCGCCCCTTGCGGCCGGTACGCCGCCCGCGCTGCCGCGCGCCGATGCGCCGCCCTCGATCGACACGCGGTGGTCCGCGGCGGCACGCGTCATCGGCGCCGTGCTGGCGGACCTGCATGCCGAACCGGAGCCGGTGCGCGGCGCGACGCCGGTGTGGACGTCGCCACAGGAGGCGCCGGCCGGCGCCGTGCTCGCGGCCGCGCTGGGACGATCGGTGAGCGGCAGCGGACTCTTCTACGAATCGCATCTGCTCGAATTCGCCATGGGGCTGCGCACGCTGTCGCAGCTGGCCGAGGAGCCGCAGGTTCGGCTGACGCAGCTGACGCAGCCGCTTCAGCAGCCGGCCGTGCCTGGCACCTCCGGGGCGCCACCCACTGCGATGCCCCAGCCTGCTGTCGCCCAGCGTGCTGCCGCGGCGCCACGCTTCGCTGCCGGCGGGCCCACTGCGCCCGTGGCGTCCGGTGCATTGCCGCAGGCACTGCCGTCCGAAATCGCTTCGCGCGCCGGCGCGCCGTCCGCCCAGACCCACCAGGCCGCGCTTGCCTCGACAAGCCATGTGGCCGCGATGGCCGGCGAGGAGCGCACGGCCAGCCTCGGCGCCGCTGAAGCCGGTGCAGCCAATGCTCCGGCGCGCGCGGCGGCGCCCGCCGCGGCCGAGCTGGTCCATCCGCAGACCGCCGCGCTGGTGCACCAGCAGCTCGACCTGCTGGCCACCGCCGTGTTCCGCTGGAGCGGCCAGGCGTGGCCGGGTGTGCCGATGGCGTGGTCGATCCACGAAGAAACCGAACAGCCCGGCGATGCGCCCGAAGGCCGCGGCGATGGGGGCGGCACGCCTGCGCGCCGCTGGACGACCACGGTGTCGCTCACGCTGCCGAAGCTGGGCGCGGTGGATCTTCGCCTGAGCCTGGCTGGCGAACTGGTCCAGGCGCACCTGAGCGCCAGCGAGGCCGCGACGCTGGTCCGGCTGCGCAGCGACGGCGGCGAACTGGCATCGCGTCTCCAGGCCGCCGGCCTGCGGCTGCAGGACCTGCAGATCACGGCCATGGAGCGCACCGCATGACGACCCCCGCGCAACCGCGCCAGAGCGCAGTGGCCCTGTCCCACGCCGACACCGCGAAGGCGCCAGTGGTGGTGGCCAAGGGCTATGGCGTGACCGCGGAATCGATCCTTCGGCAGGCGCGCGAGAACGGTGTCTACGTGCACGCCTCGCCGGACCTGGTCCGGCTGCTGATGCAGGTGGACCTCGATCGGCAGATTCCGCCGCAGCTTTACCTGGCGGTGGCCGAGGTCATGGCGTGGATCCATGGCATCGAGAACGACAGGGGCCAGGCAGCTGGCCGATCCGATTAATGTTTTTTCATTGAATCGCCATCTTTGTGAGAGCCGGTCGCGTCGGCGGAAGGCTCGTCGTGCGATTGCAACAAAGGCTTACATGTACTTGTAGCCCTGTTTACAGTTTGAGTAGTGCAGAAGGTTACAAGTGTTAAATATTGTGAATAATCCCAATCAGGACATGACTGAACGGAGTGCATTTTGGAAACGGATAACGTGATGAGCGTAGCCAACGGCGAAATCTCCCGGGAAATCGGCGACATCAACCTCGCCTACATGCTGCTGGCGCAGAAGCTGGTCAAGCAGGACCGCGTGGCGGCGATGTTTCGGCTCGGCGTGAGCAGCGAACTGGCCGACATGCTGGCCGGCATGTCGCTGGCGCAGATCGTCAAGCTGGCGGCGTCGAACTTCCTGCTGTGCAGTTTCAGGCTGGACGAGCATGCTTCGATGTCGGCCGTAGTTGGCGAAGGTAAGGACACGATGCTGCAACAAGCACACATGTCGATCCTGATGTCGGCACGAAGCCTGCAGACCCGAAAAGCAGCGGTGGCCGCATGACGCGCAAGAGCGTCCTGGGCGAGGTGCGGGAAGTCCAGCTTGCGATCCAGCTGATCCAGCTGGGCGCCCGCCTGCAGTTCCTGGAGGCGGAAGTGGGCCTGAGCCGCGAGCGGCTGATCCGCCTCTACAAGGAAATCAAGGGTGTTTCCCCGCCCAAGGGACTGCTTCCCTTTTCAACCGATTGGTACATGACGTGGCTGGCGAATATCCATTCGTCAATGTTTTACAACATGTATCAATTCATGAAGATTCATTCGGACGAAGAAAAAGTCTGGATATTGATTAAAAGCTACAAACTTTATTTGCAGCAAATTGCGGCGCAGGACAGCGAGCCAATTCTGGATTTCACGCGCGCCTACACGATGGTGCGATTTTTCGACAGCGACATGCTGCAGCTGAGTACCTGCTGCCGCTGCTCGGGGCAGTTCGTCGCGCATGCGCACGACCACAAGAGCGGCTACGTGTGCGTGCTCTGCCGGCCGCCGTCGCGCGCGGGCAAGGCGCGCGGCGCCAAGCGCGGCGCGGCGGGCGAGGCCACCACGCTCGGCATCGAAGGCATGGGTTTTGGCGTGGAGGCGGCGCCGGGCGGCGCGGGGCTCCACTGACACGGACCCTGCCCGCCGGGCAGGGCTTTTGAATCGACGCCTCAAGGGCAATAGGGGAAGCGCGTGCTCCTTCTGGTTGGGTATCTGGTGGTGATTGGCGCCGTCTTCGGCGGCTATGCGCTGATGGGCGGGCACTTCGGCGTGCTGTTCCAGCCGGTCGAACTGCTGATGATCGGCGGCGCGGCGCTGGGCGCCTTCCTTGCGGGCAACAACGGCAAGACGATCAAGGCCACGCTCAAGGAGCTGCCGCTGCTGCTGCGTTCGTCCAAGCACAACCGGCAGCTCTACCTGGACCTGCTCGCGCTGCTCTACGAGCTGCTGGCCAAGGCGCGCAAGGAAGGGATGATGAAGCTGGAGTCCGACGTGGAGGACCCGGCGCAGAGCCAGATCTTCAGCCGCTACCCCGAGATCCTGGCCGATGCCGGCGTGATGGAGTTCCTGTGCGACTACCTGCGGCTGGTCATCAGCGGCAACACCGACGCATTCGAGATCGAGGCGCTGATGGACCACGAGATCGAGACCATCAAGCACGAGGCCGAGATGCCCGTGCACAGCCTCTCGCGCGTGGGCGATGCGCTGCCTGCGCTGGGCATCGTCGCGGCCGTGATGGGCGTGGTGCATGCGCTGGGCTCGGCCGACCTGCCGCCCGCGGAAATGGGCGCGCTCATCGCGCACGCCATGGTGGGCACCTTCCTTGGCGTGCTGCTGGCCTACGGCTTCGTCTCGCCGCTGGCTTCGCTGATCGACCAGAAGGTGTCCGAGGGCATGAAGCTGTACCAGTGCGCCAAGGTCACGCTGCTCGCCAGCCTCAACGGCTACGCGCCGCAGCTGGCGGTGGAGTTCGGCCGCAAGGTGCTGTTCTCGACCGAGCGGCCCAGCTTCACCGAGCTGGACAGCCACGTGCGCGAAGTCAAGGCGCGCTGAGCGGCGCGGCGCATCGTCATGAGCACGGAAAAGCACAGGGTCGTGGTCAGGCGGGTCGCTGCCCATGGAGGCGGCGGGCACGGCGGCGGGTGGAAGATCGCCTATGCGGACTTCATGACCGCCATGATGGCGTTCTTCCTCGTGATGTGGCTCTTGTCCAATACCTCGCCCAAGCAGCGCGAGGGCATCGCCGAGCACTTCCGCATGCCGCTGAAGGTGGCGCTCAGCGGCGGCGAGAAGAGCAGCACCAGCATCAGCGTGGTGCCCGGCGGCGGCATGGACCCGAGCGCGCGGATCGACGGCGAGGTGCAGCGCGCCGACGCCGAGGACGACGCCGACGCGGACCGCCTGGCCAGCATGAAGGAGCGGCTGGACAAGCTCATCGAGAACAGCCCGGTGTTCCGCCAGTTCCGCTCGCAGATCCTGATCGACATCACGACCGAGGGCCTGCGCCTGCAGATCGTCGACAACGAGAACCGCCCGATGTTCGACCTGGCCAGCGCGCAGGTGGTGCCGCACATGCGCGCCATCCTGCGCGAACTCGGACCCACGCTCAACGAGCTGCCCAACAAGATCACGCTGTCGGGCCACACCGATGCCTTCGTCTACAGCAACGGCGACCGCTCCTACGGCAATTGGGAGCTGTCGGCCGACCGGGCCAACGCCTCGCGGCGCGAGCTGGTCATGGGCGGCATGGCCGAGAACAAGGTGCTGCGCGTGGTCGGCCTGGCCGACAGCATGCACCTGGACCGCAGCAATCCGCGCAACCCGATCAACCGGCGCATCAGCATCATCCTGCTCAACCACCGCACGCAGCAGCAGATCGAGCACGAGAACAGCGGCGGCGGCGGCACTGCCGGCGCCCTCCGGCCCGCAAAGTCGAAGGCTTCGCAGCCGCCGCTCTTCGCCCCCGCAGACAACCTGAAGGTGACCGTCAAAGGATCGCCGGCACCCACGCACCCTTAAAGACATTGACGCCGGCACGCATGCACGCCGGTTCGGAGCAACGATGGATCTCAGTCAGTTCACACAGGCATTTTTCGTCGAAGCCGTCGAGCTTCTGGCACAGATGGAGCAGCTGCTTCTCGAGCTGGACGCCGAGTCGCCCGACAGCGAGCAGCTCAACGCCATCTTCCGTGCCGCGCATTCGATCAAGGGCGGCGCGGCCACCTTCGGCTTCGTCGCACTGACCGACACCACCCACCTTCTGGAAACCCTGCTGGACCGCGCGCGCCACGGCCAGCTGACGCTGAGCCGCTCGATGATCGATTCATTCCTGGAAACGAAGGACGCCTTGCAAGAACAACTGATGGCCTACCAGGCCGAGAACGAACCCGACCCCGAGCGCGTGGCGCACATCTGCGAGGTGCTGCGCCAGCTGGCGCTGGAGAGCGACGGTGCGCAGGCGGCGCCCGCACCGGCACCCGTGCCTGCGCCCGCACCCGCACCCGCCGCCGTGCCCGCTGCTTCCGCCGCCGCGGTGTCCGCGCCGGGCGGGGCGCTGCGCATTCGGTTCTCGCGCCTGTCCGACAGCGAATGCGAGCTGCTCGCCGACGAGCTCGGCAACCTCGGCAAGCTGCTGTCGCGTACGCGCAGCGGCGACCAGCTCACGGTGCTGCTCGACACCAGCTGCGCGCCCGACGACATCGTGGCCGTGTGCTGCTTCGTCATCGACGAGTCGCAGATCGAGATCACGGCCGAGCCTGCTGGCGATGCGGCTCCTGCGGCCGCGCCCATTGCCGCCGCGCCAGCCGCACCGGCGGCCGCGGCATCGCAGCCCGCTCCAGCGCCGGCCGGCCCAGCGTCCAGGCCGGCGTCTTCTTCGGCTGCCGCAGCGGGCGCCAAGGATTCGAGCTCGATCCGCGTCGACGTGGAAAAGGTCGACCAGCTCATCAACCTGGTGGGCGAACTGGTGATCACGCAATCGATGCTCACGCAGGCCGCCACCATGCTCGATCCGGTGGAGTGCGAGCGCTTCCTGAGCGGCCTCGGCCACCTGGAGCGCAATGCGCGCGACCTGCAGGAATCGGTGATGTCGATCCGCATGATGCCGATGGACTACGTCTTCAGCCGCTTTCCGCGCGTGATCCGCGACGTCAGCGCCAAGCTCGGCAAGGAGGTGCGCCTGGACACCTTCGGCAAGGAGACCGAGCTCGACAAGGGCCTGATCGAACGCATCATCGATCCGCTCACCCACCTGGTGCGCAACAGCCTGGACCACGGCATCGAGACGCCGGCACAGCGCATCGCCAAGGGCAAGGAAGCCGAAGGGCAGCTGCTGCTGTCGGCACAGCACCATGGCGGCAACATCGTGATCGAGGTCAGCGACGACGGCGCGGGCCTGAACCGCCAGAAGATCCTCGCCAAGGCCATGCAGCAGGGCCTGCCCGTGACCGACACCATGCCCGACGACGAGGTGTGGCAGCTGATCTTCGCGCCCGGCTTCTCCACGGCCGAGCAGGTCACCGACATCTCGGGGCGCGGCGTCGGCATGGACGTGGTCAAGCGCAACATCCAGGAGATGGGCGGGCACGTGGAGATCAGCTCGCGCGAGGGCTGGGGCACCACCACCCGCATCGTGCTGCCGCTCACGCTGGCCATCCTCAACGGCATGTCGGTCAAGGTGGGCAGCGAGGCCTACATCCTGCCGCTGAGCTACGTGATCGAGTCGCTGCAGCCGCGCACCGAGCACCTGCATTCGATCACCAGCGACGGCCACGTGATCAAGGTGCGCGGGGAGTACCTGCCGCTGATCGAGCTGCACGGCGTGTTCGACGTGGCCGGCGCGCAGACCGACCCGACCCAGGGCATCCTGGTGATCGTGCAGGCTGGCGAGACGCGCTTCGCACTCCTGGTGGACGAGCTGCTCGGCCAGCACCAGGTGGTGGTCAAGAACCTGGAGACCAACTACCGCAAGGTGCCGGGCATCTCGGCCGCGACGATCCTGGGCGACGGCAGCGTGGCTTTCATCATCGACGTGGATGCCATGCCGCGCATCCAGCGCGCGCACGTGGAGCGTGCCACCGTGCTGGCCCGTGCGGCGCGCGCGGAGCCGGTCGCGGCCTGACGGATACAACCCCACGGAGACGATGCAATGCGTTTTGATTTTTTCCGGCGCGCCACGGCCGAGGAAACGCCGGCAGCCGAAGCGGCCCTGGGCCTGGCGGCTCCGCGCAATGCAGAGGGCTTTGTGGCCTACACCTTGCTGCTCGATGCGCACAAGCGCGTCGCAGGCTACAAGCTCGACTGGCGCGCGGCTGCCAGGCCCGAAGAAGCGCCGGATGCGATCAGCCAGTTCAAGTCGCTCGTGGCCTGCGTGACCGAGCACCTCAACCCGCCGGACACGCCGTGGCGGCTGGGGCGCAGCGAACTGTTCTTCGACGTGAATGCCGAATCGCTGGCGCTGGGCGCGCTGCAATCGCTGCCGCCCGAGTTCACCGTGCTCTGCCTGGAGCTCGGCGACCTGGCCAATGAGGAGCTGCGGCCGATCCTGCACTTCCTGCACGAGCAGGGGTTCAGCTTCATGCTGTGCCGCGCCAATGCGCTGCCGGAAGATCCCGAACTGCTCGGCCTGGTGAGCCATTTCGACGTGGGTGCCGGCGATCCCCTGCTGGTGGCGGCCGCGCGCGGCAAGGAGCAGCCCGACCACATGCCGATCCAGCCGATCGCCACGCGCATGGCCTCGTGGAAAGACTTCGAAGCCTGCGCTGCCCGCCGCGTCGACGTGTTCGCCGATCCGAACTGCGGCCTGCCGCCGCCTGCAGCGAGCACCGGCAGCCATGCGCTGCAGCCCGAGTCGGTGCTGATCATGCGGCTCTTGCAGATGATCCAGCGCAACGAGGACCTGCGCGAGATCGAGGCCGCCCTCAAGCGCGATGCCGCGCTCACCTACCGGCTGCTGCGCCACATGAATTCACCGGCCGTGGGGGCCGGCGTCGAGATCCATTCGCTGCACCACGCGGTGACGATGCTCGGCTATTCGCCGCTGTTCCGCTGGCTCTCGCTGCTGCTGGCCACCAGCAACCCCATGGGCAGCCCGCCCTTCATGATGAAGAGGGCCATCATGCGCGGCCGCTTCGTCGAGCTGATGGGCGAGATCATGCTGCCGCGGGGCGAGTCGGACAACCTGTTCGTGGTGGGCATGTTCTCGCTGATCGACCAGCTGCTGGGCATTCCGATGCAGGAGGTGCTGAACAAGGTGCAGCTTTCCGATTCGGTCCAGCAGGCCATCCTCACGCGCGGCGGCGTGTACGGCCCCTTCCTCTCGCTGGCCGAGGCCTGCGAACTGGACACCGGCGAGGCGGCGCGCCTGGCGGAAGCGCTGCTGCTGAGCGCCGGCCAGGTGAATGCCGCACACCTGTCGGCACTGGCCTGGTCGCAGGACGTGATCCCGGCCGAAGCCGCCTAGCGAGACGCGCGCATGACCTCCGAATTTCTTTTCACCGACAGCGATTTTTCGCGCATTCGCACGCTCATCCACCGGCGCGCCGGCATCGCGCTGGGCGAGCACAAGCGGCAGATGGTGTACAGCCGGCTCTCGCGCCGGTTGCGCGAGCTCGGGCTGCCCGAGTTTTCGGCCTACCTGGCCATGCTGGAAGACAGTCGCGACGGCCAGGAGTGGCAGCTGTTCATCAACTCGCTGACCACCAACCTGACTTCGTTCTTCCGCGAGGCGCACCACTTTCCGGTGCTCGCGGAACTGGCGCGCAAGTGCGCCCAGCCGCCCACCGTGTGGTGCGCGGCCGCATCGACCGGCGAAGAGCCCTATTCGATCGCGATCACGCTGATGGAGGCGCTCGGCGAGCGTGCGAGCGCAGCGCGCGTGATTGCCACCGACATCGACACCGCGGTGCTGGCCCGCGCGTCGGCCGGCGTCTTCACGATGGAGCAGGTCAACCGCATGTCGACCGACCGCCTGCGGCGCTTCTTCAACAAGGGCACGGGTGCGAACGCCGGCAAGGTGCGGGTGCGCCCCGAGGTGGCTGCCATGGTCAAGTTCTCGCGGCTCAACCTGCTCGATGCCTCATGGCCCGTGAAGGAGCCGGTGGACGCGATCTTCTGCCGCAACGTGATGATCTATTTCGACAAGCCCACGCAGAAGAAGCTGCTCGACCGCTTCATGCCGCTGCTCAAGCCGCACGGCCTGCTGTTCGCGGGGCATTCGGAGAACGCCTCGCTGGTCAACCAGAGCTTCAAGACGGTCGGGCAGACTGTGTACGCGCTGGGCAAGGCGCGTGCATGAGCGCAGCGCCGGGCCGCCCCAAGCAAGCTCGCACCGCAGTGCGAAGCACGAAGGTACGCCAATGAACACGAACCTCGCTGCGCAGAAGGGCTTCCTGCCCGCGGCCGTGCCGGGTTCGGTGGCCACGCACCACTACTTCGACCGCGACTTCGATTGCGCCGCGGTCAAGCTGCTGCCGGCGGAGTACTACGTGACCGATGCCGGCATCCTCTTGACCACGGTGCTGGGCTCCTGCGTGGCAGCCTGCATCACCGACGTGGAGGCGGGCGTGGCGGGCATGAACCACTTCATGCTGCCCGACGACGCCGAGGCGGGCTCGCGCGAGCAGGCCGGCGCCATGCGCTACGGCGCCCATGCCATGGACGTGCTGATCGCCGAGCTGCTGCGCGCGGGCGCGCGCCGCGAGCGGCTCAAGGCCAAGGTCTTCGGCGGCGCCGCGGTGCTGGCGAACATGACCATGCTCAACATTGGCGGGCGCAACGCCGATTTCGTGCTGCGCTACCTCGAGAAGCAGCGCATCACCGTCGTTGCGCAGGACCTGCGCGGCCTGCATGCGCGCCGCGTGTGCCTGCTGCCTGAGAGCGGCAAGGCGGTGGTGCGCAAGCTGCGCGCACCGGTCGATATCCAGGCGGTCCAGCGCGACGAAGGCGAACTGCTGCGCAAATGGTCCGCCACATATGGCAAGGGAAGCTGGATCGCATGAAGAAAATCAAGGTACTTTGCGTCGACGACTCGGCGCTGATCCGCAGCGTGATGACCGAGATCATCAACAGCCAGGCCGACATGACGGTGGTCGGCACCGCGGCCGATCCGCTGCAGGCGCGCGACCTCATCAAGCTGACGAACCCCGACGTGCTCACGCTCGACGTCGAGATGCCGCGCATGGACGGCCTCGAATTCCTCGAGAAGCTCATGCGCCTGCGGCCGATGCCGGTGGTCATGGTGTCGTCGCTGACCGAGCGCGGCTCGGAGATCGCGCTGCGCGCGCTGGAGCTGGGTGCGATCGATTTCGTGACCAAGCCGCGGCTCGGCGTGCGCGATGGCCTCTTGCAATACACCGAGCTCATCGCCGGCAAGATCCGCACGGCCGCCGCGGCGCGGCTGCTGCCGGGCCGGCACGGCGCCTCGGCCAAGGGCGCGGCAGACAGCAACCCGCAGGAGCCGCTGCTGCGCAGCCCGCTCCTGAGCACCGAGAAGCTCGTCATCATCGGCGCCTCCACCGGCGGCACCGAGGCCATCCGCGAGGTGCTGCTGCCGCTGCCGCCCGATGCGCCCGCGGTGCTCATTGCACAGCACATGCCGGCCGGCTTCACGCGCTCGTTCGCGCAGCGCCTGAACGGCCTGTGCCGCATCACCGTGAAGGAAGCCGAGCATGGCGAGCGCGTGCTGCCGGGCTATGCCTACATCGCGCCCGGCGGCTTTCACCTGTCGCTCGGGCGAAGCGGCGCCAACTACGTGGCGCAGCTCGACCAGGAGCCGCCGGTGAACCGCCACCGGCCCTCGATCGACGTGCTGTTCGATTCGGCCGCCAGGCACGCCGGCAAGAACGCGATCGGAATGATCCTCACGGGCATGGGCCGGGACGGCGCCGAAGGCCTGCTGCGCATGAAGCAGGCCGGCGCCTACACCTTCGCGCAGGACGAGGCCAGCTGCGTGGTCTTCGGCATGCCGCGCGAGGCCATTGCACTGGGTGCCGCCGACGAGGTGGCGCCGCTGGCAGAGATGGGGCGCCGCGTGCTGGCCCATCTGCGCACCTTCGGCGAACGCACGAACCGGGTTTGAAAAACGAACTGTTGGAGTTGAAGAATCGTGATTGACAAGAGCATCAAAATTTTGGTCGTGGACGACTTCCCGACCATGCGGCGCATCGTGCGCAACCTGCTGAAGGAACTCGAGTTCCTCAACGTCGACGAGGCCGAGGACGGCGCGGCCGGCATCGAGAAGCTGCGCGGCGGCAACTTCGGCTTCGTGGTGTCGGACTGGAACATGCCCAACATGGACGGCCTCACCATGCTGCAGACCATCCGCGCCGACCCCGAACTGGCCAAGCTGCCGGTGCTGATGGTCACGGCCGAGGCCAAGAAGGAAAACATCATCGCGGCCGCGCAGGCCGGCGCCAACGGCTATGTGGTCAAGCCCTTCACGGCGGCCACGCTCGAGGAAAAGATCACCAAGATCTTCGAGAAGCTCCAGAAAGAGGCGGCCTGACATGACACACGCAGCGCTCGAACCCGCGGAGCACGGGAACACGGCCGAAGAGTTGCTCGGGCGCATCGGGCAGCTGACCCGGCAGTTGCGCGAGGGCCTGCGCGAGCTGGGCCTGGACAAGCAGGTTGCCAAGGCCGCGCAAGCCATTCCCGATGCGCGCGACCGCCTGGGCTACATCGCCTCCATGACCGAGCGGGCGGCGCACCGCGCGCTCAACGCCATCGACCTGGCGCAGCCGCTGCAGGAAGACCTTGCCAGCAATGCCAAGGGGCTGAGCCGGCGCTGGGACGAGTGGTTCGCCAACCCGGTCGAGCTGGACCATGCGCGCCAGCTCGTGATGGACACGCGCGGCTACCTGCAGGACGTGCCGCAGAAGGCCGGCGCCATCAACACGCAGCTGATCGAGATCCTGATGGCGCAGGACTTCCAGGACCTCACGGGCCAGGTCATCAAGAAGATGATGGAAGTGGTCAACGACGTCGAGACGCAGCTGCTGCAGGTGCTGATCGACAACTCGCACCTCGACAAGCACGCCGAGAAACGCCACGAGGCCGAAGCCAGCAGCCTGCAGAACGGCCCGCAGGTGGTGCCGGGCAACCCGGAGGCCGTGACGGGCCAGGCGCAGGTGGACGACCTGCTGGAGAGCCTCGGGTTCTGAGGCTGCGCGGGTCCGCCGGCTTACCATCGGGGCATGACTTCAAGCCCCAAGGCAGACCATGCGCAGAGGCTTGCCGCCATGGTGGCCGCATCGGACGAGTTGATGGCCGCACTGCGAGCCGTCCGTTCGCTCGGACTGCGGTCCTGGTGCATTGGCGCCGGCGCCGTCCGGTCCCTGGTGTGGGACACGCTTCATGGCTTCGAACGGCGCTCGGCCGTCGAAGACCTGGATGTCGTCTACTTCGACGCGGAGGCTGGTCCGGAGCATGATGCCGGCCTCGAGAAACGGCTTCGTTCCGCCATGCCGGGCTTCAATTGGGAGGTGACGAACCAGGCAGGCGTGCACCACTGGCTTGCCGCCGCCCTCGGCCAGGTAGTGCCCCCTCTCGCATCCTTGGAAGAAGGCGTTGCGACCTGGCCGGAATTTGCAACCTGCGTCGGCGTCTGGCTGAACGAGGATGAATCGCTGGGCGTGGTCGCGCCGCATGGACTCGATGACCTGTTCGAGCTGCGCGTCCGGCACAACCCCCTGCGGGCGAGTGCTGCAACCTACCGGCAGCGGGTTGAGGCGAAACGGTTCGGCGAGCGGTGGCCGCGGCTTTCGGTCGAATGGCCTCGGGCTCCACACTGAGGAGAGGAAGAAGGATATGACGCTCAAACGCATGGACAACGTCCTTGTCGTTGTCGACGACCTTGAGGCGACCAAGGCGTTCTTCATCGAACTGGGCCTCAAGCTCGAGGGGGAAACGACGGTGGAAGGGCCTTTGATCGGACAACTGATCGGGCTCAAGGATGTCCGCGCCACCCTGGCGATGTTGCGGACGCCCGATGGACAGGGCATCGAGCTGGACAAGTTCCACACGCCCGGCGCGATCAGGTTTGGTCCGGTGGACCCGCCGGTGAACACGCTGGGCATCCGCCGCATCATGTTCGCCGTCGATGACATCGACGCCATGGTCGCGCGCATGCGCGCCCACGGGGCCGAGATCATTGGCGAGATGCAGTACGAGGAAAGCTACCGCCTCGCCTACATCCGCGGGCCCGAGGGCATCATCGTCGGGCTTGCCGAGCAGCTCGGGGGAGGCGCGCCCGGCGCATCGAGCCATCGGCAAGATCCCTAAAGCGAATCCTTCAACTTCGCCCGCAGCCGGCTGATCGCCTGGCTGTGCAGCTGGCATACGCGCGACTGGGTCACCTCGAGGATCGCGCCGATCTCGCGCAGGTTCAGCTCTTCCTCGTAGTACAGGTTCAGCAGCAGCTGGTCGCGCTCGGGCAGCGCGGCAATCGCATCGACGAGCTCATGGCGGAAACCCGCCTCGAGCAGCTGCGCGAGCGGATCGTCGCCGCCCAGCCGGCCATCGGCTTGGGCCTGCCGCTCGAGCCAGGGGTTTTCGGCCTCGCCGTCCTGCGCGAAGTCTTCCACGTAGAGCAACTGGCAGCCCTGGATGTCCTGCAGCAGCGACTGGTAGTCGTCCAGCTCCATCTTCAGTTCCCTGGCGATCTCTCCTTCGCTGGCGGAGCGGCCCAGCCGGTGCTCCAGCGCCTGGATCGCCTGTTCCACCTTGCGCGCCGACTGGCGCAGGCCGCGCGAGCCCCAGTCGTTCGCGCGCAGTTCGTCGAGCATGGCGCCGCGGATGCGCTGGCTGGCGAAGGTCTCGAACTGCGCGCCGCGGTTGTCCTGGTAGCGCGTGGACGCGTCCAGCAGGCCGATCATGCCGGCCTGGATCAGGTCGTCGAGCTCCACGCTGGCGGGCAGCTTGGCCAGCATCTGGAGCGCCATGCGGCGCACCATCGGCTGGTGCTGCTTCAGCAGGTGGGACTTCTCAAAGGTTCCCTGCGCGGTGTACACGGCCGCCCCTTTCTTCCTCTTGTGCCACAGCCGATTCCGGCTCCGCTGCCAGCGCCTCGGGCCGCCAGAGCGCGGTGCGGGTGTCCTGCGGCCGCACGGCCGGGCGCCAGGGCCACTGCGCGACGGCGGCGGCGATGACGCGGAAATCCACGGCCGCCGGGCTGGCCGGGAAGGCCTCCACCACGGTGCGGGCGAGGCGCCTGGCATCGGCCAGGTGCGGATCGGCGCGGACCCAGCCGGCCGGCTGTATGGAGACCGCCAGGTAGCGGCTGCCGGTGTCGACCAGGTTGGCCATGGTCTGGCGCGCGGCTTCGGGGTCGGCCACCCCATTGACCAGCAGGCGAAGCTGCCGCAGCGCGTGCGCATAGTGCAGCCGCTTGATGCCCGAATAGGTGGCGGTGATGGAAGCCGGGTGGGGCTGCAGCACCACCACCAGCTCGTCCGCCAGCCGCGCGAGCGGCGACAGGTTGCCGACGGCGTCGAGCGCCGCGTCGACCAGGATCATGCTGCCGTCCCACAGCAAGCGCGGGTCGGTGTGGTCGGGCTGGCCGCCGAGCGGCGCCGGCAGCACGTGCACGCCGCACTCGGTGCGCGCGGCGGCGCCTTCGGAGGTCAGCCGCTGCGAGGCGACGTCGCCCAGCGTTCCGAGCGGATCGGCGGCCCATGCGGCACACGCCGTATCCGGCCCCGGCCCGTGCTCGTCGAGCAGCAGCACGTCCTTGCCCATGTGGGCCAGCGCGGCGCCCAGGTTCATGGCCGCCGTGGTGGCGCCCGGGCGGTTGCCCATGCTTGCGATCGCGATGATGCGTGCGGACGACTGCGCCAGCAGCCGCCGCAGCCCATCGGCTTGATCCGACACCAGCTTGCTCACGTGTCCAGCGCCTCCAGCAGGAAGAACAGCTTGCCCACGCCGGCGTACAGCACGTTGCCCGACACGGGGCGGCCGGGCCGCGCGGGCCGGCCGGTCAGCTGCGACAGCAGCGCGCGGGTGCGGCCGGCCCAGTCGCCGCCGGCCTGCTGCAGGCGCCAGACGGTGGTGGTCACCTGGCCTGCGATGAGCAGGCGCTTCATCATGTGCGGATCGCCCGCCTCGCCAAGCCCGCCCAGCACCGAAAGGCCTTGGCGCAGCAGGCGCAGGCAGGGCTCGGCCTCGGCGGCCCAGCCCTGCCACTGCGCGAGCTGCTGCGACGCGATGTCGCGGCCGATGTTGGTGAGCGCGTAGCTCTGCGCCAGCACCTTGTGGCTGCGCGCATCGGTCAGGCGCGTGGCAATGCAGCGCAGGCCAGGCAGGCCGCCGTCGGTGCGCAGCGTGACGCGCGCCTCGGCCACCGATTGCAGCGCGGCGCGGCCCTTGAAGACCACGGCGCGCGCATCGCCGAAATCGAAGTCCAGGCCGGTCAGCGTGGCGTATTCGCCGGTGCGCGGATCGGTCACCGCCGTGGAGCCCGGCGCGCGCGCCATCCATTGCTGGCGCTGCACCTGCCACTGCAGCATGAGCTCGGCCGCGGGCAGCCGCGGCAGCATGTGCACCACGGCCTTGCCGAAGTCCTGCTGGCGCAACCACTGCACCTGCCGCACGCCTGGCTTGCGCGTGGGGTCGGCGGGGCTGCGGGTCGCGGTGGTCGAGAGCCACTGGTTGGGCGCCGCGAGCGGCTGCCCGCCGCGGTCGGACAGCAGCAGGCTGCCCTGGCACTGGTAGGCATCGCC
This sequence comes from Variovorax sp. VRV01, assembly GCF_014852545.1. NCBI lineage: Bacteria > Pseudomonadati > Pseudomonadota > Betaproteobacteria > Burkholderiales > Comamonadaceae > Variovorax > Variovorax sp. VRV01. The sequence continues at coordinate 463,908 of NZ_JACVBS010000001.1, forward strand.
GCCTTCGTCGGACTTGAGCCCGACCTGGCCGCTGAGCGCCAGCACGTGGGTGTCGCAGCTGGCGCCGATCTCGCTCGCCGCATGCGCCATGAGCGCCTGCAGCACCGCCTTGTGGCTCACGTTCTCGTCGGCGGCCATCCGCCAGAGCGTGCGCGCCTGCTCGAATCCGAGCGGCGCGGCCGCGAGTGCCGAGGCCGCGGCGGCCACTTCCTGCGCGTCGTGCGCCATGGCGCGGATCAGCTGCCGGTACTGCAGCCGCTGGCGTTCGGCCTCCGCGTGGGCCGCGGAAGCCTCGGCATTCGCCGATCCGTCCTGCAGGTCGCCTTCGCCGGGCACGAACAGCGCGCTGCGGCTGTTGGCCTGGAACGCACTGTCCACCAGCTGGGTGCGGTCGGCGCGCATCAGGTTCTCGGGCACCTTCTGGCCGCTGGAGACGTAATGCACCGGCAGGCGGTGGCGGATCACGGTGTCGATCAGCGCGCCGGGATGCGTGGCCTCGTCGACCTTGGTGAAGATGCAGCCCGCGAGATCGCTGCCGCTGCCGTGCCGGTAGGCGTGCACCACCTCGTTGAGCGTGTCGCCATGGCTCGTGGCGTTGAGCAGCAGCAGCCGCTTCACCGGCCGCTGGCTGCTGCAGAGCATCGCGATCTGGTCGGACACGGCGCGGTCGCGCTGGCTCATGCCGACGGTATCGATCAGCACCATGTGCTTGCCCTGCAGGTCCTGCAGCACCAGGTGCAGGTCGGCCGCGTCCTTCACGGCGTAGACCGGCACGTTGAGGATCTGGCCGTAGATGCGCAGCTGCTCGTAGGCGCCGATGCGGTAGCTGTCGGTGGTGACGAGCGCGAGCTTGTCCGCGCCGAAGCGCATCACGCAGCGCGCCGCGAGCTTGGCCGTGGTGGTGGTCTTGCCGACGCCGGTGGGTCCCATCAGCGCATAGACGCCGCCCTGCGCCAGCAGCGCGTCCTCGTCCTCGTGCACCGGCAGCGTGCGGATCAGTTCGGAGCGCACGAAGGCCATGCCCTGGGCGTAGCTCTGGCCCGTGGGCAGGTGCTCCAGCATGGCCTTGGAGAGGCGGGCGCTGAAGCCGGCGCCCAGCAGCGTGCGCAGCAGGCGCCCGCGCATCGGATCGCGCCGCTGCTTCTCGTTCCATGCCACGCCGGCGAGCTGCTCCTCGATCATGCAGCGCATCGAATGGAGTTCGCCGAGCACGCTGTCCGCGGCCAGGGGGGCGGGGGCTGCGGCAGGCGCCGCGATGGAGGCCATGGCGAGCGTGGGAGCCGCCATGGCTGCCGGCAATGGCTGGGGTGCCGGCGGCGTGGCGGCCGCGCTCGCGCGCACTTCCTCCACGTCCTCCTGCACCATGGCCACGATCTCGACGCCTTCGGCGGTCACGCGGTTGGTCAGCACGATGGCTTCGTCGCCGAGCGCCTGGCGCGCGAGGCGCAGCGCTTCCCGGCTGGTGGGCGCGACGAACTTGCGCGCGCTGGTGCGGACGTCTGTCGGGATGTTCAAACTCTTCCTCCGATGGTGGCGGTGATCTTGATGTGGCGGGTGTCAGGAATCTCTGCATGCGAGAGAACCTTGAGCTGGCGGAAGCTGCGGCGCAGGAAGCGCGAGAGCAGCACGCGCAGCGAATGCTGGACGACCAGCACCGGCGCCAGGCCCAGCTGTTCCTGGCGCGCGATGGCCGCGCGGGTCTGCTGCATGAGGCTGTTGGCAAGCCCCGGCTCGATGCCGTTGTTGTTGGTGAGCGCCTGCTGCAGCACGCCGTCGAGCGCGCCGTCCAGGCCGATCACCTGCAGTTCGGAATCGCCCGGGAACAGCTGCTGCGTGATCGCGCGGCCAAGCGCCAGGCGCGTGAGCGAGGTGAGTTCGGCGGCGTCCTTGACGGTGGGCGCGTGCTCGGCCATCACGTCGAGGATGGTGCGCATGTCGCGGATCGGCACCTCTTCGTCGAGCAGGTTCTGCAGCACCTTGTGCAGCGTGCTCAGCGAGATGATCTTGGGCACCAGGTCCTCGGTGAGCTTGGGCGCGGTCTTGCCGATCTGGTCGAGCAGCTGCTGCACTTCCTGGCGGCCGAGCAGCTCGGCGGCGTGGGTCTGAATCAGGTGGTTCAGGTGCGTGGCCATGACCGTGCAGGCATCGACCACCGTGTAGCCGAGCACCTGAGCCTCCTGGCGCAGGCTGGCGTCGATCCACACCGCGGGCAGGTGGAAGGCCGGGTCCTGCGTCGGCGTGCCGGGCAGGGTGCCGCTCACCTGGCCGGGGTTGATGGCCATCCACTGGTTGGGGAAAGCCTCGCCGCGGCCGATCTCGACGCCCTTCAGGCTGATCACGTAGGTGTTGGGCGGGATTTCCAGGTTGTCGCGGATGTGGACCACCGGCGCCAGGAAGCCGATCTCCTGGGCCACCTTCTTGCGGATGCTCTTGATGCGGCCCAGCAGTTCGCCGTTCTGCGTCTGGTCCACCAGCGGGATCAGCCGGTAGCCGACCTCCATGCCCAGCGGGTCGACCAGCGCCACGTCGTCCCAGGTCGCTTCGGGCGCCTCGGCCGACGGCATGGCCGCAGCCTGGGCTGCGGCGGCCTGTTCGGCAGCGGCCTGCGGCGCGCGCCCGAGCATGCGCCGGCCGAGCCACGCCAGGCCGCCCGCGATCAGCAGGAAGGCCAGGTTCGGCATGCCGGGGATCATCCCCATCAGGCCGATCAGGCCGGCCGTGAGGAACAGCACCTGCGGATTGGAGAACAGCTGGCCGGTCAGCTGGCGGCCCACGTCTTCGTCGGTGGTGACGCGCGAGACGATCACGCCCGCGGCGGTCGAGATCACCAGCGCCGGAATCTGCGCCACCAGGCCGTCGCCGATGGCCAGCAGCGTGTAGGTCGTGCCGGCGGTGCCGAAGTCCAGCCCGTGCTGCAGCATGCCCACCACCAGCCCGCCGATGATGTTGATCACCATGATCAGCAGGCCGGCAATCGCGTCGCCGCGCACGAACTTGCTGGCGCCGTCCATCGAGCCGTAGAAGTCGGCTTCCTGCGCGACTTCCTGGCGGCGCTTGCGCGCCACCTCCTCGCCGATCAGGCCGGCGTTCAGGTCGGCGTCGATCGCCATCTGCTTGCCGGGCATGGCGTCGAGCATGAAGCGCGCGCCGACCTCGGCGATGCGTCCCGCGCCCTTGGTGATGACCATGAAGTTGATCAGCACCAGGATGATGAACACCATCACGCCGACCGCGAAGTTGCCGCCCACCAGGAAGTGGCCGAAGGCCTCGATCACCTTGCCCGCCGCGTCCGGCCCGGTGTGGCCGTGCATCAGCACCACGCGCGTGGAGGCCACGTTGAGCGACAGGCGCAGCAGCGTCGAGAACAACAGCACGGCCGGGAAGGCCGCGAAGTCCAGCGCCTTCATGGTGTACATGCTCACCAGCAGCACCATCACCGACATCGCGATGTTGAAGGTGAACAGCAGGTCCAGCAGGAAGGGCGGCAGCGGCAGCACCATCATGCTCAGGATCAGCACGATCAGGATGGGACCGGCGAGGCCCTTCCACTGGGTGCCGGAGAACAGCTGCGCCTGCAGGCGCGTGAGGGTGGCCATGGCGTTCATGCGGCGGCAGTCTTCGGCGAGTATTCGAGCGATTCGGGGATCGGCAGGTCGGCCGGCGTGCGCGGCGCTTCACCGCCTTCGCTTTGCCAGCGCTTGAGCTGGTAGACCCAGGCCAGCACCTCGGCCACCGCGGTGTAGAGGCCGGCCGGGATCTCGTCGCCGAGCCGGGTGTGCTTGAAGAGTGCGCGCGTGAGCGGCGGCGCCTCGAGGATCGCGACCTTGTTCTCGCGCGCGATCTCGCGGATGCGCGCGGCCATCAGGTCGCTGCCCTTGGCCACCACGCGCGGTGCGCGCATGTCGTGGTCCACATACTTGAGCGCCACCGCGAAGTGCGTGGGGTTGGTCACCACGATGTCGGCCTTCGGCACCTCGGACATCATCCGCCGGCGCGCCACCTGCTGCTGCTGGCGGCGGATCTGCGCCTTGACGTGCGGATCGCCCTCGCTTTCCTTGTGCTCCTGGCGCAGGTCTTCGCGCGACATGCGCAGCTTGCGGTGGTAGCTCCACAGCTGGTAGGGAACGTCGACCAGCGCCACCAGGAACAGCGCGGAGGCGATCAGTGCGCAGTTGTGCGCCACCAGCACGATCATCTGCGGCAGCGCGGCGCGCTCCGACTGCGCCATCAGTGCCGAGACCTCGTCCACCTTGCCCATGATCACCAGCCAGGCCACGCCGCCGATCAGCAGCGACTTGGCCAGCGCCTTGAACAGCTCCGACAGCGCCTGCGCGGAAAACATGCGGCCCACGCCGGCCACCGGATCGAGCTTGCTGAACTTGGGCGCGAGGGCCTTGGCCGAGAGCAGCCAGCCGCCGAGCATCAGCGGCGCCGCCAGGGCCGCCACCAGCATCATGCCGAACAGCGGCGCAAGCGCGAGCAGCGCCTGCTGGCCCATGAGCCCGGCGCGCGCCAGCATGTGAGAAGGGTCGAATGCCGCGGCGCGGTCGAAGTGCATCCCCTGGGCCAGTGCGCCGCGCAGGGTGGCCCCCAGCGAATCGGCCGTGAGCCACAGGCCGGCGACGGCGGTGCCCAGCAGCACGAAGGTCGCGAGCTCGCGCGACCGCGCCACGTCCCCTTGCTCGCGCGCCTTTTCGAGGCGCTGCGGTGAGGCGGGTTCGGTTTTTTCGAGGTCGCTTTCTTCAGCCATTGATGCTCCGGGCGAGCGTTGGCGACAGCACGCCTGCTCATGGCTGATTGTTGGTTTGGGAGCCTCCGGACAATTGATCGATCAGCGCGGGCATTCGCCCGCTGCTTGGACGATCGGTGCGGCGCCTAGGCGGCCGGGGTGGCGGCGGCCGGGCCGGCGCCGTCCGCGGCGTGCGGCGTGGGCGCGGACGCAGGCATTGGCGCAGGCGGCGCCGCATACGGCATCAGCGGCAGCTGCTCCGCGTCCAGCCGCTCCAGGATGGTGAACAGCAGGTCGCTGCGCACGCTGCCCGCCAGGCGCGGGCTCGGCACATAGGCAATGGCCTGGAAGATGAGCAGGCCGCCCTCGATGCCTTCGAGCGTGAGCGAAGGCGCCGGCGTTTCCAGCACGCTCTCGTGTGCGCGGCATGCGTCCAGGATGAGCTCGCGAACGCGCTGCGCGTTGGTGGTCAGCGGCATCGGCAACCGGATGAGCACCCGGCCCTCCGCGTTGGTCAGCGTCATGTTGCGCACGGTCTTCGTGATGAACTCGGAGTTCGGCACGATCACCGTCGAGCGGTCTCCGAGCTGGATCTCCGTGGCACGCACGTTGATGCGCCGCACGTCGCCCTCGGTGGTGCCCAGCACCACCCAGTCGCCCACCTTCACCGGCTGCTCGGCCAGCAGGATGAGGCCCGAGATGAAGTTCTGCACGATGGCCTGCAGGCCGAAGCCGATGCCCACCGACAGCGCGCTGGCCACCCACGCGATGCGCTCGATGCCGATGCCCAGCGCCGACAGCGAGAACGCGACCACCAGGATGCCGCCCACGTAGCCCAGCAGCGTGGTGATCGAGCTCTGCATGCCCGGCTCGAACTGCGTGCTGGGCAGGTAGCTGCGCGCGAGCCAGCGCTTGAACACCCTGAGCACGATGAAGCCGATCACGGCCACGGCCACGGCGCTCAGGATGGCGCCCGGCACCAGCTGGAACTCGCCCACCTTCACGCCGGTGCCGAACTTGCCGCTGCGCTGGAACACTTCGCTGGGACCGGTGCCCAGCGGTGCCGCCAGTGCGATCAGCATGTAGAAGAACAGCGCCACCCGGCTCAGGCCCGAGAGCACGGTGGCGGCCTGGTCGAGCGTCTGCGGCGCCAAGCCGAAGCTCTTCTGCAGTCGCTGGCCGAAAGTGCTGCGCGAGGACACGCCGGCCATGAAGACGTCGTCGGCAAACTTGAACAGCACGTAGAAGGCGGCCGCGACGATGCCGCTCCAGGTGAGCTGCGAGGCCAGGAAGCTCGCGAGCGCCACGTAGCCCACGGCCACCAGCACCCAGATGGCCACCATCAGCGCGCCGATGCAGGCCACCAGCAGGCCCACCCACATCGGCCGCTCGGGCGGATCGGCGTCCGGCGTATCGGCGCGCATTGGCCGCAGCCGATGGAGCACCGCGCCAACGAGCGCAGTGAGCACCAGCGCCGTGAGCACGTGCGTGGCCACCACGGCCGCAAAGCTTGCTTCCACCAGCGCGTTGATCTCCACCGGTGCCCAGGCCAGCGCCGCCACCGCCGCAACCAGCCAAGGCAGCGGCGCCAGGCGCGTGGCCATGGCGTCGGGTATCGGCGGCAGCCGCCACGACGGGCGCCGCGTGGCCAGCAGCCCGCGGCCCAGCCCGATGACGAAGGCCATGAACACCAGCGCCTGCGCCATCGAACGCATCGCCTTGCGCGCCTGCGGCTCCCAGGTGGCGTATTCCTCGAGCACCCACACGAAGCCGTGCGCCGCCACGGCCACCAGCAGCACGTGGCTCGCGACGATGGCAATCACCAGCAGCGAACGCCGCAGCCGGCCCGCCGGCAGCAGCCGCGCGGCGATCCGCGTCAGCAGATGCTCGGCCACCCAGTTGCCGAGCACCGCGAACAGCACCGCCAGGAGCAGCGCCCAGAGCACCGCCATGCGCGGGCCTTGCTGCATGGCCTGCGAGAACCCGTCGCGCAGGTCGGAGGCCATGGCCTGCAGGCGCGCCAGGTCGCTCGGCCAGGCTTCCTGCAGGTCGCGCCAGAACTCGCCGGTGAGCGGCGAGGGCGCGCGCTCGGTGATCTGTGCCTCGAAAAGCGCGCGGCGCTGGGTCACCAGTTCGGCGGCACGCTGCCGCACGTCGATGGCCAGCAGCCGAGCGAGCCGGATGTCGGCGTCCAGCGCGTTGCGCTCCTTCGTGAGGCGGGCGCGCTGGCGCGTGATGTCGGGGTCTTCGGTGGCGCCCGCGGCCGGCGGATTGCCGAGCTCGCCGAGGCGGGCGTTCAGGTCGGCCAGCTCGCCGGTGCGCGCGGCAACGAACTTGTCGGCCTGTGTGCCGATGTCGTTGATCTGTGCGAGCAGCTGGCGCAGGTCCCCGGTGGAATCGGCATCGGTGCTGATCTTGGCGAACTGCGCGCGCAGCTCGGCCACCGTGGGTTCGGGCGCCGGGGCCGCGGCAGCGGCGGCGGTGGTGCCGCCGACGCCGCCGGTGCCCGGCTGGGCCGTCGCGGCGCCGCACATCAGCAGCAGGGCGGCCAGGCAGAAGGCCATCAGGCGGGGGATCGAACGCATGGCTGCCATCATAGAAGGCGCCATTTGCGGCCCGCGGCGGGGGGCGTGACAGCGTGTGTCTGCCGGGCCGCGCCGGCGGGAAGCGGTCAACCGGCCGGGCTGAACAGGTCGACCCGATCGGTGATGATGCCGTCGGTGCCCAGTTCAATGAGCCGCTGCGCGGCCCATTCGTCATTGACGGTGTAGCTCAGCGCGCGCATGCCCGCGCCGTGCACTTGCGCCACGGTGGCGGCGTCCCAGAGCGCGTGGTTGCAGACGACCGCGGCGCAGTCCAGGCCGGTGGCCGCGGCCAGCCAGCCGTCGCGCAGCGTGTCGAGCAGGAGCCCGCGCGGCAGCCCGGGCTGGACCGCCTTCGCTCCCGCCAGCGATTCGGCCTGGAACGAGGTGAGCAGCGGCGGTATGGCCGCGCCCTGCCACAGCCGGGCCGCCAGCCGCGCCACCGCTTCGCCGGTTTCGCGCTCGGTGCCCGGCGTGGGCTTGATCTCGATGTTGAGCAGGTGGCCGTTGGCCAGGCAGAAGCGCGCGAGGTTCTCCAGCGTGGCGAGCGGTTCGCCCGCGAAGGCGCGCGAATGCCAGCCGCCGGCGTCGAGCTGAGACAGCGCGCTCCAGGGCTGCGCACCACCGGTGCCGCGGCCGTTGGTGGTGCGCTCGAGCGTGGCGTCGTGCATGAGGAAGGCCACGCCGTCGGCGCTGAGCTTCGCATCGCACTCGAACATGCGATAGCCGTGCGCCGCGCCAAGCCGGAAAGCGGCCAGCGTGTTCTCGGGCGCCAGCCTGCCGGCGCCGCGGTGCGCGATCCAGCGCGGATAGGGCCAGGGTTTCATCAGTGCTGGCATCGTTCAGTCGGCCCGCTTGCCGGAGCCGGCATCGAACCAATGCAGCTTGTCCTCGCGCGCCGCGATCTTCACGGTGTCGCCCGCGACCGGCGGATGGTCGCTTTCATCGGTGCGCATGATGATCTGCTCGTCGCCGATGCGGCCGTACACCAGCCGCTCGGCGCCCAGCAGCTCGACCGATTCGACCTGCACCGACCAGCCGCTTTCGTCCAGCGTCAGGTGCTCGGGGCGGATGCCCAGGATCTGGCCGGGCCGCACGCCCGGCGCGTGCTGCAGCAGGTTCATCGGCGGCGAGCCGATGAAGCTGGCAACGAAGGTGGTGGCGGGCCGGTTGTAGACCTCTTCGGGCGTGGCGAACTGGTCCATCACGCCGGCGTTCATCACGATGATGCGCTGCGCCAGCGTCATGGCCTCGACCTGGTCGTGCGTGACGAACAGCGAGGTGATGCCGAGTTCGCGGTGCAGCTTCTGGATCTCGATGCGGGTCTGCGCGCGCAGCTTGGCGTCGAGGTTGGACAGCGGCTCGTCGAACAAAAACACCTGCGGCTGGCGCACGATGGCGCGGCCCATGGCCACGCGCTGGCGCTGGCCGCCCGAGAGCTCGCGCGGCTTGCGCTCGAGCAGGTGGCCCAGCTCGAGGATCTTGGCCGCCTTGTCGACGCGGGTCTTGATCTCGGGCACCGGCACCTTGGCGATCTTCAGGCCGTAGGCCATGTTCTTGAACACGCTCATGTGCGGATAGAGCGCGTAGTTCTGGAACACCATGGCGATGTCGCGCTCGGAGGGTTCGAGGTTGTTCACCACGCGCCCGCCAATGGAGATTTCGCCGGCCGAGATTTCCTCGAGGCCGGCCACCATGCGCAGCAGGGTGGACTTGCCGCAGCCTGAAGGGCCGACGATCACGATGAATTCATGGTCGGCGATCTCGGCGCTCACGCCGTGGATGACCTGGTTGGCTTTCGGCCCGTGGCCGTAGCGCTTGATGACGTTGCGTAGGGAGAGAGCTGCCATTTGTTATTTCTCGGTATCCACAAGACCCTTGACGAACCACTTCTGCATCAGCACCACCACCAGCGCGGGCGGCAGCATGGCGAGGATGGCGGTGGCCATCACTACATTCCATTCGTTCTGGCTGTCGCCGCCGGCAATCATCCGCTTGATGCCGACCACCACGGGGTACATGTCTTCGCCGGTGGTGGCGAGCAGCGGCCAGAGGTACTGGTTCCAGCCGTAGATGAACTGGATCACGAACAGCGCCGCAATCGACGTTTTCGACAGCGGCAGCAGCACGTCGAAGAAAAAGCGCATCGGGCTGGCGCCGTCCATGCGCGAGGCCTCGGTGAGCTCGTCGGGCACCGTCAGGAAGAACTGGCGGAACAGGAAGGTGGCCGTGGCCGACGCGATCAGCGGCACCGTGAGGCCCGCGTAGGTGTTCAGCATGTTCAGGTCGGACAGCACCTTGTAGGTGGGCAGGATGCGCACCTCCACCGGCAGCATCAGCGTCACGAAGATGGCCCAGAAGCAGATCTTCTTGAACGGGAACCGGAAGTAGACGATGGCAAAGGCCGACAGCAGCGAGATGGAAATCTTGCCGATGGAGATCACCAGCGCCGTCACCAGGCTCACCCACATCATGTGGGCCACGGGCGCGTTGGAGCCGCTGCTGGTTTCGCGCCCGAAGAGCGCGCCCTTGTAGCTGTCCAGCATGTTGCTGCCGGGCAGCAGCGGCATCGGCGCCTGCACGATCTCCTGCGCCGTGTGCGTGGACGCCACGAAGGCCAGGTAGAGCGGGAAGGCGACGATGAACACGCCCAGGATCATCACCACATGGGCCAGGATGCCGTGGGTGCCGCGTTTCTCAACCATGGAACGCCTCCGCCAGATTCTTGTCTTGCTTCATCAGTATTGAACCTTCTTCTCCACGTAGCGGAACTGGATCACGGTGAGCGCCACCACGATCACCATCAGCACCACCGACTGCGCCGCCGAACCGCCAAGGTCCATGGCCTTGAAGCCGTCGTAATACACCTTGTAGACCAGGATCGCCGTGTCCTTGCCCGGGCCGCCCTGGGTGGCCGCATCGACGATCGCGAAGGTGTCGAAGAAGGCATAGACCACGTTGATCACCAGCAGGAAGAAGGTGGTGGGCGAAAGCAGCGGGAACTGCACGGTCCAGAAGCGGCGCCACGGGCGCGCGCCGTCGATGGCGGCGGCCTCGATGAGCGACTTGGGAATCGACTGCAGCCCGGCCAGGAAGAACAGGAAGTTGTACGAAATCTGCTTCCACACCGAGGCCATCACGATCAGCGTCATGGCGTGGCCGGAGTCCAGCAGGTGGTTCCAGTCGATGCCGATCTTGCCGAGCGCATAGGCCACCACGCCCAGCGACGGCGAGAACATGAACACCCACAGCACGGCCGCTACGGCGGGCGCCACGGCGTAGGGCAGGATCAGCATGGTCTTGTAGAAGGTGCCGCCGCGCGTGATGCGGTCGGCAAACACCGCGAGCCCCAGCGACAGCGTGATGCCGATGCCCGCCACCAGCACCGAGAACAGGGCGGTGGTCTTGAACGACTCCACATAGCTCGGATCGCTGAATATCTGGCGGAAGTTGTCGAGCCCGACGAACTCCACCGACGTGCCGAAGGCGTCCTGCTGCTGCAGCGACTGCAGTAGCGCCTGCGCCGCCGGCCAGAAGAAAAACACGAGGATCACCGCCATTTGCGGCGTCAGCAGCAGCCAGGGCAGCCAGCCCGAGCGAAAGAAAACGCGTTTTTCCATGAACCCTCTGCATAAAAAATCCCGCCTGGCCCGCTCTTGCGCACGAGCGAACGGGGGCGGGCGATATTAGCCGGACCCGCGGGCCCGGCCGTTAATCGTTAGCTTTTGTTGGCTTTCTGGAAGCGTTCCAGCTGCTCGTTGCCGCGCGTGACGATCGAATCGAGGGCTTCCTTGGCGGTCTTCTTGCCGCTCCAGACCTGTTCGAGCTCTTCGTCCTCGATGGCGCGCACCTGCACGTAATTGCCCAGGCGGATGCCGCGGCTCTTGTCGGTGACCTTGCGGATCATCTGCGTCACAGCCACGTCGGTGCCGGGGTTCTGCTTGTAGAAACCCGATTCCTCGGTGAGCTTGTAGGCCGCCGTGGTCACCGGCAGGTAGCCGGTGCGCTTGTGGCTGGCCGACTGCACTTCGGGCGTCGAGATGAAACTGAAGAACTTGGCCACGCCCTTGTATTCGGCCGGCTTCTTGCCCGACATCACCCAGAGGCTGGCGCCGCCGATCACCGTGTTCTGCGGTGCGCCGGGCACATCCGGGTAGTAGGGCAGGGGAGCGACCGCATAGGCGAACTTGGCGTTCTTGGCGACGTTGCCGTAGAAGCCGGACGAGGTGTTGATCATTGCGCACTCGCCCGAGACGAACGAGGCTTCCGGCACGTTGCCGCGGCCCTTGTAGATGAAGAGGCCCTGCTTGGCCATGTTGGCCAGGTTCTCGATGTGGCGCACGTGCAGCGGCGAATTGATCTTCATGCGGGCGTCGAGCCCGGCCAGCCCGTTGCTCTTGGTCGCGAACTCGACGTTGTGCCAGGCCGAGAAGCTCTCCAGCTGCGTCCAGCCCTGCCAGGCGGTGGTGAACGGGCACTTGTGGCCGCTGGCCTTCAGCTTGGCCGCGGCGGCCGTCACCTCGGGCCAGGTCGCGGGCAGCTTGGCGGTGTCGATGCCGGCGGCCTTGAAGGCGTCCTTGTTGATATAGAACACCGTGGTCGAACTGTTCAGCGGGAAGCTCAGCATCTGGCCGTTGGGCGCGGTGTAGTAGCCGGCCACGGCGGGGATGTAGGCGGCCGGATCGAACTTCTCGCCCGCGTCCTTCATCACCTGGCCCACCGGCACGATGGCGCCCTTGCTGGCCATCATGGTGGCGGTGCCCACTTCGAACACCTGCAGGATGTGCGGTGCGTTGCCGGCGCGGAAGGCGGCAATGGAGGCCGTCATCGATTCGTCGTACGTGCCCTTGTAGGTCGGCACGACCTTGTATTCCTTCTGGCTCTCGTTGAACTGCTTGGCCAGATCGTTGACCCACTCGTTGTTGACGGCAGTCATGGAATGCCACCACTGGATCTCAGTCTGGGCATGTGCCACATTGAACAGCGTGGTGGCGGCCAGCGCCGATGCCAGCGCGAGCGTCTTGAATCGCATGAAGACTCCTGATGGGAAAATGGAAGCGCGGATGCTAGGCCATGTGGATGACACGGCCGCGTCACATTTGCGCACGGACTGTTGCTAATTTCCAATCGGGAAAACCCCTTTGGCGCAGGGCTTCCCACGGGGTGCGCGCCTTCATGCTGCGGCGCAGCATGCTAGCATCGACCTCCCCCTTTTTTCGGCCTAGCCTGTTGCCGCGGCCGGGGCTTCCGCGAGTACGCCATGAGCAGCAAAACCTCCCTCGACAAAAGCCGGATCAAGTTCCTTCTGCTCGAGGGCATCCATCCTTCGGCGGTGGAGGTCCTGCGCGTTGCGGGCTACACCAACATCGAGACGCTGCCGGGTGCGCTGCCCGATGCGGAGCTCAAGGCCAAGATCGCCGACGTCCACTTCCTGGGCATCCGCTCGCGCACGCAGCTCACGGCCGAGGTCTTCGCGGCTGCCCACAAGCTGGTGGCGGCGGGGTGCTTCTGCATCGGCACCAACCAGGTCGACCTGGAGGCCGCGCGCGAACACGGCGTGGCGGTGTTCAACGCGCCGTACTCCAACACCCGTTCGGTGGCCGAGCTGGTGCTGGCCGAAGCCATCCTGCTCTTGCGCGGCGTGCCCGAGAAGAGCGCGGTCGCGCACCGCGGCGGCTGGCTCAAGTCGGCCGAGAACGCCTTCGAGATCCGCGGCAAGACGCTCGGCATCGTGGGCTACGGCTCCATCGGCGCCCAGCTGTCGGTGCTCGCCGAGGCGCTGGGCATGAAGGTGGCCTTCTACGACGTGGTCACCAAGCTGCCCCTGGGCAATGCGCACCAGGTGCGCGAACTGCACCAGTTGCTGGCCCAGAGCGACATCGTGACCCTGCACGTGCCCGAGACGCAGGCCACCCAATGGATGATCGGCGCGGCCGAAATCGCCGCCATGAAGCCCGGCGCGATCCTGATCAACGCCTCGCGCGGCACGGTCGTCGCGATCGAGCCGCTGGCCGAGGCGCTGAAGCAGAAGAAGCTGCTGGGCGCCGCGATCGACGTGTTCCCGGTCGAGCCGCGCACCAACAAGGACGAGTTCCAGTCGCCGCTGCGCGGGCTCGACAACGTCATCCTCACGCCCCACATCGGCGGCTCGACGATGGAGGCGCAGGCCAACATCGGCCTGGAGGTGGCGGAGAAGCTGGTGAAGTACAGCGACAACGGCACCTCGACCTCGTCGGTCAACTTCCCCGAGGTGGCGCTGCCGGCCCACCCCGGCAAGCACCGGCTGCTGCACATCCACCGCAACGTGCCCGGTGTGCTGTCGGAGATCAACAAGATCTTCTCGGACAACAACATCAACATCTCCTCGCAGTTCCTGCAGACCAACGAGAAGATCGGCTACGTGGTGATGGACATCGATGCAGCCTATTCCGACCTGGCGCTGGAAAAGCTGGCCAAGGTAAACGGCACGATCCGCAGCCGCGTGCTGTTCTAGGAAGGCACTCCCGGTCGGTCTTCCTCCCTCTCCCTCCGGGAGAGGGCCGGGGTGGGGCCGGCTGCGCCGCACCGCCTGCCGGGCGCCCAACCAAAGGGTAACGCCACCCGCCCGAGGCAAGACCCCGCCCCCTGCCCTAAAATCCCACCCCCGGCTAGATGGGCGCGCAGCGCCTGGCCGAGGTGCCACCCCCGATGAATGCTCCGACCGCGTTGACCACGCTGTTGTCGCAGGCCGCAGAGCCTGTACGACTGCGCGAGATCCCCTATAACTACACCAGCTTTTCCGATCGCGAGATCGTGATCCGCCTGTTGGGCGAGCGCGGCTGGGAACTGCTCCAGACCCTGCGCGCCGAGCGCCGCACCGGCCGATCGGCGCGCATGCTGTACGAAGTGCTCGGCGACATCTGGGTGGTGCAGCGCAACCCCTACCTCGTCGACGACCTGCTCGACAACCCGCGCCGCCGCGGCCAGCTGGTCGATGCGCTCCGGCACCGCCTGGCCGAAGTCCAGAAGCGCCGCACGCCCGACAGCGACCTGCCGCGCGACCAGCTCGTGGGCGAACTCACGGACCTCGTCGGCCAGGCCGTCGCGGCTTTCGACACCGCCTTCCGCGACGTGGCGGCCCTGCGCCGCAAGGCCACGCGCGTGCTGGGCCGCCTCACGGCCAAGGACAACATCAAGTTCGACGGCCTCTCGCGCGTCTCGCACGTCACCGACGCTACCGACTGGCGCGTGGAATACCCCTTCGTGGTGCTGTGCCCCGACACCGAGGCCGAGATGGCGCTCTTGGTCAAGGGCTGCATCGAGCTGGGCCTGACCATCATTCCGCGCGGCGGCGGCACCGGCTACACCGGCGGCGCCATCCCGCTCACCTGGAAGAGCGTGGTCATCAACACCGAGAAGCTCGAGACCATGACCGAGGTCGAGCTGGTCCCGCTGCCCGGCCTCGCCAATCCCGTGCCCACCATCTGGACCGAGGCCGGCGTCGTCACCCAGCGCGTGGCCGACGCCGCCGAGCGCGCGGGCTTCGTGTTCGCGGTCGACCCGACCTCCGCCGAGGCCTCGTGCGTCGGCGGCAACGTGGCCATGAACGCGGGCGGCAAGAAGGCCGTGCTGTGGGGCACGGCGCTCGACAACCTGGCTTCGTGGCGCATGGTCACGCCGCAGGCCGAATGGCTCGAGGTCACGCGCATCGGCCACAACCTCGGCAAGATCCACGACGCCGAGAGCGCCGTGTTCGATCTGCAGTACTACGCCGCCGACGGCAAGACGAAGCTGCGCACCGAGCGCCTGGAGATCCCCGGCCGCACCTTCCGCAAGGAAGGCCTCGGCAAGGACGTGACCGACAAGTTCCTCTCGGGCCTGCCCGGCATCCAGAAAGAGGGCTGCGACGGCCTCATCACCAGCTGCCGCTGGGTGGTGCATCGCATGCCGGCGCACACCCGCACCGTGTGCCTCGAATTCTTCGGCAACGCCAAGGACGCGGTGCCCAGCATCGTCGAGATCAAGGACTTCATGTTCGCCGAGCAGAAGCGCTCGGGCGTGCTGCTGGCCGGCCTCGAGCACCTGGACGACCGCTACCTGAAGGCCGTGGGCTACGCCACCAAGTCGAAGAAGCACGGCGGCCTGCCCAAGATGGTGCTGTTCGGCGACATCGCGGGCGACGACGCCGATGCGGTGGCGCGCGTCACCTCCGAAGTGGTGCGCATCGCCAATTCGCGCAGCGGCGAAGGCTTCGTCGCCATCAGCCCCGAGGCGCGCAAGAAATTCTGGCTCGACCGCAAGCGCACCGCGGCCATCAGCAAGCACACCAACGCCTTCAAGATCAACGAGGACGTGGTCATTCCGCTGCCGCGCATGGCCGAGTACAGCGACGGCATCGAGCGCATCAACATCGAGCTCTCGCTGCAGAACAAGCTCGCGCTCACCGACGCGCTCGAGGCCTTCCTGCTGCGCGGCAACCTGCCGCTCGGCAAGACCGACGACGCGCACGAGATCCCGGCGGCCGAGCTGCTCGAAGACCGCGTGGCGCAGGCCGTGGCGCTGGTGCAGAGCGTGCGCGCGCTCTGGGCCGAATGGCTGCGCG
The DNA here is from genome assembly GCF_014852545.1 of Variovorax sp. VRV01. Classification (NCBI taxonomy): domain Bacteria; kingdom Pseudomonadati; phylum Pseudomonadota; class Betaproteobacteria; order Burkholderiales; family Comamonadaceae; genus Variovorax; species Variovorax sp. VRV01. Next base: position 479,800 of record NZ_JACVBS010000001.1, read on the forward strand.
ACGTCGATGTGCTGTTCCCGCAGCTGCAGGACCATACGTTGCGCGCCAGCTGGAAGACCCAGCTGCGCCAGCCGCTGCAGGAAATCTTCTCGGGCGCCGAGTTCACGCCGATCCTGGCCGAATGCACCGCCATCCACCAGCAGGTGCTCAAGGGCCGCGTCTGGGTGGCACTGCACATGCACGCGGGCGACGGCAACGTGCACACCAACATCCCCGTCAACAGCGACAACTACGAGATGCTGCAGACCGCGCATGCCGCGGTGGTGCGCATCATGGCGCTGGCGCGCAGCCTCGACGGCGTGATCTCGGGCGAGCACGGCATCGGCATCACCAAGCTCGAATTCCTGAGCGACGAAGAGCTTGCGCCCTTCATGGACTACAAGCGCCGCGTCGACCCCGAGGGCCGCTTCAACAAGGGCAAGCTGTTGCGCGCGCCCGCCGGCGAAACCGCGCTGCCGCACGCCGACCTGACCAATGCCTACACGCCGAGCTTCGGCCTCATGGGGCACGAGTCGCTCATCATGCAGCAGAGCGACATCGGCGCCATTGCCGACAGCGTGAAGGACTGCCTGCGCTGCGGCAAGTGCAAGCCGGTGTGCGCCACCCACGTGCCGCGCGCCAACCTGCTGTACAGCCCGCGCAACAAGATCCTCGCGACCTCGCTGCTGGTGGAAGCCTTCCTGTACGAAGAGCAGACCCGCCGCGGCATCAGCATCAAGCACTGGGAAGAGTTCGAGGACGTGGCCGACCACTGCACCGTGTGCCACAAGTGCCTCACGCCCTGCCCGGTGAAGATCGACTTCGGCGACGTGTCGATGAACATGCGCAACCTGCTGCGCAAGATGGGGCAGAAGAGCTTCCGGCCCGGCAACGCGGCCGCGATGTTCTTCCTCAACGCGACCAACCCGCAGACCATCAAGGCGGTGCGCGCGGGCATGGTGGGCATCGGCTTCAAGGCGCAGCGCCTGGCCAACGACCTGCTGCGCGGCCTCGCGAGGAAGCAGACCGCCGCGCCGCCCGCCACGCTCGGCCCGGCGCCGCTCAAGGAGCAGGTGATCCACTTCATCAACAAGAAGATGCCAGGCAACCTGCCGAAGCAGACGGCGCGCGCGCTGCTCGACATCGAGGATGCCGACTACGTGCCGATCATCCGCGACCCGAAGGCCACCACCTCGGAAACCGAGGCGGTGTTCTACTTTCCGGGCTGCGGCTCGGAGCGCCTCTTCTCGCAGGTGGGCCTCGCCACCCAGGCCATGCTCTGGCATGCGGGCGTGCAGACGGTGCTGCCGCCCGGCTATCTCTGCTGCGGCTATCCGCAGCGCGGCAGCGGCCAGTACGACAAGGCCGAAAAGATGATCACCGACAACCGCGTGCTGTTCCACCGTGTGGCCAACACGCTCAACTACCTCGACATCAAGACCGTGGTGGTGAGCTGCGGCACCTGCTACGACCAGCTGCAGGGCTACCAGTTCGACAAGATCTTCCCGGGCTGCCGCATCATCGACATCCACGAATACCTGCTCGAAAAGGGCATCACGCTGGCCGATGCGGGCGGCGGCTACCTGTACCACGACCCCTGCCACAGCCCGATGAAGCTGCAGGACCCGATGAAGACCGTGAAGGCGCTGGTCGGCGACAACGTGCTCAAGAACGACCGCTGCTGCGGCGAATCGGGCACGCTGGGCGTGTCGCGGCCCGATATTTCCACGCAGATCCGCTTCCGCAAGGAAGAAGAGCTCAAGAAGGGCGAGGCCGCCTTGCGCGCGAACGGCCAGGTCGGCGAGAAGGACAACGTCAAGATCCTGACCAGCTGCCCGAGCTGCCTGCAGGGCCTCTCGCGCTACGGCAACGACCTGAACAACGGGCTGCTCGAAGCCGACTACATCGTGGTCGAGATGGCCAACAAGATCCTCGGCAAGGACTGGATGCCCGAATACGTGGCCGCCGCCAACCAGGGCGGCATCGAGCGGGTATTGGTATGAAGGTAGAAGACTGTCCCTTCTGCGAAGGCCCCGGCGGCCGCATCGTGTTCGAGGGCGCGAAGCTTCGCGTCATTCATGCCGAGGAGGCCGGCTTCCCGGCCTTCTACCGCGTGATCTGGCGCGCGCATGCGGCGGAGTTTTCCGACCTCGACGCGGCCGACCGCGTGCTGTGCATGGAGGCGGTGACGGTGGTCGAGCAGTGCCTGCGCGAGCATCTGTCGCCGGCCAAGATCAACCTTGCGGCGCTCGGCAACATGGTGCCGCACCTGCATTGGCACGTGATCGCGCGCTTTGTGGACGACACCCATTTCCCGGGCTCCGTCTGGGCGCCGGTGCAGCGCGAAGCGAATGCGGCCCGGGAAGCCGACGTGGCCGCGCACCTGCCCGCACTCGAGAGTGCGATGATGGCCCGACTGGGCACAAGGAGCTTCTGATGGCAGGTTTGCAAGCCGGCGCACCGACGCCGCAATCGATCACCGTGCACGGCCAGTCGCGCGTGCTCGAGGTCGGCTTCTCCGACGGCGCCACCTTCCGCATTCCGTTCGAGCTGATGCGCATCTATTCGCCGTCCGCCGAGGTGCAGGGCCACGGCCCGGGCCAGGAAGTGCTGCAGACCGGCAAGCGCGAGGTCGATCTGGTCGACCTGAAGCCGGTCGGCAACTACGCCGTGCAGCCGGTCTTCAGCGATGGCCACGACACCGGCATCTTCTCGTGGAACCTGCTGTACGAACTCGGCGCCAACCAGGTTGCGCTCTGGGCCGAATACGAGCGCCGGCTCGCCGCTGCGGGCGTCGACCGCGATGCGCCGATGATCGACAAGGGCGGCTCCGCCTGCGGCAGCCACTGACCCGCCAGACCCCGTCCGCTCCTGAAAAAATAGCCCCGCACGCAGGCGCGGCGCGCCTTGCCGCGGCCCGCGATTTCAAGAAAAAGCAACAAATGTCCGCCGTCGCCGCAGGGTCGCCTTCTTGAGCTGTGTGCTTCCGGCCTAATATCAGGCGCATGAGCACCACCCACTTCGGCTTCGAGAAAGTCGACGAAAGCGAGAAAGCGCAACGTGTCCGCGGCGTCTTCGATTCCGTCGCGACGCGTTACGACCTCATGAACGACCTGATGTCGATGGGGCTGCACCGCGCCTGGAAGGCCTACACCGTGATGGTGGCCAACGTGGGCGAGGGCTCGCGCGTGCTCGACATCGCAGGCGGTACCGGCGACCTCGCGCTGGCCTTCTCGAAGAAGGTGGGCGCCAGCGGCCAGGTGGTGCACACCGACATCAACGAAGCCATGCTGCGCACCGGCCGCGACCGCCTGCTCGATGCCGGCGTGGCGCTCCCCACGCTGGTGTGCGACGCCGAGAAGCTGCCGTTCCCCGACAACCACTTCGACGTCGTGACCGTGGCCTTCGGCCTGCGCAACATGACGCACAAGGACGTGGCGCTGAAGGAAATGAACCGCGTGCTCAAGCCGCGCGGCAAGCTGCTGGTGCTCGAGTTCTCGAAGGTCGCCAAGCCGCTGGCCAAGGCCTACGACTGGTATTCGTTCAACGTGCTGCCGCGCCTGGGCAAGCTGGTGGCCGGCGACGACGCGAGCTACCGCTACCTGGCCGAATCGATCCGAATGCATCCCGCGCAGGATGAACTCAAGACCCTCATGAAAGAGGGCGGTTTCGGGCATGTGGACTATCACAACATGACGGGGGGCGTGGTGGCCCTTCATGTTGGAATCAAATGTTGATGAGGCGAATTCTTCGCTCGAAAGAGGAGACGACATGAAAAGTTTGAGTTCTTTGTTCCTGGCTTGTGTGCTGGCCCTGGTCAGCGTCCAGGCAGACGCAGCTCGCATCGGCGGCGGCAAGTCGTTCGGCCGCCAGTCGTCCAACGTGACGCAGCGCGAATCCGCAGCGCCCACCGCACCCGCGCAGCAAAGCGCGACCAATGCGGCGCCGAAGCCCGCAACGCCGGCGCCCGCCGCCGCAGCGCCCAAGCGCCCCTGGGGCGCCATGCTCGGTGGCCTCGCCGCCGGCCTGGGCCTCGCGTGGCTCGCGAATTCGCTGGGCCTTGGCGCCGGCTTTGCGAACATCCTCTTGATCGGCCTGCTCGTGATGGCCGGGCTGTTCGTCTGGCGCATGTTCAAGGCCCGCTCGGCCGCATCGTCGGGCGCCGGCCGCCCGGGCGGCTTCGCGTTCGAAGGCGCCGGCAACCCGGCAAACGCCAGCGCGCCCGCGCAGTACAGCCCCGCCAACGTCGGCAACGACGCTTCGGCGCGGCCCTGGGAGCGCAACACGGCCGCCTTCGACGCCGGCTCCGCGCATGGCAGCAGCCTGTCCGCGGCAGGCGCGGCGGCCGGCGGCAGCATGATCGGCTCGGCGCTCTCGGGCTCGCAGTCGTGGGGCATTCCGGCCGGCTTCGACGTGGACGGCTTCCTGAGCGCCGCCAAGCGCAACTTCGTGACGCTGCAGGACGCATGGGACCGCGCCGACGTCGGCATGCTGCGCTCCATGATGACCGACGACATGGTCGAGGAAATCCGCAGCCAGCTGGCCGACCGTGCAAGCCACACCGGCGGCGCCTCGAACAAGACCGAGGTCGTCATGCTCGACGCCAAGCTGCTCGGCATCGAGGAACTGGCCGATGCCTACCTCGCGAGCGTGGAGTTCTCCGGCATGATCCGCGAAGATGCCTCCGCCGGCCCGGGTCCGTTCCGCGAAGTCTGGAACATGACCAAGCCCACCAGCGGCACCAGCGGCTGGCTGGTGGCGGGCGTCCAGGCCCTGCAGTAAGCACATTCGGGCGGCCGCGGGGCCGCCTGCAGAACCGATAATGGGGACATGGCCACACCATCGTCCCCATTTTCTTTTCTCGACGAGCTGTTCAATCGCATCGGCGAGCGCCTGCAGCCGCCCGCCTGGGCGGTGCACGAGATCCAGCACCGCGCGGTGCTGTTCCTGAACCATGTGCTGCAGCAGGAACCCGAGGCCCAGCAGCGGCTGCTCAGGCAGCAGGGGCGGGTGGTGCGCTTCCAGTGGCGCTTCGTGACGATGGAGATGGTGGCCACGCCGGCCGGCTTGCTCGACCTCGCGCCCGCCGGCTCGGTGCCCGAGCTCACGCTCACCGTCACGGACGAATCCCCCTTCGAACTGGCCCGCGCCACGCTGCGCGGCGGCAAGCCTTCGGTACAGATCATCGGCGACGTGCAGCTTGCCGCCGAGGTCAACTGGCTGGTGGACCACGTGCGCTGGGACGTCGAGGACGACCTCGCCCGCCTCGTGGGCGACGTGCCGGCGCACACCATTGCCAACGGCGCGCGCCGGGTCGTGGATGCGCTGCGCCAGTTCGTTGGCGGCCGCAGGCCCGGGCAGTCCGGCGGTCCGTCGACCGGCTCGGCGAGCACGGCCGAATGAGGCGCTTCTACCGCGGAATCTTCATCGTCTGGGTCGCGCTGCGCTACGGCCTGGACGAGCTCGTGCTCACGAGCTTCCAGAAACCCTGGCTGCGCGTGGTGGCGCGCGTCGTCTCCATCGGCCGCAATCTCGACGCACCGCGCGGCCAGCGGCTGCGCGAGGCGCTCGAACGCCTGGGCCCGATCTTCGTCAAGTTCGGCCAGGTGCTGTCGACCCGGCGCGACCTGCTGCCGCCCGACATCGCCGACGAGCTCGCCTTCCTGCAGGACCGCGTGCCCCCGTTCCCCTCGTCGGTGGCCATCGCCACCATCGAGCGCGCGTTCCGCCGGCCGGTGGGCGACGTGTTCGTGCAGTTCGACGAGACGCCGATCGCCAGCGCGTCGATCGCCCAGGTCCACTTTGCGACCATCCGCACCGATGAGGGCGAGGTGCGCGAAGTCGCGGTGAAGGTGCTGCGCCCCAGCATGCGCGGCGTGATCGAGAAAGACCTGGCGCTCATGGCCATGATGGCCGGCTGGGTCGAGAAGCTCTCGCCCGACGGCAAGCGCCTGAAGCCGCGCGAAGTGGTGGGCGAGTTCGACAAGTACCTGCACGACGAACTCGACCTGGTGCGCGAGGCGGCCAACGCGGCCCAGCTGCGCCGCAACATGGCCGAGCTCGACCTGGTGCTGATCCCCGAGATGTTCTGGGACTTCTGCCACCCCGAGGTGATCGTGATGGAGCGCATGGACGGCGTGCCCATCGCCCAGCTCGACCGCCTGCGCGCGGCCGGCGTCGACATTCCCAAGCTGGCGCGCGACGGCGTCACGATCTTCTTCACCCAGGTGTTCCGCGACGGCTTCTTCCATGCCGACATGCACCCGGGCAACATCCAGGTGAGCCTGGCGCCGGAGACCTTCGGGCGCTACATCTCGCTCGACTTCGGCATCATCGGCACGCTGACCGAGTCGGACAAGGAATACCTGGCGCAGAACTTCGTGGCCTTCTTCCGGCGCGACTACAAGCGCGTGGCCGAGCTGCACCTGGAGAGCGGCTGGGTGCCCGAGGGCACCCGCATCGACGAGCTCGAAGGCGCGATCCGCACCGTCTGCGAGCCGTACTTCGACCGGCCGCTGAAGGAGATCTCGCTCGGCATGGTGCTGATGCGCCTGTTCCAGACCTCGCGCCGCTTCCACGTCGAGATCCAGCCACAGCTGGTGCTGTTGCAGAAGACCCTGCTCAACATCGAGGGCCTGGGCCGCCAGCTCGACCCCGAACTCGACCTCTGGCACACCGCCAAGCCCTTCCTCGAGAAGTGGATGGTCGACCAGATCGGGCCGAAGAAGCTGTTCCAGCAGCTCAAGGCCGAAGCGCCGCGCTATGCAAAACTGCTGCCCCAATTGCCGCGCCTGCTGCACGATTTCCTGGAAAATCGGCCCGCCGACCACCGCCGCGAGCTGCTGGAACTGCTGGCCGCCCAGAAGCGCACCAACCGGCTGCTGCAGACCATCATCTACGGTGGCATAGGATTTGTATTGGGGTTGCTCGCCATGCAAGTGCTGGTGCGCGTGAAATTGTTCTAGAGGAGTGTCCCCGTGCTGCTGACGCTGGTTGTCGTTTATCTGCTGGTCACCATCGCGATCGGCCTGTACGCCGCCAAGCGGGTGAAGAACACCACCGACTTCGCCATCGCCGGGCGGCACCTGCCGCTCTACATGATCGTGACGACCACCTTCGCGACCTGGTTCGGCTCCGAAACGGTGCTCGGCATTCCGGCCAAGTTCATCGAAGGCGGCCTGAACGGGGTCATCGAAGACCCGTTCGGCGCCGGCACCTGCCTGATCCTGGTGGGCCTGTTCTTCGCGGGCAAGCTCTACCGCATGACGCTCCTGACCATCAGCGACTACTACCGCGAGCGCTACGGCCGCGGCGTCGAGGTGGCCTGTTCGCTCATCATCATGCTGAGCTACCTGGGCTGGGTGTCGGCGCAGGTCACGGCGCTGGGGCTGGTGTTCAACGTGCTTTCGGCCGGCGCCATCTCCATCCCCGCGGGCATGGTGATCGGCGTGGTCTCGATCCTGGCCTACACGCTGTTCGGCGGCATGTGGTCGGTGGCGGTGACCGATTTCATCCAGATGATCATCCTCGTGGCGGGGCTGGCCGGCATTGCGGTGTTTGCCGGCAACCTGGCCGGCGGCGCCGACAAGGTGGTGGCCTTCGCGGTCAGCAAGGAGCTCTTCAAGTTCTGGCCCGAGCCCAACTGGCACGACATGGTGTTCTTCTTTGCCGCGGCCATCACGATGATGCTGGGCTCCATTCCGCAGCAGGACGTGTTCCAGCGCGTGATGTCGGCCAACAGCGTCAAGGCCGCCACCCGCGGTCCGGTGATCGGCGGCGTGGCCTACATCCTGTTCGCCTTCGTGCCGATGTTCCTGGTGGCGAGCGCGCTGCTGATCATGCCGGAGCAGACCGCCGCGCTGCTGAAGGAAGATCCGCAGAAGGTGCTGCCCACGCTGGTGCTCGAGAAAATGCCCTTCGTGATGCAGGTGCTGTTCTTCGGCGCGCTGCTGTCGGCCATCAAGTCGACCGCCTCGGCCACGCTGCTCGCGCCGAGCGTCACATTCACCGAGAACATCTGGCGCCAGTTCCGGCCCGCGGGCACCGACCGCCAGAACCTCATGACCATGCGCATCACGGTGCTGGTCTTCAGTGCGGCCGTGCTGGCCTATGCCATCCGCATGCAGGGCACCCCCATCTACGAACTGGTGTCGGGCGCCTACCAGGTGCCGCTGGTCGGCGCCTTCGTGCCGCTGGTGTGCGGGCTCTACTGGCGCCGCGCTACCACGCAGGGCGCGCTGGCCTCCATTGTGCTGGGCATCGGCACCTGGCTGCTGTTCCTGGCCATGCCCTGGGGCCGCGAATTCCCGGCCCAGCTGGCCGGTGTGCTGGCCTCCTTTGCCGGCCTGGTGGCCGGATCGCTGGCGCCCCAATGGGTCGCCAACACCCGCACGCCGCACCGGATGCTGGCTGTCTAGGGCGTCCCCCCCCGAAGCGCGGGGGCGCCCTTATAATCGAGGGCTTTGCGAGCGGTCCCTGCGTCATTTTTGCGCCGCTTTTTCACTCAATTCCATGCCCATCTACGCCTACAAGTGCAGCGCCTGCGGCTTCGCCAAGGACGCCCTGCAGAAAATGTCCGATGCACCCCTCACGGTGTGTCCGGCGTGCGGCGCAAGTGCATTCGAGAAGCAAGTCACCGCCGCCGGTTTCCAGCTCAAGGGTTCCGGCTGGTACGTGACCGATTTCCGCGATGGCGGCGGCAAGAAGGCCGAGCCTGCAACCGCGGCCAAGAACGGCGACGCCGCCGCCGCTCCGGCCGCCAGCACCGCGGAAGCTTCCAGCCCAGCGCCCGCCGCCGCCCCCGCCCCCGCCCCCAGCCCGGCCCCCGCGCCGGTTGCCGCCGCCAAGAGCGACTGAGAAGCCATCCATGCTCGCCCTGCGCAAATGGCTGTTCTCCGGCTTGCTGGTGATCGTTCCGCTGTTCATCACCCTGGCGGTGCTGAAGTGGATCATCGACACGCTGGACCAGACGCTCTGGGTGCTGCCTTCGGTCTGGCAGAAGTGGCTGTACGACAACAACGTGCGCGGGCTCGGCGTGCTGCTCACGCTGGCCATCCTGCTGGGCGTGGGCGCCATTGCGAGCAATTTCGTGGGCAAGCGCCTGCTCGGATGGGGCGACGCCGTGGTGCGGCGCATCCCGGTCGTGCGCTCGATCTACTCCAGCGTCAAGCAGGTGTCCGACACGCTGTTCTCCGAGAATGGCAACGCCTTCCGCACCGCGGTGCTGGTGCAGTGGCCCCGCGAGGGAGTCTGGACCATCGCCTTCGTGACCGGCATGCCCGGCGGCGACGTGGTCGAGCACCTGGGCGGTGGCGACTACCTCAGCGTCTACGTGCCGACCACGCCCAATCCCACGGGCGGCTATTTCGTGATGCTCAGGCGCAGCGACTGCATCGAACTCAAGATGAGCGTGGATGAAGCGCTCAAGTACATCGTCTCGATGGGGGTGGTCGTCCCCGGCGGCCCGTCCTCCCTCGCGAACAAGTAAAAAACGCGCCCCCGCGGCGCCGGAATCCAAGATATGGCCATGCGTACTCACTATTGCGGTCTCGTGACCGAAGCCCTGATGGGCCAAACCGTCACCCTGTGCGGCTGGGTCAACCGCCGCCGCGACCATGGCGGCGTGATCTTCATCGACGTGCGCGACCGCGAAGGCTACGTGCAGGTGGTGTGCGACCCCGACCGCGCCGCCACCTTCGCCGTGGCCGAGAACCTGCGCAACGAGTTCTGCGTGCAGATCACCGGCCTGGTGCGTTCGCGCCCCGAAGGCACCACCAACGACCACCTCAAGAGCGGCAAGATCGAAGTGCTGTGCCATGAGCTCAAGGTGCTGAACCCCTCGGTCACGCCGCCGTTCCTGCTGGACGACGACAACCTGTCCGAAACCACGCGCCTCACGCACCGCGTGCTCGACCTGCGCCGCCCGGCCATGCAGCGCAACATGATGCTGCGCTACAAGGTGACGATGGAAACGCGCAAGTTCCTCGACGCCAACGGTTTCATCGACATCGAGACCCCGATGCTCGGCAAGTCCACGCCCGAAGGCGCACGCGACTACCTGGTGCCCAGCCGCGTGCACGACGGCAGCTTCTTCGCGCTGCCGCAGTCGCCCCAGCTCTTCAAGCAATTGCTGATGGTGGCCGGCTACGACCGCTACTACCAGATCGTGAAGTGCTTCCGCGACGAAGACCTGCGCGCCGACCGCCAGCCCGAATTCACGCAGATTGACATCGAGACCTCGTTCCTCGCCGAGGAAGAGATCCGCGAGATGTTCGAGGGCATGATCCGCAACGTGTTCCGCAACGCCGCGGGCATCGACCTGCCGGTGTTCCCGACCATGACCTACGGCGACGCGATGTTCAAGTACGGCTCGGACAAGCCCGACCTGCGCGTGAAGCTCGAGTTCACCGAGCTCACCGAGCTCATGAAGCGCGTCGAGTTCAAGGTGTTCTCGAACGCCGCCACCATGAAGGGCGGCCGCGTGGTCGCACTGCGCGTGCCGGGCGGCGGCGCCGAGGGCGGCCTTTCGCGCGGCGAGATCGACGCCTACCAGGAGTTCGTCAAGATCTACGGCGCCAAGGGCCTGGCCTACATCAAGGTCAACGACGCCGCGGCCGGCCGCGAAGGCCTGCAGAGCCCGATCGTCAAGAACCTCGACGACGCCTCGCTGGCCGAGATCATCGCCCGCACGGGTGCGCGCAACGGCGACATCCTGTTCTTCGGCGCCGACAAGGAAAAGATCGTCAACGACGCGATCGGCGCGCTGCGCGTGAAGATCGGCCACAGCGCCTTCGGCAAGAAGGCCGGCCTGTTCGACGACCGCTGGGCACCGCTGTGGGTGGTGGACTTCCCGATGTTCGAGTTCGACGAGGAAGGCCAGCGCTGGAGCGCCGTGCACCATCCGTTCACCGCACCGAAGGACGGCCATGAAGACCTCATGGACACGGCTCCCGAGAAGTGCATCGCCAAGGCCTACGACATGGTGCTCAACGGCATCGAGATGGGCGGCGGCTCGGTGCGTATCCACCGCGAGGAAGTGCAGAGCAAGGTGTTCCGCGCGCTCAAGATCAGTGCCGAGGACGCGCAGCTCAAGTTCGGCTTCCTGCTCGACGCGCTGCAGTACGGCGCGCCGCCGCACGGCGGCATCGCCATCGGCCTGGACCGCCTGGTCATGCTCATGACCGGTGCCGAGTCGATCCGCGACGTGATCGCTTTCCCCAAGACCCAGCGCGCGCAGGACCTGCTCACGCAGGCGCCGAGCCCGGTCGACGAGAAGCAGCTGCGCGAGCTGCACATCCGGCTGCGCAACGTCCAGCAACCCGCGTGATGCGCCCATGACCGCCAGCGCCCGGCCCTGGAAGATTCCGGAGTCGGTGCTGGTCGTCATCCATACGCGGGCGCTCGATGTGCTGCTGATCCGCCGCGCCGACGCCGAGGACTTCTGGCAGTCGGTCACCGGCAGCAAGGACCTGGCCGACGAGCCGCTGGCGCTCACCGCCGCGCGCGAGGTGGCCGAGGAAACCGGCATCCAGTGCGGGGAGGGCAGCCCGCTCGCATCGCAGCTGGTCGACTGGCGGCTGCGCAACGTCTACGAGATCTATCCGCGCTGGCGCTCGCGCTATGCGCCCGGCGTGACGCACAACACCGAGCACCTGTTCGGGCTGTGCGTGCCCGAGCGCGTGGTGCCCACGCTGGCGCCGCGCGAGCACACCCACTGGAAGTGGCTGCCCTACCGCGAGGCGGCCGATGCGTGTTTTTCCCCATCCAACGCCGAAGCCATTCTGTTGCTGCCAGAATTTGTGCGATGAACCTGCCGGCATACAACCTCCGGGTGGCCACCTACAACATCCACAAGGGTGTGCAGGGCATCGGGCTGGCCCGGCGACTGGAAATCCACAACCTGGGGCATGCCATCGAGCAGCTCGATGCCGACATCGTCTGCCTGCAGGAGGTGCGCAAGATGAACCGGCAGGCCGCGCTTCGCTTCGAGCGCTGGCCCGAGCTTCCGCAGGCCGACTTCCTGGCGCCCGAGGGCTACACCGCCGTCTACGAGACCAACGCCATCACGCGCCACGGCGAGCACGGCAATGCGTTGCTCACCCGCTGGCCGGTGATCCGCACCGGCCACCAGGACATTTCCGACCACCGCTTCGAGCAGCGCGGCCTGCTGCACGTCGTCATCGAGGTGGAGGGGCGGCCGGTGCATGCCATCGTGGTGCACCTGGGGCTCATCAAGGGCAGCCGCGTGCGGCAGGTGGCGCGGCTGCGCGAATTCATTGACCGCGAGGTGCCGCCCGGCGAGGCGGTCGTCGTCGCGGGCGACTTCAACGACTGGGGCGCGCGCATGCGCTATGCCATGAACGCGATGGGCCTGCGCGACACCAGCGACCTGCGCGGGCCGCGAACCCTCACTTACCCTTCGCGCCTGCCAGTGGCGCAGCTCGATTTCGTCTACGGGCGCCAGCTCGAGCCGGTGGCCTGCTCGGTGCCGCGCGGCCCGATCTGGGCGCGGATGTCCGACCACCTGCCGCTGGTGGCCGATTTTGCGATGGCATGAACGGCGCCGGCGCGGTGTTCCCCGCCGGCCCCGGCCGGAATGCGTTCGCTGATACCATGCGCGGATGCTGAGGAAAACCGACGTGGAACCGCGCCCTGACGGCAACAACGACGACGAGGGCACGCCCGTCTCGGTGAAGATCCGCGAGCGCCTGACGGCCGCGCGCAGGCGCTTCAATGCCAACGACAACATTGCCGAGTTCATCGAACCCGGCGAGCTCGAGTCGCTGCTCGACGAGGTCGAGGTCAAGATGAAGGGCGTGCTCGAAAGCCTGGTGATCGACCTCGAGAACGACCACAACACCGGCAACACCGCGCGCCGCGTGGCCAAGATGTACCTGAACGAAGTGTTCAAGGGCCGCTACGTGGCGCCGCCCTCGCTCACCGAATTCCCGAACGCCGAGCACCTGAACGAGCTGATGATCGTCGGCCCGATCACCGTGCGCAGCGCCTGCTCGCACCACTTCTGCCCGATCATCGGCAAGCTGTGGATCGGCATCATGCCCAACGAGCATACCAACGTCATCGGCCTGTCGAAGTACGCGCGCCTGGCCGAATGGGTGATGGGCCGCCCGCAGATCCAGGAAGAGGCCGTGGTGCAGCTGGCCGACCTCATTCAGGAAAAGACACAGCCCGACGGCCTTGCGCTCGTGATGGAAGCCGAGCATTTCTGCATGGCCTGGCGCGGCGTGAAGGAAATGGACAGCAAGATGATCAACTCCGTCATGCGCGGCGTGTTCCTGAAGGACCCGAGCCTGCGGCGCGAATTCCTTTCCCTGCTGCCACGAAGGAGCTGAACATGCTGGTCCGACTTCTCTACGCCAGCCGCGCGGTCGATACCAGCCCCGAGGCCATCGAAGCCATCCTCGCGCAATCGCGCACGCACAACCCGGCCTGCGGCATCACCGGCATTCTTTGCTACGGCGCGGGCACTTTCCTGCAGGCCATCGAGGGCGGGCGCATGGCCATCAGCGAGCTGTACGGCCACATCCAGCGCGATGCACGCCACAAGGACGTGGTGCTGCTGCACTACGAGGAAATCTCCGAGCGCCGCTTCGGCGGCTGGACCATGGGGCAGGTCAACCTCTCGAAGCTCAATGCCTCGACGCTGCTCAAGTATTCGGAAAAGCCCGAGCTCAATCCTTACGCAGTGTCGGGCAGGGTCTCGCTGGCATTGCTCGAGGAGCTGATGGCCACCGCGGCCATCGTCGGGCGCCACTGAATCCCGTTTTTCCGGGGTGCCGCTTTCCGCCTTTGCGCTGATCCTGCTTGCCGGGATCGTCCATGCCAGCTGGAACATCGCCGCCAAGAAGGCGAACGGCGATGCGCGCTTCGCCTTCCAGAGCGGCGTGTTCATGGCCATCGTCTGGGCGCCCGTGGGCATTGCACTGGGCTGGCGCGTGGTGCCGGGCTGGGGCTTGCGGGAGTGGGGCTTCGTCGCAGTGAGCGGCGTGCTGCACGTCTTCTACTACGTCATCCTGCTGCGCGGCTACCGCAAGTCCGACCTCACGGTGGTCTATCCGCTGGCTCGCGGCTCGGGTCCGCTGCTGTCGTCGCTGGTGGCCATCCTGTTCCTTGGCGAGCGCATCAGCCTGGTGGGTGTGGCGGGCATCTTGGGCGTGGTGCTCGGCGTGTTCCTGGTGGCGGGCGGGCCGGGCCTCTGGCGCAAGGCGCATGACCCTGTCCAGCGCGCGCGGGTGCACAAGGGCCTCCGCTACGGCGTGCTGACCGGCGCCTTCATTGCGGCCTACACGGTGGCCGACAGCTATGCCGTGAAGTTCCTGGCGATGTCGCCGATCCTGCTCGACTACTTCAGCAATTTCGTGCGCGTGGGGCTGCTGCTGCCCGCGGCGCTGCACGACCGCGCCGCTACCGCGCGGATGTGGCGCGCGCAGTGGAAGTACGCACTGCTGGTGGCGGCGATCAGCCCGGTCTCCTACGTGCTCGTGCTCTACGCGGTGCAGCAGGCGCCCATTTCGCATGTTGCGCCGGCGCGCGAGGTCTCGATGCTGTTCGCCGCGCTGATCGGCGGCCATCTGCTGCGCGAGGGCGACCGCCTGCTGCGGCTGCTGGGCGCCGGCTTCATCGCGGCTGGCGTGGTGGCACTCGCGCTGGGGTGACGATGAGCGCCGCGCTGCTGTTCGGCTGCGATTTCTCCTGCGCACCCACGGCGCGCAAGCCGATCGTCGTGGCCAGCGGCAGCATCGGCGATGCGGGCGAGCTGGTGCTGGCGGACCTGCGGCATTTCGCGGCGCTCGATGCCTGGGCCGCATGGCTGCGCAGCGAACCCGCATGGATCGGCGGCTTCGATTTTCCGTTCGGGCTTCCGCGCGAGCTGGTGGAGCATCTGCATTGGCCGCGCGAATGGAAAGCGCTCATGAGCCACTACGCGGGCCTGGGCCGCGCCGAGATCCGTGCCACCTTCGCGGCCTTCTGCGCCGCCCGCCCGGCCGGCGGCAAGTTTGCGCACCGGGCGACCGACGGACCCGCGGGTTCGAGCACGTCGATGAAATGGGTCAATCCGCCCGTGGCTTTCATGCTCCATGCGGGCGTGCCGCCGCTGCTGGATGCAGGCGCGAGCCTGCCGGGGCTGCACGTCGGCAGCAACGGCAGCCGCGTTGCGCTCGAGGCCTATCCGGGGCTGCTCGCGCGCGAGCTGATCGGCCGCCGCAGCTACAAGAGCGATGAGCCTGCGAAGCAGACGCCCGAACGGCTGGCTGCACGCACCGACCTGCTCGCGGCGCTCGAAGGCGGCGCCACGCGGCTCGGCCTGCGGCTGGCGCTCAGTGGCACCCAGGTCACCGAGCTGCTCGGCGACGCCCGCGGCGACCACATCGATGCGGTGCTTTGCCTCGTGCAGGCCGCCTGGGGCGCGCAGCGCGCTTCCATGCCCGGCCCGGGCTACGGCTTGCCGGAGCAGTTCGATCCGCTCGAAGGCTGGATCGTCACGGCTTGACCCTTCCGTCCTACAGGGTTTCGCGCCGCCGGCCATCCTTGCCGGCTCGATCCGAAAGCTAGAGTGGGCCGTGGGCGGTCCCTTCGGACCACGCCCTTTCCTGCTCCCTGCGAGCGACTGGAGGATTCCAAATGAACAATATTCGTCGAACAACCATCGCCATGCCGTCTTCGCGCGCATGGCTCGCCGTGCTGCTGGCCGGTACCGCGCTGACCCTTGCCGCGTGCGACAACGCGGGCAACCGCACCGCGGGCGAGAAGCTGGACAGTGCCATCGAAAAGACCGAGAAGGCGGCCGACACGGCCGCCGCCAAGACCGCGGAAGCCCTGAAGGACGCGAAGGCGAAGATCGACGCCTCCGGCACCGCCGCCGAGGTGAAGGACGCGGCAAAGAACGCCGGCGCGGCCGTGAGTGCCACGGTGGACGATGCCGCGATCACCGCGTCGGTGTCCGCAGGCCTCGCCAAGGACCCGGACCTGAGCGCGATCAAGATCGACGTCGACACCAAGGGTGGCGTCGTGAACCTGAAGGGCCCCGCACCCACGGCAGCCGCCAAGGCGAGGGCCGAGGAAATCGCCAAGGGGGTGCAGGGCGTGACCTCGGTGAACAACCAGCTCGAGGTCAGAAGCTGACCGTTCCCTTGCCCAGCAAAAAGCCCGGTTCGTCCGGGCTTTTTGCTGGGCAAGAGAGGGCTGCGTTCGGCCCCCCGGAGATCGTGCTCAGTGGCCGAGCCAGTCCTTGAGTTCGTCCGCGTGCTCTTCCTCGTCGGAAAGAATGTCTTCCAGCATGCGCCGGGTGGTCGGATCCTTGTCGCCGATCAGCGCGATCATCTGCCGGTACGTTTCGACGGCGATGCGCTCGGCCACGAGATTGGCGCGCACCATGGCCTGCAGGTCGGTGGATTCGTCGTAGCTCGCGTGGCTGCGCTCGAGCAGGTGCGTCGGCGCGAAGTCTGGCTCCCCGCCCAGCTGGACGATGCGTTCCGCAATGCGGTCGGCATGGGCCGACTCCGCATTGGCGTGTACCAGGAATTCCTCGGCGATCTTGGGCGACGACACGCCGTTGGCCGTGAAGTAGTGGCGCTTGTAGCGCAGCACGCAAACCAGTTCGGTGGCCAGCGCGTCGTTCAGCAGCTTGAGTACATCGTCGCGCCAGGGGCCGTAGCTTGGCGTGACCGCGCCTTCGTCGAGGCTCCTGGCGGCGGCGCCGATGGCCTGCTCGTCGAGCACCAGGCGCTGATGTTGTGGCGCACCCGTGGCGGTGGAAGCATTGGCATTCATGGAGAATCCTTTCGTGGGCTGGTGTTTTTCTGCATCAACGTGTTGACGACGTCAGCCACGTCCGATGTCTTGAGCACAGCCGCCAGCACCGCCGTGAAGGAGAGCAGGCGCCACGGCTTGGTCAGCACGAGCACCGCCCCCGTGGCGGCCGCCAGCGCCATGAGCTTGGCAGGCTCCTTGCGGGCATAGTGTTCGAGCAGAGGGCGGGCGAGCTGGCCCACCGCATGGGCCGGATGGCGGCGCCACCAGCGCTCGGTCATGCTGCGGGCCATCGACACCCATTGATTGCGCCCGCGCGCCGACGAAGCTCGCCGGTGGTCCGCCGTTTCGCCGGCGACGTGCATTTCTTCCGGACGTTCCTGCGCCGTGCGGCGCCTGCCGCGACCGCCACCGTCCTCAGGCTCATCCTCGCCATTCAACTGCCTGACGAGCGCACGGCGCGAGATGGCCAGCCGCTCCTGCGGCGTCAGGAAGCTGCGCTCATTGCCGTCCATGGCGAACTCCGGCTTCGTGCAGCGCCCTCAGGTCGGCATCGACCTGGGCGCGCAGATCGTCGAATCCATAGCCGGGGAACGGCCGGGCCGCCATCCAGGCGCAAATGGCGGCGATCACCAGCGCAACGCCGGGCACCGCCACCAGCACCCAGTGGAAGCTGCCGTGGAGCACGCCCATCAGCACGGCCACGCCGATCAGCCCGAGGGCCAGCAGAGCGCTGCCGACTGCCAGGACGCCGGCCACGATGCGGGCAACGATCCCGCGCCCCGCTTCCGAGGCCTCCTGTCTTACCAGCGCCGCGTAGTTGGCGGCGTGGTCGGCGATGAGTTCCGGATGCCCGAGCACCGTGGAAAAAATCGGATGAAGCATGGTGCGCGGAACGGGTGGAACTGCGTGCGTGCCTTCAGCGGATCAAATCAGTAGTCGTCCCGGCGGTTGCGGCTGGCCAGCACGATGAGGGCGGTGATCGCGGCGCCGGCTGCGGCCGCAATCAGCACCGAGCGCACGGGCTGGTCGGAGATGTAGCGTCCGGTCACGTCGGCCGCCTGCTCCAGCCGGCGCTGTGCGCGCGCGCTGGTGGTGGAGGCCGCATCGAGGCCGCGCTGCACGGCCTGCTGTACGCGTGCGGCCAGTTGTTCGACCGCGGGTTCCGCGTCGCGGCGCAATTCGCGGACCTTCTCGCCGGCCGCATTCACCGCGTTCTGTGCATAGGCCCGGGTCGTTTCCACCGCATCGTTGGCGGTCTGGCGGGCCTCGTCGGCAATTTGCGAGGGAGTCTTGGTCGTGTTCATGAATTTTTCCTTTCCGGGGAGATGAATTGCGGGAGCCTGTGGATCGTACCTACGCTACTTGCGTCGTAGCAAGCCGGCCAGGAAACTGGCGATGGCAAGCACGGCGAAGATCACGAAAAGGATCTTGGCGATCCCTACCGCGCTGGCTGCAATGCCGCCGAAGCCGAACACGGCGGCGATCAGTGCGATGACCAGAAACACCACTGCGTAATACAACATGTGGACTCCTTCGAGGCTTCGCTCGTTGTTTGGAAATTGCGCGTCCAAGAGGAAATGAACGGCACGTGGGCAACCTTAAGTGGCCCCCCCTGCGAGGGGCTGTCAGCGGCTGGGCGCGGGGAGCGTAGGAGATGGCCGAGTTCCTTGCGCGCCGATCCGTGCAGAAATGCCGAAGGGGATGCCGGCGAGCGCTCAGAGCGGCTTCGCAATGGGCAGCATGGCGCTCACGCGGGTTCCGCGGCCCGGCGTCGACGAGATCGTGAGCTTGCCCCGGGCCGCCTCGACCCGGTGGCGCATGCCGGCCAGGCCATGCGTCGAGGGGCGCAGGCGCTGGGGGTCGAAGCCCTTGCCGTTGTCGGCCACTTCCACCACCGCGTGGTTCTCGTAATTCTTCAGGACGATCGTCGCTTCGCTGGCCTCGGCGTACTTGCCGATGTTGGTCAGGCTCTCCTGCACCATGCGGTAGATCGTGAGCTGGCGCGATTCGTCCATGGCCACCGGTTCGAGCACCATCTGGACCTGGATGCCCGAGCGTTCGGCGAACTCGCGTCCGAGGATCTCGAGCGAGGCGACCAGCCCGAGGTTCGACAGCGACGACGGCCGCAGGTCCTCGATGATGCGGCGCTTGAGCGCGATGCCGCTGTTGAGCAGCTCGGTCAGGTGCTGCAGCCGCTGGGTGGCGTCGGGCGCCTCCAGCAGCCGCGACTTCAGGCGGGCCACGTCCAGCTTGGCGGCGGTCAGCAGCGAACCGAGTTCGTCGTGCAGCTCCCGCGCGAGATAGCCGCGCTCGGTTTCGCGCACGTCCTGCAGGTGCGTGGCCAGCTCGGCCAGCGATGCGGTGCGTTCGCGCACTTCGTCTTCGAGCGCATTGCGCTCGCGCTGCAGTGTTTCCTGCTGGCGCTCTCCGATGGTGCGCAGCGCGTGCGCCTGCCGCAGGTAGAGGAAGAAGGCCAGGAACGCGGCAAGCGCGACGATGGCGGTGCCGATGCGCGCGAGCCGCAGCGACTTCATCACCTGGATCTGGCTCTGGTGCAGGGTCTGGTTGCTGATCTCCGCCAGTTCGCCGGCGGCCTTGCGAATGGAATCCATTTCCTCGCGCCCCACGTCCGTCGTGATGACGAATTTCCAGGCCTCGTCCTTGCCGTCCTGCCGCAGCCGCACGCTCATGTCCATTTCAGCGATCTTGCGCAGCACGTGCTTCGAAAGCTCCGCCAGCCGCGTGCGCTCGGCCGGGCGTTCGGCGTACAGTTGGCGCAGTGCCGCAAGGTGCCCGTCGACCTGCTTGACCGCCGTGTCGTAGGGTTGCCGGTAGCTGGCTTCGCCGGTCAGGAGGTAGCCTCGCTGGCCGGTTTCGGCATCGAGCATGTTCTGCAGGATCTGGTTGAGCGTACCGCGCACCTTCAGGGCCGCGTCGATGTCTGCCAGGGCGCGGCTCGACTGGCGGTAGCCGGCCTCGTTGATGCCGACGAGGGCCAGCGCGGCCAGCGCCGCGAGCAGCAGGCTCACGGCCATTTTTGGAGGGGCTAGCCAATGCATGAAACTTTCGAGGGTGCTTTCAACACAAGTTCGTGAATAATCGACAACAACCAGGGGACCGGCATGCTGCGGCTTGCGCAGGCGCGGCACAACGAAGAAAGTAACAGATGATCAAAATTGGAATTGTGGACGACCACGCCATCGTCAGATCTGGCCTGAGGCAGTTCTTCTCCGAACACGTCGATTTGCGCGTGGCCGGCGAAGCCGCCAGCGGGCGAGAGGCCATCGAGCTCGTGCGCACCACGGAGCTCGACGTGCTGGTGATGGACCTTTCCATGCCGGGGCAGAGCGGCATCGACGCGCTCGCCATGATCCGCGCCAAGGCGCCGGACGTGGGCATCCTCATCCTGAGCGGCTACCCTGAAGAGCACTACGCGATGAATCTCATCCGCCAGGGTGCGAGCGGCTACCTCAACAAGGAGTGCGATCCGATCGAGATCGTCAACGCCATTCGCACCATCTCGCTGGGCCGCCGCTACATCACGCCGGCTGTGGCGGAACTGCTGGCACGCCAGCTCGACCGCAAGGACGATGCAGCGCCGCACGAGCAGCTGTCGGAGCGGGAGTTCCAGGTGTTCCTGAAGCTTGCCAAGGGCGAGACCGCGGGCGACATCGCCAAGACGCTCTCGCTGTCGGTGAAGACCGTCAGCACCTACCGCACGCGCCTGATGGAGAAGATGAACCTGTCCTCCAACAGCGACCTCACCTACTACGCGCTGAAGAACAAGCTGATCGATTGACGGCGGCTTCCGGCTTCCGGCTCTTTCTTCAGCCGGTGCCGCCGGTGCCGCTGGTGGGGCGGTGAGCCACTGCCTCCAGGATGCAGAAGTCGACCAGCGCGTCGATCTCGTTCGACTTGTCGAACACCGCATCCACGCCGAACTCGGCGCAGCGCCGCCGGATGTCGGGCGTTGCATAGTTGCTGAGCACCACCACCTTCTGGTTCGCCCGGCGCGAGGTGCAGGCCTGGAGCACGCCCAGGCCGCTGCCTTGCTTGAGAAAGAGGTCGACCACCGCCAGGTCCCACTCCTCGCTGTGATCGTGCAGCCACTGCCTCGCGTGGGCTTCGGTTTCGGCAAAGCCGACCACCGTCGTGCAGGTAAGTTCTTCCAGGGTGCCAATGAGGTTTTCACGGATCGTGAGGTTGTCTTCGACGATGTAGGTCTGCAATCTTGTCTCCATGCCGAACCGCGCTTCCTCTGACGTTGGCAGGTGTCTTCGACGCCCCGCTGGCGAATGCCTGCACACCGTAAATTTGTGGCGCCGCCGACGAGCATCATGCAAGTTTCGGGGGAAGGGTGTTGTAGGCGCGTTCTGACGAGAGGGCCGGCGAGGCCGTTCCGTAGGCAATGCCTCACGGTTTCTGCGGTCCATTGCCGACCCGCGATGCGGCGCGGCGGATATATCCAGCTTTCATGGCAACGAACGTCCTTCGCAACCGGCCGCTCTGGCTCAAGCTGCTTGCGGCTGTGGTGCTGCTGCTTGCTGCGCTGGCGGTGCTGCTGGCGTTCTTCCCGTGGGACACGTTGCGCGGGCCCGTGAATCGCTATGTCAGCGAGAAGACCGGGCGCAAGTTCGAGATCACGCGCCAGCTCGATGTGGGCATCGGCCTGCGCGGCGCCACCGTCAAGGCCGACGGCATCGAGTTTGCCAATCCGCCCTGGGCCCGCGACCCCTACCTGGTCAAGGCCGAGCGTGCCGAGTTCGACATCCGGCTGTGGCCGCTGCTCCTCACGCAGAAGGTGGTGATCCCGCGGCTGGCGCTTTCTTCGCCCATCCTGGGCCTGCAAATGGAACAGGACGGGCGCCGCACGTGGGCGCTCGGCAAGGACACCTCCGATCCCGGCACCGTTCCGGTCATCGGCCAGATGCAGGTGGACAGCGGCGCGGTCGATTTCCTGGCCACGCACCTGGGCGTCGACCTGCATGCGGACGTGAGCTACGACACCAGCCGCGGGGCGCTTCCCCTGAACTTTCGCATCAAGGGCCGTTACAAGGGCCAGCCGCTGAGTGCGGAGGGCCGCACCGGCAACGTGCTGCAGCTCAAGGCGGCCGGCCAGCCGCCGTTCCCGATGGAGATCGATGCCGCGGCCGGCCACACCCGGCTGAAGGCATCGGGCACCGTGACCGACTTCGCCGACCTCGACGGCATCGAGGCCAGGTTCGATCTCAAGGGCCAGACCCTCGGCGCCCTGTTCCCGCTGCTGGGCATCGCACTGCCGGAAACCTCTCCTTATGCACTGAGCGGCGACCTGCGCAAGCGCGGCAAGGTGTGGGAGGTGGCGGGACTCAAGGGCCGGCTCGGCCTGTCCGACATCGCCGGCGACATGCGCTTCGACAAGGCCGGCCGGGTGCCGCATCTGGCAGGCGAGTTGCGCTCCCGGCTGATGGACATGGACGACCTGGGCCCGCTGATCGGCCTGCGGCCCACCGAACGCTCGGCCCGGGCGGTGGAAGGCGTGGCGCCGCCGCCGACCATCACCCAGGCCAGGCGCCCCGGCGGCAAGGTGCTGCCCGCGGCCCCGCTCGACTTCGAGCGCGTGCATGCGATGAACGCCGACGTGAAGTACACGGCGGACCGCATCCGGAACGTACGCGACATCCCGCTCGATCGCGGCAGCGTGCAGGTCAAGCTGGCCGACGGCGTGCTGACGCTCGATCCCCTCGACCTCGGCATAGCCGGCGGCAGGATGAGCGGTGCGATCCGCATCGATGCCTCGAAGAACCCGGCAGACATCCGGGCCTCGCTCGACGTGCGCGCGATGCAGCTGGCGCGAGTTTTCCCCAAGCTCGAAACCACGGGCAACAGCGTGGGGCGGCTGGACGGACGCATCAACCTGTCGGGCCCGGGCAGCACCGTGGCCAACTGGCTCGGGGGCGCCTCGGGCGACGTGGCGGTCATGGCGGGGCGCGGCCAGTTCGGCAACCTGCTGCCTGTGTTCGCGACACTGGTGGGCGGCGACATCATCAAGTTCCTGCTGCGCGGCGACCGCAACGTCGAACTGCGCTGCGCGGCGCTGGCGTTCGACGTGAACAAGGGGCTGATGACGGGGCGCACGCTGATGCTGGACACGACCAATGCCGTGTTCACCGCCACGGGGCAGGCCAACCTGGCCACCGAGGGCCTCGATTTCGTGGTCTATCCGGAGCCCAAGAGCAAGAGCATTTTGTCGGTCCGCACGCCGCTGGTGGTGAGCGGCACCTTCGGCGCACCGAGAGGCGGCCTGAAGGTGGTTCCGCTGGCCCAGCGTGGCCTGGCCGCGCTGGCGCTGGGTGCCGTCAATCCGCTCCTGGCACTGGCCGCGACCGTCGAAAGCGGTCCGGGCGAGGACTCCGATTGCAAGAGCGTGCTGGGGCAGGCCAACAAGCCCAGCGCCGGTCCGGCGGCCGCTGGTGCCGCCAAGGCCAAGGGCGCGAGGGCGCGCTGAGCCGCAGGCGCCCGCTCAGGCGCGCGCGCGCTGCGCGCACACGCTGCAGTGCGGATCGCGCGCGATCTTCAGCGTATCGAAGGCGGTGCGCCGCCCGTCGAACATCAGGAGCTTGCCCGCGAGCGACGGCCCGATGCCTGCGAGCAGCTTGAGCGCTTCGCTGGCCTGCAGCGTGCCGATGGTGCCGACCACCGGGCCGAACACCCCGAGCACCGCGCAGCGCGTTTCCTCGAAGGCCGCATCGGGCGGGAAGATGCAGGCGTAGCAGGGCGAGGCGTCGTCGCGCGTGTCATACACGCTCAACTGGCCGTCGAAGCGGATCGCGGCGCCCGCCACCAGCGGCTTGCCGTGTGCCACGCAGGCCCGGTTGACCGCATGGCGGGTGGCAAAGTTGTCGCAGCAATCGACCACCACGTCCGCTGCCGCGACGAGGCGCGAAAGCAGGGCCTCGTCGGCACGCAGCGCGTGCGTCTCGATCGCGATGTCCGGGTTGATGTCGCGCATGGCCTGGGCCGCCGATTCGACCTTGGGCCGGCCGACGCGCGCATTCGTATGGGCGACCTGGCGCTGCAGGTTGGTGAGGTCGACCTCGTCGTCGTCGACCAGCGTGATCTGGCCGACGCCCGCGGCCGCGAGATAAAGCGCAACCGGCGAGCCCAGCCCGCCGGCACCGATGACAAGAACGCGGCCGGCGCTCACGCGCGCCTGCCCGTCGATGCCGAATTCCTCGAGGAGGATGTGCCGCGAGTAGCGCAGCAGGTCGTGGT
This sequence comes from Variovorax sp. VRV01, assembly GCF_014852545.1. Taxonomy (NCBI): domain Bacteria; kingdom Pseudomonadati; phylum Pseudomonadota; class Betaproteobacteria; order Burkholderiales; family Comamonadaceae; genus Variovorax; species Variovorax sp. VRV01. The sequence continues at coordinate 503,806 of NZ_JACVBS010000001.1, forward strand.
CGTCCATGCGCGCGTCGGGCCGCTGCCTCTGGGGCTGCGCGGCTTCAGTTTTCCTTCTTCTCTTCCTTGTTTTCGACAATGACCTGGGTCTTGCTGACCAGCACCGGCTGGCCCTTGAGGCGGTTGAGCGCCTGCACCAGCGGGAAGTCCTTGTCGGTGCCGAACTCGGGCACCTTGCGGTCCTGCGGCGGCTTCTTGGCTTCTTCCTCGAGGCGCTTGCGGGCTTCGTCGCGGGCCTTTTCGCGTTCCGGGTCCTTGGTTTCAGGGCCCTGGCCGCTGGCCAGGTGCTTTTCGAGGTCGGCCTCGCGCATGCGCAGGGCGGCGAAGGGGCTGCCCTCGGCGCTTTCGTCGATCAGCACGTTGGGCACGATGCCCTTGGCCTGGATCGAGGTGCCGCTGGGCGTGTAGTAGCGCGCCGTGGTGATCTTGAGGCCCGTGTCCGGACCGAGCGGGCGCACCGTCTGCACCGAGCCCTTGCCGAAGGTCTGGCTCCCCATGATGGTGGCGCGCTTGTGGTCCTGCAGCGCGCCGGCCACGATCTCGCTCGCGGAGGCCGAGCCTTCGTTCACCAGCACCACAAGCGGCACGGTCTTGAGCGCCGCGGGCAGGTTGCGCAGCGGGTCGCTGCCGGAGCGGCGCTGGTAGAACTCGGGCGCCGCCTTGTAGACGGACTTGCTCTCGGCCAGCTGGCCGTCGGTCGACACCACGGTGACGTTCTCGGGCAGGAAGGCGGCCGAGATGGCGACGGCCGCGTCGAGCAGGCCGCCCGGGTCGTTGCGCAGGTCGAGCACCAGGCCCTTGAGGTTGGGCTCTTCCTTGTAGATGTCCTCGACCTTCTTCACGAAGTCGTCGACCGTGCGTTCCTGGAACTGCGACAGCCGGATCCAGCCGTAGCCGGGCTCCATGACCTTGCCGCGCACTGACTGGGTACGGATTTCCTCGCGCGTGATCGTGACCGGGAAGGTGCGGCTCTCGTCCTTGCGGAAGATGGTCAGCAGCACCTTGGTGTTGGCCTCGCCGCGCATGCGCTTGACGGCTTCGTTGAGCGACAGGCCGCGCACGGCCGTGTCGTCGATCTTGGTGATCAGGTCGTTGGGCTTCAGGCCCGCGCGGAAGGCCGGCGAGCCCTCGATCGGCGACACCACCTTGATGAGTCCGTCTTCCTGGGAAATTTCGATGCCCACGCCGACGAAGCGGCCGGTGGTGCCTTCCCGGAATTCCTTGAAGGACTTCTTGTCGAAGTACTGGGAATGCGGATCGAGTCCGGCCACCATCCCCGAGATGGCGTCGGAAATGAGCTTTTTCTCGTCGACCGGCTCGACATAGTCGCTCTTGACCATGCCGAACACCGCGGCGAGTTGCTGCAATTCTTCGAGCGGGAGCGGCGCAAGCGAACCGCGTGCAACCGTCTGCAACGAGACGGTGGTCAAGACGCCGGCAACGGCGCCGGCGGCAACCCAGCCGGTAATCTTCAGTTTCTGACCCATCATGAGTGATTGTCCTTGTCGGCTGTCGAACCAATATACACAGCTTGGAAGCAAATTGCCTGCCGGGGTTCCACGGGGGAGCGCCGCCGAGGGGCTTTCTTTTTTCAGCCCTTGCCCTGCGAGGCCACCGCTGCGGCGGCCTTTTCGGCGGCTGCGGCGTCGCCGAGGTAGTAGTGCCGCAGCGGCTTGAGCTCGTCGTCGAGTTCGTAGACCAGCGGGATGCCGTTCGGGATGTTCAGGCCGACGATGGCGTCGTCCGAAATGCCGTCGAGGTACTTGACCAGCGCCCGGATCGAATTGCCGTGCGCAGCCACCACCAGGCGGCGCCCGGCGCGGATGGCCGGTGCCATCGATTCGTTCCAGAACGGCAGCACGCGCGCCACCGTGTCCTTCAGGCACTCGGTCAGCGGGATCTGCTCGGGCGCGAGCTTGGCGTAGCGCACGTCGGAGCGTTCGCTGCGCGGGTCGTCGGCTTCCAGGGGCGGCGGCGGGGTGCCGTAGCTGCGGCGCCAGACCAGCACCTGCTCGTCGCCGTACTTCTTGGCGGTTTCAGCCTTGTTGAGGCCCTGCAGGGCGCCGTAGTGGCGCTCGTTCAGGCGCCACGAATGCACCACGGGCAGCCAGGTGCGGTCGAGCTCGTCCAGGGTGTGCCAGAGCGTGCGGGTGGCGCGCTTGAGCACGCTGGTGTAGGCCACGTCGAAGTCGTAGCCCTCGGCCTTGAGCAGCCGGCCGGCCTGCTTGGCCTGTTCGATGCCGGTTTCGGTCAGGTCGACGTCGGTCCAGCCGGTGAAACGGTTTTCGAGATTCCAGGTCGATTCGCCATGGCGGATCAGTACCAGTTTGTGCATGTGGGAAGCCTTTGGCAGCGCTTGGGAAAACCAGCATTCTAAAATCCCGGGTTTGCCATCCAAGGAACCCCCGTGAAATTGATCGAATTCGTCACCGCGAACTGGATGCTGATCCTGATCGCACTCAGCTCGGGTGGCATGCTGGCCTGGCCGCTCGTGCGCGGCGCCGGCGGCGGCACGCTCACGGCCCAGGGGGCGGTGCATCTCATCAACCGCGAACGCGCGGTGCTGGTCGACGTGCGCGAACCCGAAGAGTTCGCCACCGGCCACATGATCGGCGCCAAGAACGTGCCCCTGAACCAGCTCGAGGAAAAACTGACCGGCGCGGTCAAGAACAAGAACGTGCCGCTGCTGCTGGTGTGCGCCACGGGCGCCCGCGCCCAGCGCGCCGTGGCCATGGCCAAGAAACTCGGCTACGAGCAGGCCCAAGCGGTTTCCGGCGGCCTCAAGGCCTGGAAAGAGGCTAACCTGCCGGTTGAAAAAGCCTAGTCATCGGCTCGCCCCCAGTCTTCGCGCACTTCGTGTCGCTTCGCCAACCCCCTACCGGGGGCAACGCCAGCGGCCCGGCGAAGCCGGTTCCGCGGCGTTTCCCCTGAAGGGAGTGCGGCATGGCCGAAGCTGTTGAAATTCTCAAAGTCTTCCCAAGGTACAGCGTATGCAAGCCGTCAAGATGTACACCACCGCCTTCTGCCCGTACTGCGTCCGCGCCAAGCAGATCCTCAAGTCCAAGGGTGTCGAGGAGATCGAAGAGATCCGCATCGACAGCGATCCCGCGGCCCGCAGCACCATGATGGAGATCACCCAGCGCCGCACGGTGCCGCAGATCTTCATCGGCGACACCCATGTGGGCGGCTGCGACGACCTGGTGGCGCTGGACGGCCGCGGTGGCCTGATGCCCCTGCTGCAAGGCGCTTGATGAGGCGCTCCCCCAGTCTTCGCGCACTTCGTGTCGCTTCGCCCACCCCCTCGCCGGGGGCAGCACCTGCGGCCCGGCAAAGCCGGTTCCGCGGTGTTTCACGAATGGGTCCGGGCGCCGGGCGATAATCGTTTACCCATTCATCTGCAGCCCGCTGCGGGAAGCTCTCCCCGGCGGGCATTGTTTTGATCCTCGAAAGTTCAGCCATGGCCGACCAGCAAGCCCAAGATCCCGTTTTCCAGATCCAGCGCGTCTACCTCAAGGACCTGTCGCTCGAACAGCCCAATTCGCCCGCCATCCTGCTCGAGCAGGAGCAGCCCACGGTCGACATCCAGCTCGGCGTGGACGCTCAGCCGGTGGCCGAAGGCATCTTCGAGATCACCGTCTCGGCCACGGTGCAGACCAAGATCCAGGACAAGACCGTGTTCCTGGTCGAAGCCAAGCAGGCCGGCATCTTCGAGATCCGCAACCTGCCCGAAGACCAGATGGGCCCGATCCTCGGCATCGCCTGCCCGCAGATCGTCTATCCGTACCTGCGCGGCAACGTGGCCGACGTGATCCAGCGCGGCGGCTTCCCGCCCGTGCACCTGGCGGAAATCAACTTCCAGGCGATGTACGAGCAGCAGCAGGCGCAGGCCGCCGGCCAGCCCTCGCCGATCGTCACGCAGTAAAGCCGGCGCAGCGCCGCAACGCCGATGAAGATCTGCGTTCATGGCGCCGGTGCCTGGGGCACGGCGCTGGCTGTCAACGCGGCGGGCCGCCACGAGGTCACGCTCTGGGCGCGCGACGCAGCCCAGGCGGCGGCCATCTCCAAGGCGCGCGAAAACGTCCGCTACCTGCCCGGCCTGGCGCTGCCGCCCGCACTCACGGTGCGCGCCGGCGACCTGCACCAGGCCCAGGCGGGCGCCGAGCTCGTCGTCGTGGCCACGCCCATGGCCGCCCTGCGCCAGCAGCTCATCGCCTTGCGCGGCACGACCGCGCCGGTGGCATGGCTGTGCAAGGGCGTCGAGCCGGCGCTCGATGCCTCTTCTCCCGCCTCCTACGGCCTGCTGGCCCACGAAATCTGGGGACAGGTCGCGCCTGAACTGATGGCCGGCGTGCTCAGCGGTCCGAGCTTTGCGCAGGAAGTCGCCGAAGGCCGCCCGACGGCGCTGGTGGCCGCAAGCCCCCATGCCGCGGTGCGCGACGCGCTGGTCGACGCCTTCCACGGACCGGCCCTGCGCGTCTACGCCAACGACGACATCGTGGGCGTCGAGGTCGGCGGCGCCGTCAAGAACGTGCTGGCGATTGCCACCGGCCTCTGCGACGGCCTGGCGCTGGGGCTCAATGCGCGCGCGGCGCTCATCACGCGGGGCCTGGCCGAAATGACGCGCTTCGGACTGGCGCTCGGCGCCCGCGCCGAGACCTTCATGGGCCTTTCGGGCCTTGGCGACCTGGTGCTGACGGCCACCGGCGACCTCTCGCGCAACCGCAAGGTGGGCTTGCTGCTGGCGCAGGGCCAAACGCTCGCGCAGGCCGTGGCTTCGCTGGGCCATGTGGCCGAAGGCGTCTATTGCGCGCGCACCGTGGTGCAGCGCGCGCGTGGCCTGGGCGTGGAAATGCCCATCGCCGAAGGCGTGGTCGCGCTGCTCGACGGCCGGCTGAGCCCGCAGCAGGCGGTGGCTTCGCTGACCGGCCGCGATCCGGTCCCTGAATCCGTCAGGGGCTAAGGGACGCACACCTCGAATCGCATGCCAAGGCCCTGCCGCATGCCATGAATCACCACAAGACTGAAGAGACAAGACAGCCATGAGCCCTCGCTTTGATTTTTCGGCGCCGGCCGTGGCCGCGCTGGCCCAGGCCGACGCCGCCCGGGCCCTGCAGGAAGACGTGGCCGACGGCGACCTGACCGCCTCGCTGGTCGACCCCGGCCGCCGCGCCCATGCCCGCGTGCTGGCGCGCGAGGCGGCCGTGCTCTGCGGCGCGCCCTGGGTCGAAGCCACCGTGCGGCAGCTCGATCCACAGGCTCGCATCCGCTGGCTGTGCGGCGAGGGCGAGCGCTGCGCGGCCGACCAGACCGTGCTCGAGATCGAGGGCACCGCGCGCGCACTGCTCACGGCCGAGCGCACCGCGCTCAACTTTCTTCAGCTCCTGAGCGGGGTCGCCACCAAGACGGCGGCCTACGCCGACGCGGTGCGCGGCACGCGCGCGCGCATCGTCGACACCCGCAAGACCCTGCCGGGCCTGCGCCTGGCGCAGAAGTACGCGGTGCGCACGGGCGGCGGCGTGAACCACCGCATCGGCCTTTACGACGCGGTGCTCATCAAGGAAAACCACATTGCCGCGGCCGGCAGCGTGGCCGCGGCGCTGCGCGCCGTGGCGCCGGTGGCGCAGCGCGCGGCCTTCGTCGAGGTCGAAGTCGAAACGCTGGCGCAGCTGCGCGAGGCGCTCGAGGCGGGCGCGCGCATGGTGCTGCTCGACAACATGGACCTGCCGACCTTGCGCGAGGCCGTCCGCATCAACGGCGAGGCCGGCGACGACCGCAAGACTGTGCTCGAGATCTCCGGCGGCGTGACGCTCGAGGGCCTGCGCACCCTGGCCGACACCGGTGTCGACCGCATATCCATCGGCGCGCTCACCAAGGACGTGAAGGCGATCGATTTCTCCATGCGTTTCCAGGAAGGCTGAGCGCGCCATGGCTGCTCCTTCCTTCGTCATCGACGTCGACTACGAACAACCCGCGGCCGGGGCCGGCGCGGCCTGCGACACGCGCCACGCCTGGGCCCGCGTGCCGCCCGAGCCCTCGCCCGGCGAACGCAGCGCGCTCAAGGAACGCATCCGCCGCCTGCTGCGCGAACGCAATGCCGTGATGGTGTCGCACTTCTACGTGCACCCCGACCTGCAGGACCTGGCCGAGGAAACCGGCGGCATCGTGAGCGATTCGCTCGAGATGGCGCGCTTCGGCCGCGACCATGCGGCGCAGACGCTGGTGGTGTCGGGCGTGCGCTTCATGGGCGAGACCGCCAAGATCCTCTCGCCCGAGAAGCGCGTGCTCATGCCCGATCTGGACGCCAACTGCTCGCTCGACCTGGGCTGTCCGGTCGACGAATTCAGCGCCTTCTGCGACCGGCACCCGGACCGCACCGTGGTGGTCTACGCCAACACCAGCGCGGCCGTGAAGGCGCGCGCCGACTGGCTCGTCACCTCGAGCTGCGCGCTCGACGTGGTGAGCGCGCTGCATGCGCAGGGCCGCAAGATCCTCTGGGGCCCCGACCGCCACCTGGGCGACTACATCCAGCGCCAGACCGGCGCCGACATGGTGAGCTGGAACGGCGCCTGCATCGTGCACGACGAATTCAAGGCGCTGGAGCTCGAGTTGCTCAAGAAGGCGCACCCGGCCGCGAAGGTGCTGGTGCATCCCGAATCGCCGGCCGACGTGATCGCGCTGGCCGATGCGGTGGGTTCCACCTCGGCCATCCTGAACGCGGCGCAGCGCCTGGACGCGAGCGAATTCATCGTCGCCACCGACACCGGCATGCTGCACAAGCTGCGTACGCTGAACCCCGGCAAGACCTTCATCGAGGCGCCCACGGCCGGCAACGGTGGCACTTGCAAGAGTTGCGCGCATTGCCCGTGGATGGCGATGAATGGGTTGGTGGAGCTGGCGAATGCGCTGGAGACGGGTGCGGGCGAGATCCACGTCGATCCGGCGCTGGGGCTGCGCGCGCGCGTGCCGATCGATCGGATGCTGGCGTTCACGGCGGGGCTGAAGAATGGACAGGCGCCCGGCAGCCTGGTTGCGGGCATCGGCGCGGCCTGATTGCGTATATGGGGGCGGGCAGTGCGCTCGATGGAGGCGCCGCTTGCCCCCACCCCGACCCTCCCCCGGAAGGGGAGGGAGTAAAACCTAGAACTCCAGCGTACAGCTGTCCCCCAGCGCCTCGCGCCACACGCGCACCCGCGCGAGCGAGGGACGGAATTCGGGCAGCGCGTCCGCAATGAACAGGCACAGGTTTTCGAGCGTCGGCGGATGCAGTCCCGCCACGTCGTCGAGCAGGTGATGGTCGAGCTGCTCGCGCACGTCGTCGAGCCGGCGGCGCAGCAATCCGAGGTCGACGACCATGCCCGTGACGGGGTCGCGCTGGCCCGCAAGCCAGACTTCGGCATGGTAGGTATGGCCGTGGATACGGCGGCTGCCTTCGGCTTCGATCTCGCGCTTGAGCGTGTGCGCGGCGTCGAAGAAAAAGCGTTGGCTGATGGTGAATCGCATCTGAAGAAATTCCGCGCTCAGCGGATGCCGGTGATCTTGTGGGTCTGCACGCTCAGGCGCCACGCCGGATGGCGCATGCATTCGGTAATGCACAGCTCGGTGTTGGCCGCGCGGTCGGGCCCGTCCATCGGCTGCAGGAAGCGGTGCGTGAACTCGCCGGTGCATGCCATGGTGTCGAGATCGAACCCGGTCTGCGGCCACACCAGCTTGAGTTCCTGTCCGCGCTGCTGCACCCAGGGCGCGCCGGCCTTGGGGCTGATGCAGAGCCAGTCGATGCCCTCGGGTGCGGCGACCGTGCCGTTGCTCTCCACCGCGATGCGAAAGCGCCGCGCGTGCAGCGCGTCGACCAGCGCGGCGTCCACCTGCAGCAGCGGCTCGCCGCCGGTCAGCACGACCAACCGATGCTTGGCGTCGTCGGCCGGCCATTGCGCGGCGACGGTGTCGGCCAGCAGCTCGGCATCCTTGAACTTGCCGCCCAGCGTGCCGTCGGTGCCGACGAAGTCGGTGTCGCAGAAACGGCAGACGGCCGTGGCGCGGTCTTCCTCGCGGCCGGTCCAGAGGTTGCAGCCCGCGAAGCGGCAGAACACGGCCGGCATGCCGGCCTGGCCGCCTTCGCCCTGCAGGGTGTAGAAGATTTCCTTGACGCTGTAGGTCATGACGGTATTGCGTCGATTTCGAGGTTGTCGATCAGCCGCGTGCCGCCCAGCCGCGCCGCGGCCAGCGCCACCAGCGGCTCGCCGGCCGAGGGCGCCTGCAGATCGGAACGGCGCCGCAGCACAAGATAGTCCGGTTGCCAGCCGCGCTGCGCCAGTGCCTGCATTGCCCGCGCTTCGATCGCGGCCAAATCGCGTTCGCCGGCTTGCACGGCTTCGGCCATGGCCTTCAGCGCCTTCGAGAGCTGCACGGCTTCCGCGCGCTCGGCCTCGCTCAGGTAGCCGTTGCGCGACGACAGCGCGAGTCCGTCGTCGGCGCGGAAGGTCTCGCTGCCCACGATCTCGATCGGCAGCGCGAACTGCCGCACCATGTGGCGGATCATCATGAGCTGCTGGTAGTCCTTCTTGCCGAACACCGCCACGCGCGGCTGCACGCACTGGAAGAGCTTGAGCACCACCGTGCACACGCCGACGAAGAAGCCCGGGCGGAAGTGGCCTTCGAGGATGTCGGCCAGCGCCGGGTCCGGGTGCACCTTGCAGGTTTGCGGCTCGGGGTAGAGCGCCTTTTCGTCGGGCGCAAAGAGCACGTCGCAGCCGGCCGTGCGCAGCTTCTCGCAGTCGCTGTCCCAGGTGCGCGGGTAGGTGTCGAAATCCTCGTGCGGCAGGAACTGCAGGCGGTTCACGAAGATGCTCGCCACGGTGACGTCGCCCAGCGGCCTGGCCTGCTGCACGAGGGCCAGGTGGCCGTCGTGCAGGTTGCCCATGGTGGGGACGAAGGCAGGGCGCTTGAAGGCCGCCAGATGGTTGCGCAGTTCGGCGATGGTGTGTGCGATGTACATGGTCTCGGTTCCTTCCTTACCAGGCGTGGAGTTGGTCGTCGGGGAAGCTGCCGTCCTTGACGGCCTGCACGTAGGCTTTGAGGGCGGGCAGCACGCCCGGCGCGTCGGCCATGAAGTTGCGCACGAACTTCGGCATCTTTCCGAGGTTGATGCCCAGCATGTCGTGCAACACCAGCACTTGCCCGGCGGTGCCCTTGCCCGCGCCGATGCCGATGGTGGCGCAGTGCTTCAGCTCATTCGTGAGCTCGGCGGCCAGCGCGGCCGGCACCATCTCGAGCACCAGCATCGTCGCGCCCGCGTCCTGCAGCGCATGGGCCTGCTGCTTGAGGAGCGCGCCGGCATCGCCCTTGCCCTGCACGCGGTAGCCGCCGAGCGCATGCACGGTCTGCGGCGTCAGGCCCAGGTGCGCGCACACCGGAATGCCGCGCTCGACCAGGAAGCGCACCGTCTCGGTGGTCCAGCCGCCGCCTTCGAGCTTGACCATGTGGGCGCCGACTTGCATCAGCACCGTGGCGCTGCGCAAGGCCTGCTCGCGCGATTCCTGGTAGCTGCCGAAGGGCAGGTCGGCAATCAGCCAGGCCGTGCCCTGCACGCGGCGCAGGCCGCGCGAGACGCTGTCGGTGTGGTAGCGCATGGTGTCCAGCGTCACGCCCACGGTGCTCGCCAGGCCCTGGCAGACCATGCCGAGCGAATCGCCGACCAAAAGGCAGTCGATGCCGGCCGCGTCGGCCATGGCCGCAAAGGTGGCGTCGTAGGCGGTGAGCATGGTGATCTTCTCGCCGCGCGCATGCATGTCGGCCAGGCGCGGCAGGCTCACGGGCTTGCGCGAGGCGGGCGTCGAAGCGGGCGGCAGCGTGCCGTAGGGCGAGGCTGGTGTGGTCTCTGGCTGTGGGGTGGTGGTGTTCGACATGGTTGGGTTTCTCCCTGCGGGCGTCGGTGGCCGGGCATCCTTGAGTGAAGAAAAGACGAAACGGGGTGGGTCAGTCGGCCGGCGGCACCAGCACCGTGGGCGCGGTGGGCTCGGCGAGCGAGGGGTAGTCACGGCTGAAATGCAGGCCGCGGCTCTCGTGGCGGGCCTGCGCGCAGCGCACGATCAGCTCGGCCACTTGCACCAGGTTGCGCAGTTCGAGCAGGTCGCGCGTGACGTGGAAGTTCGCATAGAACTCCTGGATTTCGGCTTGCAGCAGCGCGATGCGGTGGCTCGCGCGCTCCAGGCGCTTGTTGGTGCGCACGATGCCGACGTAGTCCCACATGAAGCGGCGCAGTTCGTCCCAGTTGTGCGAGATGACCACGGCCTCGTCGGCATCGGTGACGCGGCTTTCGTCCCAGGCCGGCAGCTCGATGCGCTCGCGCGCCGGTGCCGCGGCAATGGCGCCGGCCGCGGCGCGCGCGAACACCATGCACTCGACCAGCGAATTGCTCGCGAGGCGGTTGGCGCCATGCAGGCCGGTGCAGGCGGTCTCGCCGATGGCATAGAGGCCGGGCAGGTCGGTGCGCCCGGCGAGGTCGCTCAGCACGCCGCCGCAGGTGTAGTGCGCGGCCGGCACCACGGGAATGGGCTCGCGCGTGATGTCGATGCCCAGCTCCAGGCAGCGCGCAAGGATGTTGGGGAAGTGTTCCTGGAGAAACGCCGCCGGCTGGTGCGAGATGTCCAGGTGCACGCAGTCCAGGCCGTGCTTCTTCATCTCGAAGTCGATGGCGCGCGCCACCACGTCGCGCGGCGCGAGTTCGGCACGCTCGTCGTGCTGGGGCATGAAGCGCGTTCCATCGGGCAACTTGAGCAGCCCGCCTTCGCCGCGCACCGCCTCGCTGATCAGGAAGGACTTGGCGTGCGGGTGGTAGAGGCAGGTCGGGTGGAACTGGATGAACTCCATGTTCGACACCCGGCAGCCCGCGCGCCAGGCCGCGGCAATGCCGTCGCCGGTGGCGGTGTCGGGGTTGGTGGTGTAGAGGTACACCTTGCCCGCGCCGCCGGTCGCCAGGATGGTGTGCGGCGCGCGGAAGGCCAGCACTTCATCGGTTTGGCTGTCGAGCGCATAGAGGCCCACGCAGGCGGGGTTCTTCAGGCCCAGCTTGGTGCCGGTGACTAGGTCGACCAGCGTGTGGTGCTCGAAGAGCGAGATGTTGGGCGTGCGGCGCACCTGCTCGATCAGCGTGCGCTGCACGGCCGCGCCGGTGGCGTCGGTCACGTGCACGATGCGGCGCTGGCTGTGACCGCCTTCGCGCGTCAGGTGCAGGCCGCCGCCTTCCTCCGAGAACGGCACGCCGAGTTCGCGCAGCCAGGCGATGGCCTGCGGCGCGCCCTCGACGACCAGGCGCGTGGCCTCGGGGTCGCAGAGGCCGGCACCGGCAATCAGCGTGTCTTCGACATGGGCGTCGAAGCTGTCGCCCGCGGCCAGCACCGCGGCAATGCCGCCCTGCGCCCAGGCGCTGGAGCCGTCGTTGAGCGCGCGCTTGGTCAGCACGGCCACGCGGTGCGTGGGCGCCAGGTGCAGCGCGGCGGAGAGGCCTGCAAGGCCGCTGCCGACGATGAGGACGTCGAAGTCGTGCACGGCGGAATTCTCGGAGTGGGGGATGGGTTCAGGCCGGCGAGTAAGCGAGGCGAACGTAGATCGGCGCGAAGGCTTCCGCCTGCGTGATGTCGATCAGCGTTTCCTTCGCGAGCTCGAGCATCGCGATGAAGGTGACGATCAGCACCGGCGCGCCGCGCGACACGTCGAACAGCTTCTCGAACTCGACGAAGCGCTGCCCCTGCAGGTGGCGCAGCACGATGCTCATGTGCTCGCGCACGTTGAGCTCCTCGCGCGAGATCTTGTGGTGCTGCACGAGCTTGGCGCGCTTCATGATGTCGGCCCAGGCGTCGCGCAGCTCGATCACGTTCACATCGGGAAAGCGCGGCTTGAGCGACTGCTCGATGTAGACCTGCCCCTTCCAGAAGTCGCGCCCGTAGGTCGGCAGCGCGCTGATGGCGGCGGCCTGCAGCTTGGTCTGCTCGTACTCGAGCAGGCGGCGCACGAGTTCGGCGCGCGGGTCTTCGGCCTCTTCGCCGTCGGCCACCTTCTTGGGCGGCAGCAGCATGCGCGACTTGATCTCGATCAGCATCGCGGCCATCAGCAGGTATTCGGCCGCGAGCTCGAGGTTGGTCTGGCGGATCTCGTCGACGTAGCTCAGGTACTGCCGCGTGAGCCCCGCCATCGGGATGTCGAGGATGTTGAAGTTCTGCTTCCTGATCAGGTAGAGCAGCAAATCGAGCGGGCCTTCGAAGGCCTCGAGAAAGACCTGCAGCGCCTCCGGCGGGATGTACAGGTCCTTCGGCATCGCGAACAACGGCTCGCCATAGAGCCTGGCGAGCGCGACCTGGTCGACCACTTCGGGCATGCTGGCCACGAGCGTGTCGCTGTCCTCGTTGTCCTTCATCGGGTGCTTGCTATCATTTCAATAGCTGCGCACGATGGATGCCGGCTGGGCACCATTACTTGGCTTGGGTCTGGTAGACGTAGGGCTGCTGCGGCACGCGGGCTTCGCTGTACTCCTCGAGCAGGCTGCGGTCGAGGTGCTTGTCCCAGAGCAGGGCGCGGCCGGCACGCTGTTCGGCTTCCAGCGTCGGCTTCTTGGCTTTCATCTCCTCGATGAAGTTGGTGATCTCGGAGGTGTAGTGGGGGCGGCGGAAGATGGACATAGACTGGACCTTTGTGGTGCGAATTTTACCGGGGATGGAATGAAGCAGCGAAAACAGTGGCGGATCGGCATGGCGGCGGCACTGCTGGCGGGTGTGATGGGGCTTGCGGGCTGCGACAACCAGCGCATCGCAGAACTGGAGGAAGGCGTCTCCACCGAAGCCGACGTGCGCGCCCGGTTCGGCCAGCCCGAGAACATCTGGGACGCGCCCAGCGGCCGCGTGTTCGAGTACAACCGCCAGCCGCAGGGCCAGAAGAACTACATGATCACCATCGGCGCCGACGGCAAGATGAGTGCGCTGCGCCAGGTGCTCACGCCCGAGAATTTCGCCAAGGTGCAGCCGGGCATGATGATGGAAGACCTGCGCAAGATGCTCGGCAAGCCCGCGAAGATCACGCCCTATGCGCTCAAGCGCGAAACCGAGTGGGAGTGGCGCTGGGTCCAGCCGCCGAATTCGCCCATGGTGTTCACTGCCACCCTCAACGACGACCAGCGCGTGGTGCGCAGCGGCTCTTCGCCCGATCGGAGCACCGAGGCCAACTAGCCTTCCGCCGCGCGCGGCTGGCCGCTCGTCAGCTCGTCGGCAAACCCCGAGCGCACGATCACCTCGAGCGGCTGCGGCTGCAGCGACTCCACCCGCAGCAGCCCGCCGCGCGCCAGCACCGCGCGGTGCAGCTGGCGCAGCGCATCGACGCCCGTGGCGTCCAGGTAGATGAGGTGCGTGGCGTCGAGCACCACCGTCATGCCGCGCGGCGCGCTTTCGGCGGCGTTGACGGCCTCGTCCAGCTTGGCCGCCGCCCCGAAGAACAGCGCCCCATAGAGCCGGTAGGTAAGCACCGGCGGCTGCATCGTGACCAGTTCGACGCTGAAGAGCTCGCTCATGCGCCGGATGAAGAGCGCGCAGGCCAGCACAAGGCCCACCTGCACCGCCACCGTCAGGTCGAACACCACCGTGAGAAAGAAGGTGCCGAGCATCAGCAGCCGGTAGTGGCGGCTGAAGTGGCGCAGCTGCCCCGGCGTGAACTCGCGCCATTCGCCCATGTTCAGGCCCACGAAGACCAGGATGCCCGCCAGCACCGCGAGCGGCACGTGGCGCGCGAGCGGCGCGGCCAGCAGCACCACCACCATCAGCGTGAGTGCATGCACGATGCCCGCGATCGGCGAACTGGCGCCCGAGCGGATGTTGGTCACCGTGCGCGCGATGGTGCCGGTGGCCGGCATGCCGCCGAAGAAAGGCGCCACCACGTTGGCGATGCCCTGAGCCATCAGCTCCTGGTTCGGGTCGTGGCGCGGCTGGCCGCTGACCTGGTCCGACACGCGCGCGCACAGCAGCGACTCGATGGCGCCCAGGATCGCGATGGTCAGCGTCGGCGTGACCAGCTGCTTGACCGTCTCCCACGAAAAGTCGGGCAGCGCAAAGGCCGGCAGGCCTTCGGGAATGCCGCCGAAGCGCGTGCCGATGGTTTCCACCGGCAGGTTGAAGCCCCACGACACCAGCGTGAGCGTGACCAGCGCGACGATCGGCCCCGGCATGCGCGCACCCGCCTGAACCGCGCGCGTGCGCGCCATGCGCCCGGCCAGGCGCTGCACCGCATGGCCCACCTTCGATTCGTCGCTCAGCAGCAGCGGCCAGATCGCGAGGCCGGCCAGGCAGGCCAGCCCGAGCGCGAAGGCATAGGGATTGAAGGTGCCGATCTGCAGCGCCATGGCATGCAGCTGCGAGAACACGTCCGCCGGCATCTTGGCGACCGTGAGCCCGAGCAGGTCCTTGAGCTGCGACAGCAGGATGAGCACCGCGATGCCGTTGGTGAACCCGACCACGATCGACAGCGGCACGAAGCGCACCAGCCGCCCGAGCCCGAACAACCCCGCCGCGAACAGCAGCACGCCGGCGCAGGCGGTGGAAATCAGCAGGTTCGCCACGCCATAGCGTTCGACGATGCCGTAGACGATCACGATGAAGGCGCCGGCCGGCCCGCCGATCTGCACCGCCGAGCCGCCCAGCAGCGAGATCAGCAAGCCCGCGATGATTGCCGTCCAGATGCCGGCCTCGGGCTTGAGCCCGGAGGCGATGGCAAAGGCCATGGCCAGCGGCAGCGCCACGATGCCCACCGTGGCGCCTGCCCCCAGGTCCTTGAAGAAGCGCTCCCGGCTGTAGCTCGCCATGGCGTCCAGCAGGCGCGGGCGGAAGCGGGTGATGTTCAGCGGTGACTGCATGTGGCGCCCATTGTGACCCGCGCGCAGCGTGCGCGGGAAGGCTTGTGGACAGCGCGCCGGGGCGCTGACGGCTCAGTCGCTGTCTGGAATCACCGCGTCGGCGGCCGCGCCCACGGCCTTGCCGGTGATGCGCGCGGTGCCGATGGCGGCATCCGCCGCGAGGCCGACCGCGCCGGCGCCCACGCTCACGGCGGTGCCGGCCACGGTGACCACGGCGCAGCCGCCCAGCAGCAGGGCGCCCACGAGGCTGAGCGCGGCGAACACGAAAGGTCGGAAGCGGGAGCGAGGGCTTTGCATGCGCGGATTTTGCACCGTGCGCCCACGGCCGCGCTCAGCGGCCCTTGAAGACCGGCGTGCGCTTCTCGCGCCAGGCGCGGCCGCCCTCGGCCAGGTCTTCGGATGCGACAGTGCGCTGCACCTCGCGCTGGATCGAGGCGGCGTCGGCCGTGCCGCGCGCGATCTGGTTCAGGTGCTTCTTCATGCCCAAAAGCGCAAGTGGCGCCATCCCGGCGAGCGTGGTGCGCAGGCGCAGAACCTCCGCGTCGAGCGCCGCCGCGTCCTCGGCCAGGTGCGTGAGGAATCCGCATTCGCGCATCGCGCTGCCGTCGAGCTTCTCGGCGGTCAGGAAGAGCCGCTTGGCCGTGTCCAGCCCGAGGCGGGAGACATAGCGCTCCATGCCGCTCTGGTAGTAGTGCAGGCCGAGCCGGACGGCCGGCATGAACATCTCGGCGGCCCGCACGCCCACGCGGAAGTCGCAGGCTAGCACCAGGTCGGTGGCGCCGCCGAAGACGCCGCCGTGCACCGCCGCGATGGTGACGGGACGGCAGTTTTCCAGCGCATCGACCATCTCGCCGAAGCTGCGGCCCTCGGTCTGGCTGCTGGCGGCGACCTCTGAAATGTCGTAGCCGCTGCAAAAATACTTGCCCTCCGAGCGCACGACCAGCACCAGCACGTCCGGCGAGCCATTCACCGCCTCCAGGTGGCTGACGATGGCCGGCAGGTCCTCCGGTGTCAGCTTGTTGGCGGCCTGCGGACGGCGCAGGGTGAGGTAGGCGGCGTGGCCGTCGATCTGGAGCGTGGGAAGCATGGGTGTATTGAAATCAGTCCTGGCGGGTCGCCAAGCTTCTGCGTCAGCGCACGCGCATGCCCGGCGTCGCGCCCGGCCAGGGCTCGAGCACGTGGATGCCGGGGTGGGCCTTTTCGTCGCCATGGCTCGCGGCCAGCACCATGCCTTCGCTGATGCCGAACTTCATCTTGCGCGGCGCCAGGTTGGCGACCAGCACCGTGAGCTTGCCCACGAGCTGCTCCGGCTGGTAGGCCGAGGCGATGCCGCTGAACACGTTGCGGGTCTTGCCTTCGCCCGCATCGAGCGTCAGGCGCAGCAGCTTGGTCGAGCCCTCGACCTTCTCGCAGGCGACGATCTTTGCGATGCGCAGGTCGATCTTGGCGAAGTCGTCGATGGTGATGGCGGGCGCAATGGCCTCGCCGCCCGGCAGTGCTTCCTGCGCCACGGCGGCGGCCGGCGCCGGCTCGGGCGCGTCGAACAGCTTGTCGACCACCTTGGCGTCGGCGCGCTGCATCAGGTGCTTGTACTCGCCGATGGCATGGCCCGCGGGCAGCGATTGCGCCGCATCCGCCCAGGCCAGCGGCGAGATCTTCAGGAAGGCCTCGACATTCGCCGCCAGCGCCGGCAGCACCGGCTTCAGGTACAGCGTGAGTAGGCGGAAGGCCTCGATGCACACGGTGCACACGTCGTGCAGCCGCGCCTCCTGGCCTTCCTTCTTGGCCAGCTCCCAGGGCTTGTTCTGGTCGACGTACTCGTTCACCTTGTCGGCCAGCGCCATCACCTCGCGCAGTGCGCGGGCGTAGTCGCGGCCGTCGTAGAGCGAATGCAGCTGCGGCGCCGCATCGCGCAGCGCGAACAGCAGCGCGTCGCCGTCGGCCGACACCTCGCCCAGCTTGCCGCCGAAGCGCTTGCCGATGAAGCCCGCCGCGCGGCTCGCGATGTTGATGTACTTGCCCACGAGGTCGCTGTTGACGCGCGCGACGAAGTCCTCGGGGTTGAAGTCGATGTCCTCGTTGCGGCCGTTGAGCTTGGCCGCGATGTAGTAGCGCAGCCACTCCGGGTCGAGCCCGATCGACAGGTACCTGAGCGGGTCGATGCCGGTGCCGCGGCTCTTGCTCATCTTCTCGCCGCTGACCGTGAGGTGGCCGTGCACGTACACCGCGTCGGGCGCCTTGCGGCCGCTGAAGTGCAGCATCGCGGGCCAGAACAGGGTGTGGAAGGTGATGATGTCCTTGCCGATGAAGTGCACCTGCTCCAGGTCGGGGTCGGCCATGTACTCGGTGTACGAGATGCCGTCGCCGCCGAGCTCGATGCAGCGCTTGTCGAGCAGGTTCTTGAGCGACGCCAGGTAGCCCACGGGCGCATCGAGCCACACGTAGAAGTACTTGCCCGGCGCATCGGGAATCTCGATGCCGAAGTAGGGCGCGTCGCGGCTGATGTCCCAGTCGCCGAGGCCGCCCTTGCCTTCGTCGTCCTTGTAGAGCCACTCGCGGATCTTGTTCTGCACCTCGGACTGCACGTGGCCGGGCGCGGCGGTCCATTCCTTCAGGTAGGCCTCGCAGCGCGGGTCCGAGAGCTTGAAGAAGAAGTGGTCCGAGCTGCGCAGCTCGGGCTTGGCACCCGACAGCGCCGAGTAGGGATTGATCAGCTCGGTGGGCGCGTACACGGCGCCGCACACCTCGCAGTTGTCGCCGTACTGGTCCTTCGAATGGCAGTTGGGGCACTCGCCCTTGATGAAGCGGTCGGCCAGGAACATGCCCTTTTCGGGGTCGTAGAACTGCTCGACGCTCTTGGTTTCGATGAGGCCGTTGGCGCGCAGGTCGCGGTAGATGTCCTGCGCGAGCTGGTGGTTCTCGGGCGCGTCGGTCGAGTGCCAGTTGTCGAACGAGATGTAGTAGCCGTCGAGGTAGGGCTTGCGGCCCGCGGCGATCTCGGCCACGAAGGCCTGCGGCGTCACGCCGGCCTTGTCGGCCGCGATGGTGATGGCCGCGCCGTGCGCGTCGTCGGCGCAGACGAAGTTGACTTCGGCGCCATTCATTCGCTGGTTCCGCACCCAGATGTCGGCCTGGATGTATTCCATCATGTGGCCGATGTGGAACTTGCCGTTGGCATACGGCAGGGCGGTGGTGACGAAGAGCTTGCGCGGGGCGGACATCGGGGAGGGCGCTTTCGGGGAGTGGCGAACGAACTTGCGGGAACCGGGCATTTTAGGTGGCAGCACCGCGGCATGCCGAATGCCGTCGATCCGGGCGCCTGCATCAGCGGTTTTGCCGCGCCGGGCGGACCCAGTGACCCGCAAGGTGCCGGGGTGTCTCCGGCGCGACGTATGCTCCATGCCGCGCATTTCGCGAACGCCCTCTCTGCTGATAGGGCGAAGAGATATACAAGATGGATATACAGAAAGCGAGTTTCCGATGACCACCCCCATTCCCGCAACCCTGATTCCCGGCGATGGCATCGGCCCCGAAATCGTCGACGCCACCCTGGCCGCGCTCGACGCGCTGAAGGCGCCCTTCGAGTGGGACCGCCAGATTGCCGGCCTCGGCGGCGTCCAGGCCTCGGGCGATCCGCTGCCGCAGGCCACGCTGGACAGCATCCGCCGCACCCGCCTCGCCCTCAAGGGCCCGCTGGAGACGCCCTCGGGCGGCGGCTACCGCTCGTCGAACGTGCGGCTGCGCGAGGAATTCCAGCTCTATGCCAACCTGCGCCCCGCGCGCACCATCATTCCGGGCGGCCGCTTCGACAAGATCGACCTGATGGTCGTGCGCGAGAACCTCGAAGGCCTGTACATCGGCCACGAGCACTATGTGCGCATCGACGGCGACCCGCATGCCGTGGGCATGGCCACCGGCATCAACACGCGCCAGGGCTGCCTGCGCCTGCTCGAATACGCCTTCGAGACCGCCGTGGCCACCGGCCGCAAGAAGGTCACGCTGGTGCACAAGGCCAACATCATGAAGGTGCTGACCGGCCTGTTCCTGGAGACGGGCCTGCGGCTCTACGAAGAAAAGTACAAGGGCAAGTTCGAGCTCGACACCATCATCGTCGACGCCTGCGCGATGAAGCTGGTGCTCAATCCGTGGCAGTTCGACATGCTGGTGACGACCAACCTGTTCGGCGACATCCTGTCCGACCTGGTGGCGGGCCTGGTGGGCGGCTTGGGCATGGCGCCCGGCGCCAACATCGGCGCCGATGCGGCGATCTTCGAGGCCGTGCACGGCTCGGCGCCCGACATCGCCGGCAAGGGCATCGCCAATCCCACGGCACTGCTGCTGGCCGCCGCGCTGATGCTCGAGCACGTCAGGCTGCCCGAGCTGGCCGCGCGCCTGCGCAAGGCCATCGACGACACGCTCAACATCGACAAGGTGCGTACTGGCGACCTCGGCGGCAGCGCTGGCACGGCGGCATTCACCAAGGCACTGGTCAGCCGCATTCAAAACGGCTGAAGCAGGTGCGCCGCGGCTGCGGGGTTCGATGAGAAAGCTGCTGCTACTGCTGGCCCTGTGCGTGGCTGGTGCGGCCGGCCTGGCCTCCGCGGCAGCCGCCGAACCGCGCTATACCGTCGTGAAGATCGATCTGCGCCGGGAACGGCTCGAGCTGTTCCTGCGCGACGACACGGGCGCCCCGTTCAAGCGCCTCGACCGCCTCGAAGCCTGGCTCGCCGCGCGCAACCGGCAACTCGTGTTCGCGATGAACGCCGGCATGTACCACGCCGATTTTTCCCCCGTCGGCCTGCTGGTGCAGGAGGGGCAGGAAGTGG
Organism: Variovorax sp. VRV01; assembly: GCF_014852545.1. NCBI lineage: Bacteria > Pseudomonadati > Pseudomonadota > Betaproteobacteria > Burkholderiales > Comamonadaceae > Variovorax > Variovorax sp. VRV01. The sequence continues at coordinate 523,519 of NZ_JACVBS010000001.1, forward strand.
CGCCGCTCAACCTGGCGGCCGGCACGGGCAACTTCTTCCTCAAGCCGAACGGCGTGTTCCTGGTGTCGGGCGAGGGGCGGCCGCGCGTGGTCGAGTCGTCGGAGTACCCGGCGCTGTCCAGGGGCGTCCGGCTGGCGACCCAGTCGGGCCCGCTGCTGCTGCGCCGCGGCGTGGTGCATCCCGCCTTCATCCCGAATTCGGATTCGCGCAAGATCCGCAACGGCGTGGGCGTGTCGGGCCACACGGCGATCTTTGTGATCAGCGAGCAGCCGGTGAATTTCTACGAGTTCGCGCGCTATTTCCGCGACGTGCTGCATGTGCGCGACGCGCTCTACCTCGACGGCACCGTCTCCGCGCTGCATTCGCCCGCGCTCGGACGCAGCGACTTCACCAGGGAGCTGGGACCGATACTCGGCGTGGCGGTGCCGTGAACAAGCGGCCTTTGCCGCCATCGTTTTCATTCAGGATTCCTTCCGCAATGACCCAGGCCCTTCCCATTCTTTCGCTCGTCGAAACCCGCGTGCTCGGCGTGCTGGCCGAGAAGCAGCGCACCGTGCCCGACAGCTATCCGCTGACGCTCAATTCGCTGGTGTCCGGCTGCAACCAGAAGACCAGCCGCAACCCGGTGCTCGAACTGAGCGAGGCCCAGGTGCAGGCCGCCATCGACAGCCTCAAGGGCTACAGCCTGGTGGCCGAAACCAGCGGCGGCCGGGCGTTCCGCTACGAGCACAACATCGACCGCGTGCTGCGCATTCCGTCGCAGTCGGTGATCCTGCTCACCGTGCTGATGCTGCGCGGGCCGCAAACGGCGGGCGAACTGCGCATTGCCTGCGACCGCATGCACAACTTCGCCGACATCTCGTCGGTCGAGGGCTTTCTCGACGAACTGGCGGAGCGTCCGGCCGGCGCGCTGGTGGTCAAGCTCGCGCGCCTGCCGGGTGCGCGCGAAAGCCGCTGGGCGCATCTTTTGAGCGGCGCGCCGGCGGAAGAACTGGCCGGGCCGGGCGCATCGGCCGACGGGGCGCATGCATCGCACGATGCGTCGCTCGGCGAGGTGGCCGCCCTCAAGGCCAACGTGGCGCGGCTCGAGGCCGAACTCGCATCGCTGAAGGCGCTGGTGGGACGGGTGTGCTCGGAGCTCGGGATTTCCGAAGCGGGTTAGCGCCTCGAGGTGTGTTCCCGCCGAGAGCTGCAGTGCACGCTGATCGGCTTCAGACCGCCGCATCCCACCCGAAGAAGCGCAGCACCTCGCCCTGCTGGCGCATCGCGTCGGCCCGCCCGAGCGCCATCAGCTCGCGCGTGTAGCCGGCCTCGAACAGCAGGTAGCTCGCGAGCGCGCCGCCCTTCACATCGGCCGCAACCCTGGAGCCGCCCAGCAGATGGCGCACCGCGCCGGGCAGCGCATCGACATGGCGCGCCGCAATCACGTCCAGGCGCTCCGACGGCGCGATCACCAGCAGGTCGAGCGGGCGCAGCGTGCTCGATGCGCGCGCTTCCTCGGGAATCAGGCCGAGCGTGTGGTTGATGCGCCGCAGCCGCTCGATGTCCACCGCCAGCGCGTCGAGAAAGATGCTCGACAGCGCATGGCCCGCAATCTGCGCCATGGTGGGATAGCCGCTGTAGGTGTTGGGCGCGTCGGCGTCGCGCGGCTCGTGCATGCGGCCCGCGCCGATCACCAGGATGCGCCGGGCGCCGAGGTGGATGGCCGCCGCGATGGGGGCCGACTGGCGCATCGAGCCGTCGCCGAAATATTCGGTATGCCCCTGCATCGGCAGCGCGGTGGCCGGAAACACGAAGGGAATGGCCGAGGAGGCCAGCAGGTGCGCGTGGCTGATGCGGTCGCGCACCGACAGCCGCTGCGAGCGCACCCAGGGCTCCATCGGCACCGCGGCCTCGAAGAAGGTGACGTGCTCGCCCGAGCTGTAGCTCGATGCGGTCACGGCCAGCGCCTGCAGGTGGCCCTGCCGCATGAGCTGCGGCAGGCGCTCGAGCGGCACCATGCGCGCCAGCAGCTCGGCCAGCGGCGCGTTGTCCAGCAGCGAGCGCGGCTTGATGCGCATCCAGTTGGCGGCAAAGCGCCCGAGCCCGAGCAGCATGCGCCAGCGCGTGCCGCTGCCGAGCACCGAGAGCGAGTCGGCGCGGTAGACCTGCCCGGCGTGGAAGTCGCGCCAGACCTGCGCGATGCGCTCGACGGCCCCTTCGAAGTCGTCGGCGCCGCAGGCCAGCGCGGCCGCATTGATCGCGCCGGCCGAGGTGCCCGTGATCACTTCGAAGGGATTGCGCTGGCCGGCAAAGCCCGCCACGCGCCGGATCCCGGCAATGGCCTCGAGCACGCCGACCTGGTAGGCGGCCCGGGCGCCGCCGCCGGTGAGCAGGAGACCGGTGGCGGGGGGTGTCTCTGGCATTGGATTGGTGTCGTTGTCCCCGGTGGGGGAAAGGCGAAGCGTGCGCACCCGGGGGCGAGCCATGAGACCCACTAGACTACCCGCCATTCAGGAGTTAGATCAATGGCACTCACCCCAGAAGGGATCATGGACGCGCTCAAGGCCGTCGCAGACCCCAACACCGGCAAGAATTTCGTGGCGACCCGGTCGCTCAAGAACCTGCAGATATCGGAGGGCGACGTGTCGTTCGACCTCGAGCTCGGCTACCCGGCCAAGAGCCAGCACGCGGCCATGCGCAAGGCGCTGGTGGCAGCGGCAAAGACGGTGCCGGGCGTGAGCAACGTCTCGGTCAACATCACGACCAAGGTCATCAGCCATGCGGTGCAGCGCGGCGTGCAGCTGATGCCCAACGTGAAGAACATCATCGCGGTGGCGTCCGGCAAGGGCGGCGTGGGCAAGAGCACCACGGCGGCCAACCTGGCGCTGGCGCTGGCCGCCGAAGGCGCGGCCGTCGGGCTGCTGGACGCCGACATCTACGGCCCGAGCCAGCCGATGATGCTGGGCATCGAGGGCCGGCCCGAGAGCGAGGACGGCAAGACCATGGAGCCGCTCGAGAACCACGGCGTGCAGGTCATGTCGATCGGCTTCCTGGTCGACCAGGACGAGGCCATGATCTGGCGCGGCCCCATGGCCACCCAGGCGCTGGAGCAGCTGCTGCGCCAGACCAACTGGAAAGACCTCGACTACCTGATCGTCGACATGCCGCCCGGCACCGGCGACATCCAGCTGACCCTTTCGCAGCGGGTGCCGATGACCGGCGCCGTGATCGTCACCACGCCGCAGGACATCGCGCTGCTCGATGCCAAGAAGGGCATCAAGATGTTCGAGAAGGTCGGCGTGCCGATCCTGGGCATCGTGGAGAACATGGCGGTGCACATCTGCTCCAACTGCGGCCACGTCGAGCACATCTTCGGCTCCGAGGGTGGCAAGAAGATGGCTGAGCAGTACCAGATGGAATACCTGGGCGCGCTGCCGCTGGACATCAACATCCGGCTGCAGGCCGACAGCGGCAAGCCGACCGTGGTGGCCGACCCCGACGGCGAAGTGGCCGGCATCTACAAGGCCGTCGCGCGGCAGGTGGCGGTGGGCATTGCCGAGAAGGCCAAGGACTTCTCGGCGAAGTTCCCGACCATCTCCATCAGCAAGAACACCTGATCGGCGGCGCGCCCGTGAATCTTCTCGCGTCGATGCGCTATCTGGTTGCGCTCAGCGAGCACAAGCATTTCGGACGCGCGGCGCAGGCCTGCCACATCACGCAGCCGGCGCTGTCGAACGCGCTGCGCTCGCTCGAAAGCGAATTCGGCGTGGTCATCGTCAAGCGTGCGCGCGTCTACGTGGGGCTCACGCACGAAGGCGAGCGGGTGCTGGCCACGGCCCAGCGCATGCTGCGCGACAACGAGGTGCTGCAGCAGGAGCTGCGCAGCGAAGAGGGCCATCCGCGCGGACGGCTGCGCATGGCGGCGGTGCCCACCGCCATTCCGATGCTGTCGCGCTTTGCCGCGATGCTGCACGAGCTGCACCCGGGCATCGTGCCGGCGGTGCTCTCGATGAGCTCGCAAGACCTGGAAACGGGGCTCGAAAGCCTCTCGGTCGACCTCGCGCTCGGCTATACCGAGCGCATGCATTTGCCTGGCATCAAGCTCACGGCCTGGCCGCAGAGCGTGGAGCACTACTTCCTGCTGCGGCGCGCGGCAAGGCCATCGGCCGACCGGCTGCGCATCGGCCAGCCGATGTCATGGGCCGAGGCCGGCCAGCGGCCGCTGTGCCTGCTCACGCCCGACATGCACAACCGCTCCATCATCGACCAGGCGCTGCGCGACGCCGGCATTGCGCTGGAGCCGGCGATCGAGACCAACTCGGTACTTACCCTTGCATTGGCCGTGCTCGCGGGCACCGTGAGCAGCGTGCTGCCGGGGTCGATGGTGGCGGCCGTGCGCAGCTACCGCGAGCTGGAGGCCTTGCCGCTGGTCGCCCCCGAGGTCAAGACCCCGCTGGGCTTCATGACCCAGACCGGCGTGCGCCCCTCGCGCGCGCTCGATGCCGCCCTGGTGTTCCTGCAGACGCCGGCATGGCGCGAGCAGGTGCGGCTGCACAGCGGCGCCCTCGGCGAATAGCCTCGGTGCGGCGGCCGCCCCGGACGGCCATTTAGTTATTGAATCGATCGATGTGCCGATCGAATTTGACGCGCCCAGGGCCGCCCCACACACTCGGTCAGCCTCAAGCATTGTTGGGGCATTTCCGAGACATCGAAAAAAGGCCCAGGCAGTGAACAACCACCCAGCCACGACCCGCGAGACAACAACAAAGGCGGCCAGCACGCACACCATCGTGCCGCTCGCCACCGCCGACGAGATGCGCGAGCGCATCCGCCGCAAGAGCAAGCTCAAGGGCCGCCAGCCCGAGGAAGCGGCGCTCGTCGAAGTGCGCACGCTGATCGGCGCGCGTCCGGCCGAGGGCCACCGGCGCGACCTGCTCATCGAGCACCTGCACAAGCTCAACGACGCCTTCCGCTGCCTGCACGACCGCCACCTGGTGGCGCTGGCACGGGAAATGAACATTCCCATGGCCGAGGTCTACGAGGTGGCGACCTTCTATCACCACTTCGAAGTGGTGCGCGGCGACGAAGCGGCACCGGGCCTCACGGTCCGCGTGTGCGACGGCCTGGCCTGCGAACTGGCCGGTGCGAAGGACCTGATGGCGCGGCTGCCCGAACTGCTCGGCGTCGAGGGCGGCGACGTGCGCGTGATTGCGGCGCCCTGCATCGGCCGCTGCGAGCAGGCGCCCGCAGTGGCCGTCGACCGGCAGGCCGTGCCGCTTGCGACCACGGCCAAGGTGCTGCAGGCGCTGAAGTCCGACCCCGACGAAGCCACGGTCGCGTATTTCGACGCGGCCGCGTTCGCCGAGAAAAGCATCTCGCCGCTGCCCGGCGCCATCGAACGCATGCCGGCCTTCACCGACTACGCCACCTACCGCGCGCACGGCGGCTACGCGCTCGCATCCGCGCTCGTCAACGGCGAGGAAGACGCCGAAGCCATCATCAAGACCATGGAAGACTCGGGCCTGCGCGGCCTGGGCGGCGCGGGCTTTCCGGCCGGGCGCAAGTGGCGCATCGTGCGCGACCAGCCCGCGCCCCGGCTCATGGCGGTGAACATCGACGAAGGCGAGCCCGGCACCTTCAAGGACCGCACGTATCTCGAGCGCGACCCGCACCGTTTTCTCGAAGGCCTGGTGGTGGCGGCACAGATCGTCGGCATCGAGCAGTGCTACATCTACCTGCGCGACGAATACCACGACTGCCGCGCGCTGCTCGAAACCGAGCTGGCCCGGCTGCAGGCCGATCCGCCCTGCGCGCTGCCGCGCATCGAGCTGCGGCGCGGCGCGGGCGCCTACATCTGCGGCGAAGAGTCGGCCATGATCGAAAGCATCGAGGGCAAGCGCGGCGAACCGCGCATGCGCCCGCCGTACATCGCGCAGGTGGGCCTGTTCGGCCGACCGACGCTGGAGCACAACTTCGAAACCCTTTACTGGGTGCGCGACATCGTCGAAAAAGGTGCGGCCTGGTTCAGCGGCTTCGGCCGCCACGGCCGCAAGGGCCTGCGCAGCTTCAGCGTGAGCGGCCGCGTGAAGCACCCGGGCGTCAAGCTCGCACCCGCGGGCATCACGGTGCAGGAGCTCATCGACGAATACTGCGGCGGCATGCTCGATGGCCACTCGCTGTACGCCTACCTGCCGGGCGGTGCATCGGGAGGCATCCTGCCGGCGCGCATGAACGACATTTCGCTCGACTTCGACACGCTGCAGCCCTACGGCTGCTTCATCGGCTCGGCTGCCGTGATGGTGCTGAGCCAGCACGACCGTGCCCGAGACGCCGCGCTCAACGTGATGCGCTTCTTCGAGCACGAGAGCTGCGGCCAGTGCACGCCCTGCCGCGTCGGCACCGCCAAGGCCGCGGCACTGATGCATGCGCCGGTATGGGACAACGCCACGCTCGAAGACCTGGCACAGGTCATGGGCGACGCTTCTATCTGCGGGCTCGGCCAGGCGGCCCCCAACCCGATCCGCTGCATCCAGCAATATTTCCCGGAGGAGGTGGCATGAACGCCCCGTCCAAGCTCGCGGAGCTGATGCCGCAAACCATCGAATTCACGCTCGACGGCCAAGCCATCCAGGCCTTCGACGGCGAGACCATCTACAAGGCGGCCGAGCGCCACGGCGTCGAGATTCCCCACCTGTGCTTCAAGGACGGCTACCGCGCCGACGGCAACTGCCGCGCCTGCGTGGTCGAGGTGAAGGGCGAGCGCACGCTGGCGCCCAGTTGCTGCCGCAACGTGACGGCCGGCATGGAAGTGAAGGCCACCAGCGAGCGCGCGCTCAAGAGCCAGAAGATGGTGGTCGAGATGCTGCTGTCCGACATGCCCGACGCCGGCTACAAGTGGATCGGCGACGACGCCACCCAGCAGCACGGCGAGCTCAGCGCCTGGGCGAAGAAGCTCGACATCGCGGTGCGGCCCGAACTCAAGGCGCTGCGCCGCGAGCAGCCCAAGGCCGACATCTCGCATCCCGCGATGGCCGTCAACCTCGATGCCTGCATCCAGTGCAACCGCTGCGTGCGCGCTTGCCGCGAAGAGCAGGTCAACGACGTCATCGGCTACGCGCTGCGCGGGGGCGACAGCAAGATCGTGTTCGACCTGGACGACCCGATGGGCGACAGCACCTGCGTGGCCTGCGGCGAATGCGTGCAGGCCTGCCCGACCGGCGCGCTGATGCCCAAGAGCCACATTGGCTCGCAGCAGGTCGACCGCAAGGTCGATTCGGTGTGCCCGTTCTGCGGCGTGGGCTGCCTCGTGACCTACAACGTGAAGGACGAAAAGATCGTCAGCGTCGACGGCCGCGACGGCCCGGCCAACCACAACCGCCTGTGCGTGAAGGGCCGCTTCGGCTTCGACTACGCGCACCATCCGCAGCGCCTGACCAAGCCGCTGATCCGCAAGGCCGGCATGCCGAAGGACTTCGGCGACACGCCGCGGCCGGACGACTGGAGCGAATATTTCCGTGAGGCCACCTGGGAAGAGGCGCTCGCGCTCACCACTGGCAAGCTCTCTCAGCTGCGCGACGGTTACGGACCCAAGTCGCTCGCGGGCTTCGGCTCTGCCAAGGGCAGCAACGAAGAGGCCTATCTGTTCCAGAAGCTCGTGCGCACGGGCTTCGGCAGCAACAACATCGACCACTGCACGCGGCTGTGCCACGCCTCCAGCGTGGCGGCGCTGCTCGAAGGCGTGGGCTCGGGCGCGGTGAGCAACCAGGTCAACGACGTGGAGCATGCGGGGCTGATCTTCGTCATCGGCTCCAACCCCACGGCCAACCACCCGGTGGCCGCCACCTGGATGAAGAACGCCGCCCAGCGCGGCGCCAAGATCGTGCTGGCCGACCCGCGCCGCACCGACATCAGCCGCCATGCCTGGCGCACGCTGCAGTTCAAGGCCGACACCGACGTGGCCATGCTCAATGCGCTGATCCACGCCGTGATCGACGAAGGCCTGGTCGACCAGGAATTCGTGCGCACGCGCGCCAGCAACTACGAGGCGCTGCGCGAGAACGTCAAGGGCTACAGCCCCGAGGCGATGGCGCCCATCTGCGGCGTGCCGGCGGAAACGCTGCGCGAAGTGGCGCGGGCCTTTGCCACCGCCAAGGGCTCGATGATCCTCTGGGGCATGGGCATCAGCCAGCACGTGCACGGCACCGACAACGCGCGCTGCCTCATCGCGCTGGCCACCGTCACCGGCCAGATCGGCAAGCCGGGCTCGGGCCTGCATCCGCTGCGCGGCCAGAACAACGTGCAGGGCGCGAGCGACGCGGGCCTGATCCCGATGATGTTCCCCAACTACCAGCGCGTCGACAACCCGGCGGTGCATGCGTGGTTCGAGAACTTCTGGGGCACGCCGCTGGACGCGACGCCGGGCTACACCGTGGTCGAGATCATGCACAAGGCGCTCGCGCCCGACACCGATCCGCACAAGGTGCGCGGCATGTACATCATGGGCGAGAACCCGGCCATGAGCGACCCGGACCTGAACCATGCGCGCCATGCGCTCGCGAGCCTCGAGCACCTGGTGGTGCAGGACATCTTCATGACCGAGACCGCCTGGCTCGCCGACGTGGTGCTGCCCGCGAGCGCCTGGCCCGAGAAGACCGGCACGGTAAGCAACACCGACCGCATGGTGCAGCTCGGAAAGCGCGCGCTCAACCCGCCGGGCGACGCGCGGCCCGATCTCTGGATCATCCAGCAGATCGCCAGGGGCATGGGCCTGCAGTGGAACTACGAGGGCGAGGAATCGGGCGTGGCCGCGGTCTACGAGGAAATGCGCCAGGCCATGCATGCGGTCATCAGCGGCATCAGCTGGGAGCGGCTGCAGCGCGACTCGAGCGTGACCTACCCCTGCCTGAGCGAGGACGACCCGGGCCAGCCGACCGTGTTCATCGACGACTTCCCCACGGCCGACGGCCGCGTGAAACTGGTGCCCGCCGACATCATTCCGGCCGACGAGCGGCCCGATGCCGAATACCCCTTCGTGCTCATCACGGGACGCCAGCTCGAGCACTGGCACACGGGCAGCATGACGCGGCGCGCCACGGTGCTCGATGCGCTCGAGCCCATGGCCACGGCTTCGATGAACCAGGCCGACCTGCTGAAGCTCGGGCTCGAGGCCGGCGACGTGATCACCGTGCAGTCGCGCCGCGGCGAGGTCGCCATCCACGTGCGGCGCGACGACGGCACGCCCAGCGGCGCGGTGTTCGTTCCCTTCGCCTACTACGAGGCGGCGGCCAACCTGATGACCAATGCCGCGCTCGATCCCATGGGCAAGATCCCGGAGTTCAAGTACTGCGCGGTGCGCATCGCGCGCGGCGGCCAGCCGATGGCCGCCGCCGGCTACGGCACCGGCTCGGGCGTGCTCGCGGCGGTGGACTGAGGGCGGGGCGGAGGCGGAAGCGGGGGCCATGGTTTAACCTTGGCGCCAAGCTCCTCCCGCACCGTTCCTTCGCATCACCACCGGCATGAAAACCAGAGTCCAGTTCCGCCTGCGCATCTACAGGGACGACAGCATCGCCTTCGGCCCCGGCAAGATCGCCGTGCTGGAGGCGGTGGCGGAAACCGGCTCGATCTCGGCCGCGGCGCGCCAGCTGGGCATGTCGTACCGGCGCGCCTGGATGCTGATCGATGAAATGAACAACGCCCTGAGCTCCCCGGCCGTGAACACCGCGGCCGGCGGCTCGCGCGGCGGCGGCACGGCGCTCACTCCGGTGGGCGAGGAAATCGTCAAGCACTACCGTGCCATCGAGAACGCCGCGCGCCTGGCCACGGCGGCCGACGTGCGCGCGCTGACGCGCCTGCTGGCACCCTGAACTGTTCCACGCGCTGTATCCGAAGGGATATCGGCGCCATCCTCCTGCACCTGCCACGGACGCCCCTGCGTGGGGGAAGGTCCGTTCGTGCAACAATTGCGTTGTATCTTCATGAATACGACGAACTCCCTCATCGCCTCGGCCGACTGGTTCCCGCTGGTGCTGTCGCTCAAGGTGGCTGCGGTCGCGACCCTGCTGGCGCTCGTTGCCGGCGTGGCGCTGGGCTGGGTGTTCGCGCGCAAGCGGTTCCCGGGCCGCATGGTGCTCGAGGCGGTGTTCATGCTGCCGCTGGTGCTGCCGCCCACGGTCATCGGCTATGCCATCCTGGTGGCGGCGGGGCGCCACAGTCCGCTCGGCAGCTGGCTGCGCGAGCATTTCGACTACAGCATCATCTTCAGCTGGCATGGCGCCGTGGTGGCGTCGGCCGTGGTGGCGCTGCCGCTGGTGCTGAAGTCGGCGAGCGCCGCTTTCGCGGGCGTGGACCGCTCGCTCGAAGCCGCCGCCAGCACGCTGCGCCAGTCGCCGCTCTCGGTTTTTCTGCGCGTGACGCTGCCGCTGGCCTGGCCCGGCATCCTGGCCGGCACCCTGCTCGCGTTCGCGCGCGCCATGGGCGAATTCGGCGCCTCGCTGATGGTGGCGGGCTCCATTCCGCAGCAGACCCAGACCCTGTCGATGGCCATCTACGACGCGGTGCAGGCCGGCCACGACGACCTCGCGCTGCTGCTGGTGGTGGTGACCTCGCTGCTGTCGGTCACCGTGCTGGTGCTGTCGAACCGCTTCTTCTCGCTGCGCTGAGCGATCCACTCCCCAACCAGGAAAACCAGGAAACCCGTCCATGCGTGCGTTGCGTCTTCTTCTGCCTCTTGTGCTGGCCATGGTGCTGCCGCTGGGCGCGGCGGCCCAGCAGATCACCGTGTCCGCGGCCGCCAGCCTGACGGACGCGTTCAAGGAGCTCGGCCCGAAGTTCGAGGCCGCGACGCCGGGCGCCACGGTGCGCTTCAATTTCGCGGCCTCGGGCGTGCTGCTGCAGCAGATCGGGCAGGGCGCGCCGGTCGACGTGTTCGCAAGCGCCGACCAGGAGACCATGGGCCGCGCCGCCGAACAGAAGCTCATCGATGCGGCCACGCGCCGCAACTTCGCGAGCAACGCCCTGGTGCTGATCGAGCCGGCCAAGGGCGCGGCCGGCGTCAAGTCGCTGCAGGACCTTTCCGGCGCGGGCGTCCGGAGGATTGCCGTCGGCAAGACAGCCACCGTGCCGGTCGGCCGCTACACGCGGCAGGTGCTGGAAGGCGCGGGGCTCTGGAGCGTGCTCGAGCCCAAGTTCGTGCAGGCCGACAGCGTGCGCCAGGTGCTCGACTACGTGGCCCGCGGCGAGGTCGAGGCCGGCTTCGTCTACCGCACCGATGCGGCCGTGATGAGCGAGAAGGTCCGGGTCGCCTTCGCGCCGGCGACCACCATGCCGGTGACCTACCCGGTCGCGGTGGTCGCCGACAGCCGCCAGAAAGCCCTGGCCGGCGATTTCGTGGCCTTTCTTTCCAGCGACGCCGCGCGCGAGGTGCTCGCGCGCCACGGCTTCGGCAAGCCATGATCGACGTCGACCTGAAGCTCACGGTCACCGACGGCACGCGCCGCTTCGACCTGGCAGCGCGCTTTGCGACCGACGTGCCTTTTGCCGCGCTCTACGGCCCTTCGGGCGCGGGCAAGACGCTCACCTTGCAGGCCATCGCGGGACTGCTGCATCCGTCCGCGGGCCATGTGCGGCTCGACGGCCGCACGCTCTACGACTCCGCCCGCGGCATCGACGTGCCCGCGCCGGCGCGGCGCATCGGCTATCTGTTCCAGAACTACGCGTTGTTCCCGCACCTGTCGGTGCGCGAGAACGTGGCGTTCGGCCTGACCGCCTGGCACCGGCGGAGGCTGCCGCCGCGCGAGGCCGAGCGGGTGCAGGCATTGCTCGAAGGCTTTGGCCTGGCGGCGCTTGCCGACAGCCGGCCGCAGAAGCTCTCGGGCGGCCAGCAGCAGCGCGTGGCGCTGGCCCGCGCGCTGGCCTGCCAGCCGCAGGTGCTGCTGCTCGACGAGCCCTTTGCCGCGCTCAACCCCATGCTGCGCAGCGAACTGCGCCGCGAACTCGCGCAGGTCAGCCGTCAATGGGGGATTCCCGTGCTGATGATCACGCACGACATCGAGGACGTGCTGGCGCTGGCCGACGTGGCCTTCGTCTACAGCGACGGCCAGGTGGTGCGCGAGATCGACCTGCACAACGCGCAGAGCCGCGATTTCGCGCTGCGCGAGGCGGGCGGCGTGCCGGTCCCCGAGGCTTCGCCGCTGCATCGAAAGCTGCGCGGCCTGCTGCTGCAGGATGCCGGATGCCCCTCAAGCTGAAAGCGGCATGCGGCGGCGCTACGATCGCCGCATGAATCCTTCCATCGATGTTGCCGTCGTGATGCGCCGCGAGCGCGTCGAGAGCCGCTGGCAGTCCTGGCGCTGGATTCTCGAAAGCGTCGGCCCCGACCAGCCCGGCTTCGGCACCGAGCCGCGCCTGCTCGAGGCGAACGAGAGCGCGCAGCGCTGGCTGCACCCCGGCTTCAAGACCGAGCTGTTCCGCGACGACGTGGAGGGCTACCACCTGAACGCCACCACGCCCGCGCCCTGCTGGTTCGTGCTGTGGCGCATGGAGGAAGAGCCCACGGTGGCCGACGAGCCGATCGCGCGGCCGGTGGTGGTGAGCCTCAGCTACAACGAGGCCGGCCGCTGGCTCGACGCGCAGGAAACGGTGGAGCAGGTGCCCGCGCCCGAGGAGGTGATCGAGTGGATGCGCGGCTTCGTGCAGGCGCATTACGTGATCGAGCCCAAGCGCCGCAAGCGTCCCGAGAGCTTCCGTCCGCTGGTCGACCGCTTCGGCAACGCGGCCAGCGTGTCGACCGAGAAGAAGCGCGGGCGCGGAGCGGGCGATGTCTGAGAATTTCTTCGACCGCTGGTCGCGCCGCAAGAAGGAAGCGCGCGAAGAGCTCTCGCCTCCTCCCGCCGTGCAAGAGGTGGAAGAGGCGGCCGGTGCGCGCGTCGAAACCCCAACGCCTGTGACCGCAGCTGCGAGCCCCGCGGCCGGCCTTCCCGCCGAAGGGCAAGCGGAAATACCCCCGCCCACGCTCGCCGACGCACAGGCGCTCACGCCCGAGTCCGACTTCCGGCCCTTCGTGGCCAGGAACGTCGCGCCCGAGGTGAAAAACACTGCTTTCAGAAAGCTCTTTGCCGATCCGCAGTTCAACGTGATGGACGGCATGGACACTTACGTCGACGACTACTCCCAATCGACGCCGATTCCCGACAGCGTGCTGCGCCAGATGGCCAGCGCCAAGTTCCTCAGGCTGTTCGAGCACGAGGAAGAGTCCGAGGCGCAACAGCAGGAACCCGCTGTCCCCGCGGAAACCCCGCAAGGCGCCGCACCGCCGGACGTGGCACAGTCCCAGCCTCCGGAGGAATTCCTCCCCAGCCAGCAGGTTGCAGATGCGCAGCCCGCAAGCCAGAAGACCGATGACCACAACGCTGATCTGCGACTGCAACCAGACGATGCCGCTCGAGCCGAGGACGCTCGGCGCGGCGCTGGCTGAGCCGCTGCCCCTTCATTCCACCCTGTGCCGCCGCGAGGCGCCGGCTTTCCAGCGCGCCATCCGCTCGGGCGACGACGTGGTGGTGGCCTGCATGCAGGAGCGCCGGCTCTTCACCGAGCTGGCCGAACAGACCGAGGGCGCGACCTCGCCGATCCGCTTCGTGAACATCCGCGAAACCGGCGGCTGGAGCCGCGACGCCAAGAGCGCGAGCCCCAAGATCGCCGCGCTGCTGGCCGTGGCCCGCCTGCCCGAGCCCGATCCGGTTGCGACCGTGAGCTACGCGAGCCAGGGCCGGCTCTTGATCGTCGGCCCGCTCGATGCGGCCGAGAAGGCCGCCGCGCTGGTGGCCGATTCGCTGCAGGTCTCCATCTTCTCCACCGGCCCCGGCACCGCCGGCGGCGCGCAGGAACGCCGCTGGCCCGTGATGGCGGGGCGCATCGCATCGCTCACGGGCTGGCTCGGCGCCTTCTCGCTGCGCTGGACGCGCGACAACCCCATCGACCTCGACCTGTGCACGCGCTGCAATGCGTGCCTCGGCGCCTGCCCCGAGCAGGCGATCGGGCTCGACTACCAGATCGACATGGCGAAGTGCACCTCGCACCGCGACTGCGAAAAAGCCTGCAGCGTAGCCGGCGCCATCCACTTCGGCCGCGCGTCCGAGGCGCTCGATGCCGAGTTCGACCTGGTGCTCGACCTGGGCGCGCGCGCGCTGATCGACTGGCATGCGCCGCCGCAGGGCTATTTCCACCTGGCCGGCGGGCTGGCGCATGCCGAAGGTCTGTCGACCGTGCTGCGCCTGCGCGAGCTGGTGGGTGAATTCGAGAAGCCGAAATTCTTCGACTACAAGCAGAAGCTCTGCGCCCACAGCCGCAACGAAGTGGTGGGCTGCAACGCCTGCGTCGAGGTCTGCTCGGCGCATGCCATCTCGAGCGACAAGGAGCGCCAGCGCATCGTCGTCAATCCGCAGCTCTGCGTGGGCTGCGGCGCCTGCACTACCGTGTGCCCGACCGGTGCGCTGGGCTACACCTACCCGCGCACGCCCGACCAGGGCCGCAAGCTGCGCACGCTGCTCGCCACCTATCTAGGGGCCGGCGGCCGCGACGCCACGGTGCTGCTGCACAGCGAAGAGGGCGGGCAGGCGCTCATCGAACAGCTCGGCCGCGCGGCCCAGCTGGGGCGCGGCAAGCGCGACGGCCTCGCCGGCGTGCCCGCGCACGTGCTGCCGGTGGCGCTCATGCATGTTGCGAGCACCGGCATCGACCTGTGGCTCAGCGCCATCGCCTTCGGCGCCTCGCAGGTGGCGGTGCTCGCCATCGGCGAGGAGGCGCCGCAATACCTCGAAGCGCTGAAGAAGCAGATGGCCGTCGCGCAGGCGCTGCTGACGGGCCTGGGCTACTCCGGCACCCACTTCCACCTGGTCGAGGCCGGCACGCCGGCGGCACTCGATGCGGCCCTGGCGGGCCTGCGCGCCACGCGCCAGCGCGTGCCCGCCGCTGCCGCGCGCTTTGCCGTGGGCGCCGAGAAGCGCGGCACGCTCGAGATGACGCTCGACCACCTGATGGCACAGGCGCCGGCGCTTTCGGCGCCGCCTGCCGATGCCGCTGCAGCGCTTGAAATCGCACTGCCCGCCGGCTCCCCCTTTGGCGCGGTCACGGTCAACAGGGACAGCTGCACGCTGTGCCTGGCCTGCGTGAGCGCCTGCCCCGCGAGCGCGCTGCAGGACAACCAGAATGCGCCGCAGCTGCGCTTCATCGAGAAGAACTGCGTGCAGTGCGGGCTGTGCGCAACCACCTGCCCCGAGAACGCGATTGCGCTCGTGCCGCGCCTGCTCGCCGCCCCCGAGCGCAAGCAGCCCGTGGTGCTCAACGAGGCCAAGCCCTGGGCCTGCATCCGCTGCGGCAAGCCCTTCGGCACGCAGAAGGCCATCGAGGCGATGCTCGGCAGGCTCGCGGGCCACGCCATGTTCCAGGGCGAGGCGCTCGAGCGGCTCAAGATGTGCAGCGACTGCCGGGTGATCGACCTGTACAGCGCGCAAAACGAAATGAAGATCACGCAGCTATGAGCGAATTTCCTCCCATGACCTCGGCGCTCGACGAGGAGATCGCGCGGGCCGAGGTCTACGGCCTGCTCGCGCGCCTCTGGTATGCGGCGCCCGACGCCGAGCTGCTCGGCGCCTTCGGCGTGGCGCCCACCGAGGCGCCCGCGGCCGGCGCCTTCCTCGAGGAGCCCTGGCGGCAGCTGGTCGGCGCGGCGCGCGGCACCGACGCGGCCGCGGTGCATGCCGAGTACGACGCGCTCTTCGGCGGCATGGGCAAGCCCGAGATCTACCTGTTCGGCTCGCACTACCTGAGCGGCTTTCTCAACGACAAGCCGCTGGCGCAGCTGCGCACCGACCTGGCACGGCTCGGGCTCGCGCGCGGCGAGGCCGTGTCCGAAAGCGAAGACCATGTTGCCTGCCTGTTCGAGGTGATGCGCTACCTTATTGCCGGCGACGACGCGGCGGTGGCCAACCTCGCGCAGCAGCAGGCTTTTTTTGCCACCCACCTGCAGTCGTGGCTGCCGACGCTGTGCGATGCGGTGGCCCAACATCCGAAGGCGCATTTCTATGCGTCGCTGGCCGGCTTCACCCGGGCCTTCGCCGAGGTCGAAGTCCAGGGCTTCGACATGCTCGGTTGATCGTTCAAAGGAAGAGCTTGATGGTCGGGAATAAGGGTCTCGACTAGTATCCAGATGTATGCAAATCGGTTCATATCTGGTTTGTCCCCCAGCCACTCCTGGAGATCACATGCAGGACAGCCAAGCGGCCGGCACCCAGCCGGCCTCGCGTCGAGGTTTCTTTCTAGGTGCCGCCGGCGCCGGTGCCGCGGTTGCCGCGGTTTCGGTGCTTCCGAAGATGGTCGACACCCCCGCGGCGGCCGTCGAAGCCGCAGCGCCCGCGGCGAAGCCCGCGCCTGAAAAAGGCGGCGGCTATTCGCTGAGCGAACACGTCAAGCGCTATTACAAGACCGCTTCGGCCTGAAGCGGAAGATCCAAGATGTTGCTGACCAAGAAAACAGCCCCCGCGAACGGTGTCTCGCGGCAAGGGGAGCGCGAGTCGTCCTCCCCTTTCATTCACAGCCTGCGGCGCGGCCTTTCCGGCGCGCTGCCCACCATGGACCGGCGCGCGTTCCTGCGGCGCTCCGGGCTTGGCGTGGGCGTGGGCCTGGCCGCGGGCCAGCTCACGCTGATGCGCAAGGCCGAGGCGGCCGGCGATGCGCGGCCCGCCGCGATCGGCGCCGGCAAGGTCGAGATCAAGCGCACCGTGTGCTCCCACTGCTCGGTCGGCTGCGCCTCCGATGCGGTGGTCGAGAACGGCGTCTGGGTGCGCCAGGAGCCGGTGTTCGATTCGCCGATCAACCTTGGTGCGCATTGCGCCAAGGGTGCCGCACTGCGCGAGCACGGCCATGGCGAATACCGGCTGCGCTATCCGATGAAGCTGGTCAACGGCAAGTACGAACGCATCAGCTGGGACACCGCGCTCGACGAGATCACCGCCAAGCTGAAGGAACTGCGCCAGGCCAGCGGACCCGATTCGGTCTATTGGATCGGTTCGTCCAAGCACAGCAACGAGCAGTCCTACCTGCTGCGCAAGTTCGTGAGCTTCTGGGGCAGCAACAACTGCGACCACCAGGCGCGCATCTGCCACTCGACCACGGTCGCGGGCGTCGCGAACACATGGGGCTACGGCGCCATGACCAATTCGTACAACGACATGCGCGGCGCCAAGGTGGCGATGTACATCGGCTCCAACGCCGCCGAGGCGCATCCGGTCAGCATGCTGCACATGCTCCATGCCAAGGAGCATGGCTGCAAGATGATCGTGGTCGATCCGCGCTTCACGCGCACCGCGGCCAAGGCCGACGAGTACGTGCGCATCCGCTCGGGCTCCGACATCGCCTTCCTGTTCGGCATCCTGCACCACATCTTCAAGAACGGCTGGGAAGACAAGCAGTACATCAACGACCGCGTCTTCGGCATGGACAAGGTGCGCGAGGAAGTGCTGGCCAAGTGGACGCCCGACAAGGTCGAGGAGGCCTGCGGCGTGAAGGAGGCCCAGGTGCTCAAGGTGGCGACCTGGCTCAACGAGAACCGTCCCGGCACCGTCGTGTGGTGCATGGGCCAGACGCAGCACACCATCGGCAACGCGATCGTGCGGGCCTCGTGCATCCTGCAGCTTGCGCTCGGCAACGTGGGCAAGTCGGGCGGCGGCACCAACATCTTCCGCGGCCACGACAACGTGCAGGGCGCCACCGACGTGGGCCCGAACCCCGATTCGCTGCCCGGCTACTACGGCCTGGTCGAAGGCTCGTGGAAGCACTTTGCCGCCACCTGGGGCGTCGACTACGAATGGATCAAGGGCCGCTTCGCATCGCCCGCGATGATGAGCAAGCCCGGCATCACCGTGTCGCGCTGGATCGACGGCGTGCTCGAGAAGAACGAGCTGATCGACCAGGACTCGAACCTGCGCGGCGTGTTCTATTGGGGCCATGCGCCCAACTCGCAGACGCGCGGCCTCGAGATGAAGCGCGCCATGGACAAGCTCGACCTGCTGGTGGTGGTCGACCCCTATCCTTCGGCCACCGCGGCCATGGCGGCGATGCCCGGCAACCCCGACGACCTCAACAAGAACCGCGCCGTCTACCTGCTGCCCGCATGCACGCAGTTCGAGACCAGCGGCTCGGTCACCGCATCGAACCGTTCGATCCAGTGGCGCGAGAAGGTGATCGAGCCACTGTGGGAAAGCCGCAGCGACCACATGATCATGCAGCAGTTCGCCGACCGCCTGGGCTTCGGCAAGGAACTGAGCAAGAACTTCAAGATGCAGAAGGTCAAGGGCATGGACGAGCCCGTGCCCGACGACATCCTGCGCGAGATCAACAAGACCTGCTGGGCCGTGGGCTACACCGGCCAGAGCCCGGAGCGGCTGCAGGCGCACATGCGCAACATGGGCGCTTTCGACGTGCGCACGCTCAAGGTGAAGGCCGGCGTGAAGGACAAGGTCAACGGCTACGACCTCACGGGCGACTACTTCGGCCTGCCGTGGCCTTGCTACGGTACGCCCGAGCTCAAGCACCCGGGCTCGCCCAACCTCTACGACACCTCCAAGCACGTGATGGAGGGCGGCGGCAATTTCCGCGCGAACTTCGGCGTGGAGCGCGACGGCAAGAACCTGCTGGCCGAGGACGGCTCGCACTCGCTGGGCGCCGACATCACCACCGGCTACCCCGAACTCGACCACGTGCTGCTCAAGAAGCTGGGCTGGTGGGACGAGCTCACCGAGGCCGAGAAGCCGAAGGCCGAAGGCAAGAACTGGAAGACCGACAGCTCGGGCGGCATGATCCGCGTGTTCATGAAGAACCACGGCTGCCATCCCTTCGGCAATGCCAAGGCGCGCGCGGTGGTCTGGAACTTTCCCGACGCGATCCCGCAGCACCGCGAGCCGCTCTACGGCAACCGGCCCGACCTCATGGCCAAGTACCCGACGCACGACGACAAGATGGCGTTCTGGCGCCTGCCCACGCTCTACAAGAGCGTGCAGCAGAAGAACATCGCCGACAAGGTGGCCGAGAAGTTCCCGTACGTGATGACATCGGGCCGCCTCGTCGAATACGAGGGCGGCGGCGAGGAAACCCGCTCGAATCCCTGGCTCGCCGAGCTGCAGCAGGAGATGTTCATCGAGATCAATCCCAAGGTCGCGGCCGAGAAGGGCATCCGCAACGGCGAGCGCGCCTGGGTGCACACGCCCACCGGCGCCAAGCTCAACGTGCAGGCCCTGGTGACCGAGCGCGTGGGCCCGGACACGGTCTTCATGCCGTTCCACTTCTCGGGCCATTGGCAGGGCGCCGACATGCTCGGCTACTACCCTGCAGGTGCCGCCCCCGTGGTGCGCGGCGAGGCCATCAACACCGGCACGACCTACGGTTACGACAGCGTGACCATGATGCAAGAGACCAAGACCACGGTCTGCAACGTGGAAAAGGCATAAGGTAAAGCAATGGCACGAATGAAATTTGTCTGTGACGCCGAGCGTTGCATCGAGTGCAACGGCTGCGTCACGGCCTGCAAGAACGAGAACGAGGTGCCCTGGGGCGTGAACCGCCGCCGCGTGGTCACGCTCAACGACGGGGTGCCGGGCGAGAAGTCGATCTCGGTGGCCTGCATGCACTGCTCCGACGCGCCCTGCATGGCCGTGTGCCCGGTGCAGTGCTTCTACCGTACCGAAGAAGGCGTGGTGCTGCACGACAAGGACGTCTGCATCGGCTGCGGCTACTGTTCGTACGCCTGCCCGTTCGGCGCGCCGCAGTTCCCGTCGCAGGGAACCTTCGGCGTGCGCGGCAAGATGGACAAGTGCACCTTCTGCGCCGGCGGCCCCGAGGCCAACGGCTCCGAAGCCGAGTTCGAGAAGTACGGCCGCAACCGGCTCGCCGAAGGCAAGCTTCCGGCCTGCGCCGAGATGTGCTCGACGAAGGCGCTTCTGGCCGGCGACGGCGACGTGGTGGCCGACATCTTCCGCACCCGCGTGGTCCAGCGCGGCAAGGGCGCCGAAGTCTGGGGCTGGGGCACCGCCTACGGCTCGCAGCAGGCCGGTACCCCGCCGGCCGGCGGAGTGCGCAAATGAGGCGGCCGGGCCTCGTCTTCGCGGGCGCTGCGCTGGCCGCAAGTTGCCTCGCGGCCTGCGGCGAGAAGCCGCAGACCAACGCACAGGGCGTCAAGCACGACGCCGTGCCCTGGAGCGGCACGGGTACCCAGGAGAACGCCGGCACGGTGTTCACAGCGCCCGGCTGGAAGGTCGGCGACAAGACCGCCTGGCAGCAGCAGCTCAAGACCCGCGCGCAGAACGGGCAGAACGAATACAACAAAGAGAACTGAACGGAGAGCCCATGAAGCAAGCGCTGACCGCTCTCGTTCTTCTTGCCGCGCTGGGTACGGCCTTCGCGCAGGCGCAGCCGCCGGCCGCCCCTGGAACGACGTCCGCAACCGCCGCGCCGGAACCCGCCGCGGGTGGCATCCGCGGCCAGAACATCTTCGAGGTCAAGCCCGAAGCCAGCGCCGACCCCAACTACGCGAACCAGACCAATGGCGAGCGCATGAAGGTGCAGCCCGGCAACAACGCGCCGATGTGGCGCCAGGTGGGGCAGGGCGTGACCGGCTACAGCAGCCTGCCGAAAAGCCAGGCGCCCGAGGCCGGCAACCTGATCCAGCCTTTCGTGCAGTACCCCGGTTCGCGCCTCACCAATGCCGGCGAAGCCTGGCGCCAGGTGCGCAACGACTGGATCATTCCCTACGGTGCGGCGCTGCTGTTCGTCGTGCTGCTGGCACTGGCCATCTTCTATTTCACGCGCGGCCCCATTCGACTGCACGGCCAGGAGACCGGCCGCAAGATCGAGCGCTTCACCCCGTTCGAGCGCGCCACGCACTGGTCGAACGCCATCGCGTTCGTCACGCTCGCGCTCTCCGGCATCGTGATGGCCTTCGGCAAGTTCTTCCTGATGCCGTGGATGGGGGCCACGCTCTTCGGCTGGATTGCCTACGCGCTCAAGAACGTCCATAACTTCGTCGGGCCGCTGTTCGTGGTGACGACGGTGTTCATGGTGTTCACCTTCATCCGCGACAACCTCCCGCGTGCCAGCGACCTCCAATGGCTCGCGCGCTTCGGCGGCCTGTTCGGCGGCAAGGAAGTGCCGTCGCACCGCTTCAACGCGGGCGAGAAGCTGGTCTTCTGGGGCGGCGTGCTGTTCCTCGGCCTCTTCGTCATCGGCTCGGGGCTTTTCCTGGACAAGCTGCTGCCGGGCTTCGTCTACACGCGCGGCGAGATGCAGGTGGCGCACATGGTCCACGGCATCGCAACCCTGTTGATGATCGCGATGATCATGGGCCACATCTACATCGGCACGCTCGGCATGACAGGCGCCTACAAGGCCATGCGCACCGGCTATGTCGACGAGACCTGGGCCAGGGAACACCACGAACTCTGGTACGACGACATCGCCGCGGGCAAGATCCCGGCGCAGCGCACGCCGCCGGCCGGCTCGGCCGCAGCACCGGCCGCGCGGCCCGTGAGACCCGTTGAAGGAACACCCTCATGAAGCTGCCGTTGAATCTCTCTTGCGCATCGCTGCTGGTGCTCGCGCTGGCCGCGCCCGTTGCATGGGCCAAGCTGCCGCCGCCGCCCGCCACCCCCGAAGCCAAGGCCAAGGCCGCCGAAGCCGCGGCCAAGACCGCCTGGAGCGGCAAGGTCGATGCCTTCAAGCTCTGCCAGGCGCAGGACCGCGTCGCGGCCAAGTACCGCGCCAGCGCCACCGCGGCCGGCAAGCCGGTGCCCGCGGCGCCTGCCACGCCGCCCTGCGCCGACCCCGGCCCCTTCGCCTTCACGCCGCCGGCGGAAGCCAAGCCCATCGAGGCTTCGGGCGCGCATTCGCCGGCCACCACGGCTGCATCGCCGCCGAGCACCGTGCAGCCTGCCGCCACCACCAATCCCACGCCGAAGGCGCAGTGACGACGCCGTTGTCGTTGCCGCTCCCGCGTCTCACCCAGGCCCGCGCCGCGCTGACGCGCGAGGTCGAGGTCGTCGACGAGCATGGCGCGCGCGGCACCGTCTCCATTCCCGCCGAGCGCGACCTCACGGTGTACGTGGACCGGCGCGAACTCGTCACGCTGATGACGCTCGGCGCCCAGCCCGAACTGCTGGTGCTGGGCTATCTGCTGAACCAGCGCCTGATCGAATCGGCCAGTGACGTCGAGTCGGTCACGGTCGACTGGGAGGTCGGCGCCGCCGCCGTCAGGACGCACGCGGGCATCGACCGCATCGAGGAGCGCACCGCCAAGAAGGTGGTGACCACCGGCTGCGGCCAGGGCAGCGTGTTCGGCGACCTGATGGCCGACATCGACAAGCTCCAGCTGCCGCCCACGCGCATGACGCAGGCCCAGCTCTATGCGCTGGTCAACGCGATCCGGCTCCAGGAGAGCACCTACAAGTCGGCCGGTTCGGTGCACGGCTGCGCGCTGTTCACGCTGGAGCCCGGCGGCACCGAGGCCACGATGCACTGCTTCGTGGAAGACGTGGGCCGCCACAACGCCATCGACACCATCGCGGGCTGGTGCGCCATGCAGCCGCCGGGCGCGCTGGCCGGCGACCGCGTCTTCTACACCACCGGCCGGCTCACGAGCGAGATGGTGATCAAGTCGGCGCAGATGGGCGTGCCCATCGTGGTCTCGCGCAGCGGCATCACGCAGATGGGCCACGAGGTGGCCACGCGCGTGGGCCTATGCGCCATCGGCCGCGCGACCAACCGGCACTTCGTCTGCTACGCGGGCATCGACCGGCTGGTGCTGCAGCCGGAACTCGCGCGCCGCAGTCCGGCCTGAGGCCTTCACCCTACTCGCGGTAAGCCCCTGAAAGGCCCCGGCCGCACGCACGTCGGCTATCGTCTCGCCCATGAATGCCTCCTTCCGCCTTGGCTGGCGCACCTTGTGGCGCGACCTGCGCGCCGGCGAACTGCGCCTCTTGATCGTTGCCGTCGTGCTGGCCGTGGCCGCGCTCACGGCGGTCGGCTTCTTTGCCGACCGGCTGAAGGGGGGCCTGCAGCGCGATGCGCGACAGCTGCTCGGCGGCGACGCGGTGGTCGTGAGCGACAACCCCACGCCTGCGACCTTCATCGCGCAGGCCCGCGCATTCGGGCTCGAGGGCTCCGGCACCTACGGCTTCCCGACCATGGCGCGAGCCGACGACGCCCAGGGCGGCGCGAGCAAGCTGGTGGCCCTGAAGGCCGTGACCGCGGGCTATCCGCTGCGCGGCAACCTGCAGACCGCAAGCGCCCCCGATGCGCCCGGCAGCATCACGCGCGACATTCCGCCGGCGGGCGAGGTCTGGGTCGATGCCTCGCTGCTCGATTCGCTCGCGCTCAAGGTGGGGGACGCGCTTCTTCTTGGCGACAGCAGCTTGCGCATCGGCCGCGTGATCACGCTGGAGCCCGACCGCGGAGCGGGCTTCATGAGCTTTGCGCCGCGCGTGATGATCAACCAGGCCGACGTGCCGCGCACCGGCCTCGTGCAGCCTGCGAGCCGCGTCGGCTACCGCTATGCCGTGGCGGGCGAGAACGCGGCCGTCAAGCGCTTTTCCGACTGGGCCGAGGCCACCATCAAGAAGGGCGAGCTGCGCGGCGTGCGGCTCGACTCCTTCGAAGGCGGCCGCCCCGAGATGCGCCAGACGCTGGACCGCGCCGAGAAATTCCTGAGCCTGGTCGCGCTGCTCGCGGCGCTGCTGTCGGCCGTGGCGGTGGCGCTGGCCGCGCGCGGCTTCGCGGCCAGCCACCTGGACGACTGCGCCATGCTGCGCGTGCTGGGCCAGAGCCAGCGCACCATCGCGCTGGCCTATTCGTTCGAGTTTGCCGTCGTCGGCATCGTGGCCAGCAGCCTCGGCGTGGCGATCGGCTTTGGCGTGCACTACGTGTTCGTGGTGCTGCTCGCGGGGCTGGTGGAAGCGGCGCTGCCCGCGGCCACCTTGTGGCCTGTGGCCTTCGGCCTGGGCATGGGGCTCACGCTGCTGTTCGCCTTTGGCCTGCCGCCGGTGCTGCAGCTGGCCAGGGTGCCGCCGCTGCGCGTGATCCGGCGCGACGTCGGCGGGCTCAAGCCCGCGTCGCTCGCGGTGCTGGGCATTGGCGTGGCCGGCTTTGCGGCCCTGCTGATCGCGGCCAGCAGCGACCTGAAGCTGGGCCTGATCGCCGTCGGCGGCTTCGCGGGCGCGGTGGCCGTGTTCGCACTGCTGAGCTGGCTCGCGGTGAAGGTGCTGCGCCGCAGCGTCAATGAGACCACCGCGCCGCGCTGGCTGGTGCTGGCCACGCGCCAGATCTCCGCGCGGCCGGCCTACGCGGTGGTGCAGGTCAGCGCGCTGGCCGTGGGCCTGCTTGCGCTGGTGCTGCTGGTGCTGCTGCGCACCGACCTGGTCGCGAGCTGGCGCAAGGCCACGCCGCCCGATGCGCCGAACCGCTTCGTGATCAACGTCATGCCCGACCAGAGCACGGCGTTCCAGAAGTCGCTGCGCGATGCCGGCGTGAAGAAGTTCGACTGGTACCCGATGATCCGCGGCCGCCTGGTGGCCGTCAACGACAAGCCGGTGTCGCCCGACGACTACCTGGAAGACCGCGCCAAGCGCCTGGTCGACCGCGAGTTCAACCTCAGCAACAGCGTGGAGGCGCCGCCGCACAACAGCATCATGGCCGGCGCATGGAAGCCCGATGCGCCCGGCGAAGTGAGCGTCGAGGAAGGCCTGGCCGAGACGCTCGGCCTCAAGCTCGGCGACGTGCTGCGCTTCGACATCGGCGGCATGCAGAACGATGCGCGCATCACCTCGCTGCGCAAGGTCGACTGGGGCTCGATGCATGCGAACTTCTTCGTGATGTACACCGTGGCCGCGCTGCCCGACGTGCCCGTGACCTACATGGGCGCCTTCCGCGCGCCCGAGACCCGCGGCTTCGACAACGCGCTGGTGCGCAGCTACCCCAACGTGACCAACGTCGACATGAGCGCCACCATCAACCAGGTGCAGCGCGTGCTCGACCAGGTGATCCGTGCGGTCGAGTTCCTGTTCGGCTTCACGCTTGCGGCGGGGCTGGTGGTGCTGTTCGCTGCGGTCACGGCCACGCGCGAGGAGCGCGCGCGCGAGTTCGCCGTGATGCGCGCGGTGGGCGCGCGGGCCAGCCTGCTGCGCCAGGTGCAGCGCGCCGAGCTGGCGGGCGTGGGCCTGCTGGCGGGCTTCCTCGCGAGCATCGTGGCGTCGGCCATCGGCTGGGGCCTGGCGCGCTATGTGTTCGACTTCACCTGGACGGCGTCGCCCATCGTGCCGATCGCGGGCGCGCTCGCGGGCGCCGTGCTCGCGCTGGCGGCGGGCTGGTGGGGCCTGCGCGACGTGCTGCGCAGGCCCGTGGTCGACACGCTGCGGCGCGCGGCGGAATAGATTTTTCTTTCCGCGAGGGGCGGGCGGGGCCGGGGAATGCAATACATTCCCCGGCCCTGCATTCATTCATACGAAGAGAACCCCCTTCCATGCGCTTGGCGTCATTCCAGATCACCAACTTTCGCTCGATCAACGACAGCGGCTCCATCGACACCTCGCAGATCACGGCGATCCTCGGCCGAAACGACAGCGGCAAGTCGAACCTGCTGCGCGCGCTGCACAGCCTGAACCCGGCCGAGGGCGTGGCCGAACTCAGTCCGATCAAGGACTTTCCGCGGCATCGCCGCCTCGAGGAATGCCAGGGCGACACGCCGGTCGTCGCGACGCGCTGGGCCCTCGAAGACAGCGAACGAGCCGAACTGGCGCAGATGCTTCCGCGCGCGGCCAACGTGCGCCACGTCACCGCGGGCCGGGGCTACGGCACGGCGCGCTGGAGCGGCCTCGAAGGACTCGGCGACCTCTCGCTCGACGTGTCCGACATCAAGGGCAAGGTGCGCAAGATCGTGCCCGCGGTGAAGGCCGCGGCCGAGAAGCTCGCCGAGGAGGTGCGCGCGACGCTGGAGCAGGCGGCCGACGCCTTCGACGCCGCGATGATCCTGAGCCCCGACTACATCCGGTGGTCTGCATGTGCGGTGGCGGCACTGCAATCGCTGCGCAAGGCACTGGCTGCCGCAGGCGCCGAGCTCAGCGACAAGCAGGAGCAGATGCTGGCCGAGCTCGAGGACGTGGCCCGCGCCATCGCCAACGACACGCCGGCGCTCGCGAAGGCAAAGCAGTGGGTGCTCGACAAGCTGCCCCGGTTCATCTACGTGGACGAGTACCCGGCGCTGCCCGGCCGGCAGAACATTGCCGAGCACCTCGCACGCAAGGGCTGGGGGCAGGCCGCGCCCGCGCAGCGCAGCTTCGAGAGGCTCTGCAAGGCCGCGGGGCTCGATCCGCAGCAGCTGCAGGACCTGCTGGAGAAGAACGACCAGGCCACGCGCAACCAGCTCGCCAACCGCGCCGGCTCCGTCGTCACCGCCGAGATCCGCCGGCTCTGGAAGGACCGTGAGCTCAAGGTGCGCTTCAATCTGGACGGGCCGTACATGGACACGCTGGTGTCCGACCCGAGCCGCGCCTACGACGTGGAAGTGAACCTCGACGAGCGCAGCCGGGGCTTCCAGTGGTTTTTCTCTTTCTACGTCACCTTCTTCGCGGATACGAAGGGTGCCGGCGATGCCGTCCTGCTGCTGGACGAGCCCGGCCTGCACCTGCATGCGCGCTCGCAGGCCGACCTGCTCGCGCACTTCGAGCAGGATTTCGGCAACCAGATCATCTACACCACGCACTCGCCCTTCATGGTGCCCGTGCACCGGCCCGACGCGGTGCGCACGGCCAGCGCGAGCGAAGCGGCCGGCACCACCGTGAGCAACAAGGCCGAGGGCGACGCGCGCACGCTCTATCCGCTGCAGGCGGCGCTTGCGCTGAGCCGGCTGGCGGGCGAGGCCGCGAAGCCGCAGCCAAAGGAGAGCACGGCGCGCGTCGAGGTGCCATCGCGCGAGGTCAGCGAACCGGCGGCAAGTCTTCCCTGAACATGTGCTCGCTCGCGAAGTCCACGAAGGCCCGCACCTTCGGCGACAGCTGCCGGCTCGACGGCCACAGCGCCGAGAACTGCCCCTGGCGCACCAGGTGCGTTTCGAGCACGCGCCGCAGTTCGCCGCGGCAGAGCGAATCGCGCGCGAGAAAGTCGGGCATGTAGGCCACGCCGAGTCCGGCCACTGCCGCGCCGAGCATGGCTTCCATGTTATTGCACAAGAGGCCGGGCGGCAGCTGCGCGGGCAGGCCCGGCAGGTCCCAGTCCTCGATCCTGCCGCCGGTCACGAACTTGTAGCGCAGGCAGCTGTGCTGCGCGAGATCGGCCGGCACCTGCGGCACGCCGTGGCGCGCCAGGTAGTCCGGAGATGCGACGAGCACGAAGCAGAACGGACCGAGCCGGCGCGCCACGAATTGCGAATCGTCCAGCTCGCCGCTGCGGATCGCCACGTCCACGCCTTCGGCGATCACGTCGACCAGCCGGTCGTTGAAGTCGAGATCGAGTTCGATCTCCGGATAGCGCGCCTTGAAGGCCGGCAGCATCGGCAGGAGGAAGCGGTAGCCGATGGTCGGCAGGCTCACGCGCAGGCGGCCGCGCGGGGCCGCCGCGGCGTCCTGCATCATCGCGCGCGCATCGTCGAGCTCGTCGAGGATGCGGCGGCAGCGCTCGTGGAACATCGCGCCTTCTTCGGTCAGCCGCACATGCCGCGTGGTGCGGTGGAAAAGCCGCAGGCCGAGCTGCTGTTCGAGCCGCGCAACGTTCTTGCCCACGGCCGAGGCCGAGATGCCCAGCAGCCGGCCGGCCTTGGCAAAGCTCAGCAGGTCGGCCGCCCGCACGAAGGATTCGAGTCCGCTGAAACTGTCCATGGATTGGCAACCCTAGGTTGGGAGTGTGAGGATCAAAGGCGCCATTCTCATTCCATTGATTCCTTTCTATCTTCTGTGCCTTCGTTCTCCCTTTGCGTGAAAGCCTTCGATGTCTTCGTCTTTCCACAAGAACTGGCTGCTGGCCGCCGTGTGCCTCGCGGCGCTCGGCATGCCGCTGAGCTTCACCGGCCCGGCGGTGGTGCTGCCCGCGATCCGCGATGCGCTGGGCGGCAGCCCGGTGCAGCTCAACTGGGTGACCAACGCCTTCATGCTGAGCTTCGGCGCCACGCTGATGGCGGCGGGCGCGCTGGCCGACACCTATGGGCGCAAGCGGGTCTTTCTGCTGGGGCTGGCGGTGGTGGCGCTCAGCAGTTCGCTGCTGATGCTCGCGCCCGGCATCGCTGTTTTCGATCTTGCACGTGCGTTGCAGGGGCTGGGGTCGGCCGCGGCCTTCGCGGCGGGCACGGCGGCACTGGCGCAGGTGTTCGACGGTGCGGCGCGCACGCGGGCGTTCAGCCTGATTGGCACTTCGTTCGGCGTGGGGCTGTCGTGTGGCGCCATCCTCTCGGGCTGGCTCGCCGAATCCTTCGGCTGGCGCTCGGTGATGCTGAGCCCCGGCGCGATCAGCCTCATCGCGCTGGGCATCGCGGCGCCGGGCATGCACGAGTCGCGCAATCCGGACGCGATGGGGCTGGACATGCCGGGCACGGTCACGTTCACCGGTGCGCTGAGCCTGCTGACGCTCGGCGTGCTGCAGGCGCCCGACAGCGGCTGGGGCAGCCCGTGGGTGATCGCCGCGCTGGCAGGCGCCGTGCTGATGGGCGCGGCCTTCATTGCCATCGAGCGGCGCGTGGCGCATCCGATGCTCGACCTGTCGCTGTTGCGCTTTCCGCGCTTCGTGGGCGTGCAGTTGCTGGCCGCAGCGCCGGCCTATGGCTTCGTGGTGCTGCTGGTGCTGCTGCCGATCCGCTTCATCGGGCTGGAGGGGCGCAGCGCGCTCGAGGCGGGCAGCTTCATGTTCGCGCTCTCGGGGCCGATCCTCGTGGTGCCGACGCTCGCGGCCTCGCTCGCGCACCGGTTCTCGGCCGGCGCGATCTCGGCCGCGGGCCTGCTGGTGTGCGCGGCGGGGCTGTTCTGGCTCAGCCGCTGCGCGCCGGGCACGCCGCTGCACGCCATCGTGTGGCCGCTGCTGCTGATCGGCGCGGGCATCGGACTGCCCTGGGGCCTGATGGACGGGCTCGCGGTGAGCGTGGTGCCGCGCGAGCGCGCGGGCATGGCGTCGGGCATCTTCAACACCGTGCGGGTGGCGGGCGAGGGGATTGCACTCGCGCTGGTGGGCGCCGGGCTCACGGCACTGGTCGCATGGCAGCTCGGCCGCCTGCCGGCGCATCCCGCCGCGACATCGCAGGCGGCACAGCGGATGACGACGGGCGACTGGTCGCAGGCCCTCGCGCTGTTGCCGGGCGTGGACCGCGCGGCGCTGTTGCAGGCCTACGGCGCGGCCTTCGGCACGCTGCTGTGCGTGCTGGCCGGTGTCACGGTGCTGACGGCGATGGTGGTGTTCGCGTTCCTGCGGGGCGAGACGCACGCCGGGGCTGGGGCGGTGGCTTTGGAGTCCTCGGCCTGTTGAACGGCGGGGTCAGGCGTGGAGCGCGGCGCCACAAAAAAACGGTGGATCTTCCTGTCCAATAGCGGCATGGACTATCCACCGAACGAACTCGCAGAGCGCCTGACCGAACTCGAGATCAAGTCGAGCTATGCCGAAGACCTCTTGGAGCAGCTCAACATGACGATCTACC
Organism: Variovorax sp. VRV01; assembly: GCF_014852545.1. Lineage (NCBI taxonomy): Bacteria > Pseudomonadati > Pseudomonadota > Betaproteobacteria > Burkholderiales > Comamonadaceae > Variovorax > Variovorax sp. VRV01. The sequence goes on from NZ_JACVBS010000001.1 coordinate 553,202, forward strand.
GCCAACAGCAGCAGATCGACAGCCTGATCCTGCAGGTCGCGCAGCTCAAGCAGCAGAGCCAGAATGCGGGGCAGGACGGGGCGGCGCGCAACTTGCGCGACGAGCTGCCGCCGCATTACTGAGCGCCTTGTTTCGGGGGGCGCTCACGCCGATGGGGTACCTTGCTCCGCGAATGTCCCCCGGGGCTGCGCCCCTCCTCCTTTATTTCGCTGCGCAAGGCATCCCATCGGCGTGAGCGTTATACGGAGCGGTCGTTGATCAGCGATGCACAACGAGCGTGCCCTCGTGCACAGGGCATCGGGTGCTCCCCGCAGCGAAATCAAGGAGGAGGCCGCAGGCCGGGGGACATTCGCGGAGGGGAGTACCCGGTGGCCTGTGCACGCGCCCTGAACAACAGCGCCACGAACAAGAGCGTCGTTCAGCTCACCCCAACAAGATCAACCGTGCGAATGCCAGAGCACCGCAAAGAAGTGGCAGGTGCTGCCCGCCAGCACGAACAGGTGCCACACCGAATGGGCAAAGCGCACCTTGTTGTCGAACAGGAAGACCACCGCACCTGCGGTGTAGAACAGCCCACCGGCCACGAGCCATCCCAGGCCCGCCGGCGACATGCGCTCGTACAGCGGCACCGCCGCCATCAGCGCCATCCAGCCCATCGCCACGTAGAGCCCGGTCGACCACAGCGGATGCTGCAGCCGGTTGAACAGCTTGGCGCCCACGCCCAGCGCCGCCGCGGCGCAGATGCAGCCGAACAGCGTCCAGCCCCAGGGCCCGCGCAGCACGCCGAAGAGAAAGGGCATGTAGCTGCCCGCGATGAACAGATAGATGGCCGCGTGGTCGAGCCGGTTGAACCAGGCCTTGGCCCGGCCCATCGGCAGTGCGTGGTACAGCGTGGAGATCAAATACAGCACGATCGCCGTGCCGGCAAAGAGCGAGGCGCCGACGATGCTCGCGGCCTGGCCCTTCTGGGCAGCGCTGTAGACCAGGATCGGCAGCGAGGCAATGGCCAGCAGCAGGCCAAGGCCGTGGCTCAATGCATTGAAGATTTCTTCGAGCGTGGTCTGGGCGCGGACCGCAGAGATCGGTTTGCTGGAAGTCATGCTATTTCACCTGCTGCTTGCCAAGCTTGCGCGCCAGCGTGCGCCGGTGCATGCCGAGCCGCCGCGCGGTTTCGGAAATGTTGAAGCCGGTCTCGGCCAGCGTCTCGTGGATGCGCTCCCATTCGAGCGTCTTGATCGAGGTCGAGCGGTTGGTCAGCTCCACCTCCGTGGTGCCGGTGGCGCGGCCGAAGGCGGCCTCGATGTCGTCGGTGTTCGACGGCTTGGCCAGGTAGTGGCAGGCGCCGAGCTTGATGGCCTCGACGGCCGTGGCAATGCTGGCAAAGCCCGTGAGCACCACGATCAGCATCTTCGGGTTGTGCCGGTGCAGCATCTGCACGCAGGCCAGGCCCGAGGCCTCGCCGTTGAGCTTCAGGTCGACCACCGCATAGCCGGGCGAACGGGCCTGCAGCAGCGTCTCGACCTCCTCGGCATTGGTGGCGTGCGCGACCGCATAGCCGCGGCGCTCGAACGACTTGCCGAGCGTGCGCGCGAAGGCCGCGTCGTCCTCGACGATCAGCAGCTGGCGTTCGGCTTCGGTGGTTTCCGTCATGGCCTTGCGTTTCGATCGATGATGGTGTCGGCGGCGCCGATGGCCTGGGTCTCTTCTTCCTCGTCTTCCTCTTCGAGCACGACCGCCGCAAGCGGCAGCGTGATGACCACGATGGCGCCGCCCTCGGGCCGGTTGTGCACCGCGACGCGGCCGCCCAGGGTGCGCGCCACGTTCACCACCAGGAACAGCCCGAGCCCGCCGCCCGGGCGGCCCTTGCTCGACTGGTAGGGTTTGCCGAACTCCTTCAGGATGGCCGGCAGGAAGCCCGGGCCGGCATCGGTGACCGTGAGGGTCAGCGCGTCGGCGTCGTGCGCCACCTCGAAGCGCAGCCAGTGCGGCGAGGCTTCCAGCGCATTGTCGAGCACGTTGCAGATCATCTGCTTGAGCGCCGAGTCGGAGACCATGGGCAGGTCCTGGCCAAAGCGGTTCTCGTAGTCGAATTCCTCGACCGGACGCGTGCTGCGCCATTCCTCGACCAGTTCGTCGAGGAAGGTGCGGACGGTGGTTTCTTCCGACGATTCGCCGCGCGCTTCGCCGGCCGACAGCAGAATGCCGCTCACGATGCTCTTGCAGCGCTGGATCTGCAGTTCCATCTCGGCCACCTCGGTCAGCAGTTCGGGGTCGGAACTGAAATGCGGCAGCCGGCGCCAGTCGCCCAGGATCACGGCCAGCGTGGCAAGCGGCGTGCCCAGTTCGTGCGCGGCGCCCGAGGCCAGCAGGCCCATACGCACGATGTGCTCCTCTTCCGATGCGCGCTGGCGCAGGTCGGCCAGCCGCGCGTCGCGTGCACGCAGGTTGCGGCTGATGCGCGTGATGAACACCACCAGCAGCGCCGCGTTGAGCGCAAAGCAGACCAGCATGCCCTGCACGTAGGGACTCCAGAGCCCGCGGTCGTGGTCCAGCGGCAGCGCGAGCGGGCGCGAGAACAGCGCCAGCCCCGCAAAGCAGAGGCAGGTGACGACCACGATGGTCCAGGTCGACCAGGCCTTCAGAAGCACCGCCCCCAGGATGACCTGCAGCAGGTAAAGGAAGACGAAGGGGTTGGTGGCACCGCCGCTCAGGTAGAGCTGCGCCGTGAGCGTGGCCACGTCGACCAGCAGCGCGAGGAAGAGCTCCCCGTTGGTCACGCGGCGCGGGCTGCGCGAGCGCAGCAGGCTCACGCCGTTGAAGAGTGCGAGGCAGGTCAGCACCTGCAGCATGTGCTCCAGCGGCAGCCGGATGCCGAAGCCGTAGTGCACGACCAGGATGGTGGCGACCTGCCCCACCACCGCGAACCAGCGCAGCTCGATCAGCTGCTGCATGTTCTTGTGGCCGGTGGCGTTGTCCAGGCTTGCCACGCCTGCGCGCGGCGGATGCAATTCGCCCGCGACCGCGACCGCGACGGCTTCAGTCGCGGCGGGCATCGGGGCGGGCGGTGGCGTCGGCATGGGCCGTATTTTCGCCTGTGCCGCCGCCGGTCCTGCCAGCGCGCCTGCGCCCCTCGCGCCAGCCGAACCAGGCTGCGCCCAGGACCATCAGCGCAAGGCCGTACCAGGTGATCGCGTAGACGAGGTGGCTGTTCGGGAAGGCGATGACCGTGAGGCCCGCGGCCGGCCAGGCGGGTGCCGCGCCGGGCGGGGAGGGCGCGGCCTCGGCATCGACGAAGTACGGTGCCGCGTCGTGGAGGCCGCGTGCCGCGGCAATGGCCTGCACGTCGCGCGAGAACCAGCGATCGGCGGCCGGCTCGTTCCTGCGCAGGAAGCCGCCTTTGGGCTCGCTGATGCGCAGGAGGCCGGTCACGGTGGTTTCGCCCTGGGGTTCGTTGGCCGCGCGGGCGGTGCGCTCGCGCGCCTCGGGCGGCACGAAGCCGCGGTTGACCAGCACGATGCTGCCGTCGGCGGCCTGCAGCGGCGTCAGCACCCAGAAGCCGGCGCCGAGCCGGGTGCTGGCCTGCACCAGGGTTTCCTTGCCGTGGAGGAAGCGGCCGGCGATGCGCACGCGGCGGTATTCGTCGTCGGCCGCGTTGACCTGCGGCCAGCGCTCGCGTCCGGGCGCTTCGGAGGCCGGGGCATGCACGCGCTGCTCGACGCGGGCAATGAGATCGAGCTTCCAGGCCCTGCGCTCGACCTGCCAGGTGCCGAGCGCGAAGAAGCCCGCAAAGGCCAGGGCCGCGCAGACCGCCAGTGCCACCCGGGCCGCGGCGCCGCGCGGGCGGCCGGCCGGTGTGGCGTCGTGGGTGCTGGGCTCCGGCGGCGGGGGCGTCAAGGCATGTTCTTCATGTCGTGCACCGACATCGGCATCATGTTGGCGTTCATGTGGTACATGACCCAGAGCGATCCGGCCAGCGTGATGACGACGAGCACGATCGTGAAGATCAGCGCCAGCATGTTCCAGCCGCTCTCGGACTTGGCGTCCATGTGCAGGAAGTAGATCATGTGGACCACGATCTGCACCGCGGCAAAGCCCAGGATCACGAGCGAGGTGGTGCCCGGCTTGCCGAGCACGTTGCCCATGACGAGCCAGAACGGAATCGCGGTCAGGATCACGGCCAGCGCGAAGCCGGTCATGTAGCCCTTGAAGGTGCTGTGGCTGACGGGGCCGTCGTCGTGATGGTCGTCGTGCGCATCGTGTGCGCCATGGCCGTGCGCTGCGGTTTCGGTGTGGGCGGTGCTCATGCCATCGATCCCATCAGATAAACAAAGGTGAAGACGCCGATCCACACCACGTCCAGGAAGTGCCAGAACATCGACAGGCACATCAGGCGGCGGCGGTTCGCGGCGCTGAAGCCGTGCTTGGGCAGCTGGATCATCAGCACGATGAGCCAGACGATGCCGAAGGTCACGTGCAGCCCGTGGGTGCCCACCAGCGCGAAGAACGACGACAGGAAGGCGCTGCGCTGCGGGCCCGCGCCTTCGTGGATCAGGTGCGCGAATTCGTAGAGCTCCAGGCCGATGAAGCCCGCGCCCAGCAGGCCCGTGATGGCCAGCCAGGCCAGCGTGCCGCCCATGCGCTTTTTCTGCATTTCGAGCACGGCGAAGCCATAGGTGATGGACGACAGCAGCAGCAGCGAGGTGTTGACCGCCACCAGCGGCAGGTCGAACAGATCGGCGCCCGAAGGGCCGGCCGCGTAGCTTCGGCCCAGCACGCCATACACCGCGAACAGGCAGGCGAAGACGAGGCAGTCGCTCATCAGGTAGAGCCAGAAGCCGAGCAGCGTGCCGTTTTCCGGGTGGTGGTCGTTGCCGACGTGGAACAGCTCGAACACGGGCGGCTTGCCCGTGGCGTCGCTGTGGGCGTGGCCGGCCGCGGGGGAGTGGAGGGCGGTGGTATCAGACATGGGCTGCTGCCAGGAGGCGGGTGCGTTCGTCCTCGGTGCGAACGACCTCTTCCGCGGGGATGTGGTAGTCGCGCTTGTAGTTGAAGGTGTGGATGATCACGGCCGCCAGCATGGCGAAGAAAGCCACGCCCGCCACCAGCCACATCTGCCAGATCAGCGCGAAGCCGCAGGTTCCGGCCAGCGCCGCGATGATGAAGCCGGCGGCCGTGTTCTTGGGCATGTGGATGGGCGTGAAGCCGTCGACCGGGCGGGTGTAGCCGCGGCGCTTCATGTCGGTCCAGGCGTCGTTGTCGTGGATGCGCGGCGTGAACGCGAAGTTGTAGGCCGGCGGGGGCGACGAGGTCGACCATTCGAGCGTGCGGCCGTTCCACGGGTCGCCCGTGGTGTCGCGCAGCGAATCGCGGCGGATGTAGCTCACCACCAGCTGGATCAGGAACGAGGCGATGCCCAGCGCGATCAGCACCGCGCCGAAGGCCGCCACCTGGAACCAGATCTGCAGCGACATGTCCTGGAAGTGGCTCATGCGGCGCGTGACGCCCATCAGGCCAAGCACATACAGCGGCATGAACGCGAACCAGAAGCCCACGATCCAGAACCAGAACGAGCACTTGCCCCAGAACGGATCGAGCTTGTAGCCGAAGGCCTTCGGGAACCAGTAGGTGATGCCCGCCAGCATGCCGAACAGCACGCCGCCGATGATCACGTTGTGGAAGTGGGCGATCAGGAACAGGCTGTTGTGCAGCACGAAGTCGGCCGGGGGCACCGCGAGCAGCACGCCCGTCATGCCGCCGATCACGAAGGTGATCATGAAGCCGATGGTCCACATCATGGGCAGCTCGAAGCGGATGCGGCCGCGGTACATGGTGAAGAGCCAGTTGAAGATCTTCGCGCCCGTGGGGATCGAGATGATCATCGTCGTGATGCCGAAGAACGAGTTCACGCTGGCGCCCGAGCCCATGGTGAAGAAGTGGTGCAGCCACACGAGGTACGACAGGATCGTGATCACCACCGTGGCGTAGACCATCGAGGCGTAGCCGAACAGGCGCTTGCCGCTGAAGGTGGAGACCACTTCCGAGAAGATGCCGAAGGCCGGCAGGATCAGGATGTAGACCTCGGGGTGGCCCCAGATCCAGATCAGGTTCACGTACATCATGGCGTTGCCGCCGAGGTCGTTCGTGAAGAAGTTGGTGCCGACGTAGCGGTCGAGCGACAGCAGCGCGAGCACGGCCGTGAGCACCGGGAAGGCGGCCACGATCAGCACGTTGGTGCACAGGGCCGTCCAGGTGAACACCGGCATCTTCATCATCGTCATGCCGGGCGCGCGCATCTTCACGATGGTGGCCAGCAGGTTGACGCCGGACAACAGGGTGCCGACCCCCGCGATCTGCAATGACCAGATGTAGTAGTCCACCCCCACGTCGGGGCTGAAGAGAATGCCCGACAGCGGCGGGTAGGCGAGCCAGCCGGTCTTGGCGAATTCGCCGACGAACAGCGACGCCATCACGAGGCCGGCGCCGAAGGTGGTCATCCAGAAGCTGAAGTTGTTCAGGAACGGGAAGGCCACGTCGCGTGCGCCGATCTGCAGCGGCACCACGAAGTTCATGAGGCCCGTGACCAGCGGCATCGCCACGAAGAAGATCATGATCACGCCGTGGGCGGTGAAGATCTGGTCGTAGTGGTGCGGCGGCAGGAAGCCGGCGTTGTCGCCGAAGGCGATGGCCTGCTGGGCCCGCATCATGATGGCGTCGGAGAAGCCGCGCAGCAGCATCACCAGGCCGAGGATGATGTACATGATGCCGATCTTCTTGTGGTCGATGCTGGTGATCCAGTCGCGCCACAGCACGCCCCAGACCTTGTAGTAGGTGATGGCGCCCAGCAGTGCGAGGCCGCCGAGGGCGACCGCGATGAAGGTGGCGAGCAGGATCGGCTCGTGGAAGGGAATCGCCTCCCAGGTGAGGCGGCCGAAGATGAGCTTCGTCAGGTCAAGGTTCTCGAACATCGTCATTCTTCGGTGGTGCACATCGCCGTGACGTACTTGCGCGTGGGCGAATTGGTGAGGGTGTCAGCCTGCCAGGCCTTCTTGGTGGCAATGTTGAACGCGCCGGGCTTGCCCAGCCCGCCGTCCGCATCGATGGCCATCATTTCCTTCATGCACATCTTGTTGCGGTCGACGCAGAGGTTGAGGATGGCGTCGTACAGGTCGGGCGCCACCGCGGCGTAGTGCCGCACCGGCTCGCGCTCGCTCGGCGCTTCGAGCTTCTTGTACTGCTCGCGCGTGAGTTCGCCGTCCTTGCCGGCCTTGACCTTCTGCACCCACTGGTCGAAGCCGGTGTTGCTCAGGCCGTGGAACTTGAAGCGCATGCCCGAGAAGCCCGCGCCGCTGTAGTTGGCCGAGAAGCCCTCGAACTCGCCGGGCTTGTTGATGACCGCATGCAGCTTGGTCTCCATGCCCGGCATGGCATAGATCTGGCCGGCCAGCGCGGGAATGAAGAAGGAGTTCATCACCGAGGAGGCGGTGATCTTGAAGGTGATCGGCCGGTCGACCGGCGCGGCCATTTCATTCACCGTGGCAAAGCCCTGCTCGGGGTAGATGAAGAGCCATTTCCAGTCGAGCGCCACCACTTCGACCACCAGCGGCTTGGCCTCGGCGGGAACCGGGCGCTCGGCGTCGAGCCGGCTGAGCGGCCGGTACGGGTCGAGCGTGTGGGTGCTGATCCAGGTGATGGCACCCAGCGCGATGATGATCAGCAGCGGCGCGGCCCAGATCGCGAGCTCGAGCTGGGTGGAATGGTCCCAGTCGGGGCTGTAGTCGGCCTCCTTGTTCGACTGGCGATAGCGCCAGGCAAAGAAGAGGGTCAGCGCGATCACCGGAATGATGATGATCAGCATCAGCACGGTGGAGACGACGATCAGGCGTCCCTGCTGGTTGGCGATGTCGCCGGAAGGGTTCATGAGCACCGTGTTGCAGCCTGCCAGCAAGGCAAGCGGAAGCAACAGGGGCCATCGGCGAAGAGATTTGAGGGTGGGCATGCCGAAAGAAAGAAGTGCGTGGGCTGCGCAAAGACTCCACAATCTACGACCAAAGGCCTTCGCCGCCTATTGGACGTTTTGTCCTATGGCGGGAATCCTCATTCGGTGAGACGCTTGGACCCTGTTCAATGGTCTACCTTGGTCACTGCCGGTGACACCCGAATTAAAAAACGCAATGACGACGACGTCCAGCATCAGTCCGCAAGGCGCACAGCCTGTGCCGAACACGTCCGGAAACGACGCCCGGCAGGGCGACGAACATTCCCACATCGCACCCGGCGAGATCGCCGTGGGCGTGATCATCGGCCGGGCGTCGGAATATTTCGACTTCTTCGTCTACGGCATTGCCTCGGTGCTGGTGTTCCCGGCGGTGTTCTTCCCGTTCGAGGCGCGCCTCGAGGGAACCCTCTACGCCTTCGTGGTTTTTTCCTTCGCATTCCTTGCGCGGCCGTTCGGAACCGTCATTTCGATGGCCATCCAGCGGCGCTTCGGGCGGGAAGCCAAGCTGACCATCGCGCTGTTCGTGCTGGGCACCTCCACCGCGGGCATCGCCTTCCTGCCGGGCTACGCGAGCCTCGGGTTCACGTCGATCGTGCTGCTGTCGGTGTTCCGCTTCGCCCAGGGCCTTGCGCTCGGCGGCTCGTGGGACGGCCTGCCGTCGCTGCTGGCGCTCAATGCGCCGGAGAACCGCCGCGGCTGGTACGCCATGCTGGGCCAGCTGGGCGCGCCGCTCGGCTTTTTCGTGGCGAGCGCGCTGTTCGCCTACCTCTACGCCAACCTGCCGCTCAAGGACTTCCTCGACTGGGGCTGGCGCTACACCTTCTACGTGGCCTTCGCGATCAACGTGGTGGCGCTGTTCGCGCGCCTGCGGCTGGTGGCCACCGAAGAGTATTCCCGCCTGCTCGAAGAGCGCGAACTGCAGCCCACCAGCGTGGTCGAGCTGACCCGCTCGCAGGGCGCCAACCTGCTGATCGGCGCGTTCGCGGCGCTGGCCAGCTACGCGCTGTTCCACCTGATCACCGTGTTCCCGCTGTCGTGGATCACGCTGTACTCCGACCAGTCGATCACCGAGTTCCTGGTGGTGCAGATGGTCGGCGCGGTGTTCTGCGCCGGCGGCATCGTGGCCTCGGGCCTGGTCGCCGACCGCGTGGGACGGCGTTTCACGCTGGGCGGGCTGGCCGCGATGATCGCGGTGTTCAGCGGCTTTGCGCCCACGCTGCTCGACGGCGGCCGCCTCGGGCAGGACATCTTCATCCTGCTGGGCTTCGTGCTGCTGGGCCTGTCGTACGGCCAGGCGGCCGGCGCCGTGACCTCGAACTTCGAGCCCAAGTACCGCTACACCGGCGCCGCGCTCACGGCCGACCTGGCCTGGCTCATCGGCGCCGCCTTCGCGCCGCTGGTGGCGCTGGGGCTGTCGGCGAATTTCGGGCTGGCCTACGTGAGCGTCTATCTGCTGTCCGGTGCCGTCGGCACGCTGGCGGCGCTGGGGCTCAACAGGGCGCTGGTGCGCGACTGAGCGGCGGATCGCGGCCGTTTTCTACAGAAAGGGGCCGCCGGCCCCTTTTTTTGCTTTCCGCCGCGCGGGCTTAGGATCACTCCATGTTCACCGCCGCCATTTTCGACATGGACGGGCTGCTCATCGATTCGGAACGGCCCATCATGGCCGCCTGGATCGAAGCGGCCCGCACGCTCGACATCGAGCTTTCGCACGCCCAGTACCTGCAATGCGTGGGGCTGGCCATGGCCGAGTCGAAGCAGATCCTCGCGGCGCTGCTCGGCGGCGCGGCCGCCTACCAGCATGCGGCGACGCAAGTGACCGCCGCGCTGCAGCTGCAGCGCGCCGAGGGCGACGCCCGGCCGCTCTTTCCCATCAAGCCCGGCGCGGCCGAGTTGCTCGCTGCCTTGCGCGGGCGCGGCACACGCTGCGCGGTCGCCTCGTCGTCCGCGCGCGGCCAGATCGCGGCCTGCCTCGGCAGCCTCGACGTGCTCCATCACTTCGAGGCCTTCGCGGGCGGCGACGAGGTGGCGCGCGCCAAGCCCGACCCGGCGCTCTACCTGCTCGCGGCCGAGCGCCTGGGCGTGGACCCGGCGCACTGCGTGGCCTTCGAGGACAGCGAGAACGGTGCCAAGGCCGCGCTGGCGGCGGGCCTTCGCGTCGTGATCGTGCCGGACCTCAAGCACCCGCCCGCTGCGATCGTCGAGCGGGCATTCCATGTGCTCGACTCGCTGCACGAGGCCATCGCACACGTGCCGCGCTGGTTTCCGATGCCTCTGGAGAAGCTCGCGTAGCCGGGGTCAGAGCACCTCGTCGCGCAGCTGCGGAAACACCTTTGACACCTTGGCGAGCAGGTAGTTGCCATAGCGGCCGTTGAAGGCGTGCACGTTGGCGCGGTCCCAGCGCTCGGCGCTGTCGTCGCGCGCCTCGGCACCTGCAAGGCCTTCGATGCGCTGCACGCGCGCCTCGAAGTTCGGATCGAAGAACAGCGGAAACGAGAGCCGGTCGCGGCCCGAGGTGTTGCGCTTCACGCGGTGCGGCGTCGACCTGTAGAGCCCGCCGGTCATGCGGTCGAGCATGTCGCCGATGTTGCAGACGAAGGAGCCCGGAATCGGCGGCGCATCGATCCAGCCGCCGGGCGTGTGCACGGCGAGGCCGCCCACGTCGTCCTGGTGCAGGATCGTGAGCAGGCCGTAGTCGGTGTGCTCGCCCACGCCCCACTGCACGTCGAGGCCCTCGGGCACGGGCTGCGAAGGGTAGTTGAAGAGGCGGAACAGGATCAGCGGGTCGGCCGTGTAGCGCTCGGCGAAGTACGCCGCCGGCAGGCCCAGGCTCAGCGCGATGCCCTCCATCAGCCGGTGGCCCAGTTGCGCGACGGCCGCCATGTAGGCGAGGATGGTTTCGCGCAAACCCGGCACGTCGGGGAACAGGTTGGGCCCGTGCACCGGTGTCTTCGCCTGTACCAGCGGATGCGAATCGGGCAGCTCGGTGCCGAGGTAGAGGCCTTCCTTCCAGTCGGGCCGGCCCGAGGTCAGCTCGCCGCCGAGCGGGAAGTAGCCGCGCCATGCGCGCCCGCCCAGGGCCATGCGCCACTGCATCTTGGTTTCTTCGGGCAGCGCGAAGAACCGGTGGCTCAGCTCCTCGAGCCGCTGCACCAGCGCCGCATCGACACCGTGGCCCGTGGCATAGAAGAAGCCATGCGCGCGGCAGGCGGCGCCGATCTGCGCGGCCACGCCTTCGCGGCCAGCAGCGCCGGCCACGAGCGGGGCGACGTCGATCACGGGAAGCGTCTGTGTGTCGGTCATGGGCGTGAAAAGCATCTCATGCGCCGCGCGCGAAGGGCGAGCGGATGTCCGAAAGAAACTGCTGCGCGCGCGGGTGCTGCGGCCGGTTGAAGAAGTCGTCGGGTGTCGCGCGTTCGAGCACCTTGCCCTCGTCCATGAAGAGCACGCGGTCGGCCACCTCGCGCGCAAAGCCCATCTCGTGCGTCACGCAGACCATGGTCATGCCGTCGCGCGTGAGATCGCGCATCACGAGCAGCACCTCGCCCACCATCTCGGGGTCGAGCGCGCTGGTGGGTTCGTCGAACAGCATCAGCGGCGGCTGCATGGCGAGGGCGCGCGCGATGGCCACGCGCTGCTGCTGGCCGCCCGAGAGCTCGCTCGGCCATGCGTTCGCCTTGCCGGCCAGGCCCACGCGCTGCAGCAGGGCCATGGCGCGCTCGTTGGCCTCCTTGCGCGACAGTCCGCGCAGCTGCATCGGCGCCATCGTGCAGTTCTGCAGCACCGTGAGATGCGGAAACAGGTTGAACTGCTGGAACACGAAGCCGATGCGCGAGCGGAAGGCATTCACGTCGGTGCCCGGCGCATGGATGTCCTGGCCGTCGATGAGGATGCGGCCCGACTGGATCGGCTCCAGCCGGTTGAAGGTGCGGATCAGCGTCGACTTGCCCGAGCCCGAAGGTCCGCACACCACGACCACTTCGCCCTTGCGGATGGTCTCGCTGATGTCGACCAGGGCGTGGTAGTTGCCGTACCACTTGTTGACGTCTTGCAGTTCGATCATGCGGATACCTTGGGAGCCGAGACGGAGCTGGCGGTGGCCATGCCGCGCCGCGCGAGCCGGCCTTCGAGCCAGTAGGCGAAGCGCGAGAGGCCGAAGCACAGGATGAAATAGGTCAGGCCCAGGATCAGGTAGATCTGCGCGGGCTTGGTGAACACCTGCGTGTTGATCTGCGTGGCGATGAACGAGACCTCGGCCAGCCCGATGATGTAGCCCAGCGAGGTCTCCTTGATGGTCGAGACGAACTGGTTCACCAGCGAAGGCAGCATGCTGCGCAAAGCCTGCGGCAGCACCACCAGGCGCATCGCGCGGCCGTAGTCCAGGCCCAGCGCACGGGCGGTCTCCATCTGGCCGCGCGGCAGGCCCTGGATGCCGGCGCGCACGATCTCGGCCAGGTAGGCCGCATCGAACACCACGAGCGCGATCAGCATGGTGGTGAACTGGTTGGTTTTCACGCCCGTGACGCTGGGCAGGAAGAAGTAGGCCCAGAAGATCACCATCAACAGCGGCAGGCCGCGCACCACGAACACCAGCGCCGTGACCGGCCATCGCACGCAGCGCCACGGGCTCACGCGCGCCAGGCCGAGCACGATGCCCAATGGCAGCGCGAGCACCAGGCCGCAGGAGGCGAGCAGCAGCGTGAGCACCAGCCCGCCGAGCGGCCCGTTCGGGTACTGCCCGATGAGGAAGTAGACCCAGTAGTCGTGGATGATTTCCAGCATCTGGTCGATGGCCCTAGATGGTTCTTACCGGAAAGCGGTGGTGGTACCAGGTGGCCAACCCCGTGATCGCGAGTGATACGGTCAGGTACGCCGCGCTCGCGAACGCGAACGACTCGAAGCTGCGGAAGGTCGCGCTCTCGACCTGCCCGGCCTGGTACATCAGCTCGGCCACGCCGATCACGGTGGCAATCGAGGTGTTCTTCCAGAGGCTCAGCGTCTGCGAGATCAGCGGCGGCACTGTCACGCGCAGCGCCTGTGGCAGCACCACGCGGCGCATGGTGCCCAGGAAGCCGAAGCCCAGCGCGCGTCCCGCCTCGAACTGCACCGCGGGTATCGCGCGGATGCCGCTGCGGATGTCCTCGGCCATGAAGGCGGCCGTGTAGAGCGACAGCGCGACGATGGCGCTGTAGGCCTCGATGTGTCCCGCATAGAGCCACTGCTTGATGCCCTCGGGCAGCAGCTCGGGCGCGCCGAAGTACCAGAAGAGCATGTGCGCGAGCAGCGGGATGTTGCGGATGCTCTCCACGTACGCAAAGCCGAGCCAGCGCAGCGGCGCGAGCGGCGAAAGGCGCAAGAGCGCCACCACCAGCGCGATCGGCAGCGCCAGCACGAGCGAGGCCGCGAGCAGCTGCAGCGACAGCCACAGGCCCGCGACCAGCATGTCGTGGTACATGCCGGTCAAGAGCAGCGAATAGTCGAACAGGGGCATGGGGGGCGACAGTATCACCGCCGTGGACTGTTCAGAAGCTGCGAGCCCCCATCCCGGCCTTCCCCCGGAAGGGGAAGGAGAAATGCCATGTCAGTCGATCTTGTCGCTTTCCAGCTTGAAGTCGCGCGTCTGGAAGCCCGAGGCGGTGTTCGGCCCGTACCACTTGATGAAGATCTTCTGCGCTTCGCCCGACTTCTCGAGTTCGCGCAGCGTCTCGTCCACCACGGCCTTGAGTGCGCTCTCGCCCTTCTTGATGCCGATGGCCAGCGCCTCGGTGCTCAGGTTCTGCTTGAGCACCACGTATTGGGCCTTCTGCGGACCGAGCTTGGCGTAGCTGCGCAGCAGCGCGGCCTCGTCGTCCACGTAGCCCACGCCCTTGCCCTGCTGCAGCGCCTGGAAGGCCTGCTGGCTGGTGTCGAAGGTCACGACCTCGGCGGTGGGCACGGCCTTGCGGATGTTGGGTTCCTGCGTGCCGCCGCGGATGGTCAGCACCTTCTTGCCGGCAAGCTGCGGCACCTCGGTGATGCCGCTGTCCTTCTTCACGATGGCCTTCTGGCCGGTGACGAAGGTGGTCAGCGAGAAGTCGATCTGCGCCTCGCGCTCCTTGTTGTGCGTGAGGCCGGCCGCCACCAGGTCGACGTGGCCCTGCTGCAGCTCGGGAATGCGCGCGGCCACGGCAATCTGCTTGAGCACCGGCTTCACGCCGATCTTCTTGGCGATGGCGTTTACCAGGTCGACTTCGTAGCCGACGATCTGCCGCGTCTTCGGATCGATGAAGGTCGCGGGCTCGTCGGTGCCGAGCACGCCGACCACGAGTTCACCCTTCTTCTTGATGTCTGCGAGCTGGTCCGCATGGGCAGCGATGCCCGTCAGCAGGGTGGAGGCGGCGAGGGCCGCGGCAAGCAGGGTGTGGCGCATGGTTGTTCTCACTCCGGATGAAAAGACGAAAGGCTGGACCCTATCAACAAAACCCGCGATTATTAAATCCTCAATCGACATATGCATATGGCCTTGCACGATCGGCCCTGGCACGGCCTGGGTTAAATTCGCGGCGCGAAATCCTGCCCCCCAGCCCCCGCGGCACCCATCTTCAGCGAGCTTTTCATGATCATCAAACCGCGCGTGCGTGGCTTCATCTGCGTCACGACCCATCCTGCGGGCTGCGAGGCCAACGTCAGGCAGCAGATCGGCTACGTCGAGGCCAAGGGAAGGATCGCGGGCGGGCCGAAGCGGGTGCTGGTCATCGGCGCATCGACCGGCTACGGCCTGGCCGCGCGCATCACGGCGGCCTTCGGCTGCGGCGCCGGCACGCTCGGCGTCTTCTTCGAGCGGCCCGGCAGCGAGAGCAAGCCCGGCTCGCCCGGCTGGTACAACTCGGCCGCCTTCCACCGCGCAGCCGCGCAAGAGGGCCTCTACGCCAGGAGCATCAACGGCGACGGCTTCTCGGACGACGTGAAGCAGAAGGCCATCGATGCGATCCGCGAAGACCTGGGCCAGGTCGACCTCGTCGTCTACAGCCTGGCCGCGCCGCGGCGCACGCATCCGAAGACCGGCGAGGTCTTCAATTCGACGCTCAAGCCCGTCGGCAAGGCCGTGAGCCTGCGCGGCCTCGACACCGACAACGAAGCCGTCAAGGACACCGTGCTCGAGCCCGCCACGCAGAAAGAGATCGACGACACCGTGGCCGTGATGGGCGGCGAAGACTGGCAGATGTGGATCGATGCGCTGCAGGCCGCCGGCGTGCTGGCCGATGGCGCGAAGACCACCGCCTTCACCTACCTGGGCGAGCGGATCACGCACGACATCTACTGGAACGGTTCCATCGGCGCCGCCAAGAAGGACCTCGACCAGAAGGTGCTCGGCATCCGCGCCGGGCTGGCCGCCAAGGGCGGCGATGCGCGCGTCTCGGTGCTGAAGGCGGTCGTCACGCAGGCGAGTTCGGCGATTCCGGTGATGCCGCTGTACCTGTCGCTGCTGTTCAAGGTGATGAAGGCCGAGGGCACGCACGAGGGCTGCATCGAGCAGGTCCACGGGCTTTTTGCCGACAGCCTCTACGGCAGCGCGCCGCACCTCGACGGGGAGGGCCGGCTGCGCGCGGACTACAAGGAACTGTCCCCGCAAGTGCAGGCGCGCGTGATGGCGCTCTGGCCGCAGGTCACGAGCGAGAACGTCCACGAGCTCACCGATCTCGCCGGCTACAAGGCGGAGTTCCTGCGCCTTTTCGGCTTCGGCATCGAAGGCGTGGACTACGAGGCCGACGTGAATCCCGACGTGGGAATTCCGAACCTCGTGCAGGCCTGACAGGCGCACAGCGGGATACTCCCGGCATGCAGATTCACGAAAAGCCTCCCTTCGACACTCCCTTCGAATGGATCGGCGGCGAACCCAGGGTGCAGGCGCTGGTCGATCGCTTCTACGACCTGATGGAGCTCGAGCCGGCCTATGCGCAGCTGCGCGCGGTGCACGGCACCAGCCTCGACAACGCGCGCCAGCGCCTGTTCTGGTTCCTGTGCGGCTGGCTCGGCGGACCGCAGCACTACACCGACCGCTTCGGCCATCCGATGCTGCGCGCACGGCATCTGCCGCAAAGCATCGGCGGCCACAGCATCGGCATCAAGGAGCGCGACCAGTGGCTGGCCTGCATGGACCAGGCCATGGGCGAGACCGGCGTGCCCGAGGGGTTGCGCGCGCGGCTGCGCGATTCGTTCTTCCAGACCGCAGACTGGATGCGCAATCGTGGCGAGCCATAGAACAAACAACGATTCCGAAAGAGGCGCTCTTCAATGAATCCCATCGTCATCATCGGCGGCGGCCACGCCGCGGCCCAGCTTTGCGCGGGCCTGGCCGAAGCCGGGCAGGGCGCACGCGTGCACCTGGTCTGCGAGGAGGCCTGCGAGCCGTACCACCGGCCGCCGCTGTCGAAGGCCTTTCTCAAGAGCGCCGAGGAAACCACGCAGCCGCACAAGGCCGCCGGCTGGTACCGCGAAGCGGGCATCACGCTGCACCTGGGCGATGCGGCCGTGGCCATCGACCGCGAGGCGCACACCGTCACCCTGCGTTCGGGCGCGGTCCTGCCGTGGGAGCGGCTGGTGCTGGCCACCGGCACGCGCGCGCGCCAGATGCCCGACCTGAAACCGGGGCTCGAGAACGTCGCGAGCCTGCGCGCCGCCGACGAAGCGCATCGCCTGCGTTCGCGCCTGGCCGCTGCGCAGCAGGTCACGGTGCTGGGCGGCGGCTTCATCGGCCTCGAGGTGGCGGCCACGGCCAAGGCGCTCGGCAAGGGCGTGCAGGTGATCGAGAGCGCGCCGCGGCTGCTGGGCCGTGCCGTGTCGCCGGAACTCTCGGCCCACGTGCTCGCGACGCATCGCGCGGCGGGCATCGACATCGTGCTCGGCGCACGCACCGGTGCCTTCGAGGTCGAGGGCGAGCGGCTGCTGTCGATCCAGGTCAACGGCGTGAAGCAGCCGGTGGACCTGCTGCTGCTGGGCATTGGCGCCGTGCCAGAGACCGCATTGGCGCAGGCCGCGGGCATCGAATGCGCCGACGGCATCGTGGTCGACGGCCACATGCAGACCAGCGCGGCCGATGTGCTCGCGGTGGGCGATTGCACGCGCTTTCCCGATCGCCGCGCGGGCCGCGCGCTGCGGCTCGAATCGGTGCAGAACGCGAACGACCAGGCGCGCACGGCCGTGGCCACGCTGACCGGCGCGCCGCGCCCGCACGACGTGGTGCCGTGGTTCTGGTCCGACCAGGGCAGCATGCGCCTGCAGATGGTCGGCCTGATGCCGGCCGAGGGCACGCCGGGCCTCACCAGCGTGCGCCGCGCCGGCCCCAAGCCCGATGCGTTCTCGCTGTTCCACTATGTCGACGGGCAGCTGGCATGCGTCGAATCGGTCAACGCGCCGGTCGATCACATGATGAGCCGCAAGCTGCTCGAAGCGGGGCGCAGCCCCGATGCGGCGGCGGTGGCGGATGCCTCGGTTCCGCTGAAGAATCACTTGGCGTAAGCCGGCTGCGTTTCCTGCTCCCACCCCCGCTGGGGGAGGGTAGGGGTGGGGGCACGACGGCGATGGATGAGGCACGGCCCGTGCAAAGGCCGCGAGCCCCCATCCCAGCCTTCCCCCGGGAGGGGAAGGAGCAAGGCAGAAAGCGTCAGCGCCGCGCGGGCGCCAGCAGAACCACCAGCGCGCCGGCCCCGCCTTCGGCCGGCTTGGCTTGCACGAAGGCGATCACCTCGTTCTTCTGGATCAGCCAGCGCTGCGTCTTGGTCTTGAGCACGGGCTGCTTGCCGGGCGAGCCCAGGCCCTTGCCGTGCACCACGCGCACGCAGCGCAGCCCCTGCTTGTAGGCGTTGCGGATGAAGCCGCCGAGTGCCTCGCGCGCCTCGTCGCTGCGCAGGCCGTGCAGGTCGACCTGCGCCTGGATGCTCCAATCGCCCTTGCGCAGACGCGCCGTCACATCGGTGCCGATGCCGGGGCGGCGAAAGCTCATGGCGTCGTCGACGTCGAGCAGGGTCGTCACGTCGAACTCGTCGGAAAGCGACTCGCGCAATACGCGCTGCTCGTCGAGCTGGTGCTGCACCGGAATGGGCGCCGGCGGCTCGGGCGCAAGCGGCACCACGGCCTTGCGGCGCAGCGGCTCGGTCGCACCGATGGCGCGCGCGAACAGGTCCTTTTCGGCGGCGCGCTTGCGCTCGGCCGCGGCCTTGGCGGCTGCGGCCGCCGCTTCACGCTCGCGGGTCTCGGCCAGCGTACGCTGCACCTTTTTCAGGTCGGCCAGGTTCTTGATGGGCGGGGTGCGGGAGGCCATCAGAGCAGCCCTTTCTCGGCCATCGAATAGCTCTGGCCGGCGCTGACGATCACATGGTCGAGCACGCGCACGTCGATCAGCGAGAGCGCGGCCCTGAGCGTCTGGGTGAGCGACTCGTCGGCGCGCGAGGGCTCGATGCTGCCGCTGGGATGGTTGTGCGACAGCACCACGGCCGCGGCCTGGTGGTGCAGCGCACGCGTGACCACTTCGCGCGGGTAGACGCTGGTCTGGGTGAGCGTTCCGCGGAACAGCTCCTCGAGCACGATCAGCCGGTGCTGCGCATCGAGAAACAGCACCGCGAACACCTCGTAGGGTCGCGATCCGATGTGCAGCTGCAGGTACTGCTTGACCGTGCCGGGCGAGTCGAACACCGTGCGCTCCTTCAGGCGCTCGGCCATGGCGCGGCGCGCCAGTTCGAGCACCGCGATGAGCTCGGCGCGCTTGGCGTCGCCGCCCATGCCCTTGATCACCTTCAGGTCCTCGGCGCCGGTCTGCAGCAGGCCCGAAAGGCCGCCGAAGTGGTCGAGCAGCTCCTGCGCGAGCTGGAGCACGTTCTTTCCCGCCACGCCGGTGCGCAGCAGCAGCGCCAGCAGCTCGGCGTCGGCCAGCGCGGCGGCGCCCCGCGCGATGAGCTTTTCGCGCGGGCGGGCGTGGGCGGGGAGATCCTTGAATGCCATCGAAAACCTGGGTGAAACCTTGAAAGAGCGGGCGGAAGCCCCGGCTCCTTAAAATGCAGTCCAGTTTATCGGGACACCCACCTTGTCTTTGCCTACCTCCGCTGCACCCATGTCCCACGTTGTGACTTCCGGCTCGTTCCTGACCCTGCATTACCGGCTGGCCGGTCCGGCGGGCGACATCATCAACACTTTCGCCGACAAGCCCGCGACCCTGTCGCTGGGTACCGGCGAGCTCTCGCCCGCCATGGAGCAGCGGCTCATGGGCCTGGAAGAGGGCACACACGCCATCTTCGAGCTGCCCGCCGGAGAGGCCTTCGGCGAGCGCAATCCCGAGATGCAGCAATGGGTGGCCCGCAAGCTGCTCGCGCAGATGGGCGATCCCGACGAGCAATACGCGGTCGGCGACGTGGTGCAGTTCCCCACGCCCGACGGCGCGGGCAGCTACGCGGGCGCGGTGGTCGAATCGAACGAGACCGCGGTGCGCTTCGACTTCAACCATCCGCTGGCCGGACAGCCCGTGACCTTCGAGGTCCGGCTGATCGGCGTTCTATGAGCGGTCCGGCGGCAAGCGCAGGATGCCTGGCATGAACACGAACATCGAGGAAGTCATCCTTGCCGAGCCGCGCGGCTTCTGCGCCGGCGTGGACCGCGCGATCGAGATCGTCGAGCGCGCCCTTGCCAAGTTCGGCGCACCGATCTACGTGCGCCACGAGATCGTGCACAACACCTACGTGGTGAACGAGCTCAAGGCCAAGGGCGCGATCTTCATCGAGGACCTGGCCGACGTGCCGCCCGGCGCCACGCTGGTGTTCAGCGCGCACGGCGTGAGCAAGGCGGTGCAGCAGGAGGCGCGCGACCGCGGCTTCGACGTCTTCGACGCCACCTGCCCGCTGGTGACCAAGGTGCATGTCGAGGTCGCCAAGCTCGCCAAGGAGGGCTACGAGTTCATCATGATCGGCCACAAGGGGCACCCCGAGGTCGAAGGCACCATGGGCCAGCTCGCGAGCGGCATCCACCTGGTGGAAGACGTGGAAGACGTGGCGAAGGTGGCGCCCGCGCAGACCGAGAAGCTCGCCGTGGTCACGCAGACCACGCTCAGCGTGGACGACGCGGCCGAGATCGCGGCGGCGGTGCGCACCCGCTTTCCGAAGGTGCGCGAGCCCAAGCAGCAGGACATCTGCTATGCCACGCAGAACCGCCAGGACGCGGTCAAGATCCTGAGCCCGCAGGTCGACCTGGTGATCGTGGTCGGCAGCCCCACCAGCTCCAACAGCAACCGGCTGCGCGAACTGGCGCAGCGCCTGGGCACCGAAAGCTACATGGTCGATTCGGCCGACGAACTCAAGCCCGAGTGGTTCGAGGGCAAGGGCCGGGTCGGCCTCACGGCCGGCGCCTCCGCCCCCGAAGTGCTGGTGCGTGAGGTGATCGAGCGCGTGAGGGCGCTCGGCGCGGTGTCGGTCCGCAAGATGGACGGTATCGAGGAAACCATCAAGTTTCCGCTCCCCAAGGGCCTCAAGCTCGACGACATTCCCCCTCCTGGACACATCTCTTGAACAACGAAAACACCCACTGGCGCTCTGAAACGGAGAGCGCCTCCCGCAGGCTGCGCGAACGCGCCGGCGGCTTCCTGCGCCAGACCCCGCTCTGGAAGCTGCCGTCCGCGGCCTTCGGCCTGGCGGTGCCGGGCGTGGAGGTGTGGCTCAAGCTCGAGCACATGCAGGTGAGCGGCAGCTTCAAGGCCCGCGGCATGATGAACCGCCTGCTGGCCAACGACATTCCCGGAAGCGGCGTGATCGTGGCCTCGGGCGGCAACGCGGGCATTGCCACCGCGGCGGCGGCCAAGGCGCTGGGCGTGCGCTGCCAGGTGTTCCTGCCCGGCGTCTCGCCCGAAGCCAAGCGCGCCCGCCTGAGGGCGCTCGGCGCCGAGGTGGTCGTGGTCGGCGAGCTCTATCCCGACGCGCTGGCAGCCTGCCTCGCGCGCCAGAAGGAATCCGGCGCCTTGCTCACGCACGCCTACGACCAGCCCGAAGTCGTGGCCGGCGCGGGCACCCTCGGCCAGGAGATCGAGGCGCAGGGCGGCCTGCCCGATTCCGTGCTCGTGAGCGTGGGCGGCGGCGGCCTCATCGGCGGCCTGGCCGGCTGGTTCGAAAAGCGCGCCCGCGTGGTGGCGCTCGAGCCCGAAAAGGCGCCCACGCTGTACCGCGCCCGCCAGGCCGGCGAGCCGGTCGATGTCGAGGTGGGCGGCATTGCCGCCGATTCGCTCGGCGCGCGCCGCATCGGCGCCATTTCCTGGGACATCACCCGGCAATACGTGCAGGACGCGCTGCTGCTATCCGACGAATCCATCCGCGCCGCACAGCAGTGGCTGTGGAAGGAAATGAAGCTCGCCGTCGAGCCGGCCGCCGCGCTGCCGCTGGCGGCGCTGCAGACCGGCGCCTATGTGCCGCGCGAAGGCGAGAAGGTCTGCCTGATCGTCTGCGGCGCGAACGTCGATCCGGCCACCGTGGCCTGAGGGCGGGGCGGCCGCCGCCGGGCCGCCCCAAGGCGAGCCGCGCCTCCCCCTCGGGGGGTGGCGAATTACACGCAGCGCAGCGAAGTGAAAAGCCGGGGGGCTCTATTCATTTCTCGCAATTGACCATCCACGGCACGCCGAACTTGTCCTTCAGCATGCCGAAGCCCGCGGCCCAGAACTGCGGGCCGAACGGCATCGTGACCTCGCCGCCTTCGGCCAGTGCGTCGAAGAGCTTCTTTCCCTCGTCCACGCTGTTGCCCTGAACCGATAGCGAAAAGCCCTTGTGCCCCTCGAAGGGCATGCCGGGCGGCATGTCGGAAGCCATCAGCTGGTGGCCGCGGGCTTCCAGCGTGGCGTGCATGATCTTGTCCTTGTAGGCGGCCGGCGTTTCGGCCCCCATCGGGCTTTCGCCAAAGCTCATGCTGAAGACAACCTTGCCGCCCAGCGCCTTGGCATAGAAGGCCAGCGCCTCGGCCGCGTTGCCGTTGAATGTCAGATAGGCTTGCATCGCTCATTCCCTTCGGTTGAAGTTGCGGGAGGGCGATGCTACGCCCACCTAAAATCCCCCCATGCTTGACATCACTCTGCTCCGCAAAGACCTGGCCTCCGCTGTGGCCGGCCTCGAAAAACGCAAGAAGAACCAGCCGTACCTCGACGTGTCGGCGTTCACCGCGCTCGAGGCCGAGCGCAAGACGCTGCAAACCCGCACCGAGGAAATCCAGGCCCGGCGCAACACGCTGAACAAGCAGATCGGCCCGCTCAAGGCCAAGGGCGAATCGGTCGATGCGCTGATGGCCGAAGTCAATGCGCTCAAGGCCGAGCAGGAGTCGCAGTCCAGGCGCCTCGAGGAGATCCAGCCCGAGTTGCAGGCGCTGCTGCTGGCCGTGCCCAACCTGCCGCACGCCAGCGTGCCGGTCGGCGAAGACGAGACCGGCAATGTCGAGATGCGCCGCTGGAGCCCGCAGGGCGGCGCCGGGGCGGGCGCCACGCCGCTGCCCTTTGCCGCCAGGGACCACGTCGACCTGGGCGCGCCGCTGGGGCTCGACTTCGAGATGGGCGCCAAGCTCGCGGGCTCGCGCTTCACCGTCATGAAGGGGCCGATCGCCCGGCTGCACCGCGCGCTCGCGCAGTTCATGCTCGACATCCAGACCGAGAAGCACGGCTATGCCGAGTGCTACGTGCCCTACATCGTCAACGCGGCCACGCTCAGCGGCACCGGCCAGCTGCCCAAGTTCGAAGGCGACCTGTTCGCCGCCAAGAAGGGCGGCCAGGAGGGCGAGCCCGCGCCCGACCATTCAGCGCTCTACCTCATCCCCACCAGCGAAGTGCCGCTCACCAACTTCGTGCGCGACGAGGTGGTGGCCGAGGCGCAATTGCCGATCAAGCTCACGGCCCACACGCCGTGCTTCCGCTCCGAAGCCGGCAGCGCGGGCCGTGACACGCGCGGCATGATCCGCCAGCACCAGTTCGACAAGGTCGAGATGGTGCAGATCGTCCACCCCGAGAAGAGCTACGACGCGCTCGAACAGATGACCGGCCACGCCGAAGCCGTGCTGCAGGCGCTGGAACTGCCGTACCGGGTGGTGCTGCTGTGCACCGGCGACATGGGCTTTGGCGCCACCAAGACCTACGACCTGGAGGTGTGGCTGCCCGCGCAGAACACCTACCGCGAGATCAGCTCGGTCTCGAACTGCGAGGCCTTCCAGGCGCGCCGCCTGCAGGCCCGTTTCAAGAACGCGCAGGGCAAGAACGAACTCGTCCACACGCTCAACGGCTCGGGCCTGGCGGTGGGCCGCACATTGGTCGCGGTGCTGGAAAACCACCAGAACGAGGACGGCTCGATCAACGTGCCCGCGGCGCTGCGGCCTTACCTCGGCGGACTGGAACTGTTGCGCGGCTGAACGGGCGGGCTTCAAAAACCCGGTTTAGGTCTGCTATAATCGCAGGCTCGACAGCACCGGAGAGGTGGCAGAGTGGTCGAATGTACCTGACTCGAAATCA
Organism: Variovorax sp. VRV01; assembly: GCF_014852545.1. Classification (NCBI taxonomy): domain Bacteria; kingdom Pseudomonadati; phylum Pseudomonadota; class Betaproteobacteria; order Burkholderiales; family Comamonadaceae; genus Variovorax; species Variovorax sp. VRV01. The sequence continues at coordinate 576,685 of NZ_JACVBS010000001.1, forward strand.
GGCGTACTAGCGATAGTACCGAGGGTTCGAATCCCTCCCTCTCCTCCAAGAATGGCCCCGCAAAGGGGCTATTTTTTTTGCCCGTTCCACGGCCCGGTCATCCGCGCCGGCGAAACCGGAGCCTTTCGTTCGCATGGCTTTCGCGTTTTTCGCGGCCGTTGCGCATGGCGCCCAGTCAAGCTTCGAAGCAGCTGTATCGGCCCGTTAAGATCGCCACCACCCCAGGCTCCCGCATGCCGGGATTTTTCCTTGTAGTCGAATGAACAAGAGGCTCCGCGCCACATGGCCAATCCGTCGATCGCGAGCGTGACACCGGTCCCGGCTTCGGCCGACGAAGCTGAATCCTGGGTGCGCGGCGAGCTGATCCGCAGCCTCATGCGCTCCGCGCGCGGGTCGTACATTGTCTCGGCGGCGCTCATGCCGGCGATGGTCGGCCTGAACTGGAGCTACGTGCCGCGGTGGGAACTGCTGACCTGGCTCGCCGCGGGCCTCATTGCCACGGCCTGCCGTGCCTGGGGCGCCAGGGTCTATGCCGTGCGCTACGCCGGCAGGAGCGCGGCGGCGCAGCAGCAGTTCACCGAACGCTATGGCTTCATCTGGAGCACCAGCGCGGTCGTCTGGGGCCTGTCGATCCTGCTGTTCTTCGAGCGCACGCCGCAGGTCAACCAGTTCATGAGCTGGCTCATCGTGGCCGGCGTCGGCACCTTTCCGCTCAACGGGCTGGCGCTGCATCCGCCGCTGCTCAAGCGCTACGTCAACACGCTGTTCACCACGATGCTGGGGGCTGTTCTGATCCGGCTCGTGAGCATCAACCTCGTGGAGCCGCATTTCCAGTACGGCTTCCTGATGCCGATCCTGCCGATCCTGCACTGGTTCTTGCTGCTGCGCGCCGGGCGCCACATTCACGAGACGGCGCGCAACAGCCTGGAGCTGCTGTTCCACAACCACATCCTGATCAAGTCGCTCACGCAGCAGCGGCAGGCCGCGGTGGCGGCCGTGGCCATGAAGAACCGCTTTCTCGCGAGCGCCGCGCACGACATGCGCCAGCCGGTGCTGGCGTTGTCTCTCTATGCCGACTGGCTGCGCAACGAACCCGAACTGGTGCTGGAGCTCGCCCCTAAGATCGTTCGTGCCACGCACGCGGTGAACGCGCTGTTCGATTCGATGTTCGACCTGGCGCGCATCGATTCGGGCCAGGTGCGGCTGCACATCGAGCGCGTGGACGTGGCCGAGCTGCTGCACGACCTCGAACTGCAATACCGCCCGGTGGCCGAGAGCCGGGGGCTCGATTTCCGCGTGCACGTGACCGAGGGCAGCTTCCTGACCGACCCGATCCGGGTGCGCCGCATGCTCGGCAACCTGCTGGCCAACGCGATCAAGTACACCACCGACGGCGGCGTGCTGCTGGCCTCGCGGCAATCGCGCGACGGCCTGCGTGTGGAGGTGTGGGACACCGGTATCGGCATTGCGCCCGAGCACCTGCGCGACGTGTTCCTGGAGTTCTACAAGGTGGCCGACCATGCCGGCACCTCCGACGGCTTCGGCCTGGGCCTGGCCATCGTCGCCCGGCTCTCGCACGTGCTGGGCCACCCCGTCAGCGTGCGCTCCCGCCTGGGCAGCGGCAGCGTGTTCCGCGTCGCCCTGCACGACGCCGACGAAGCCGTGGCCCAAGCCCGCGTCAGCGCCTCCGGCGGCTAGGGCAAGGCCGCCCAAGCAACAAAAAACCGCGCCAGAGCGCGGTTTTCAGCAGCCAACAACCCGCGCATGCCCCTTCCAGAAACACCGTGGAACCGGCTTGGCCGGGCCACTGGTGTTGCCCCCGGTAGGGGGAGGGAGAAGCGACACGAAGTGCGCGAAGCCTGGGGGCGAGCTCAGTTTCCGGAAAGCAGCCCATTGGTCCGCGCGTAGTGCAGCGCCTGCGTGCGGCTCTTCACGCCCAGGCGGCGGAACAGGCGCCACAGGTGCACCTTCACGGTGTGCTCGCTGATCTCGAGGTCGGTGGCGATGTCGCGGTTGCTCATGCCCTTGTCGAGCATCGCGATCAGCTGCGTCTGGCGCTTCGACAGCTTGCTGTTGCTGGCCAGCGCCGGCTCGTCCGCCTCTTCCGAGCCCGCCATCAGCAGGCCGCGCAGTGCGGCGGCCAGTTCGGCCGAGCTGGCCGACTTCTCGATGTACGTGTCGGCGCCGGCTTCGATGCAGGCGTCTTCCATGTCTCCGGCCGGTGCCGCCGAATAGACGGCGATCGGCACGTTGGGATAGACCTGCTTGACAGCGACCACGCCCGAGACGCCATTGGTGTCGGGCAGCTTCAGGTCAAGGCAGAAAAGCGTGGGCTCGCCGCGCTGCTGGACCGCACTCGCGAGCTTGTCGAGGCGCTCGAGCTCGACGATGTTTTCGGCGGGCCGCAGACGCCGCAGCACCATCACGATCGCGTCGCGCATCAGGGGGTGGTCGTCGATGACATAAATGCTCATGTTTTCTTCCTTAGTGATCGCACGGTCTTAACTCTCGTCAATCCTCGGCGGGTGGCCGATGGATATCGTCGGATCAACTTCCGTTGGTAGAGGTTGTTGTCTCCGCCAGTGCTTCCAGCGCCTCGTTCGCGGCGCGCAATTCTTCCGGGCCGGCCGGCTCGAGCTGCTCGGCGAGCGCGGCCAGTGCCGCGCCGCGCTGCTGCTGCAAGGCGGCGATGGCGCGGCCGGCTTCCTGCGGCGAGGCGAATCCGCGGCTCTGCAGCAGGGTGGCGCCGTGGGCGTCGAGCAGCTTGAAATAGAACAGGCCGTCGCGCTCGCGGTACTGCTTGAAACTCGGCCTGGCGACCTTGGCCGCCTTGCGTGCACCGCCCTTGTCGCGGCCTGCCGCAAGGTTGCGCAGCCCCACCGCGTGGCGCAGCTCGGCCATGAAAGGGCGCGAGAGCTTGCGGGCCTTTTCGGCGCCGATGAGCAAGATTCGCTCGATCTCCGCCGGGTCGTTCATCAGCGCTTCGTAGCGTTCGCGCAGCGGCGCCACTTCGAGGTCGATGCGCTCGAACAGCATCTGCTTGGCATCGCCCCAGCCGATGCCGTCGGCGTACGCCTTGCGCAGCGCCTCGGTTTCTTCGGCGCTGGCAAAGGCCTGGTAGATCTGGAACAGCGCCGAACCTTCGGTGTCCTTGGGTTCGCCGGGCGCGCGCGAGTCGGTCACGATGCTGGCGATCTGCTTTTGCAGCTGCGCGCGCGGCGCGAACATGGCAATGGTGTTGCCGTAGCTCTTGCTCATCTTGCGGCCATCGAGGCCGGGCAGGGTGGCCACGGCATCGTCGATCTCGGCTTCGGGCAGCGTGAAGTGCTCGCCGTACTGGTGGTTGAAGCGCTGCGCCATGTCGCGCGCCATTTCGATGTGCTGCACCTGGTCGCGCCCCACGGGCACCTTGTGGGCGTTGAACATCAGGATGTCGGCGCCCATCAGCACCGGGTACATGAAGAGGCCGGCCGTGACGTCGGCGTCGGGGTCTTCGCCCTTGGCGATGTTCTTGTCGAGCTGCGCCTTGTAGGCATGGGCGCGGTTGAGCACGCCCTTGCCGGTCACGCAGGTGAGGAACCAGGTCAGCTCGGGAATCTCGACGATGTCCGACTGGCGGTAGAAGGTGACGCGTTCCGGGTCGAGCCCGCAGGCCAGCCAGCTCGCGGCGATCTCGAGCGTGGAGCGCTGGATCAGCGCCGGCTCCTGCACCTTGATGAGCGCGTGGTAGTCGGCCAGGAAGAAGAAGCTCTCGACGCCCGGCGCGACGCTCTGGCGCACTGAATGGCGGATCGAGCCGACGTAGTTGCCGAGGTGCGGCGTGCCCGACGGCGTGATGCCGGTCAGCACGCGCAGGGGAGCGGAAGGAGACGTAGCCATGGGAGGAGGAACTTAACGCAGCAAAGCCGTGAGCGGTGAGATGAGCAGGTTGATGGCCGCGTAGCCGACGTCCATCAGCGGACGCAGCCAGAAGGTGCTGACGATGCCCGCGAGCACCAGGCCCATCACGATGAAGAAACCGAAGGGCTCGATGCGCGCCAGGAAATTCTGCGCCGGCCCGTTGGGCAGCAGGCCTGCAAGAACGCGGCCGCCGTCGAGCGGAGGCAGCGGAAAGAGATTGAAGGCCCACATCACCAGGTTGACCAGCACGCCGCCCTGCGCCATCTTGATGAAAAAGGTTTCATCGATGCCGGCCGCAACGAGTGCCACGAGCACCAGCGCCCAGATGATGGCTTGCACGAAATTGGACGCAGGCCCTGCCAGAGCCACCCAGATCATGTCGCGCTTCGGATGGCGCAGCCGCCCGAAGTTCACCGGCACCGGCTTGGCATAGCCGAACAGGAAGGCCCCGGAGGTTGCGAAGTACAGCATCAGCGGCATCAGGATGGTCCCGATGGGGTCGATGTGCTTTATGGGGTTGAGCGTGACGCGGCCCATTGACTCGGCCGTGTTGTCGCCGAAATGGCGCGCCACATAGCCATGCGCCGCCTCGTGCACCGTGATCGCGAAGACCACGGGCAAAGCGTAAATAAGTACGGTCTGTATCAGGTTGGAAATATCCACTGCGCGATTGTGTCAGACGGAGTGAAGGCTGCGGTGCCGCTTGTCAGAGGCCAAGCACCGCCAGCGCGCCGCGGCCCTGCCGCACCACCACCGGATCGTCGCCCGTGCCCATGGGCGTGAGGTCGACCACGGTGGTCGGCTGCGAGGGGCAGGCGCCGGCGTCGATGACGGCGCCGATCTGCTTTTCGAAACGCTCGCGGATGGTCTGCGCGTCGTTCAGCGCCTCGGTCTCGCCGGGCGCGATCAGGGTCGTGGCCAGCAGCGGCGCGCCGTGCAGCATCAGCAATTCGAGCAGCACCTTGTGGTCGGGCACGCGCAGGCCGATGGTCTTGCGCTGCGGATGGCTCACGCGCCGCGGCACCTCCTTGGTCGCTTCGAGCAGGAAGGTGTAGGGGCCGGGCGTGGCCGCCTTCAGCAGGCGGTACTGCTTGTTGTCGACGCGCGCGTAGTTGGCCAGCTCGCTCAGGTCGCGGCAGATGAGCGTGAGATGGTGCTTCTCGTCGACCTGGCGGATGCGCCGCAGCTGGTCGACCGCGTCCTTGTCGTCGAGGTGGCAGGCCAGCGCGTAGCTCGAATCGGTGGGCACGGCCACGATCTCTCCGCGCTGCAAAAGCGCGGCGGCCTGCTTGAGAAGCCGCTGCTGCGGGTTCTCGGGGTGGACTTCGAAATACTGGGCCATTAAGAAAACTCCTGATCAGGATTCGGCCGGCTCGATCGGCACGCGGCGCTCGCGCACCGTGAGCCAGGCGCCGGCCGCGCCGCAGACTGCGATCATGGCCATGCCGATGAGCGAGAAGCGGTCCGGCACGTGGGAAAAGACCAGCCAGCCGCCGAGCATCGCAAAGGCGATCTGCGCATAGAGATACGGCGTAAGCGTGGATGCGGGTGCGCGCTGGTAGGCCAGGATGAGGATGAAGTGTCCCACCGTGCCCATGAACCCCATGAGGCACAGCAGCGCCCACCAGTGCCACGAGGGCAGGGCCGTCCATACGAAGGGCAGCGCCAGCGAGGCGATCAGCGCGCCCACCCAGCCGGTATAGAAATGCATCGTGAGCGGATTCTCGGTCTGCGCCAGCTTGCTCGTGAGCACCTGGAACCATGCGTTGGTCAGCACCAGCCCGATCGGCAGCAGCACGGCCCAGCTGAATGCATCGCCGCCCGGGCGCAGGATGACCAGCGTGCCGGCGAAGCCGCCGGCCACCAGCACCCAGCGCAGCGCGGAGACCTGCTCCTTGAGCGTGGTGGCCGCAAGCAGGGTGATGACGAGCGGGGCGATGAGCACGATGGAGGTGAACTCGGCCAGCGGCATGTAGCGCAGGCTCAGGAAGGCCAGCGTGCTCGACACCAGCAGCAGCGCGCCGCGCAGCAACTGGTAGCGCGGGTGCTGCGTGCGCAGCAGGGCCGTGCCGTGCCGCGGCAGCAGCACCGCGGTGGTGGCCACGGCCTGGAAGGCATAGCGGAACCACACGCCCATCAGAATGGGCACGGCGGCGGTGGAGGTCTTGGTGGCGGTATCGAGCGTGGCAAAGCAGGCCACCGCCACCAGCACCATGCCGATGCCCGCGAGGATGCGCTCCGATTCGAGATCGCGCGTCTGCCGCGCCGCGGCGCGGGCGTTCGCCAGTGCCGCCGTTGCCGCGCTGCCGCTGCCGGACCCGGGGCTCTCGCTCACTGCTGGATGCGGTGGCTGAGCAGTTCCCACACCGGCGTGAGCGCACCGGGCAACGGTGGCAGCTTGCCGAGATCGCAATGGCTTTCGTCGGGGCTGTGGAAATCGCTGCCGCGCGAGGCGGCGAAATCGAACTCGAGCGCCTTGTCGGCGTACTCGACGTATTCGGCTGTCGTATGGCTGCCGGTGACGACTTCGATCGCCTGCCCGCCATGCGCCTTGAACTCGAGGAACAGCGCGTATTCCTCGTTCGCGGTGAACTTGTAGCGCCCCGGATGCGCGATGACGGCCATGCCCTTGGCGGCCGTGATCCAGTGCACCGCATCCTTCAGCGAAGCCCAGCGGTGCGGCACATAGCCGGGCTTGCCTTCGGTCAGGTACTTGCGGAACACCTCGGGCGTGTCGCGGCAGTGGCCCTGCTCGACCAGGAAGCGCGCGAAGTGGGTGCGCGAGATCAGCTCGGGATTGCCGACGAACTTGAGCGCGCCGTCGTAGGCGCCGTGGATGCCGACCTTGGCCAGCCCCTCGGACATTTCCTGCGCGCGCTTGCCGCGGCCGCCGCGCGTGTCGTAGAGGCCCTGCGTCATCGCGGCGTCGTCGGGGTCGAAGCCCAGGCCGACGATGTGCACGGTCTCGTTGGCGAAGGTCACCGAGATCTCGGTGCCGGTGAGATAGCGGATGCCGTGGGCACGCGCCGCGGCGGCCGCGCGGTGCTGGCCGCCGACCTCGTCGTGGTCGGTGAGCGCCCAGAGCTCGACGCCGTTGGCGGCGGCGCGCGCGGCCAGTTCTTCGGGCGTCAAGGTGCCGTCGGAAACCACGGAATGGCAGTGCAGATCGGCATTGAGAATGGAGGACACATTGGCATTCTATTGGGTCTGGAACATCGATGCGGGCGCATGGATGCTATTGTGGTTGCTATTAAATAAATAGCATTACTGCGGCGGACGACGCGGCTCAGCGCTTCTTGCGAAAAGCCGCCCAGGCGGCCACCGCGGTGAAGCTCGCGACGATCGCCACCACGATCCAGAACCCGTGCTTGTGCTCGGCCAGCGGAATGCCACCCACGTTCATGCCGAACAGGCCCGCCAGGATGTTGATCGGCAGCGCGAGCACGGTCACCACCGTCAGCACGAACAGGCTGCGGTTGTTGTCCTCGTTCACGTTGGCCGCGATTTCTTCCTGCAGCAGCTTGATGCGCTCCTGCAGCGCCTGCATGTCGCGCAGCACCACCGAGAACTCCTCCGTCGAGCCGCGCAGCTCCTGCGCGTCGGGCTCCGACATCCAGGCCGGCGGCCCCTGCAGCAGGCGGAAGAGCGCGGCGGGTTCGGGCGCCAGCAGGCGCTGCAGCCGTACCAGCAGCCGGCGCAGCACGCCGAGCCGCGCGCGCTTGTGGTCGAGCCGGCCGGCCAGCAGCTCGTCCTCGATGCGGTCGATGCGCGAAGTGACGCCGCGCACGATCTTCACCAGCACGTCGGCCTGCGCGCGCAGCAGGTGCTCGAGCAGTTCGGTGCTCGAGCGCGGCGCATCGCCGGCCTTGACCGCCGTGCGCAGCGCATCGACCGAGCGCAGCGGCTTGGTGCGCGCCGTGACCACCAGCCGCGGCCCCACGCTGATCCAGAGAGTGGAGATGTCCGAGGGCTCGAAGCTGAACTCGAAGTGCACGTCGTTGATGACCGCGATCAGCGAATCGTCGGCGCGCTCGATGCGCGTGGAGGGCAGGCCCTCGCGCAGCGTTTCGTAGAAGGTGTCGGAGAGCTTCGCGTGCCGCACGAGCCAGCGCTCGGCCTGCGCATGGCTCAGGTTGAAGTGCAGCCACGCGTAGGCATTGCTTGCGATTCCGTTGCCGCCCTGCTCACCGAGCCATGCCGCAGCCTGCACCGAGCCGATCGCCCGTACGGGCTCCGACGCATCGGCGTCGAACAGGTAGCCGCAGATCAGTCCGGCTTCGTCGCCGCCATATGAATTGGCGGCCAGGTCATGGAGTGCCGGCAAGGTGCGTTGAATCAGGAAGGACGGAAGGTGTGCCCCGGATGGTGTCCGCCGCATGTGACAACTTCGTGTCGGTGGCCCGCGGAGCGTCACGCAATGGTCATATGCGGCGGGCAGCATGCCCCGTTCCACTCCACACCGCCCTTTTCCCCATGATGCTGACGAGCGCACTTCCAGACCACGAAGACCTGATGCAACGCATCGCCCGCGACTTGATCGACAGCTACGACGAGGAGCTCGAACTGGAGATCGAGGACCGCAACATCGACGGCCTCGACCCCGCCGCGCGCATGGGCGACAAGGCCGCGCGCCAGGCCTACTTCAAGGAACTGTTCCGGCTGCAGGGCGAGCTCGTGAAGCTGCAGGACTGGGTGCAGCACAGCAAGCAGAAGGTGGTCATTCTTTTCGAAGGCCGCGACGCGGCGGGCAAGGGCGGTGTCATCAAGCGCATCACGCAGCGCCTGAATCCGCGCGTGGCCCGCGTGGCCGCGCTGCCGGCGCCCAACGACCGCGAACGCACGCAGTGGTATTTCCAGCGCTACGCCGCGCACCTGCCGGCGGCCGGCGAGATGGTGCTGTTCGACCGCAGCTGGTACAACCGCGCCGGCGTGGAGCGCGTGATGGGCTTTTGCTCAGACGACGAATACGAGGAGTTCTTCCGCACCGTGCCGGAGTTCGAGAAGATGCTGGTGCGCTCGGGCATCAAGCTCATCAAGTACTGGTTCTCCATCACCGACGACGAGCAGCACATGCGCTTCTTGGGCCGCATCCACGATCCGCTCAAGCAATGGAAGCTGAGCCCCATGGACCTCGAGAGCCGCCGCCGCTGGGAGGAATACACCAAGGCGAAGGAGATCATGCTGGAGCGCACCCACATTCCCGAAGCGCCGTGGTGGGTGGTGCAGGCGGTCGACAAGAAGAAGGCGCGGCTGAACTGCATCAGCCACCTGCTGGGCCAGCTGCCCTACCAGGAAGTGCCGCATCCGCCGGTGGAACTGCCCGCGCGCGAGCGCCATGCGGACTACCTGCGCCAGCCGGTGCCGGCCAGCATGATCGTGCCGGAGATCTACTAGGGCCGCCTGTTTGGACGGCCGGCGCTTTGCCCTCACACTGTGCCCATGGCCCGTCGTTCCACCGCTTCCCTGTTCGCCCGCGCATACGAGCGCAACCTGAAGGCACTCACGAAGATCACGCTCGGCAACAGCAAGCGCGTGGCCGGCCAGGTGCAGCGCGCAGCGGCCAAGCGGCTCAAGCCGCCGCCGGGCAAGGGCGACTGGCTCGGCGGCATGGCACTGGGCCCCGGCGGTGCGCGCGGCTACCACCTGTTCCGTCCGGCCGACCTGAAGCTGCAGCCCGGCGAGAAGCTGCCGCTCATGGTCATGCTGCACGGCTGCGGCCAGACCGGGCGCGACTTCGCGGCCAGCACGCGCATGAACGCGCTCGCGGTGCGCCAGCGATTCCTGGTGCTCTACCTGGAGCAGGACAGGCTGGCCCATCCCCAAGGCTGCTGGAACTGGTACGAGCGGCGTTCGGGCAAGGCCGACGCCGAAGCCGCCACCTTGATGGCGGCCATCGACCAGGCCTGCATGCTCTATCCGGTGCACCGCGAGCGCATTGCGCTGGCCGGCCTGTCGGCGGGGGCCAGCATGGCGGCGCTGCTTGCCACGCGCTATCCGCAGCGCTTTCGCGCCGTGGCCATGCATTCGGGCGTGGCGCCGGGCGCGGCGAAATCCTCGGCCACGGCCCTGGGCGCAATGCGCGGGCAGCACACGCCGCCGATGCCGACCACCGCGGTCGGCAAGGCCATGGGCGCGGCCGCCGTGTTCGCGACCCTGCCGCCGATGCTGGTGATCCATGGCGACGCCGATGCCGTGGTGGCGCCGAGCAATGCCGTCAACAGCGCGGCCGTGTGGGCCACGGCCATGGGCGCCAAGCCGGGGCTGACGCGCACGCTGCAGCGCGGCAAGCGGCATGCCATGCGGGTGACCGAGTTTGGGCGCAAGGGCCGCACGCTGGTCGTGCTGTGCGAGATCGCGGGACTCGGGCATGCATGGAGCGGCGGCGCCTCCGCGACGCTTTTCAGCGATCCGGGCGGGCCCGATGCCACGCGCATGGTGTGGGCCTTTGCGGCGGCGCAGTTCAAGCGCGCGGCCAGCATCAAGGCAGGCCTTCCTGCGGGCGCCTAGGCGGCAACGCTCTCGCGCGCCGCCGCACGCCATGCGCCGGGGGCCATGCCCATCCGGCGCTTGAAGGCCTTGCTGAACGCGGCTTCTGATTCATAGCCCACCGCGCCCGCGATCGCGCCGACGGCCGCATGGCCCTGGCCGAGCATGTTGCCGGCCTTGAACATGCGCCAGTGCGTCAGGTATTCGAGCGGCGCCTGGCCGACCTTCTCGCGAAAGCGCTGCGCAAATGCCGAGCGCGACAGGCTGGCCGCCGATGCCAGCGTCTCCACCGTCCAGTCGCGCGCCATGTCCTTATGCATGGCGCGCAGCGCAGGGCCGATGCGCGCGTCGGCCAGTGCGCCGAGCCAGCCCGTCTGCGCCTGGCCTTGTGCCGCGGCGTGCGCGCGCACCGCCTGCACGAACACGATGTCGGCCAGCCGGCTCACGAGCAGGCCCGAGCCCAGGCCCGGCTCGCCCGTTTCCATCGCAAGCAGCTGCAGGGTGCCTTGCAGCGCGATGGCGCGCGCCTGCTCCATCTTGACGTGCAGCAGCACGGGCAGCAGATCGAGCAGAGGCCGGGCCGCGCGCTGGTCGAAATGGAACCAGCCGCAGATCACCGATGCGGCGGTGCCGGTGCCGCCCAGATCGACCACGCCGCCGATGCGGTCGCGCACTACCGAGGCGCAGCTGACCGTGGGGGTGTCCGGATGGTCGCGCAGCACATAGGGCGTGCCGTGCGCGAGCACATAGCAGTCGCCTGCGGCCAGGGCCACGGGCTGCGCCACGCCCGGCACTTCGAGCAGGCAGCTTCCGCGCACCACCAGGCCGAAGCGGGCGCTCTCTCCGCCAGCCAGGCTCACGCCCCAGGGCGCGCGCGCCTCGAGCCGCGCATAGAGCGCGCTGCGTACGCGCATGGCGGCGAACACGTCATCGAGCGGATCCAACGGAGCTCCTGTGGCAGTGGACGAATGGACAAGATTATCGGCTTCGCAGGCATTCACTGTCCACTCCTGGGGCTGGAAACTGCAGCCTCGCTCTTCCGCTTCCCCAAGCCAGCAAGGATTCCGATCATGACCACCGACAGCTCTTTTGCCGAACTCGCCGATCGCTACGTCGCGGCCTGGAACGAAACCGATGCCGCAGCGCGCCGCGCCGCCATCGCCCGGCTGTGGGTGCCCGAAGGCGAGCACTACGTGCGCACGCTGCAGGTGAAGGGCTACGAGGCACTGGAGCAGCGCGTCACCGGCTCGCACGAAAAAAACGTGCGCGATGGCGGCTTCCGCTTCGTGGCCGCGGGCGATGCGCAGTTCCTGCATGGCGCGGTGATGTTCCATTGGCACATGGTTCCGGCCGCCGGCGGGCCCATTGCCGCGCTCGGCCTGGAGTTTCTCCTGCTCGCCGAGGACGGCCGCATCGCCGTGGACTACCAGTTCATCCTGCCGACGCCCACTGCCTGAAGCCCGGCGATGACCTCCGAGGTCATTGCCGCGGCGCCGCTCCCTCCCAACACTCGAACCCATCATGTCGCAGTCATCCAACATCGCTGCCCCGGCAGCATCGTTTTCCTCCGCCGCAAGCCGCGGCGCCGGCACCCTCGGCCTCTGGGTCATGCTCAGCGGCACCTTCCTGGTGGTGCTCGACTTCTTCATCGTCAACGTGGCACTGCCTTCGATGCAGCGCGAGCTGCGCGCCTCCGCGGGCACCCTGCAGATGGTGGTGGCCGGCTACGGCCTGGCCACGGCCGCGGGCCTGATCACCGGCGGGCGGCTCGGCGACCTGTTCGGCCGGCGCCGCATGTTCATGCTGGGCCTGCTGCTGTTCACGCTGGCGTCGGCCGCCTGCGGCCTCGCGCCCAACGCCGAGCTGCTGGTGGCGGCCCGCGTGCTGCAGGGCCTGGCCGGTGCACTGCTGCAGCCGCAGGTGCTGGCGATGATCGGCCTGGCCTACACCGGTGAAAGCCGCGCGCGCGCCTTTGCGGCCTACGGGCTCACGCTGGGCCTCGGGGCCACGCTCGGGCAGCTGGTGGGCGGGTTGCTGATCCATGCCGATCCGGGCGGACTCGGCTGGCGCAGCTGCTTCCTCATCAACGTTCCGATCGGCCTGCTGGCGCTGGTGCTCGCACCGCGCGCCATTCCGCCGCTTGCCAACGGCGGCAACAGCCGGCTCGACCTGGCCGGCATGCTGCTGGTGGCGGCCGGCTCCGTGGCCGTGGTGCTGCCGCTGGTCGAAGGCCGCGAGCAGGGCTGGCCGCTGTGGAGCTGGATGTGCCTGGCCGCCTCGCTGCCCCTGCTCGCTGCATTCGCTTTCCAGCAGCGTCGGCTGGCCGCGAACGGCGGTGCGCCACTGGTGGCGCCCGTGCTGCTGGCGAACAGGCGCTTCGTCATGGGCCTTTTCACCACGCTGGCCTTCTATGTCGGCAATGCCTCGCTCTACTTCGTGCTGGCGCTGTACCTGCAGCAAGGCCTGGTGCTCGACCCGCTGAGTTCGGGCCTCGTCTTCACGTCGCTGGCGGTCGGCTTCTTTGCAACCTCGATGGCCGGCGCGCGCCTGGCACGCCGCTTCGGCGGCCAGCCGCCGATCGCGCTCGGCGCTTTGGTGCTGGCCGTGGGCCATGCATTGCAGTTCGTCAATGTGGCAGGATGGGCCGGACACGCGCACGTGGTCGCATGGATGGTGCCGCTGCTGCTGGTGCAGGGCGCAGGGCTCGGCATGGTGATGGCGCCACTGGTGTCCACCGTGCTGGCCGGCCTGCCGCCGCAGCATGCCGGCGTGGCGTCGGGCGTGCTGTCGATGGTGCAGCAGGCGAGCAATGCGCTGGGCGTGGCGCTGATCGGCATCCTGTTCTACGGGCGGCTGGGCGGTGCGCCGGATGCTGCGGGCTATGCGAGCGCGTTCGGCGTGGCGCTGGTGTACCTGATGGCGTCGGCCCTGCTGGTGGCGGTGCTGCAGCGGCGGGGCAGCCGGCCGCAGCCGAAGGCGTGAAAGCGCGGCGGCCACCATTGCCGCCTTGAGTACCTCCGTGTACGCCACCCGGCGTATTTCTCGCGGGCGGGCGAATCCGCAGACTCCCCTCCATCGTCCGGCCCGTACCGGCGACCAGGTTTCAACCACCCCGGAGCAGGAGTCCACATGCAACGTCGTTTCACACTCAAGGCGCTCACCGCCGCCGTCGCCCTGGCCAGCATTTCCGCTGCGCCGGCCTTTGCCGCCGACACCATCAAGGTCGGCGTGCTGCACTCGCTGTCGGGCACGATGGCCATCTCGGAAACCGTGTTGAAAGACACGGTGCTGATGGCCATCGACGACATCAACAAGAAGGGCGGCGTGCTGGGCAAGCAGCTCGAGCCCGTGGTGGTCGACCCGGCTTCCAACTGGCCGCTGTTCGCTGAAAAGACCAAGCAGCTGCTGGGCCAGGACAAGGTTTCGGTGATCTTCGGCTGCTGGACCTCGGTGTCGCGCAAGTCGGTGCTGCCGGTGGTCGAGGAAATGAACGGCCTCCTGTTCTACCCCGTGCAGTACGAAGGCGAAGAGCTCTCGAAGAACGTGTTCTACACCGGCGCCGCGCCCAACCAGCAAGCCATTCCGGCCGTCGACTACCTGATGAGCAAGGAAGGCGGCGGTGCCAAGCGCTGGGTGCTGCTGGGCACCGACTACGTCTACCCCCGCACCACCAACAAGATCCTGCGCGCCTACCTCAAGAGCAAGGGCGTGAAGGACACCGACATCGACGAGAAGTACACGCCCTTCGGCCACAGCGACTACCAGACCATCGTGGCGGACATCAAGAAGTTCTCCTCGGGCGGCAAGACGGCGGTGGTCTCGACCATCAACGGCGACTCGAACGTGCCCTTCTACAAGGAACTCGGCAACGCCGGCCTCAAGGCCAAGGACGTGCCGGTGGTGGCCTTCTCGGTCGGCGAGGAAGAACTGCGCGGTGTCGACACCAAGCCGCTGGTGGGCCACCTGGCCGCGTGGAACTACTTCATGTCGATCAAGAACCCGACCAACACGGCGTTCATCAAGCAGTGGAGCGAGTACGCCAAGGCCAAGAACATCGCCGGCCACAAGGACAAGCCACTCACCAACGACCCGATGGAAGCCACCTGGATCGGCATCCACATGTGGAAGCAGGCGGTCGAGAAGGCCAAGTCGACCGACACCGACAAGGTGATCGCCGCCATGGCCGGCCAGACCTTCACGGCCCCCTCGGGCATCGTCTCGAAGATGGACGAGAAGAACCACCACCTGCACAAGAGCGTGTTCATCGGCGAGATCAAGGCCGACGGCCAGTTCAGCGTGGTGTGGAAGACGCCGGGCCCGGTCAAGGCCAAGCCGTGGAGCCCGTACATCGAAGGCAACGACAAGAAGCCGGATCAGCCGGCTGGCAAGTCGCTGTAAGCGTGTTTCTCCCTCCCCTTTCGGGGGAGGGCAGGGGTGGAGGCTGGCGGCGGTCGCCACGGGCACTGTGCCTGGACAAGCGCCGCGTGCCCCCACCCCGACCCTCCCCCGGAAGGGGAGGGAGCCAATTCAACTTCCGGTTTCATGATGCTTCGACGATCCCTTCACTGCGCACTCGCCGCCATGCTGCTCATGGCATCGGCCGTCCACGCGCTGACCGCCGACGAAGCCCGCGCCATCGCCTCGGGCGAATCCGAAGCGCGCATCACCGCGCTCAACAAGGCCGTGCTCACGGCCGACGACAAGACCGCCGCCTTCATCCAGGCCATGTCCGAGGACGCGGTCAAGTACACCGAAGACAAGGTCTTCGTGATCAAGGACGACAAGGGCTACGACCCCGTGACCGGCGCCGAGCTGCAGGTGCCCGACACGGCCGAGGACGTGGTCAACAACAACCTCATGCGCGGCGCGCTCGATGCCGCGCAGGCCGCGCTCAAGCTCACGAGCAAGGACGACGCGGTGCGCGCCGAAGCCGCGCAGGCGCTCTTCAAGGAGCCCGACGAATCGCGCATTCCGATGGTCGAGAAGGCGCTGGCCGCCGAGACCAATCCCGGCATCAAGGCGCAGCTGCAGCTGGTGCGCGCCGCCAGCATGCTCACCAGCGCCGACAAGGCCCGGCGCCTTGCCGCGGCCAGGGAACTCGGCGCCAACACGAGCCCCGACACCAAGCTGCTGCTCAACCAGCGCCTGGCCGACGAGACCGAGGCCGACGTCAAGGCCGCCATCGTCGCCTCCATTGCCAGCATCGATGGTGCGCTGGTCTGGGGCGACCGCATCAACGCGGTGTTCAGCGGCATCAGCCTGGGCTCGGTGCTGCTGCTGGCCGCGCTGGGCCTGGCCATCACCTACGGGCTGATGGGCGTCATCAACATGGCGCACGGCGAGCTGATGATGATCGGCGCCTACGCCACCTACGTGATGCAGGGCATCTTCCAGCGCTACATGCCCGAGGCGGCCTTCGGCTGGTACCTGGTCGCCGCGATTCCCGTGTCCTTCCTCGCATCGGCGCTCGTGGGCGCGGTGCTCGAACGCGGCGTGATCCGCTTCCTCTACGGCCGGCCGCTCGAGACGCTGCTGGCCACCTGGGGCATCAGCCTGATGCTGCAGCAGCTCGTGCGCTCGCTGTTCGGTGCGCAGAACGTCGGCGTCGAGAACCCCGGCTGGATGAGCGGCGGCTTCACCATGCTGAGCAACGTCACGCTGCCGTGGAACCGCATCTGCATCATCATCTTTGCCGTGCTGGTGCTGCTCGCGATGGGCTGGCTGATCGGCCGCACGCGGCTGGGCCTGTTCGTGCGTGGCGTCACGCAGAACCGTCCGATCGCCTCCTGCATGGGCGTGAACACCGCGCGCATCGACACCTACGCCTTCGCGCTCGGCTCCGGCATCGCGGGCCTTGCGGGCTGCGCGCTGAGCCAGATCGGCAACGTCGGCCCGGACCTCGGCCAGAGCTACATCGTCGACAGCTTCATGGTGGTCGTGATGGGCGGCGTGGGCCAGCTCGCGGGCACCGTGTACGCGGCGCTCGGGCTGGGCATTCTCAACAAGTTCATCGAAGGCTGGGCGGGCGCGGTGCTCGCGAAGATCGCAGTGCTCGTTTTCATCATCATCTTCATTCAAAAGAGACCTCAAGGCATCTTCGCGATGAAGGGCCGGAGCGCAGAAGCATGAGCAAGGTTGTGTTGCCAACCAAAGGTCCGCTGCTGAGCGGCAAGGGCTGGACGGCCTTCTTCGTCGCGCTGATCGTGGTCTGCGCCGTGGCGCCGGTGCTCAACATGTGGGTGCCCGCCGGCAGCCCGCTGCACATGAGCGACTATGCGGTGGCGCTGGTCGGCAAGATCATGTGCTACGCGATCTGCGCGCTGGCCATGGACCTGATCTGGGGCTACACCGGCATCCTCTCGCTGGGCCACGGCCTGTTCTTTGCGCTCGGCGGCTACATGATGGGCATGTACCTCATGCGCCAGATCGGCCGCGACGGCAACTACAAGAGCGACCTGCCGGACTTCATGGTGTTCCTCGACTGGAAGACACTGCCCTGGCACTGGACCTTCAGCGACAGCTTCATCGCCACGCTGATATTGATCGTCGTGGTGCCGGGCCTGATCGCCTTCGTGTTCGGCTTCTTCGCCTTCCGATCGCGCATCAAGGGCGTGTACTTCTCGATCATCACGCAGGCCATGACCTTTGCCGCGATGCTGCTGTTCTTCCGCAACGAGACCGGCTTCGGTGGCAACAACGGTTTTACCGACTTCAAGCGCATCCTGGGCATTCCGATCGCCACGCAGGAAATGCGCATGACGCTCTTCGCGCTCACCGGCCTCACGCTGCTGGGCTTCTTCCTGTTCGCGAAGTGGCTCATCGCCAGCAAGTTCGGCCGCGTGCTGCAGGCCATCCGCGACGCGGAGACGCGCGTGATGTTCTCGGGCTACAACCCGCTGCCCTACAAGCTCACGATCTGGGTGATCTCGGCCGTGATGTGCGGCGTGGCCGGTGCGCTGTACGTGCCGCAGGTCGGCATCATCAATCCCGGCGAGATGAGCGCGGCCAACTCCATCGAGATTGCGATCTGGGCCGCGGTGGGCGGACGCGCCACGCTGATCGGGCCGATCATCGGCGCCTTCATCGTCAACGGCGCGAAGAGCTGGCTCACGGTGGCCTACCCCGAGTACTGGCTGTACTTCCTCGGCGCGTTGTTCATTGCTGTCACGCTGTTCCTGCCGAACGGCATCGTGGGCCTGGTGCGCAAGTGGCTGTCGAGGGAGAAGGTGCCGGCCGGCGTGAGCGCCGGCCGCGAAGAGGCGCAGCGCGCCATGGCCGCCGCCCAAGGCGTGGAGCCGGAGGCGCTGCACGCGCCGCTGGTGGCCGAAGTGAAGGGAGCGCGCGCATGAGCCGCCGCCCGGCCGCTCCAAAGGGGGCTCGCACCGCAGTGCGGAGCACGGAGGTTACCCAATGCCGCCGGGCCACTCCCAAGGCGAATACCGCAGCGCGAAGCGCGGAGGTTTCTGAATGACTCCCGACCTGATGGAAGCCGGCGCCGAGCGCGCCGCCCGCGCCAAGGGCGTGCACTACGCGGGCGGCAGCACCGAATCCGGCGGGCGTTCCGCGGACTTCGGCCGCATTGCAACGCCGGGCGAAGTGGACGTGACGCACGGCCGCATCCTCTACCTGGAGGACGTGAGCGTGAGCTTCGACGGCTTCAAGGCCATCAACAAGCTGTCGCTCGACATTGCGCCGGGCGAGCTGCGCTGCATCATCGGCCCGAACGGCGCAGGCAAGACGACGATGATGGACATCATCACCGGCAAGACGCGGCCCGACGAGGGCACGGTGTTCTTCGGCAGCACCATCGACCTGCTGCGCCATCGCGAGGCCGACATCGCCCAGCTGGGCATCGGGCGCAAGTTCCAGAAGCCGACGGTGTTCGAGCATCTCACGGTGTTCGAGAACCTCGAGCTCGCGCTCAAGACCAACAAGGGTGTGCGCGCCTCGATGCTGTTCAGGCTCGACTCGGCGCAGAGCGACCGGCTGGCCGAAGTGCTGCAGACCATTCACCTGGCCGACAGCGTGTCGCGCCTGGCCGGCAACCTGAGCCATGGCCAGAAGCAGTGGCTGGAGATCGGCATGCTGCTGATGCAGGACCCGAAGCTGCTTCTGCTCGACGAGCCCGTGGCCGGCATGACCGACGAGGAAACGGCGCGCACCGCCGAGCTGTTCCTCACGCTCAAGGGCAAGCACTCGCTGATGGTGGTGGAGCACGACATGAGCTTCATCCGCACCATTTCCGAGATCGTCACCGTGCTGTGCGACGGCTCCGTGCTGGCGCAGGGTACGCTGGACGAAGTGCAGGCCGATGAGCGCGTGATCGAGGTTTATCTTGGGCGTTGAGGCCATTGCCGTGGCCAGGACCGACGGCATCAACGTCACAGCCAGCGCCCGGCATGCGGCGCGGTGCGGGCGGCCCCTCTGTGCCGCCGAGGAGCGCAGTGTTTCGCGGATCAGGGCTCGCAGCTGTTTGAGCGAAGCGAGTTCTGCGAGACCCCGCGAAACGCGAGCACCGCAGGGGAGCCCGAAGGGCCGGCACAGTGGGGCCGCCCGCGCCGTGCCGCGTGCCGGGCGCCTCCAACAAGGACAAAGGAAGGCATCCACAAAATGCTGACAGTCAAGAACATCCACCAGTACTACGGCGGCTCCCATATCCTCAGAGACGTGAGCTTCGAGGCCACGCTAGGCAAGGTCACGGTATTGCTGGGCCGCAACGGCGTAGGCAAGACCACACTGCTCAAGTCGCTGATGGGCCTGGTCCCCATCAAGAGCGGCAGCATCGAGCTCGAAGGCAAGCCGATCCACAAGGCCACCCCTTATGAAAGGGCAAGGGCCGGCATCGGCTTCGTCCCGCAGGGCCGCGAAATCTTCGCCAGGCTCACGGTCGAAGAAAACCTGCGCATGGGCCTGGCCTACAAGAGCGGCAGCACGCCCATCCCGTCGGAACTGTTCGACCTGTTCCCCGTGCTCAAGCAGATGATCAACCGAAGAGGCGGCGACCTTTCCGGCGGGCAACAGCAACAGCTTGCCATTGCGCGCGCGCTGGCGCCCAAGCCCAAGCTGCTGATCCTCGACGAGCCCACCGAAGGCATCCAGCCCAGCATCATCAAGGACATCGGCCGCGTCATCCGCATGCTGGCCGACCGCGGCGACATGGCCATCGTGCTGTGCGAGCAGTACTACGACTTCGCGCAGGAACTGGCCGACGACTACCTCGTGATGGAGCGCGGGGAGGTCATCGCGCGCGGCCTCGGCAAGGACATGGAAGCGCAGGGCGTGCGCCAGCTCGTGGCAATCTGAGGCCCTGCAGTACCGGGCCTTCGGCAAATCCGTATCGGCAGAAATTCAGGGTTTACCCTAAAATCAGGCCTCTGCCCGCTGCCGCCGGGCACCTCCCAGGAGCCTGGCCTTGAACGCCTCCCCACCCGCGCCGGACAGCGCGGACACCGACATTTCCGTTGTTTCCCCCTCCGCACGGCCCGTGAATTTCCTGCGCGCCGTGCTCGCGCTCGGCGTCGGCGGCTTCGCCATCGGCACCGGCGAGTTCGTGATCATGGGCCTCTTGCCCGAAGTGGCGAAGGACATCGACGTCAGCATCCCCCAGGCCGGCCACGTCATCAGCGCCTATGCGCTCGGCGTCGTCATCGGTGCGCCGGTGCTCGCGGTGCTCGCGGCCGGCTGGCGCCGCCGCGCGCTGCTGATCGCGCTCATGGCCGTGTTCGCCGCCGGCAATTTCGCGAGCGCGATGGCGCCGGGCTACATGTCGCTCAACCTGCTGCGCTTTGCGACCGGGCTGCCGCACGGCACCTACTTCGGCGTGGCCGCGCTGGTGGCCGCCACGCTCGCACCGCCCGGGCGCCGCGCACGCGCCGTGGGCCTCGTGATGCTGGGGCTCACCGGCGCCACGCTGGTGGGCGTGCCGATCGCGGCCTGGCTCGGCCAGCTGTTCGGCTGGCGCGCGGCCTTCGTGTTCGTCGGCCTCATCGCGCTGGCGGCGGTGGCGCTGCTGCGCCGCGACATCCCCGACCTGGCGCCGCCCGCGGGTGCCAGCCCCTGGCGCGAGCTCGGCGCGCTCAGGCGCAAGCAGGTGTGGTTCACGCTCGGCATCGGCGCCATCGGCTTCGGCGGCATGTTCTCGGTGTTCAGCTACATCAAGCCCACGCTCATCGAAGTGGCCGGCCTGCCGCTGGGCGGCGTGCCTTTCGTGCTCGCGCTGTTCGGGCTGGGCATGGTCACCGGCAACCTCGTCGGCTCGCGCCTGGCGGACAAGTCGCTGATGCGCACCATCGGCGGCCTGCTCGTCTATGCGGCGCTGGTGCTCGCGATGTTCTCGTTCGCGGCGCACCACGTGGTCACCGCGGCCATCAACGTGTTTCTCATCGGCACCACCGTGGCCATCGGCCCCGCGCTGCAGATCCGCCTGATGGACGTGGCCGGCGACGCGCAGACGCTCGCCGCCGCGCTCAACCACTCGGCCTTCAACATGGCCAATGCGCTGGGCGCCTGGCTCGGCGGCGTGGCCATTGCGGCCGGGCTGGGCTGGACCTCGACGGGGTGGGTCGGTGCGCTGCTCGCGCTCGCGGGGATGGGGGTGTTCGCCTGGGCGCTGATGAGCGCACGGGCGAGCGAAAGAGCCCACGCGCGGCCGCAAGACGAGGTGGCCTGCGAGGGCTCCGCCGGCTAGCCGGTCCTTCTTCTTCAGGCCTGCGCGGCCAGCGCCTGGTAGAGCTTCAGCGCCGTGCGCGCCGTCTGCTCGTCGCAGATCAGCACCGACAGCAGCCTGGCCTGCAGCACCGCGGCAATGATCGGTGCCTTGTTCTCGCCGCCCGAAGCAACGATCACCGTCGGAATGCGCGCCAGCTCCTCGAGCGAAGGCGCCACCACGCGCAGGTTCAGCGCATGCTTCACCGGCTTGCCGTGGCGGTCGAGGAACTGCCCGATGATGTCGCCCACCGCCTTGGCCTGCCGCAGCTCGGCCACCGGCACGTCCTTTGGCAGGCCGTAGCGCACCAGCAGCGAGCGCGTGCTCAGGTCGCCCACGCTCAGCAGCGCGACGTCGTTGGCCGCGATCTGGCCGAACGCTTCCTTGAAGACATCCTGCGAAACGATGGTGTCGCGCGACTTGGCGCTGCCTGCGTACAGGGGCGCGGCCAGGTAGCTGCATTGCGCGCCCAGCCGGGCGGCCAGTGCGCTGGCCGTTTCGAAGGTGTTGATCTCCAGGCCGCGCGTCAGGCCGCCCATCATCGAGTTGACGTGCACCTCGGGCCATTGGCCGGATGCGACGTGGCGGATGGCCTCGCGCAAGGTGGCGCCCCAGCCCACGCCCACGCCGCGCACGCGGTTCGTCTCGATGTGCTTCGATAGATATTCGCCGGCCGTGCGTCCCAGCAGCACGGGGATGAGCTCGGGGCTCTCGGGCGTCGGGATGATCGCTGCCTCGCGCAGGCCGCAGACGCTGCGCAGCTCTTCCTCGAGCCGCAGGCAGCTCTCGTGGCGCGAGTTGATCTTGATGCTGACCAGCCCGCTCTCGCGCGCCTCGCCCAGCAGGCGGTTCACGCGCAGCCGCGTGAGGCCGAGCTTCGTGGCGATGCCGTCCTGCGTCAGGCCCTCCATGTAGTAGAGCCAGGCCACGCGCACCGCCACCTGATCTTCCTCAGCCATCCGAATTCTCCGTGGTTGTCGTCGTTGATTCTGCGGCCGCGATGGTGGCACGAGTGCGGTGGACTACGGGTAGTCACGTGGTTGAAACAAATGTCTTTCAAACTATACACTTGTTCATCGACCGGAAAACGGCGTCCAGATTGCAGGAGACATGAGCGATTCGACATCCCCGCTGAGGGCCGCGCTGCGCGATGCGGCGGTCACCAAAGAAGTCGCCATCGAGCACGCCGCGGTGCGCTTGCTGCCCGGGGTGCTGCAGCGCTGCGCGCCGGGCCGGCGCTGGATGCTGGTGGCCGACGAGAACACCTGGGACGTGGTGGGCGCTTCGGCGCAGGCCCTGCTCGAATCGCAGGGCGTGCCCTGCGCGGCGCCGCTGGTCTTTCCTGCGAAGCCTCGCCTGAAGCCGCGCGTGCAGCGCTCGGCGGCCATCGCACAGCAGCTTTCCGCGCAGGCGGCCACGCCTCTCGCGGTGGGCTCGGGCGTGGTCAGCGACCTGGTCAAGCATGCGGCCTCGCTCGCCGGCAAACCCTACGCGTGCCTTGCAACCGCCGCCTCCATGGATGGCTACGCGGCCTCGGGCGCCGCGCTGCTCGGCGAAGACGGCTTCAAGCGCACGCTCGCATGCCCGCCGCCCGTGGCGGTGCTGGCCGACCTCGACGTGCTGCGCGCCGCGCCGCCGCGCATGACGGCCTGGGGCTACGGCGACCTGGCCGGCAAGGCGGTGGCCGGCGCCGACTGGCTGCTGGCCGACGCGCTCGGCGTGGAGCCCATCAACCCGCGTCCCTATGCCCTGGTGCAGGACCATCTCGGCGATTGGCTCGGCGCGCCGCAGCGCCTGGCCGTGCATGAACCGCAGGCACTGGCCGGCTTGCTGGCCGGCCTGCTGGTCAGCGGCTTCGCCATGCAGGCCCATGGCAACTCGCGTCCGGCGAGCGGCAGCGACCACCAGTTCTCGCACCTGTGGGAAATGGAGAACCTGCAGGTCGATGGCGAGCCCGCGGCGCATGGCGCCTGCGTGGGCGTCGGGTGCGTGGCCATGCTGGCGATGTACGAATGGCTCCTTGCGCAGCCCGAGGCCGCCATCGCGGCCGCCGCATCGCAGGCGCGCGACGGCCGGGACGAGGCCGCGCTGTCGCGCGAGATCGAGGCCGCCTTCGGCAACGAGGAATTCATGGCCGCCGCGCGCGGCGAAATGGATGCGAAGGCCGCGTCCGGCAGCCGCCGCGCACGCCTCGAACAGCTGGTGCGCGCCTGGCCCGCGCTGCGCGCGCAGCTGAAGCGCCAGCTGATCGGCGCGCGCGACATGCAGCAGCGCCTGGCCACCGTCGGTGGGGCGAGCCATCCCGGCGAGCTCGGCATCGGCGCCGCCAGGTTTGCCGCCGACCACCGCCGCGCACGCCTCATCCGGCGCCGCTACACGCTGCTCGACTTGCTCGACGACCTGGGCTGGCTCGACCGCGCGATCGCCGAGCAGTTCGCTCCCGGCGGCTTCTGGGCCGCATGAGCGCAAAGCAGATACCGACATCGACACACACCCTACAGGAGAACGCGATGAAGATCCAACGACGCAGCACGCTGGCCATGCTGGCCCTTTCCTCCACGCTCTGGCTGGCCGGCGCCATGCCGGCCGCCGCGCAGCCGGTGCAGGTTCAGTGGTGGCATGCCATGGGCGGGGCGCTGGGCGAGCGTGTCGAAGAGCTGGTGAAGAACTTCAACAGCTCGCAGAACAAGTACGCGGTCACCGCCGTCTACAAGGGCAACTACGACGAGGTCATCAACGGCACCATCGCCGCCTACCGCGCCAAGCGCGCACCGGCGCTCGTGCAGATCTACGAGCGCGGCTTCATGACCATGCTGCTGTCGGACGCCACGATGCCGGTGCAGGACCTGCTCGACCAGCGCGGCTACAAGGTCGACTGGGCCGATTTCGTGAAGCCGGTGGCCGGCTTCTACAGCTACAAGGGCAAGCTGATGACGATGCCCTTCAATTCGTCCTCGCCCATCCTCTGGTACAACAAGGCGCACTTCGAGAAAGCCGGTTTCGCCAAGCCGGCCGAGACCTGGCAGGAGCTGGAGAAGCAGCTCTATGCCATCAAGCAGAAGGGCATCTCGGCCTGCGGCTCGGTGCTCGCAGGCGACTACCACTGGAGCCTGCTCGAGAACTACAGCGCCATCAACGACCTGCCCTACGCCACCAAGGCCAACGGCTACCAGGGGCTGGACACCGAGTTCGTCTACAACAAGACCTCGGTCGTCTCGCAGGTCGCGCGCATCAAGAAATGGATCGACGACGACGTGATGCAGATCGCCGGCCAGGGCCTGAGCCCCGAGCAGCTCTTCACCTCGGGCAAGTGCTCCACCTACTTTGCCTCGACCGCCGCGCACAGCGGCATCGAGCGCGAATCCAAGATCGACTGGAGCGCCACCTACCTGCCGTGGGAAGAGGGCAAGCAGCCGAAGAACAGCACCATCGGCGGCGCCTCGCTGTGGGTCATGAAGGGCCAGAAGCCGGCCGAGTACGAGGCCGTGGCGGCCTTCCTCGACTACATTGCCAAGCCCGAGACGCAGTTCTGGTGGGTCAAGGCCACGGGCTACGTGCCGCTGACCAACAAGGCCTACGAACTGGCCAGGTCGCAGGGCTACTACAAGGAGCACCCGACGCGCGAGATCGCGATCCTGCAGCTCACGCGCGGCACGCCCACGGCCAACTCCACCGGCTTTCACTTCGGCAACTTCACGCAGACCATGATGGCGCAGCGCGACGAGTTCCAGAACGTGGTGGCCGGCAAGAAGACGCCGCAGGCGGCCATGGACGATGCCGTCAAGCGCGGCAACGAGATCCTGCGGCAGTACGAGAAGCTCAACAAGGGCCGCTACTGAAGCGCGGCGGCGGGCGGCAACCATGGCGGCAGCAGCAATCGAAGCGGGCCTGAAGCGTGCGCACTTCAAGGACGTGCGCCTGCCCGTGCTGCTTTTGCTGCCGCAGCTCGCGATCCTGCTGTTCTTCTTTTTCATTCCGTCGTTCCGCGCGCTCGGGCAGGCTTTCTTCCTGTCCGATCCGTTCGGCAACACGGTGCACTTCGTCGGCTTCGACAACTTTGCGCAGCTGCTGCAAAGCGCCACCTACCACGAGTCGGTCCGGGTCACGGTGGTGTTCACCATCCTGCAGAACCTGCTGACCCTCGCGGTGGCGCTGGTGCTGGCCTTCGCGAGCGACCGGGTGATCCGCGGCCGCGGCATCTACAAGGCGATCATCCTGCTGCCCTAT
This sequence comes from Variovorax sp. VRV01, assembly GCF_014852545.1. Lineage (NCBI taxonomy): Bacteria > Pseudomonadati > Pseudomonadota > Betaproteobacteria > Burkholderiales > Comamonadaceae > Variovorax > Variovorax sp. VRV01. Next base: position 602,003 of record NZ_JACVBS010000001.1, read on the forward strand.
GCCATTGCGCCGGTCATCGCGGGCATTCTCTGGGCCTTTCTCTTCAACCCCGCGGTGGGTCCGCTCGCGCAGCTGCTGCATGCGATCGGCCTGGCCTGGGACCCGAACCGCGTGGGCTCGGACGCGATGATCCTGGTCATCCTGGCCGCCTCGTGGAAGCATGTGTGCTACGACTACATCTTTCTGCTGGCCGGCCTGCTGGCGGTGCCTTCCTCGCTGCTGGAGGCGGCGGCGGTCGACGGCGCGGGGCCGCTTCGGCGCTTCTTCACCATCGGGCTGCCGCTGCTCATGCCCACGATGTTCTTCCTGGCCGTGATGAACTTCGTCTACGGCTTCTTCGAGATCTTTGCCATCGTCGATGCGGTCACGCAGGGCGGCCCGGCGGGTGCGACCAACGTGCTGGTGTTCAAGGTGTACGTCGACGGCTTCATCAACCTGGACCTCGGCTCGTCGGCGGCGCAGTCGGTCATCCTGATGGTCTTCGCGCTGCTGATGACCTTGCTGCAGTTCCGCTATGTGGAGCGGCGCGTGAGCTACGACGTATGACGCACCGGCCCGAGGATCCATCGCATGGTTGAACGCGCCCCCGTTCTCGACGGCATCTGCCACGCCATCCTGCTGGTGGGCGTGGCCTTTGTCTGCGTGCCGCTCTACCTGGCCTTCGTCGCAGGCTCGCTCACCATTGCCGAGGTGCAGCAGGTGCCGCTGCCGTGGCTGCCCGGCGACCAGTTCGTGCAGAACCTGCGCACCGCGTGGACGCAGGCCAACTTCGGCCGGCTGTTCTTCAATTCGTTCATCGTGGCGGCGGGCATCACCGTGGGCAAGATCGCGGTATCGCTGCTGTCGGCCTTTGCCATCACGTACTTTCGCTTCCGCTTTCGCATGACGGCGTTCTGGCTCATCTTCGTGTCGCTGATGCTGCCGATCGAAGTGCGCATCTCGCCCACCTACGAGTCAGTGGCGAATGCGGCGCTGCCGCTGCAGTGGGTGGTGGAGGCGCTGCACCTTTCGTCGGCGTGGAATGCCGTGACCGGCCACACCATCGATATCCAGCTGCAGTGGAACATGGTCGACACCTACCCGGGCCTCATCCTGCCGCTGATCGCCTCGGCCTCGGCCACCTTCCTGTTCCGCCAGTTCTTTCTCACGGTGCCCGACGAGCTGTGCGAGGCGGCGCGGATCGATGGCGCCTCGCCGATGCACTTCTTCTGGACCATCCTGCTGCCGCTGTCGCGCTCCAACATCGCGGCGCTGGCGATCATTCTTTTCCTGTACGGCTGGAACCAGTATCTCTGGCCGCTGCTCTTCACCACCGACAAGGACATGGCCACCGCGGTGATCGGCCTCAAGCACCTGATTCCGCGCGCCGATTCGCAGCCGGCCTGGAACGTGGCCATGAGCGCCGCGCTCCTCACGATGCTGCCGCCCATCGTCGTGGTGGTGGCGCTGCAGCGCTCGTTCGTCAAGGGGCTGGTGGACAGCAGCAAATAAGCAAAGGATATTGCAGCCATGATCATCGTGGGACACCGCGGCGCGCGGAACCTCTGGCCCGAGAACAGCATGAGCGGTTTTCGCCGCCTCATTGCACTGGGTGCGGATGCGGTCGAGTTCGACGTGCAGGAAACGCGCGACGGTCAGGCTGTGGTCATCCACGATCCGCTGCTCGACCGCACCACCGAGGGCACGGGCGCGGTGCGCGACCACGACGCCGCCCGGGTGCTGGCGATGCGCCTGCGCAAGGGACAGGGCGCGCCGGGGGAACAGCGAGGCGGCGAAGCCGGCGAATGCGTGCCCTCGCTGGCCGAAGTACTCAAGCTCTTCGCGCCCACCCGCATGGAACTGCACGTCGAGATCAAGACCGACGCCGCCGGCGAGCTGCCGCCCGGCGCCATCGCGCGCACCGTGCAGGCGCTGCACGATGCTGGCGTGGCCGAACGCAGCATCCTGACCTGCTTCGTGCCCGAGGTGCTGGCGCAGGTGCTCGCCCACTGGCCGCGCGGGCGCGTGCTGGCCTCGCTCGACCATCGCTCGGCCGAAATGCTGGGCGGCATCACGCGGGCGCTGGCGCGCTACGCGGCGCTGCCGGGCTGCATCGTCGCGGTCGAGAAGAAGCTGCTGGCTGCCACCTGGCCGCAGTGCCTGGCCGCGCTCGGCAGCGAGCGGCTGGGTGCCTGGGTCGTCAACGAGCCCGATGAAATTGCACAATGGCTCACCATGCCCCTGCGCCAGATCACCACCGACCGACCCGACCTGGCGCTGGCCGCGCGCGCAAGAACATGAGGGTCTCGCGCCGCCGCCTGCTGCTCGGCGGAGTGGCCGCCGCCTCGCTCGGCCAGCCTTTCCTCCGTCTGAATGCGCAGCAGGCCTCGCGCGAGTTTCCGTTCACGCTGGGCGTGGCATCCGGCAGCCCCAGGCCCGATGGCATGGTGCTGTGGACCCGGCTCGCGCCCGATCCGCTGCTGGGCGGCGGCATGGGCGAGGCCCCGGTCGACGTGCAGTGGGAAGTGGCACACGACGAGGGCTTCTCGCGCCTCGCCGCAAGGGGCAGGGCGACGGCCACCGCGGCGCTCGCGCATTCGGTGCACGTCGAAGTGCAGGGCCTCGCGCCCGGTCGTCCTTATTGGTACCGCTTCACGGCCCTTGGCGCGCGAAGCCCCGCCGGCCGCACCCGCACCGCGCCGGCCGAGGGCGATGCCGCATTGCAGCCGCTGCGCTTCGCCTTCGCGTCATGCCAGCAGTACGAGCAGGGCTACTACGCGGCCTACCGCGACATGGCCATGCAGCCTTTCGACTTCGTCGTGCACCTGGGCGACTACATCTACGAAAGCTCCTGGGGCTCGCGCCACGTGCGCCACCACCAGGGCGGCATTCCCACGCAGCTCGGCGAGTTCCGCGACCGCTATGCGCTCTACAAGAGCGACCCGCACCTGCAGGCCGCGCACGCCGCGTTTCCCTGGCTCGTGACCTGGGACGATCACGAGGTGGCCAACGACTACACGGACGACGTCTCGCCGCGCAGCATCGATCCCGCGCAGTTCCTTGCGATCCGCGCCGCGGCCTACCAGGCGTGGTACGAGCACATGCCCGTGCCCGCCAGCATGCGGCCGGCCGGCGCCGCGGCCACCATCTACGGCCGCCATCGCTTCGGCCGCATGCTCGACGTGTTCCTGCTCGACGGGCGGCAGTACCGCTCGCACCACGCCTGCCTCGCGGGCCGCAGCGCCTCGCCGTTGGCCGACTGCGCCGACCGGCTGGCACCGGAGCGCAGCTTCCTCGGCGCGAGGCAGGAGGCCTGGCTCGCGAACGAGCTCGCCGCGCCGCCCGCCCGCTGGACCGTGATCGCGCAGCCCACGCTGCTGGCCGAGGCCGACCGCAAGCGCGGCCCCGAGCACGGCTACTGGATGGACGGCTGGGACGGCTATGCCGCGTCGCGCGCGCGCCTGCTCGACGGCCTGGCCGCGAACAAGGCGCGCGGCGGCGATGCGCTGGTCATCAGCGGCGACGTGCACGCCTTCTGGGCCGCCGACCTGCGCCGCGAGCCGCAGGGCCCGGCGGTGGCCACCGAATTCGTCGGCGGCGCCATCACATCCGAAGGGCCCAGCGCCGCCAACGTGGCCCACATGCTCGCCAAGAACGACCACCTGCGCTACGGCCGGGGCGACAAGCGCGGCTATGCGCAGATGGCACTCGATGCGCGCGGCTGCACGGTCGAGTTCCGCGCCGTGGACGACGAGAAGGCCGAGGACGCCGCCGTCGCGCCGATGGCGCGCTTCGCGGTGGAGCGCGGCGCACCCGGCGTGCATCTCGAAAGCACCTGAGCGCTGCAGCCTTGCGCTGCCGTGACTATGATGGCCGTCGCCCTTCAATCGCCTGGAGCGACACCCTCATGAGCATTCCGACCACCCGACTCGGCCGCACCGGCCTCACCGTCTCGCGCCTTGCGCTCGGCACCATGACCTTCGGCCTGCAGACCGACGAGGCCGTGTCCCACCGCATCCTCGACAGGGCCGCCGAAGGCGGCATCAACTTTCTCGACACCGCCGACGTGTACCCGCTTGGCGGCACCGTCGAAACCACGGGCCGCACCGAGGAAATCATCGGCCGCTGGCTGCAGAAGCAGGGCGCCGCGGGCCGCCGCCGCTTCGTGGTCGCCACCAAGGCGGTCGGCAAGGTCGGCCCCAACAGCTGGGACCAGGGTGCCTCGCGCAAGCACCTGCTCGACGCCATCGATGCCTCGCTCAAGCGGCTGCAGACCGACCATGTCGACCTGTACCAGCTGCACAGCGACGACCGCGAGACGCCGCTCGAAGAGAGCCTGGAGGCGCTCGACGTCATCGTCAAGTCAGGCCGCGCGCGCTACATCGGCGTGTCCAACTTCCTGGCCTACCGGCTGGCCCGCGCGCTCGGCAAGGCCGAGCTGCAAAAGCTCACGCGCTATGTGTCGGTGCAGCCGCGCTACAGCCTGCTGTTCCGCGAGATCGAACGCGAGCTGCTGCCGCTCGCGGGCGAAGAGGGCCTGGGCGTGATTCCCTACAACCCGCTGGCCGGCGGCCTGCTCACCGGCAAGTACAAGCCCGGTGCCGCGCCCGAGCAGAACACCCGTTTCACGCTCGGCACCGCCGGCGGCATGTACCAGGACCGCTACTGGAACCAGCGCAGCTTCAACACCGTGACCGAGCTGCACAAGCTGGCTGACGAAGCCGGCGTGCCGCTGGCCACGCTGGCGGTGGCCTGGGTCATGGCCAATCCGCTCATCACCGCGCCGCTGCTCGGCGCCAGCCGCCCCGAGCAGCTCGACGCCACGCTGGCCGCGGCCGACTACAAGCTGGACCCGGCGCTGAAGCAGAAGCTCGACGAGCTCACGGCCGAATACCGCAAGGGCGACGCGCCCAGGTAGGCAGCCAAGGAGTGAACACCCCCCAACTCGCGCTGCCGCCATGGCACAGCTGATGTCGCTGCTGGTGCAGAACGCGATCGCGATCGTCTTCGCGGCGAGCTTTGCCGCGCGCCTCGGGTTGCCGGTGCCCGCGGCCGCGGTGCTGGTGGTGTCGGGGGCGCTGCTGGCGGCCGGCAATGTCTCGGTGGCTGGCGTGGTGCTGGCCGCGGTGCTGGCCAATGTGCTGGGCGACGGCGCCTGGTTCTATGCCGGGCGCCGCTTCGGCTACCGCTTCATGCGGCTGCTGTGCCGCATCTCGCTGTCGCCCGATTCATGCGTGCGGCGCGGCGAATCGCTGATCGGCCGGTGGGGCGGCCTCTCGCTGGTGGCCGCCAAGTTCGTGCCGGGCGTGTCGGTGGTGGCGCCGCCGATGGCCGGTGCGCTGGGCATGTCGGTGTGGCGCTTCATCGGCTTCGACATCGGCGCCGCGCTGGTCTGGACCGGCGTCTTCCTCGGGCTGGGCTGGGTTTTTCGCGACCAGATCCAGGAGGTGCTGGCCATGCTGGCCCAGGCCGGCGGCATCGCCACCCTGGCGCTGGTGGTGGTGCTGGCCGTGATGCTGGCGGTGCGCTACTGGCGCCGGCGCGCGTTCATGCGGCTCACCGGCATGCCGCGTATCAGCGTGGACGAACTGCACGAGCTGCTGGCCAGCGAGGCGCCGCCGCTGGTGATCGACGTGCGCGGTGAGGCCGGCGTGCAGGTCGATCCGCGCCGCATTCCCGGGGCGCTGCCATACACGCTCAAGGCGCTGCAGCAGCGGCATCCGGAACTGCCGCTGGTCGGCGGGCGCGACGTGGTCCTCTACTGCAACTGCCCCAATGAGGTGTCGGCCGCCCTGGCCGCACGCGTGCTGCTGGCGCGCGGTGCGCGGCGCGCGCTGCCGCTGACGGGCGGGCTCGATGCCTGGGTGGCCTCGGGCCGGCCGACGAGCCTGCACTGAGGCCTTCAGCGACGACCAGGAAACGGGGGGCTCAGTCCAGCCGGACCATCGGGCAGGACAGGACCATTCGGTCATCGCGGGGCGAATGGTGCCAGCCGGGCAGGGCGCGTTTCCGGTAGGCCTCGAGCGACGGGTAGCCCTGCACGTTCCAGCCATAGGTGCTGATCTGCTCCGCCTCGATCACCTCGTAGCGGCACTGCCGGCTGCGCGCCGAGAGGCGAAAGACGATGCGTCCATGGTCCGCGGCAAGGTCTTTCTCCAGCACGCGGTAGCGCCTGGGCTTGCAGATGCTGAAGCTCGAATTCCATTCGATGGTTTGGGTTCGAACGTACAGCCCGCCCGAACATGCGCGGCCCGTTCCGCCGAACACCGCCGTGAACGGTGCGCCGGCAATGGCGGTGCCGGTGCCGGCCAAGGCAAGAAAGGCCAGTACGGCCACCCAGCGGTTGTGCATGCGATCTGCTCCCGTGTGTTGCGTCCCCCGTGCCCTTGCGATCTTAAGGTTCGCGGCCCCGCCCGGTGGTAGTCTTGCCTCCCGATGAACCTCCGCACCAAGATCGTCGCACTGGCCGTTGCACCGCTGCTGGTTGCACTGGTGCTGGTGGCCCTGGCGGTGCGCCACCAGGAGCATGACCTGGCGCAGCGCGAGCGCGCGCTGATCGAGAAAAGCTACATGGCCCAGCGGCGCAGCGAACTGCGCAGCTACGTCGACCTTGCCGTGAGCACCGTGCGGCCGCTGTACGACGCCGGCCAGGACGACGAGGAAACCCGCAGCGAGGCCCTGCGCCGCCTGGCCGCGCTCGACTACGGCGACGACGGCTACTTCTTCGTCTACGACATGCAGGGCCGCTCGCTCATGCATTCGCGCCAGCCCGATCTGGTGGGCCAGAACCTCTGGGACATGCGCGACTCCCGCGGGCGCTTCACCATCCAGGACCTGATCGCGGGCGCGCGTGCGGGCGGCGGCTATGTCGAATACGAATGGCGCAAACCCTCCAGCGAGCAGATGGCGCCCAAGCTCGGCTACGTGACGGCGCTGCCGCGCTGGAACTGGATGGTCGGCACCGGCCTGTACCTGGACGACATCGAGGCCACCATGCAGGCGCTCGACCGCCAGATGAGCGCCAACGTCACCACCACGCTGCTCTGGATTGCCGGCATCGCGGCGCTGTGCCTGGGCGTGGTGAGCGCCACCGGGTTGCTGCTCAATCTCAGCGAGCACCGCACGGCCGAGGCCAAGATGCGGCTGCTGGCGCGGCGCGTGGTGCAGTCGCAGGAAGAAGAGCGCGGCCACCTCGCGCGCGAGCTGCACGACGGCACCAGCCAGACGCTGGTGTCGGCCAAGCTGCTGATCGAATCCGCGGTGGACGCGCTCGACCGCGAGCGCCAGCCCGCGCCGCCCGCACTGAGCAAGGCGCTGCAAAGGCTCAACGATTCGCTGATCGAGGTGCGCCGCATCTCGCACCGCCTGCGGCCGGCCCTGCTCGACACGCTCGGCCTGCCGGCCGCGCTCGAGCGCCTGGGCGACGAATTCGCCGAAGACGGCGCCATCGATGCGTCGATCATGATCGAGGGCGAGGCCTTCGAGCTCTCGCAGGAAGCCAAGACCGCGCTCTTTCGCGTCACGCAGGAGGCGCTCACCAATGTGCGCAAGCATGCCCAGGCGCACCGCGTGCACATTGCGCTGGGCTTTTCCGACGAGGACGGCGTGCGGCTTGCGATCGGCGACGACGGCATCGGCTTCGACGTGCAGGCGATGCAGCTCGATGCGCGGCGCGGCATCGGCCTGCGCAACATGCGCGAGCGCATGGAGTCGATCGGCGGGCGCCTGGACGTGCAGTCGGGCGAAGGCGGAACAACCATCGTGGCCGAAGTGCCGGCGCGCAGCGCGAGGCCTGAACCGGCATGAAGAACGACGCCGCCCCGGTCCGCCTTTTCCTGGTCGACGACCATCCGCTGGTGCGCGACGGCCTGCGCGCGCGGCTCGGCGCCGTGGCCGGCCTGGAGATCGTCGGCGAGGCCGGCAGCGCGGCCGAGGCGCTGGCGCTCATCGAAACGCTCCAGCCCGACCTGCTGCTGATGGATGTGGGCATGAAGGACATGAACGGCATCGACCTGGCCGCGCTGGTGCTGCAGCGCCATCAGCCCGCGCCGCACGTGGTGATGCTCAGCATGTACGACAACCCCGAGTATGTGCAGAAGGCCCTGCAGGTGGGCGCGCGCGGCTATGTGCTGAAGGACGCGCCCGCGGCCGAGATCGTCGCCGCCATCGAGGCGGTGTCGGCCGGGGGCACCTTCCTGAGTCCGGCCGTGTCGAAGAAGCTGTTTCGCAACCAGGCGCCCAGGCCGCTGCTCACGCCGCGCGAGAGCGAGATCCTCACTGCGCTGGGCCGCGGCGAATCGAGCAAGCAGATCGCGCGCGACCTCGGCCTGAGCGTTCGCACGGTCGAGGCCCACCGGCAGAGCATCAAAAGGCGGCTCGGCATCGAGGGGCAGGCCGAACTCATCAAGTATGCGGTGGAGCATGCGCGGGAGTTCGGGCAGGGCTGAGTTGCGCTGCCTTGCCAAAACTCCTGTCCCGATCAACACACCTGTCCAGGCCCGATTCGCATGCCCGACCTTCCCCACAGCCCCGCCGCCGACCGCAACAAGCAGCCCATCCTCGAGGTGCTGACCGGCATCCTCGGCGAGCGCGGCAGCGCGCTCGAGATCGCATCCGGCACCGGCCAGCATGCCGCCTGGTTCGCCGCCGCAATGCCCGGGTGGACCTGGCAGCCCACCGACGCAGACGCGCGCATGCTCCCTGCGCTCGCAAGCCGCGTCGCGCAGGCCGCGCTGCCCAATCTCCGTGCGCCGCTGCTGCTCGACGTGATGGCGCCTCGATGGCCGTCGAAAGGCGCCGAGTTTGCTCGAGGAGAAGAAGAAAAGTTCGATGCGATCTATTGCGCCAACATGCTGCACATCGCGCCCTGGGCCGCGTGCGCCGTGTTGATGCAAGGCGCTGCGCGGCATCTGCTTGCCGATGGATTGCTGATCACCTACGGCCCCTACTTCGAAGAGGAAGGCACACCGGCGCCGAGCAACCTGGCGTTCGACGAAGACCTGCGCGCGCGCAATCCCGAATGGGGCATACGGCGCCTGGAGCAGGTGGTGGCCGAGGCGAACCGCCAAGGGCTTGCGCTGCGCGAGCGGCACGCGATGCCCGCGAACAACCTGCTGCTGGTCTTCGGCTTCTAGGCTCAGCGCACGCGGGGCACCGCGGTGGTCAGCAGTGCCAGCGCCTTGTTCAGCGTCGAGCCCGCGAAGCGCTCTCCCTTCGAATGCCCGATCCGCACCACGACGAGATCGTGCGATGGAATCACCAGCACGAACTGGCCGCCGGCGCCGAGCATGTAGTAGGCCGACGCCGGCACCGCCAGCGAGTTCATTCCGTTGATCCAGAAGAAGCCGCCGTAGATCGGGCGCTTGTCCGCGGCCCAGGCGGGTGCCACGCTGCTCACGAAGTTGACGAAGCCCTCGGGAAGAATGCGCTCGCCGTTCCACACGCCGTCCTGCAGATAGAGATTGCCGAGGCGCGCCCAGTCGCGTGCCGACATGAAGTCGTAGCCCTGCGTGAGAAAGTTGCCGTAGGGGTCGGTCTCGATCACCATCGAGCGGATGCCGATCTTGTCGAAGAGCGCGCGCTGCGGAAACGAAAGATATTCCTCGCCGCGCTTTTCCACCGCGAGGCGGACCAGGTAGTTGGCCAGCACGGGATCGGTGTTGCGGTAGCGGCCCACGGCGCCGGGCGGCCATTGCTGCGGCCGGGTGGCGGCGTAGTTGAAGGCGTTGATGCGGCCCGTGTAGTAGTAGACGTGATCGGGGTAGGTGCCGTTGGGGTCGAAGTCCGGATCGTCCGGCGCCTTGATGCGCAGGCCGCTCGACATCTGCAGGATGTCGGAGATCTTGATCTGCTGGCGCGCATCGCCGGCGCCTTGCCATTCGGGAATGGGCGCCGGCTGGTCGAGCTTGTACACGCCCTGCTTGATGAGCACTCCCATCATCGTCGCCACGACGCTCTTGCCCATCGACCACGATTCGAGCGGCGTGGCCGGCCCGATGCCGTTCATGTAGCGCTCGGCGACGATGCGGCCCTTGTGCGTGACCACGAAGGCCGATGTGTAGGCCTCCGGCACGCCGAACGCGGCATCGACGGCCTGGTTCACCTTGGCCGTGTCGACTTCGGCCGGCGGCGGGTCGCCCGGCAGCACGTCGCCCATCGGCCATGGCTGGGTCGCGGGATCGGGCAGCGCGCTCCTGACTTCGACGGGCGTGAAGAGAACGTCGTCCCGGCCGGCCGGCAGCGTGACGCAGCCCTGCGAACCGAAGTGGCGCGCCACCAGCGTCGGGCCGTTGGGAATCGAGATGCGAACCTCTTTCTTCACGCGGTCGACCACGGGCTTGCCGACGTTCTTGCGCTGCTCGTACGGCCCCACGAAATAGCCCAGGCTTTCGGCGGCGACCTCGGGGTCGATGCCGGTGATGAACACGGCGGAGCACATCGTCTTGGCATAGCCGGAGGTGTGGTGCTCCAGCACGTTGCCGGGCGGCGGCACGTAGGGCGTGTTGAGTTCGAGGGCGCGTGCACGGGCAATGAGCGCCTCGCGTTCCGGCAACTGCGCCGTGGTGGTGGGCGGCGCGGACGTCAATGGAACGCCGATCCCTCCGCCACCTCCACCCCCGCCGCCACCGCAGGACGCCAACGCGGTTGCCAGGCCGACGGCCGCGGCGGTTGTGGCGAGGAAACGGCGGATCGAGCAGCTCATGGGCGGTCCTTGGGGTGCGCGGTTTGCGGGGTGCAGACGGCAGCGCCGGCGGCATTCTGGGGGAAGACCCTGCAGCCGCCTAGCTCTTTTCGAGCGAGGCACAAGCCGTGTAGCTCCAAGGTTCTCACCCTTTGATCCGACGGCCGAGGAGTTCCAGCATCGTGCTTGCCTGCAGAACGCGGCAATAGTTCACGGTCAGAGGAAAGAGCCTGTTTGGACGTAGCCTTTTTGGTGGCTGGCGGCATAAGCTTGAGCCGATAAGATGCAGCGGACTCGCGGTAGTCGATAGTCAGTTCGCTGCACCGGGCTAGATAAGCACAGGAAGGAAAAAAGATGCCGCTCCCAGAAATGGCAAAGCCGATATCGTTCGCGGCGATATGGAAAAACTACCCGAGTGATGACCCTTGCGTGAACCCTCGCACGGGAAAGAAGGCGTATGACGACCAATGCGCGATACGGGTCGGCATTGCGTTGGAAAAGTCGGGTGTCAGTTTCAAGACATTTCCCGGCCCACGTTGCGAATTTGGCCCTTCCGGAAACGGAATGGTGCTCCGCGCGACCGAATTGGCCAACTGGCTGATGCGTCGCCCATTCGCTGGCTGTCCAGATGCCGAAACACACCAGGGAAAAAGCTTCGACAAGAGTCTTTCCGGTCGCACAGGCATCATATATTTCGAGGACTACTGGTTGCGTACCGCTGAGGCAAAGTTTCCCACTGGAGATCACATCGACCTGTGGGATCGGAATCGACTGACGCCGTCGTGGACGACGTTCCTTCGCTTCTCCCTTGGCATTGATACCTTTCGATCACCGTGGAGCAGCAACGGATACCTCTACTCTGATCTGCACGCGTCGCGTCGCGTGGTCTTCTGGCCGATCAGCTGATGAAGCGTCCGATCTTCACTCTGTGCGGGGCTTTGCTCGGCGTCGCCTTGTTTCTGGGCCTGCCAATCCTCTTTTCACTCGCGTTTCCAGGTACGGGGATTGGGCGTCACGGCGAGGATGAAGCCGCTCGAATGCTGCGCGTGTATGTCCTCATGGGCGGTGCGGCCTCTGCCGTGTTGGGTGGTTGGGTCGGCGGCGTCGCCGCGGCGAGTCCACGTCGGGCGCTTGGAATGCTGGCTGCCATTGCAGCCGCCAGCATTGTCTTTGGCATCGTTCCGATTCAATTACCGATGAAGCCCGAGAACGCGATGGCCGTTGGAATTGGGGCCTGGACCATCGTCAGTGCAGGTCTCGCAGCGTGGGTCGCACGCAAGAAGAGCAAAACCACTGCGTAGTAGTGCCCGCGCTTCAAGATGCTGGCGCATTGGCGCCACCTCCCTGGTGTGCCAGCTAGCGGCACATGTCGTACCCGCCGGTCTCCAGATGGAAGTGGTCGCTGTGCGCGGCGTTGTAGTCGGGGCCCAGCACCCCGTTGAAGAAACGGCAGGCGCCGCGGTGCGCATCGCGCAGCAGCAGCGCCGCCGGATCGTCCGTACTCGCGGCGCTGCTGCGGGGCCAGGCTTGCAGCACCGTGATGCGGCGGCCATCGGCCAGCGTCAGGCCCGCCACATCCAGCGCATCGGCCGTGGCGTGCCGGCTGCGCGAAGCACCGGGCACGGCGCCTTCGCCGCGGTTCACGTTGCGGCAGGCATAGCTGCCAAGGTGCTCGATGGCCGCCACCGGCTGGCCGAAGCGCTGCCTGGCGGCCGGCTGCAGCGCGTGGTGCTCCCACATGAAGAAGGACAGCGCCATCGGGCAGCTCAGCGAAGGCGCCGTGCCCAGGCGCACGCCGGCGGAGCGCAGCCTCACGGCGTTCTTGAAGCCGCAGCCGGGGCCGGTGACGCGGTCGGGCAGCAGGTCGTACTGCATGCCGGTCTGCGCCAGCGCCGCAAGGCAGCGCGCGGGCTCGCGGCGGGCCCGCTCGAGCTTGAAGCCGGTCAGCCAGTTGGGCGGCGCCGCCACGTCGAGCGGCGCCCACGGATTGAAGCGCTCGGGAATCTCGACGATGCCGGTTGCGACGGCCCATGCGCCCACGGCCAGCACGGCGCACGCCGCGGCCGTGACAAGCAGTCCGCGCCTGCGGCGCGAAGGCGCGGGCTCTGCCGGACGCTCCGGAGGATCCAGGGCCATGGTCCCGATCCTCAGGGCTGCGCGGCGATGAGCGGATCGAGTTCGGCGCGCACGCGCCGGATCGCCACTTCATGCCGCAGCGTCTGCGCACCGCGTCCATAGGTCATGGCCTTGCGGATCAGGCGCAGCTGCTCGCGCTGCAGCTGCGTCTTCAGCCGCCTGGCCCGCAGGCCGAAGGTCCAGCCCATCTGCCTGCGGATCCGGTAGCGCTGCAGGGGTGCGCCCAGGCGGATCCATTCGTCGTCGCGGATCAGCTCGCGCTCCGGCACGAAGTAGGCGGCCAGCGCATGCAGGTAGGCGCCGTTCTCGCGCGCGGCAACGCGCCAGAAGAGCCCCGCCGCAACCAGCGCGGGAATGCCCTTGACGGCGAGCAGCACGGCCATGTCGCCGTAGCCGCCGTCGAAAAGGTCTTCGAGCCACGGCGAGTTCCAGATGAAATGCATCGCCCACGCGAGCGCAAAGCACAGCACGGCGCAGGCGATCCTCGCGGCCATCGAGCGCTCCGGATGCAGCAGGAACCAGGCGACGCCGAAGGACGCGATGGTCGTGTAGGCCGCGTGGCTCCACAGCCCGCTCAGCAGCCCGCGCGTCAGCAGGTTGATGAGTACCGGGGACACCTGGTTCTCGAGCGGAAAGTGCATCGAGGCGTTGACGGTGTAGCTGAGGTTCTCGACCACCTGGAAACCCAGGCCTGCCATGGCGCCGACGATCAGCACCGACAGGTAGGTCTGGAACTGGTTGCGCGCCACCAGCACCAGCAGGATGACGCCGGCGATCTTCAGGAACTCCTCGGTGATCGGGCCCGCGACGGCCGCCCCCCAGAGCGCCGCGAAATCCGGCGACACCAGCTTGGCGCACAGGCTCTGGATGGCGATGTTCGCCGGCGCGGCAAAGTAGACGGCGCCGAGCCCGCCCCACGCAAAGGCCAGCACGAAAGCTTCCGGCGGATGCTGCTCGAGCAGGTCGAGCGTGCGAAAGACCAGGAGAAAAAGCAGCGTGTAGATGCCCCACACCAGGATGCCCAGCAGGGCCGTGACGGGGACGACACGAAAACCCATCGAGAACATGTTGATGGTGTAGAACAGGCCGTTGACGATCAGCGCCGCCAGCAGCCAGAAGGCCGCGCGCTGCGGCTGGAAGAACGAATCGGTGCCGATCGGCCATTCGCCGCGGTGCTGCTGGCCTTCGAAGGCGGGCGGGCTCACTGCGGTGCCTCCAGGTCCATGGATTCCAGCATGCTGCGGGCCTCGGCCATTGCCTCGTTCAGGCCCTCGCTGGCGCCGTAGCAATCGATCTGCACGAGCGACTGGCGCCGGAGGTCGACCACCTGCCAGAAGCGGCCAGCCAGCTTCGATCCGTAGTAGGCAAAGGTCTTGCCCTGCAGGCCCCACGAGGTGACGAAGTCGGACACGTCGCCATCGATGTTCAGGCGCTGGCCGCGCTCCATGAGCCTTTGCTGCCGCATCAGCGGTCCGTCGGGTCCGCCGGCCCACGCACGCGTGGTCACCAGGAACTTGTGGCCGCCCTTGAACAGCATCAGCGACTGGCCGGCCCTGGAGCGCGACACGTCCATTTCCCATCCGCTGGCGGGAACGAACCTGGCATGGCCGACGGCCACCGTTTCCCCCGTGGGCAGCGGCCGGCTGCCGGGCGTGCTGCGGTCCCAGAAGCTCAGGCCGCCTACGTAGGCGGCAATGGCAAGGAGCACCGCAAGCGCGCCTGGCCAGGTGCGGTACGGTATGCGGCGGGAGGGCTCGGGCATGCGGCGATCGTGCCATACGATGGCCGGTGCCGGCCCTCTGCGCTTTGCATTGATTCGATGCATGGCTATCCTCCACGGTCATTGCAAATGAAGCACCTTCAGACATGAAAAAGTCGGACGCGAGTAGCCCGGACCAGCCGGCATCGGCGCTCATCTCGAAAAGAATCGCCGAGCTCGGCGGCTGGCGCGGCGAAACGCTGGGCCGCATGCGCAAGCTCATCCAGCAGGCAGACCCGGAGGTCGTCGAGGAGTGGAAGTGGATGGGCACGCCGGTGTGGTCGCACGGCGGCATCATCTGCACGGGCGAGTCCTACAAGGACAAGGTGAAGCTCACCTTCGCCAAGGGCGCGTCGCTGCCCGACCCGGCCGGCCTTTTCAATTCGAGCCTGGACGGCAACATGCGCCGTGCGATCGACATCTTCGAAGGCGAGCAAGTCGACGCGGCCGCTTTCAAGGCGCTGGTGCAGCAGGCGGTCGCGCTCAACGGTGCCGGCAAGACGAAGCCTGCGAAGAAGATAGCCAAGTCCTGAAGGAGCCGCATGTCCGATGCATCCGCCCCCACGCCGCGCCCCCGCATGCCGCTTCTGCTTCTTCGGCTGCTTCCGATCGGCGCCTGCCTGCTGGTGCTGGGCTGCGCAGGCCCGCGGGCGCCAGAGTCTGCGGCCGCCTACGGACCCCCCGCGCTGACGGCCGAGCAGTCGAGCAACGTCGCGATCCATGCGCTGGGCCTGGTCGGCACGCCGTACCGCTATGGCGGCAACACGCCGGAGGGCGGCTTCGATTGCAGCGGCCTCATCGGCTACGTGTACAGAAGCAGCGCGGGCCAGGCCACGCCGCGCACGGTGGCGCGCATGGCCGGCTTCGGCCGTCCCGTGCCCACGTCCGAACTGCGCTCGGGCGACCTGGTGCTCTTCGGTGCCGCCACGCCTTCGCACGCGGGCATCTACGTGGGGGCCGGGCAGTTCGTGCATGCGCCCTCGACCGGCGGCGAGGTGCGGCTCGACCGGCTGGACGGCATCTACTGGTCGCGCCAGCCGATGCAGGCGCGACGGCTCTAGCGCCTGAAAAGCGCCACTCAATCCAACTCAACGGATCAGCGGAGCCATGGGCCTACAGGGATGCCTGCCTTGGGGCGGCCTGATCGGTGTGGCATGCTGTGCCGGTGTCACCGAACCTCGGAGAGGTCCCCATGAAAAAACTCATCGTCCTGGCCATTCTGGGCCTTGCCACCACGCTCCCGGCCCTTGCGCAGCGCGATCCCGATTCGTACGAGAACGACCGCCGCTATTGCGCCAGCGGCCGCTCCGGCGTCGACTTCAACACCTGCATGTGGCGCATCCAGCGCGACCGCGAGGAGCGCTATGAACGCCGCGAGCAGCGCGCCTACGAACGCGAGCAGCGGCGCGAATACGAACGCCGCGAGCGCTGGGCCGAACAGCCGCCGCCGCCGCCGCCGGTCTACCGCCAGTGGGACGGCCCGCCGCCCGGCGAGCAGCCCCGGCTCAGCGACATGCAGCAGCGCGCGCTGGACAACTGCAACCTGCTGGCGCCGCGCGACCAGCCCCGCTGCCGCGCGACGGTGATGTCGACCGTGCGATAGGGCCGCAGCGTCAACCGGCGCTGAGGGTTTTCCATTACGCAAAGCCACGCACGCGGGCCGCGCGGTCCGACGGATGCGCCCGCGCGCGCCTGCGGCAAAACTCCCGGGTTCATTCCCAGGAGACATTCCCATGCACAGCATCCGCCGCCATCTGGTGTGGCTCGTCGTGGCCGTGGCCGGCGCATTCGCGCTGGGCACCGTGGCCCTCACGCGCGGTGAAAGCGTCAACGCCCTGTGGGTGGTGACCGCCGCGGTCTGCACCTACCTGATCGCCTACCGCTACTACAGCCTGTTCATCGCCGAGAAGGTGCTGGGGCTGGACGGCAACCGCAAGACGCCGGCGCACCGCCACAACGACGGCCTCGACTACGTGCCGACCGACAAGAACGTGCTGTTCGGCCACCACTTCGCGGCCATTGCGGGCGCCGGTCCGCTGGTGGGCCCGGTGCTCGCCGCGCAGATGGGCTACCTGCCCGGGCTGCTGTGGGTGCTGGCGGGCGTGGTGTTCGCGGGCGCGGTGCAGGACTTCATCATTCTCTTCATCTCCACGCGGCGCGACGGCCGCTCGCTCGGCGATCTCGTCAAGCAGGAGATGGGCACGGTGCCCGGCATGATCGCGCTGTTCGGCACCTTCATGATCATGATCATCATCCTCGCGGTGCTGGCGCTGATCGTGGTGAAGGCGCTGGCCGAATCGCCGTGGGGCACCTTCACGGTGGCGGCGACCATTCCGGTGGCGCTGTTCATGGGCGTGTACCTGCGCTTCATCCGGCCGGGGCGCATCGGCGAGGTCTCGCTGATCGGCTTCGTGCTGCTGATGCTCGCCATCTTCGGCGGCCAGGCCGTGAGCCAGGACCCCGCATGGGCGCCGCTCTTCACCTTCGACGGCAAGGCGCTCACCTGGATGCTGGTGGGCTACGGCTTCATCGCCGCGAGTCTGCCGGTGTGGCTGCTGCTGGCGCCGCGCGACTACCTGTCGACCTTCCTGAAGATCGGCACCATCATCGCGCTGGCGCTGGGCATCGTGTTCGTCATGCCCACGCTGCAGATGCCCGCGCTCACGCAGTTCGCGAACGGCAACGGGCCGGTGTGGTCGGGCAGCATGTTCCCGTTCCTGTTCATCACCATCGCCTGCGGTGCGGTGTCGGGCTTCCATGCGCTGATCTCGTCAGGCACCACGCCCAAGATGCTCGACAACGAGCGCCATGCGCGCTTCATCGGCTATGGCGGCATGCTGGCCGAATCGTTCGTGGCGGTGATGGCGCTGGTGGCCGCCTCGTGCATCGAGCCCGGCATCTACTTTGCAATGAACAGCCCGGCCGCGCTGGTGGGCAGCACCGCGCAGCAGGCCGCGCAGACCATCTCGAGCTGGGGCTTCGTGGTCACGCCCGAGATGCTGATGCAAACCGCGAAGGACGTGGGCGAAAGCACCATCCTCGGCCGCGCAGGCGGTGCGCCGACGCTCGCCGTGGGCATGGCCCACATCCTCCACCAGGTGATCGGCGGGCAGGCCATGATGGCCTTCTGGTACCACTTCGCGATCCTGTTCGAGGCGCTCTTCATCCTCACGGCCGTGGACGCCGGCACCCGCGCGGGCCGCTTCATGCTGCAGGACCTGCTGGGCAGCTTCGTACCCGCGCTCAAGCGCACCGATTCGCTGCCGGCCAACCTGTTTGCCACGGCGCTGTGCGTGGCGGCCTGGGGCTACTTCCTCTACCAGGGCGTGGTCGATCCGCTCGGCGGCATCAACACGCTGTGGCCGCTGTTCGGCATCTCCAACCAGATGCTGGCCGCGGTGGCGCTGCTGCTGGGCGTGGTGGTGCTGTTCCGCATGAAGCGCGAGCGCTATGCCTGGGTGGCGATTGCGCCGGCCGCATGGCTGCTGGCCTGCACGCTCACGGCCGGCTGGCAGAAGATCTTCTCGCCCGATCCGAAGATCGGCTTCCTCTCGCATGCGGCCCGCTACACCGAAGGCCTGGCCAACGGCGTGCTGGTGGCGCCGGCCAAGACGCCCGAGGCGATGTCGCGCATCGTCTTCAACGACCGGCTCGATGCGGCGCTGTGCGCGCTCTTCATGTTCGTGGTGCTGAGCGTGCTGGTCTACAGCATCAAGGCCTGCCTCGCGGCACGGGCGGCCCACCGGCCGACGGCGCAGGAGACGCCGTTCGAACCGCTCGCAGCATCGGCCACGCGCTGAGCACACCATGGCTCTCGCATTGCCGGAAGCCGGGCGCTACTTCGCGCGCTCGCTCAAGCAGTCGCTGCGGCTCATGGTCGGGCTGCCCGACTACGACGCCTACCTGACCCACATGGCGGCCACGCACCCCGAGCAGCCGCCGATGAGCTACGAGGCCTTCTTCCGCGAGCGGCTCGAGGCGCGCTACGGCGGAGGCAAGGGGCGCTGCTGCTGAAGAGGACGGCAGCGCCACGCGCAAACCTCGCGGCCTTGTTTACAATTCCGCGGTTCGCGCGAAGCGAACTTTTGTTGCAGGAAACGCCGGCCATGCGCTGGCGCGGCCCCGGCAAAGGCACCCAACCCAGATTTTCTCCAGGCAGGGCGCATGCGGTTTCCCCATCGATCGATGGGAGAGGCGGCATGGCGCTTCGCGATTCCAAAAAATCGCCCTGAGGGAAATTCTCCATGTCCGCTCGCCCGCCTGCCGTGCATCGCCGCCTTCGCCGCACGCCGCTCTTCCTTGCCACCCTTGCCGCGCTGCATTGCGCGGCCCAGGCCCAGACGCCGGCCAGCACGCTGCAGGAGATCATCGTCACCTCCGAGCAGGAGCCCGGCTATGCCCCGTCGGTGGGCAGCACGGCCACCAAGGGCAGCGCGCCGCTGCGCGACATTCCCCAGGCGGTCAACGTGCTGCCTGCGCAGCTGCTGCGCGACCAGGGCGCAACCTCCATGCAGGACGCGCTGCGCAATGCGCCCGGCGTTTCCTTCAATGCCGGCGACGGCCAGCGCGACCAGGTGGTGATCCGCGGCTTCACGGCCATCGCCGACTGGTTCGTGGACGGCGTGCGCGACGACGCGCTGTACTTCCGCGACTTGTCGGACACGGAGCGCATCGAGGTGCTCAAGGGCCCGGCCGCCGTGCTGTACGGCCGCGGCTCGTCGGGCGGGCTGATCAACCGCGTGACGAAGAAGCCGATCTTCGAACGTCCCTTCGGCGAAGTGTCGCTGGGCCTGGGCACCCACGACTTCAAGCGGCTCACGGCCGACCTCAACCGCCCTATCGGCGAGAACATGGCTTTTCGCCTCAACGTGGCGCGCGAAAAGTCGGGCAGCTATCGCGACCAGCAGTTCATCGACCGCTACAGCATCGCGCCCTCGCTGGCCATGAAATTCAGCCCGCAGACCGATCTGCTGCTGCAGTACACCAATGCCTACGACCAGCGGCTGACCGACTTCGGCATTCCGGCGCTCAACGGCCGCCCGGTGAACGTGCCGATCGGCACCTACTACGGCTCGGCCTTCGCGAAGCGCGACGACACCACCACCACGCGCGTGCAGTCCTTCACCGCCACGCTGAACCACCGCTTCAGCGACACGCTGAGCCTGCGCAACACCACGCGCTATTACAGCTACAAGCTCGACCGCTTCAACACCCTGCCCAGCGGCACCACCGACCCGGTGCGCATGACCGTGGGCCGCACCCGCGGCTTCGTCGACCGCGACGAGAGCGGCTGGTTCAACCAGACCGACCTGACATGGCGCAACGAGCTCGGCGGCTTCAAGCAGGAATGGCTGATCGGCGCCGAGCTGGGCAAGCAGGACAAGCGCGCGTACACGGTGTCCTCGGCCACCGGCTTCGAGCGCGTGAGCATCCTGAACCCGGTCTCCGCGCCGCCGCCCATTCCGCTCGCCAGCTACCTGGCCAGCAGCGCGATTCCGAGCAACACCGCCTTCAAGACGGCTGCGCTCTATGCGCAGGACCAGATCACGCTGGCGCCGCAGTGGAAGGCGCTCGTCGGCGGACGCTACGACGACTTCCGCCAGGAGACTTCCTTCGAGCGCACGCTGGCCCCCTTCTCGCGCACCGACCGCAAGTTCAGCCCGCGCGCGGGCCTGGTCTGGCAGCCGAGCGACTCGCAGTCCTACTACGTCTCGTACAGCCGCTCGTTCCAGCCTTCGGCCGAGACCTTCGCGCTGTCGGCCAACAACGCGGCCAACGATCCCGAGATCACCGTCAACAAGGAGATCGGCGCCAAGCTCGACTTCCTGGACGGCGCGCTCAACTTCACGGCCGCGGTCTTCAACCTGGAGCGCTCGGGCATCAAGAACACCGATCCGTCCAATCCGGCACGGCAGATCAACGTGGGCACGCAGCGCACCAACGGCATGGAGCTGGCGCTGGCCGGCAAGCTGCCGGGGCGCTGGGACGTCAGCGCGGGCTACGCCTACCTGGACGGCCGCATGGTCAAGTCGCTGGCCACCGTGAGTTCGCTGCAGCTGCCCGTCGGCGCCGCGATGCCGGTGCAGGGCAAGGTGGCGCCGCTCACGCCGCGGCACTCGGCCTTCGTGTGGCTCATGAAGGACCTGGGCCATGGCCTGAGCGCGGGCGGCGGCGTGAACTACGTGGCCGCGCGCTATGCCTCGCTCAGCAACCTGGTGACGCTGCCTTCGTACGTCACGGCCGACCTGGCCGCGAGCTACAGGACCGAGCGCTACGAGCTCTCGGTCAACCTGAAGAACATCACGGGCCGGAAGTACTACGTGTCCGCGCACGGCAGCGTCGACAACCTGATCATGCCGGGGCCGGGACGCGAGCTGCAGGTGGCGCTGACCGCGAAGTTCTGAAGAGGATGACTCGCAAGGGCTCAGGCCCCGGCTGAGCCTGGCTGCGCGAAATCCAGTTTCTTTTTGCAAGCGCCTGCTGCCACGATGGCCTCCACGCAACTGAATGGTGGAGAACGCCGATGGCATCCGAATCGAATCAAATCGCAAGCTGGTCGCTGCGCTGGCGCATCGGGCTGTCGGGCGCCCTGTGCCTCGCAGCGGCGCTTTCCGCGGCGCAGCCGCCCGATGCGGGCGTCGTGCTGCATGCCGAGCAGCGCTTCCAGCTGGCACTGGAAGCGCAGGCGGCACGCGACTACCGCTCGATGCTCGAACAGCTTCGGCAAGCGGCGGCCGAGGACCACGCCGAGGCGCAGGAGATGCTGGGCATGGTGCTGCTGGCGGGGTCGACACTGTACGGCCCTGCCATCAGGGCCGACCGCTGCGAGGCCCGCGAGTGGATGCTGCGCGCCGCCTCGCAGGGCAGTGAGACGGCCAGGGTCCAGCTCGCGTTCCTCAACAGGCTGCGCCAATCCCCGGCCGGCAGGAACGCCTGCGGCTGAGCCTGCGAATGCGCTGTGCGGGCGGTGACGCCTGGTTACCGCATGGTGCGCGAGGATGCGTCGCTGGAAAATGAAGGGCTAGACTCTTCGTTTGCCATACCCTCCGCTGCGAGGCCGACTCATCATGAAACCCTGGTTGATTTCCATGGCGCTTGCCTTGGCGGGCGCCGCCCACGGCGCCGAAAACTGCGAAGCCCTGCGCACCCAGATCGAAGCGAAGATTGCCGCGGCCGGCGTGACGCGCTTTACCGTCGTCACCGTCGATGCCAATGCAGAAGCGGCCGGACAGGTGGTGGGCAGCTGCGATCTCGGCAGCAAGAAGATCGTCTACCAGCGCGAAGGCGCACCCGCAGCAGGCGCGGCCCCGGCGCGCCCGGGCGCGGGCCCGGCCGACGAAGAGATACTGACGGAGTGCAAGGACGGCACGGTGTCCGTCGGCGGCGACTGCAGGAAGTAGGCGGGAGCACACCTTGTCATCTTCCAAAGCCTTTCGCATCGCGCTCTCGGCCTCGGCCGCCGCCATTGGCGGCATTGCGGCGTACTGGGCCCTGCTGGCCGCGCGGCAGGGGCACATCCTCTTCAACGTCCGGAAACTGCCGGTCGTCCACCTGTCCGACGATTTCTCCACCTACTCCCACACCGTGCCGGGCGGCATGGTGCGCGGCTATGTCTATCACCCGCAGGGCGAAGACGCGCTGCAGGACCTGTTCATCTATTTTGCCGGCCGGGGCGAGGACGTTCGCGCCACCGCGCAGGCGCTGCACTGGCTGCCGGAGGGCTTCGGATTTGCGGCCGTCAACTACCGCGGCGTGGCCGACTCCGAAGGGCATCCCTCGGAGATCGCCTCCGTGGCCGATGCGATCCAGTTTGCGAACCACCTGCGCAAGGCCTTTCCGCAGGCGCGCCTGCACGTGGTCGGCCGCAGCCTCGGCACGGGCGTGGCCATCCAGCTGGTGGCGCAGCAGGACTTCTCGAGCCTGCAGCTGGTCACGCCCTACGACTCGATGCTCGAAGTGGCCAAGAGGCGCTTTCCGCTGGTTCCGCTGGCACTCCTGCTGCGCCACCGCTTCGACTCGCTCACGCACTGCAAGGAAGTGGCCGCGAAGACCCAGGTGCTGCTGGCCGAGCGCGACGACGTGGTGCTGCCCGAGCGCTCGCAGAAGCTCATCGCCGCCTGGCCCACGCCCATCAGCGTGCAGACCGTGCCCGGCTCCGACCACCACAGCATCATGGGGCTCGAAGCGACCTGGCTCCATCTGGTCGACTTCGCACTGACGGCCATTCTTCCCGAGCCGGTCGCGGCCTGAGCCGCAGCGCAGCTGCCTTCAGCCGGCACCCAGGACCGCGAAGCCGCCTTCGAGATCGCGCAGCAGGTCCGAAGGCGCCTCGAGCCCCACGTGCAGCCGGATGACCGCGCCGCGCGCGCTCCAGTCGGTCACGCTGCGGGCCGCGCGCATGTCGGCCCAGGCCACCAGGCTTTCATAGCCGCCCCAGGACGAGCCCCGGCCGAACAGCGACAGCGCATCGACGAAGCGCTCGACCGCGGCGTTGCCGATGCCCGGCTGCAGCTCGAACGAGACGAGCCCGTTGGTGCCGCGGCAGTCGCGCTGCCAGAGCACGTGGCCCGGATGCTGCGGCAGCGCGGGGCAGAACACGGCCGCCACCTCGGGCCGCGCCTCAAGCCAGTGCGCCACCTCCATCGCATGCCGCTCGTGCATCTGCAGCCGCGCGGACAGCGTGCGCATGCCACGCAGCACCAGCCAGGCATCGTCGGGACTCACCGTCATGCCGAAGGCGTCGCAGCGCTCGTTGAGCGGCTGCCAGGCTTCGCGCGTGGTGGCGACGGTGCCCATCATCACGTCGGAGTGGCCCGAGAGGTACTTGGTGGCGGCCATCAGCGAGATGTCGGCGCCCAGTGCGAGCGGCCGGTATTGAACGCCCGAGCCCCAGGTGTTGTCCGCGGCAACCAGCGCGCCGCGCGCATGCGCCAGTTCGGCCAGCTTCGGCAGGTCGCACATCTCGTAGACCAGCGAACCGGGGCATTCGGCATACACGAGCTTCGTGTTCGGCTCGAACAGTTCCTCGATGCCGCTGCCGTCCGCGGCAAAGAAGCTGCAGCGGATGCCGTAGGGGTCGAGGAAGGAATGCACGAGCTTGCGCGCCGGCTCGTACACGCTGTCCGACATCAGCACGTGGTCGCCGGGCTTCAGATACGACAGCAGCACCATGCCGATGGCGGCAAGGCCGGTGGGAAAGAGGCGCGTGCGGTGGGCGCCTTCGAGCTCGCTCACCGCATCTTCGAGCGCGAAGGTGGTGGGCGTGCCGCGCGCGCCGTAGCTGAAGGCGCGCTCTTCGCCGCGGCGCGCGCGCGTCTCGCGCATCGCGGCCACGCTGTCGAACAGCACGGTGCTCGCGCGCACCAGCGGTGTGTTGACCGGCGAGCCGCCGAAGTAGGCCGGAGCCTTGCCGGCGTGGGCGAGCCGGGTGTCGAGGGACTGGCCTGCGGTGTCTTTGGGCGAATCGGACATGGTGTGTTCCAGCGGGCACGGGCCTCTATGGTGCGTCAATCCGCCTTTGCGCCCGACAGCTTGACGATGCGCGACCAGCGGTCGATGTCCTGCCGCAGCTGCGCGGCGAAGGCTTCGGGCGTGTTGGCGACCACCTCGCTGCCGCCGTCGGTCACGAGCTTGGTCACTTCGGGCAGGCGCAGCGTGCGCACGATGGCTTCGTTCAGGTAGGCCACGCGCTCGGGCGGCGTGCCGGCCGGCGCGAAGAAGCCGTACCAGTCCTCGAAGCGGGCATTGGCGTAGCCCAGCTCCTCGAGCGTGGGCACCTTGGCGAACACGCCGATGCGGCGCGGGCTGGTGACGGCCAGCACGCGCAGCTTGCCGTTCTGCACCATGCCCGCGACCGAGGAGGTCGAGGTCACGAGCACGTCGACCTGCCCGCCGAGCAGGTCGGTGAGCGCGGGGCCGGCGCCCTTGTAGGGCACGTGCGTCATGTCCACGCCGCTGTCCTTCTGCAGCACCACGCCGACCAGGTGCGAGAGCGTGCCGTTGCCCGGCGTGGCATAGGTCACCTTGCCGGGGCTGGCCTTGGCACGCGCGGCCAGGTCGGCGAAGGTCTTGTAGGGCGAATGGGCCTCCACCACCAGCGCGAGCGGCGCCGCGTTGATCTGCGTGATCGGCATGAAGTTCTTGATCGGATCGAAGCCCGGCGCCGAGTAGAGCGATGGGTTCACCGCCATGATCGACACCTGCGAGGTCAGCACCGTGTAGCCGTCGGGCTTGGCCTCGGCCACCGACTTGGCGCCGATGTTGCCGCCCGCGCCGCCGCGGTTGTCCACCACCGCGGCCTGGCCCATGATTTCCGGCAGCCGCGTGGTCACCAGCCGGGCCGTGGCGTCGTTGCCGCCGCCCGGAGGAAAGGGCGAGACGAACTTCACGGGCTGCGACGGAAAGCCGTTGCGCGCGGGCAGCGGCTGGGCCGCGGCAGGCTGCAGGGCCATGGCCGCGAGCCATGCGGCAGCGACGGAAAGACGGGCAAGGCTCGGAATGCGAAAGACAGACGACATGACGGGACTCCTGGAATAGGAACTGACAACGACGAACGGAGAAGGCGAAACCGGAGGAGCTAGGCGTGCCGCGCGGCGGAAGCGGCCGGCAGCCGGAATGCCGAGCGCTCCTGCGCGTCGAGTTGCGCGACCAGGCCGGTCTCCCAGGCCAGGTAGCGGCGCGCCGCTTCCTTGTTGCCGTCGTGGCGGTCGTGCACGAAGAACAGGTAGTCGATGCAGTCCGCGTCGGCGGGCAGGGCGGGCGTGGCTTCCACCGGCAGGCCCGCGGCGCGCCATGCGGCCATGCCGCCCTCGAGCCGCAGCGGCGCGGGCGAGCGGCCGGCCAGCTCGGACGCCGCAGCCCAGGCGGCGAGCGCATCGTCGTCGGCCACCAGCACGAGCTGGCGCGTTTCGGACTTCAGGTCGTTGGCCAGGCGCGGGCGTATCGACCAGCGCGCCTGCGGAATGTGACCGGCGCGGAACTGCATGCTCGGGCGCAGGTCGACCAGCGCCACGTCGCCTTGCGCAAGGCGGGCGGCCAGCGCCTGCGCGTCGATCGTCGCCAGCGCGGGCGCGGGCGGCACGGCGGCGGGCGCCAGCGACAGCCCGCTCGCAAGCCCGCCTTCGAGCACGCTCGCCTCGTGGCCCATCTGCCGCAGCCAGTGCGCCACGGTGGGTGCGCGCACGCCATCGTTGTCGAACAGCACGAGCCGCGCGCCGCGCACGCCGAAGTACTGGTCGCCGGCCTGCATCAGCTGCCCGCCCGGCGTGTGCTGCGCACCGGGCAGCGTGCCGGCCGCGAATTCCTCGGGCGTGCGCACGTCGCAGAGAAACAGGCTGCGGCTGGCGTCGCCGGCCCACTGCAGCACGGTCTGCGCCGTGACCGTGGGCACACCGAAGCGCTCGGCCAGCGCCTTGGCGGCCGGCCGCAGGTCGGTGTTTCCGCTGTCGTCCGCATAGCGCCGCGTGCTGCCGTGCTCCAGCGCGTGGTCGTTCAGGTACCAGCCCTGCGTGCCGTTCTCCAGCGCGTAGACGGGGTTGGGCAGGCCCAGGTTGATGAGCGTCTGCGCGCCGATGATGCTGCGCGTGCGGCCCGCGCAATTGACGACGATGGGCGTGGTGGTGTCGGGCACCAGCCGGCGCACGCGGTAGGCGAGCTCGCCGTTGGGGCAGCAGGTGGCCGTGGGGATGTTCATCTTGTGGAACTCGCTCACCGGGCGGCCGTCGAGCACCACCACCTTCTCCTTGCGCGCGAGCATCTCGGCCAGCTGGTCGGCGCTCACGCGGGGCGTGTGGTAGGCCTCTTCGGCCAGCTCGCCGAAGGTCTTCGAAGGCAGGTTGACGCCCGCGAAGAGCGCATGGCCCGCGGCCTTCCAGGCGCGGGTGCCGCCCTGCAGAACGTGCACGCCGGTGTAGCCCAGCACGGCAAGCCGCCGGGCGGCGCGTTCGGCCACCTCGCCTTCGCCGCCGTCGTATGCCACCACCCGCACGCTGCGGCGCGGCACGAGGCGCGGCGCATCGAGTTCGAGCCGGCTGAAGGGCAGGGGGATGCCGTAGAACAGGTGCGCCTCGCCGTACTGGCCGTGCTCGCGCACGTCGAGCAGCGCGATCTCGCCGCCGTCGTGCAGCCAGGATTTGAGGGTCTTCGGATCGATGAAGGAGGTCATGGGAAGCAAGCCGTTGGAACGAACGCGGTCCTGCGGGGCCGCGCGCCGCACGGTCCGCATGAACGAAGACGAGGTTGAAAGAGGGGTCTAGCGGCGCGTCTGCACGCCGATGCCCATCGTCTGGTACGTGCCGGCTTCCAGGTCGTACGCGGTGCGCTGGTTCAGCGTCTCGAGCGCCCGGCCGTACATGTGCAGGTGCCGGATGACCTGGTCGCCCTGGATCTCGACCGAGTGGATGTCCTCGGGCATCAGCGCAATGCCCTGGCCGGGCGCGACCACGACCAGCGCGGTTTCCTCGAGCTTGCCGACGCCCGGCACCGAGCCGTCGTCGCGCCGCTCGTACACGCGGTTGTGCTCGGTGCCTTCCACCGCGGCAATGCAGGCCCAGGTGGTGTGGTTGTGCGGCACGATCTTCTTGCCCGGCCGCATCACGTTGAGGTAGAGCGCGTAGCTCTGGTCCGGGTCTTCGGCAATCAGGTAGCGGGCCTGGTGCTCGCCGGCCTCGGGCGCCGGAAAGTCGGCGGCGCCCCAGTAGTCGGTGCGCGCGGCCAGCCCTTGCAGCGCTTCGAGCACCGCATCGAGCTTTTCTCGGGTTGGTTCAGCGCCGCCAATGGCTTTCTTCATCCGGGCGATGGACGCGGCAACCGCCTCGCGGCGTTGGTCGGACAGGGTGCTCATGCAGATTCTCCAGTGGGGATGCGTGTCGTGGTTGCATTCACTGTAGTGACCGGGGCGTGACACGACAATCCATCTCGCGCAAGAAATACATCAATAAAATTAATGTATGTCCACGCTTGATCTCGAACTGCTGCGCTCCTTCGCGGCTGTCGTCAGCCACCACAGCTTTGCCGCGGCGGCCGTGCACCTGGGTCGCACGCAGTCGGCCGTCACGCAGCAGATGCAGCGGCTCGAAGAGCAGGCGGGCCACGCGCTGTTTGCCAAGCAGGGCCGGCAGAAGCGCCTTACCGAGCATGGCGAGCGGCTCCTGACCTATGCGCACCACCTGCTCGCGCTCAACGACGAGGCACTGCGCAGCCTGCGGCAGGGCGAGCTCGAAGGCAACCTGCGCATCGGCGCGCCGCACGACGTGGCCGAGACCATGCTGCCGCTGCTGCTGACCGAGGTGGCGCGCACCTCGCCGCTGCTGCAGCTGGACATCCACATCGGCCGCAGCCCCTACCTCATGACTTCGCTCAAGAGCGGCGAGGTCGACATGATCATCTCCAACCGCGCCGATGCGCAATCGCAGTTCGAGGGCGTGGTGCTGCGCAACTCGCCCACCGTGTGGCTGTGCGCCGCGAGCTACGTGCACGACCCGGCCAAGCCGGTGCCGCTGATCATGGCCGACGGCCCGAGCATCTTTCGCCGCATCGGCCACGAGGCGCTCGATGCTGCGGGCGTGGCCTGGACGCCGCGCTACACCTCGTCGAGCCTGATCGGCATCAAGGCCGCGCTGCGCGCCGGCCTCGGCGTGACGGCGCGCGGCGTGGAGCAGCTCGACGCCGGCCTGCGCGTGCTGGGCGCGGGCGACGGCATGCCGCGCCTGCCCGACCTGGCCTACTACCTGTACGTGCGCAGCCACGTGGTGAATCCGGTCACGCGGCAGGTGTTCGAAACCCTGAAGAAGCACCTGCGGCTGCCGCGCACTGACATGCCGGCCTGAAACGCTAGGTCGCCCAGATGCGCGGCGAGCTCGCCGGCAACTGCCACAGCTCCGCGCGCCATGCCTGCCACACCTGCCGCAGCAGCTGCATCGCGGGCTCCACCACGGGCGCCAGTACGCGCAGCACGACGATCTCCGCATGCGGGCTGGTTGCGCCGGCGCTCTGCTGCAGCCCGTGCGCATCGATGGCGGTGCGTGCGAGCGCAAGCAGTGCCTCGCGCCGCGCCCGCGCGGCCGGCGAGCCCGACACGAAGAACAGCGACGCGATGCAGCGATGCCCGCCGAAGCCCAACGGGCTCTGCAGCAGCCGCTGGTCCGCGGCGTCGATGCGCCCGCGCTCCAGCCAGACGCCCGGCACTTCGATGTGCTGCAGGTAGGTGCCGCGTTCGAATGGTTGATTGGCATTCGGCAAGCCGAGGGCCGTCACGTCCCAGCCGATCATCTCGGCGCCGGGCTCGGCCTCGATGGTGAGCCGGTTCTCTGCGCGGCAGCCGCTGTAGCAGATGGCCTCCAGCGGCAGCCACTCGAGCCGCGCGCCCTTGGCAAGCCGGATGCGCGTGCGCTGCAGCGCGAGTTCGCCTTCGGAGCGGTAGAAGCGCGAGGCGCCGGGCGTGGTGATGAGCCCATGGCTTGCGCCGGCTGCCTCGATGTCGATGTCCAGCGTGTCGCCGCCCACCAGTCCGCCCGGCGGATGCACCAGCACGTTGTGGCAGATCGCATCGCCCTCGGGATAGAGGCTCTGCAGGATGCGCAGCGGCCCGTCATGGCGAAAGCGCGCGACGCTGCGGGCGGCTTCCTGTCGGTAGTCGAGATGAAGGTGGGCGTGCCAGGACATCCAACGAGTCTATTCGCCCCGCCCCGAGCGGCTAGCTGGCCCAGGCGCCGTCGTGTGCAGCACTGGCCTCGTCGAGCAGCGCGGGTCCGATGCATTCGATCGGATGCGGCGAGGCGCGGAACACGTCGCGGCACGACAGCTCCGCATCACGCTGGTCCTGCCGCTCGCCGCGGAACACGCGCAGCCGCTCGGCGTCGATGCCGAACACCACGCGGCCGATGTTCGACCAGAAGATGGCGCCCGCGCACATCACGCAGGGCTCGCCCGACGCGTAGATGGTGGCGCCGGCGAGTTCCTCGCGCGTGAGGCCGCGCCCCGCGAGTGCGCGCAGCGCGTTCACTTCCGCATGCGCGGTGCAGTCGCCGGTCTCGGTGTTGCTGTTGCCGGCTTCGGCGAGCACTTCGCCGGCGGCCGAGACGATGACCGAACCGAAGGGGCGGTTGCCGCGGCGGCGCGCCGCATGTGACCAGACGATGGCCTTGCGCAGGTAGCGTCCGTCGCGTTCGTCGAGCGTGGTTTCTTCGGGGAGTGTGGAGTTGCTGTTGCTGAAGTTCATGCCTTGCTGGGAATCATGCGTTCGCTGCGAGATGGCAGCATCGAGGTGTTGAAGATGGCGTCGGACGAGGGCTTGACCTTGAGGCCGAATACGTCGGCGACCTCGTCGACCTGCTGCTCGAGCGTGAGCTTCCTGATGTCACCCAGGCCATGGCTGCGCGTGTCCGCGGCACCCACATATTGCGCCGTGACACTCCAGCGTTCAAGCTCCATCCTTTCGTCCAGGATGGGTTCGCGCTGGCGCATGGCCGCGATGCTGGGCGCGGGGTTGGCAAAGGTCTCGACGATGGCGCGGTTGGTGGCGCGCAGGAAGGCCGCAACCACCCTGGGGTTCTGCGCGATCAGGTTGCTGCTCGCGAGAATGGCATTGCCGTACAGGTTGACGCCCGCGTCCGCATATTTGAGCACCGACAGTTCCTCCGCCTTCATGCGCGCGAAGAGCGAAATGGCGGAGTCGTGAAAGTAGGTGGCGGCGTCGACGTCGCCGCGCACCATCACGTTGTCGCGCGCGCTGAAGTCGGTGGTCTGCCACTGGAAGGCGTCGCTGCGCATGCCCTGCTTGCGCGCCACCATCGGCCACGCGCGGCGGGTCGATTCGACGGCCGCGGCGGCCACCTTCTTGCCCGCGAGGCTCTTGAACTCGGCCGTGACGCCGCGGTCCTTGCGGCCGATGATCACGAAGGGCGCGCGGTTGTAGTACTGGTACACGGCCTGCACCATCGGGGTGCCGGGGTTCTGTGCATTGAACTCGACCAGCGAGCTGATGTCGCCCAGGCCCATCTGGTAGACGCCGCTCGCGATGCGCGTGATGGAGGCGACCGAGCCGGCGCCGGTGTCGATGCTCACGTCGAGGCCTTCGTCCCTGTAGTAGCCCTTGCTGTGCGCAAGGAAGAAGGGTGCGGTCTGGCCGTTGATGCGGAAGTCGAGCGTGAACTTGAGCGGGGTCGGCTTGCCGCCGCCCTGGGCGAAGACGGCGGGAGCGGCAATGGTGGCGGCGCTGGCCGCAAGAAAGAATCGACGTTGCATGTGGGGCCTCGGAATCCTCGGGTCTTGAATCCCTCCGCACACGGCGGAAGGCACTTCAAGAGCAATTTCCGGGCGGGCGCACAACGGTGGTGCGTGCGCTGCTGAACGCTTCTACTCTTGCGGGAGCCGATGCACGAGCCATGCCAGGGCGGGCCGCGTGCTTGGAGGCGCGGCCGACCTGCGCCACAATGCAGGCGCGCAATTTGCATGGCAGGTGGCGCAGAGTAGAAGCGTTCAGCCCTCGCGGCAGGAAATTGCTCTTTCAGGTTCGTTCGTACCCACGCGCAACAACAGAAGGAGTCCACGCATGCTCGTCACCCGACAACCCGTCTTCCGCAAGTTCTGGCATGCCGTCATGCCGCTCACCGAGCTGGCCAGCGGCCCGAGGCCCTTCAGGCTGCTGGGCGAAGACATCGTTCTCTTCCTCGATGCCGGCGGCCAGCCTGCCGCATTGCGCGACCGCTGCTGCCACCGCACCGCGAAGCTGTCGAAAGGCTGGTGCGTTGATGCGGAAGGCCAGGCCTGCGGGCAGGGCGCGATCCAGTGCGGCTATCACGGCTGGACCTACGACCGCAGCGGCCAGGTGATCCGCATTCCGCAGTACGAGGCCGACCGCAAGATCTCGCCGGAGTACCGCACCACCGCCTACCGCTGCACCGCGCGCTACGGCTACGCATGGGTGGCGCTGGAAGAGCCCATCGCCGACATTCCCGCCATCCCGGAGTTTGGCGACCCGGGCTACCGCACCATCTTCCAGTTCTACGAAGAGTGGCAGACCAGCCCGATGCGCGCGCTCGAGAATTCGTTCGACAACTCGCATTTCAGCTTCGTGCACCGCGCCACCTTCGGCGTGGCCGCGAGCCCGAAGCCGAGCAAGTACGAACTGGTCGAGAACGATTCAGGCTTCTATGCCGAGACGGTGATCGAGGCGGTCAACCCGGCGAAGTTCCACGCCATCAGCGGCGTGACCGAGCCGATCACCACGCGCCACATGCGCAACGCCTACTTCCTGCCGTTCTCGCGCCGGCTCGACATCGAATACCCGAGCGGCGTGCGACACATCATCATCAACTGCTTCACGCCCATCGACGACGGCCGCATGCAGCTGTGCCAATGGCTGTTCCGCAACGACACCGAGGCCGACTGCACCGCACAGATGCTGATCGACTTCGACGAGGCGGTCACGCGCGAGGACAAGGACATCCTCGAATCGACCGACCCCGATGCCTTGGTCGACACACGCCGGCGCGGCGTGGAGTATTCGATGGAGTCGGACCGGCCCGGCATGCTGATCCGCAAGCACCTGATGCAGCTGCTGGCCAGGCACGGCGAGGCGGAGGTCTACCGCGGCATGGCCAGCGAAACGATTCCGATCGCGAAGGCCGCCTGAGCGGCCACTGCGTCAGGCGTGTGCCGTGGCCGGGTTCAGGTGCGCCGCGTGCGATGAGCCGGACGCGTAGCGGTCCATCGCCAGGCCATCGGTGCGGATCTCCGGTCGCTGTCCGGTCACTAGGTCGGAGATGAGCTTGCCCGAGCCGCAGGCCATGGTCCAGCCGAGCGTGCCGTGACCGGTGTTAAGGAACAGGTTCGCATAGCGCGTGGCGCCGACGATGGGCGTGCTGTCGGGCGTCATCGGGCGCAGCCCGGTCCAGAAGGTGGCGCGCGGCAGGTCGCCGCCCGGGAACAGGTCGCTCACCACCTTCTCGAGCGTGGCGCGGCGGTGCGGGTTCAGCCGCAGGTCGAAGCCGCCGAGCTCGGCCATGCCGCCCACGCGGATGCGGTTGTCGAAGCGCGTCACGGCCACCTTGTAGGTCTCGTCGAGCACGGTCGATTGCGGTGCCAGCGATTCGTCGACCAGCGGCACGGTGAGCGAGTAGCCCTTGACGGGGTAGACCGGAATGTCCAGCCCCAGCGATGCGATGGCGGCGCGCGAGTAGCTGCCGAAGGCCATCACGTAGCGGTCGGCCGTGAGGATCTTGCCGGCGCCGGTGCGCACGCCGGTGATGCGGTCGCCCGCCATCTCGAGGCCTTCGACCGACTGGCCGAAGCGGAAATCCACGCCCAGGCCGCGGGCGATGTCAGCCAGGCCGCGGGTGAACAAATGGCAGTCGCCGGTCTCGTCGTTCGGCAGGCGCAGGCCGCCCGCGAGCCGGTCGCGCGCGCCGGCGAGCGCGGGTTCGACGCGCGCGAGCGCATCGCGGTCGAGCAGCTCGTAGGGCACGCCGCATTCCTCGAGCACCGCGATGTCGCGCTGCACCGCGTCGAGCTGCGCCTGGGTGCGGAACAGCTGCAGCGTGCCGCCGGTGCGGTGCTCGTAGCGCAGGCCGGTTTCGGCGCGCAGCTGCTGCAGGCAGCCACGGCTGTATTCGGCCACGCGCATCATGCGTTCCTTGTTGACCGCGTAGCGTTCGGGCGAGCAGTTGCGCAGCATGGCGGCCATCCAGCGCAGCTGGAACAGCGTGCCGTCGGGGCGGATCGACAGCGGCGCATGCTTCTGGAACATCCACTTGATGGCCTTCAGCGGAATGCCGGGCGCCGCCCATGGCGTCGAGTAGCCCGGCGACACCTGACCGGCGTTGCCGAAGCTGGTTTCCTCGGCAGGGCCGGTCTGCCGGTCGAGCAGCGTCACGTCGGCGCCGGAGCGCGCGAGGTAGTAGGCCGTGGTGGTGCCGATCACGCCGCCGCCGAGAACGATGACTTTCATTGGTATTTACGAGAATGAAGGTGGATGCGTGGAATCTAAAGTGCACAATGCAGTGGATTTCATTGTTTTTTGACGATTGACAGTGAAATTCACTGCAGATAGCAAGCCAATTGCTAGCCCCGGAGTGAAATGCCCGAACTCGACCGCATCGACCGCAAGATCCTCGACCTGCTGCAGCGCCAGGGCCGCATCTCCATGACCGAACTGGCCGAGCGCATCGGCCTGTCGGCATCGCCCTGCGCGGAGCGCGTGAAGCGCATGGAGCGCGAGGGCGTCATCAGCGGCTACCATGCGCATGTGTCGCCCGAGGCGCTGGGCAAGACGCTGCTGGTGTTCGTGGAGATCAAGCTCTCGGCCAAGTCGGGCGAGGTGTTCGACAAGGTGCGCAAGGAACTGCTGCACATGCCCGAGGTGCTCGAGTGCCATCTGGTCTCGGGCAGCTTCGACTACCTGGTGAAGGCACGCCTGAGCGGCATGAGCGAGTACCGGCACCTCCTGGGCGACATCCTCAAGAAGCTGCCCGTGGCGGCGGAATCGCACAGCTACGTGGTGATGGAGGAGATCAAGGAAACGCTGATGCTCGCGGTCGACCGCTGAAGCGGGTGGCGGGCTAACATCGCGCCCGGCATCCACACCCCACAAGGACATCGGCATGAGCATCTCGGTCCGGCGCGACGGCATCACGGGCACGCGTCACATCCTCAAGATCCGCAACCACGAGATTCCCATCGATGCCTCGCCGGCCGGCGGCGGCAGCGATGCGGGGCCGGAGCCGCACGACCTGTACGACGCGTCGCTGGCCGCCTGCAAGGCGCTCACCGTGCTGATCTACGCGCGCCGCAAGGGCATGCCGGTGGAAGACATCGAGGTGATCGTCGACCGCGACGACAGCGAGGAGCGCAAGGGCGTCTACCGGCTGAAGTCGAGCCTGCGCGTGACCGGCGAGCTGACCGAGGCGCAGCGCGACGAACTGCTGCGCGTGGCCGGCAAGTGCCCGGTGCACCGGCTCATGACCGAGGTGAAGACCGAGATCGAGACTGGCTGGGCCTGAGACGGCGCCCACCCGCGCAGGGCGCGGCCTGCGGGGCCGGCATGTCTCGGACGGGGGCAAAGGGCGTGGTCAGCCCAGGTTTGGGGCAACGATTTACACTACCCGGCTACCCCCGCGCCGTCTACAGGACACTTTCACCAATGAAGTGGGTCATTCTCGCCATCTTCGCGCTCAGCGCGCTCTACGTTCACTTCCGCGGCCAGGTCCGGCACCGCTTCTTCAGGCAGCTGTCCGACCACTCGACCTTCCTCGCGCCGCTGAACGCCTTCATGTACATCTTCTCGAAGGTGCCGAGCACGCCGTACCTGTCGCCCGCGCAGTTTCCCGAAATGCGCGTGCTCGAGGAGAACTGGCAGGTCATCCGCGAAGAGGCGCTCGCCATGCGCAACGGCGGCAGCATCAAGGCCTCGAGCCAGTTCAACGACGTGGGCTTCAACTCCTTCTTCAAGAGCGGCTGGAAGCGCTTCTACCTGAAGTGGTATGACGAGGCGCATCCCTCGGCCGCCATCCTGTGCCCGCGCACCACCGAACTGCTCAAGGGCATCGGCACCATCAAGGCGGCCATGTTCGCCGAGCTGCCACCGGGCAGCCGCCTGGTGCGCCACCGCGACCCCTTCGCGGGTTCGCTGCGCTACCACCTGGGCCTGTGGACGCCGGGCGTGGAGGGCTGCTACATCGACGTGGACGGCCAGCGCTACCACTGGCGCGACGGCGAGGCCGTGGTGTTCGACGAAACCTACATCCACTACGCCGAGAACACGACGGACAAGGACCGCGTGATCCTGTTCTGCGACATCGAGCGCCCGCTGAAGTACCGCTGGGCCAGCGCCGTGAACCGCTGGTTCGCGAAGAACCTGCTGGCCGCCGCCGCCTCGCCCAATGATGCCGGCGACAAGACCGGCGGCATCAACCGTGCGTTCAAGTACATCTACCAGATCCGCGTGATCGGCAAGCGCCTCAAGGCCTGGGACAAGCGGGTGTACTACCTCGTGAAATGGTCGATCTTCGGCGGCCTCGCGCTCTGGATCTTCTGGTAAGGCGCAAGCCCGATGCCGCGCGGCGCCTTGGCGCCGCTGCCAGCCCATGTCGTTCGCAGACAAAGACCTGCCCGTTCCAGTCGACCTTGCCAGCGCACAGGCGCTGATCGCGGCCGTTCAGTTGGAAGCCGCTGCGCAGCGGCTCGCCTTGCGCGTGCCGCCGCCCGAGCCCACCACCTGCTGCGGGCGCGGCTGCAACGGCTGCGTGTGGGAGGGCTGGCTGGCCGCCGTGGCCTACTGGCGCGACGAGGCCACGCTGTTGCTTGCCTAGCGCCGCGGAGCTTCTTTTGGCTACGCGCAATACACGAGGGCCATCTGCTTGCTCCCCATGCCCGAAGTTCCAGCCGACCTCCAAGCCTTCTTCCTTGCTGCTGGCTGGTATCCCGGCAGGGTGGTGCCGGTCCCCGAGGGCGTTCCCGCAGGGCATCCGGCGGCAGGCATCCTGGCCGGTTTTCTGGGTCTGAAGGTTTTCAATCCGGGCGCAGGCGAGGAATGCCCAACGTCCGACATCGACTTCATGGCGCAGCCCTTCGAAGACTCGAGCCACGAGCTTTACGAAGCGACCGTCGGCGAGCACCTTGTCACGGTGGCGGAGGTCGGACAAGGCTACAGCTTGCTCTTGATCGACGGCAAGGGACGGTGGTTCGGCGCCAGCCTGGTCCACGATGCGTTCTGGCTTTGCGGCGAGTCGATGACCGATGCGCTGCGCACGCTGTTGCAGGGGCGAAGGGTTCGTCCGGTGCTGCTTCACGGACAGGCGAGCACGAGTCTCTATGGCATCGACCATGATGCGTCGCATCCCGCCGTCTACCGTCCCTGATCATTGCGGGCGGACTCGGCTTCAATGCCCGCGCGCTTCCCAGAAGCCGCGGTGCGTGGCAATCATTTCTTCCGCCACCTCGGCGACCGGCCCGATCACCTCGATCTTCTTCTGCCCGCGCGCGAACACTTCGCGGCAGGGCAGGCTCAGCGTGGGGTTCTCGGGGTGGTCGCCTGTGAGCGCGAGCAGGGCCGATTCTTCCGCGCCGTAGACGATGCGGCCGATGTGCGCCCAGTAGCTGGTGCCCGCGCACATCGCGCAGGGCTCGAAGGTCGTGACCAGCGTGCATTGCCACAGGTACTCCGCCGGCCAGTTCTGCGCCGCATGGCGCGCCAGCGTGGCTTCGGCGTGGTTCACCGTGTCGATGTTGCCCTGCTCGGCCAGGATGGTTTCGCCGTCGGGCGCCACGAGCACGGCGCCGAAGGGATGGCGGCCCATCGCCATGGCGCGGCGGGCGACCTCGTCGGCGCGCCGCAAAGCGCGGATGATCTGGTCGCGTGTCATGCGCCGCGCCTCATTGATTCTGTGAACCGCGGTGTGCCCAGCCGGTCGTGTGCTTCTCGATCACGCTGAAGAGCTCGTACATCAGCATGGCCATCGCGCCCACCACCATCAGGCCCGCGAAGGCCAGGCCCATCTGCATGGCCGAGCCGGCCGAAATGAGCAGGTAGCCGATGCCTTCGTTGGCGGCGGTCATCTCGCTCACCGTGGTGCCGACGAAGGCCAGCGTGATCGCCACCTTGAGCGAGCCGAAGAAGTAGGGCATGGAGCGCGGCAGGCCGATCTTCATGAGCACGTCCCAGCGCTTGGCGCCGAGCACGCGCAGCACGTCTTCGAGCTCGGGCTCCAGCGTGGCCAGGCCGGTCGCGATGTTGACCATGATCGGGAAGAAGCTGATCAGGAAGGCCGTGAGGATCGCCGGTCCCACGCCGATGCCGAACCACACCACCAGGATCGGCACGAAGGCCGCCTTGGGCAGCGCGTTGAAGGCCGTCATGAGCGGATAGATCGCCGCATACGCGATGCGCGAACTGCCGATCACGAAGCCCAGCAGCACTCCCACCACAATGGCCAGGCCGAAGCCCGCCATCGTGACCCAGAAGGTGCGCCACGCATGGCCCGCGATGATTTCCTTGAACTCCCAGAACTGGTTCCAGATGCGCAGCGGGCTCGGAAAGATGAAGTCCGACACGCCGAAGCCCGCGCAGATCACCTGCCACAGCAGGATCACCGCAATCAGCAGCAGCCAGGGCGACCAGCGTTCGATTTGCTTGGTGTTCTTCATGGCGCGCCTTCAGTGGGACACCGCGGCGGCCGTCTGCGCCGCGCTGATGCCCGTGTTGCGGATGGCGCCGATGTGCCCGCGCAGCTCCAGCACGATGTCGGTGAACTCCTTGGTGTAGGTGAGCTCCAGCTCGCGCGGGCGCGGCAGCTCGATCTCGCGCTTGACCACGAAGCGGCCCGGGCTCTTGCTCATCACGTACACCGTGTCGGCCAGGAACACCGATTCGCGCAGGTCGTGCGTCACCAGGATGACGTTGAACTGCTGCTCGGTCCAGAGGTCGCGCAGGATGCACCAGAGCTCCTCGCGCGTGAAGGCATCGAGCGCGCCGAAGGGCTCGTCGAGCAGCAGCATCTTGGGCTCGTGGATGAGCGCGCGGCAGATGCTCGCGCGCTGCTGCATGCCGCCCGACAGCTGCCACGGGAACTTGTCTTCATACCCTGCGAGGCCCACCTTCTGCAGCAGCTTGCGCGCCCGCTCGACGTATTCCTTGCGTTTGGCCTTGAAGCTCGAGCGATAAGGCTCGACGATCTCGAGCGGCAGCAGCACGTTGTCGACCGTGGTGCGCCACGGCAGCAGCGAAGGCGCCTGGAACGCCATGCCCGAGATCTTGAGCGGCCCGGTCACGGGTTGGCCGTCGATGCGGATCTTGCCCATCGACGGCATCTTCAGGCCCGTGGTGAGCTTCATGAAGGTCGACTTGCCGCAGCCCGAGGGGCCGACGATGGCGATGAATTCGCCGCGCTTGACCTTGAGGTCGATGGCCTCGACCGCGAAGTGGTTGGCGCGCAGCAGCTCCTCGTTGTAGGCGAGCCAGACGTCCTGGAAGTCGACGAAGGGAGCAGCGGCCGCGCCCGATGCGTCCGCCTGCATCACTTGCGCAGGACGCCGTTGAGTTCGGCCGCGGGCGGCAGCAGCGCGGCGGTCCACACGGCGTCGGGGCTCACGCGGGTCTTGGTGTTGAATGCGTCCGACACCTGCGAGGCCATCAGCGACATGCGGCCGGCGTTGACCGTGCCGAAGCCTTCGCTGCGCGCGTCGGCGCTGTTGATCACGGTGTCGATGGCCAGCTGAAGGCGGCGGGTCTCGAGCTTGCTGTCGATGATGCCGTCGCGCGCCTTGACCGACTCGATGGCCACGGCGGGATTGGCGATGACTTCCTTCGCGCCCTTGGCAAAGGCCGAGAGGAATTTCTTCACCGCCTCCGGGTTCTCCTTGATGAGCTTGGGCGAGGCGATGATCACGTTGCCGTAGAGCTTCACGCCGTAGTCGGGGTAGGGCAGCACGACGATGTCGGCGGCCTTGGCGCCGCGCGCCTCCAGGTTCAGCAGCGAGGTGAAGGTGAAGCCGGTGATGGCGTCGATGTCGCCGCGCATCAGCATGGTTTCGCGCAGCGTCGGGTCCATGGCGGTCCAGTTGACCGCGCCGATGTTGTTGGCCTTGGCAAAGATCGGGAACGCGCGGCGGCCCGCGTCGAACACCGGCGCGCCGAGCTTCTTGCCGGCCAGGTCGCCCGGCTTGGCGATGCCGCTCTTCTTGAGCGCCATGACCGAGGCCGGCGTGTTGTTGTAGACCATCATCACCGCGACCGGCTTGTTCGGGCTGTCGGGGTTGTTGGCGTGGAATTCCATCAGCGCGGCCAGGTCGGCAAAGCCCATGTCGTAGGCGCCCGAGGCCACGCGCGTGACCGTGCCGCCCGAGCCGTTGCCCGCGTCGATGGTCACGTCGAGGCCCGCGGCCTTGAAGTAGCCCTTGGCGGCGGGATGCAGGAACAGCGCGGCCGGTCCTTCGAAGCGCCAGTCGAGCTGGAACTTGATCGGCGTCGGGGCTTGGGCAAAGGCCGGGGTGAGGCCGAAGCTGAGGGCCGAGGCGGCGAGGAAGGACTGGAGCAGTTGGCGCTTGTTCATGCAGGATCCGTTGGAGGTGAATGCTTCTGCATTCAAGCAAAAACGGTGCCCGCACGCGATTGGTGCGAACCCTTCCGTGGAACTGTTGTGGTGCGCGATGGGGCGGCGGCGCACCGGCCTGGTTCAGAGCGTCGCGCCGATCTTGCGCAGCTCCGCGATCTGCGGCGCCTTGGGCAGCCAGATCTTGTCGAACTCCGCGATGACCGGCGCGGGGTTGTAGCCGGCATCGCTCTTGATCGTGATGCCGCTGGCCTTGAACTTGTCGATCAGGCCGAGTTCGGTGGTCACGATGTCCTTGATCTGCGCATCGAGCGACTGCTTGACGAGGTCGGTGACGAGCGCCTTGTCCTTGCCGTCGAGCGTTTTCCAGATGCGGCCCGACACCAGCGGCGCGAAGGGCATGAAGAGCGCATTCATCGGCAGCATTGTTTTTGCGACGCGGTCGAAGCGCTGGTTCCACGAGAACTCGATGTCCGCTTCGAGCCCGTCGACCTGGCCGTTCGACATGGCGTCGAAAACGGCCGGCGTCGGAATGGGCGTGGGCGCGGCGCCCAGCAGCTGGTAGAAGTCGCGGTATACGGGCGTCGGGTTGATGCGCAGCTTCATGCCCTTGAGGTCGGTGGGCGTGGCGATGGGCTTGGTTGCGAACACCACGCGCATGCCGGTGATGCCCCAGCCCAGGCCGATGGTGCCGGTCTCGCGCGGCAGCACGTCGAGCAGCTTCAGCGCGGCGGGCGTGCGCACCAGCGAGGCCACGTTGGTGGTCGAGCGCACGAGGTAGGGCGCGTTGATGGCCGCCACGCTGGACACGCGCGAGCCGAGTTCGGCGGCCTGGATCCAGCCCATGTCCAGCGCGCCGGACTGCAGCTGCTGCATCATCGCCGACTCGTTGCCCAGCTGGCCCGAATGGAACACCGTGGCGCTCAGGCGGCCGTCGGTCGCCTTCTTGAGCGCTTCGCCAAAGCCCACCGCGGCGCGGTTCCACGAGTGGCCGGCCGGCGTGATGAGGCCGAGGCGGAATTCCTTGGCGGCCGCCGCGCGCGACACGGTGCAAAAGAGAGCGGACGACGCGGCAGCGGTACCGGCTGCGGCCTGGACGACGAATTTGCGGCGAGAGAGGGACATGCGAGGCTCCGGTTGAGTGAAGGGAAAGGGAGGGAGGCGGCGCTTACTTGATGAGCGCGAGCGACAGGCTCGGGAACAGCGACAGCAGCACCAGCGCGGCGCAGCAGATCAGGAAGAAGGGCAGGGTGACGATGAACATCTTTCCGGGCTTGGCGCCGGTCACGGCGGAGGCCACGAAGAAGCTCAGGCCCACGGGCGGCGTCATCAGCCCGAGCACGAGGTTGATCACCACCACCACGCCGAAGTGGCGCGGGTCGATGCCGTAGATCTCGGTGGCGATGGGCAGGAGGATGGGCACCGTCATGATCAGCCCCGGAATGCCGTCGATCACGGTGCCGATCACCAGCAGG
Organism: Variovorax sp. VRV01; assembly: GCF_014852545.1. NCBI lineage: Bacteria > Pseudomonadati > Pseudomonadota > Betaproteobacteria > Burkholderiales > Comamonadaceae > Variovorax > Variovorax sp. VRV01. Next base: position 643,076 of record NZ_JACVBS010000001.1, read on the forward strand.
ATCAGGTTCACGAGCAGCAGGAACGCGATCGGGTCCCTGGCCACGGTCTGGATCCATGCGGCCGTGGCCTGCGGCACCTTGCCGTAGATCAGCAGCCACGAGAACACGGCCGCCGCGGCCACCAGGAACAGCACCACCGCCGAATAGATCGCCGACTTCAGCAGGATCTGCGGAATCATCGCGAAGCGGAATTCCTTCGTGACGTAGCGGCCCACCAGCACCGCGGCCACTGCGCCCACGGCGGCCGCCTCGGTCGGGTTGGCGAAGCCGCCCAGAATGGAGCCGACGATCACGATCGGGATCAGCAGCGTCGGGCAGGCCGTGAGCATCGTGTGCAGGCGCTGCCGGAGGGTGCGCTTCTCGGTGCGCGGGTAGTTGTAGAAGAAGCCCATGCACGCGATCACGATGAAGAACAGCACCGTGAGGATCACGCCGGGGATGATGCCGGCAATGAGCATGTCGCCCACCGCCACCTGCGCGAGCACGCTGTACACCACGAACATCACCGAGGGCGGAATGATCGGCCCCAGCATGCCGCCATACACCGTGATGCCGGCCGCGAAGGTCTTGTCGTAGCCCTGCTTCTCCATCTCGGGCACCATGATCTGGCTCATGATGGCCACCTGCGCGGTGGCCGAGCCGATGATCGACGACACCAGCATGTTGGCCAGGATGTTCACGTAGGCGAGCCCGCCCTTCACCGAGCCGATGAAGGCCAGCGCGAGGTCGACCAGCCGCTTCGTGATGCCGCCGCCGTTCATGATCTCGCCGATCAGGATGAACAGCGGAATCGCAATGAGGCTGTAGCTGTCGACGCCGCCGAACATCTGCACCGGGAACGACTGGAACAGCACCGTGTCGCCGGAATTGAGGATGTAGACGATGCCCGCCAGGCACAGGCAGGCGCCGATCGGCACGCCGACCAGCATGATCACCAGGAAGAAGAGGGAGGTCAGCATGTCAGTTCACCGCGTCAGCGTTGGTCACGTGGAACTCGGTGTGCGTGCGCCTGGGCTGCAGGCCGAGGTCCTCGATGAGGTTGGACAGCGCATGCAGGCTGAGCGTCAGCGAGAACACCGGCAGGATCAGCTGGATGGCCCAGGTCGGCCAGTTCAGCGTCTGCGTGCGCTCGGTGTAGAGAAAGTTGAAGGACTCGGCCGCGTACTCCTTGGCATCGAAACCGTAGCGCGCGATGCCCAGCGGATCCATGTAGAGCCAGCACATCGCCAGCAGCGCGAAGCCCAGCAGCAGCACGCCGCCGGAGGCGGTGGCCTTGGCGATGCGCACGGCCTTCTCGCCGAGCTTGTCGGTGAGCAGCGTCACCGCAAAGTCCAGCCGCAGCCGCGTCATCGCCGAGGCGCCGATGAAGGTGAGCCACACCACGCAGTACACCGAGGCTTCGTCGACCCAGTAGATCGGCACGCCGGCGTAGCGCGTGGCCACGTTCAGCAGCACCAGCGCGATGAGCAGGCCCATCAGGGCCGAGAGCAGGTGGCGCTCGCAGCGCAGCACGAAGTCGGACGCATCGAGCACCCGGCGGGAGAAGCTCCCGCGTTCCAGGGCGTGTTCTGCCATGTGAGAAGAGAGGAAGGGAAGGTTGACGAAGGACGGGGACCGTGGTTTCTTTAAATATATTAATAAGATATTTGAAATATCCGATCAGGGTATTAGCAGATTGCATGCCAGCCAAAAAAATGATGAGCGGGCGAAAACGGTGCGTGCACCGGCCGGGGCCGCAATGAAAAACGCCCCGCTGCGTGCTGCAGCGGGGCGTCGGCTTCAACGGGAGAGGGGGTGGCCTACTTGAGCGCGGTCGTCGCGTTCGCCACCGCGAGCGCCGTCATGTTGACCACGCGCCGCACGGTCGACGACGGCGTGAGCACGTGCGCCGAGCCTGCGGCCCCGAGCAGGATCGGGCCGACCGTGATGCCGTTGGCGCCCGTCATCTTCAGCACGTTGTAAAGGATGTGGGCCGAGTCGAGGTTGGGGCACACCAGCAGGTTGGCCTCGCCCGTGAGCGTGCTTTCGGGCAGCGCGGTGCGGCGCACTTCTTCCGACAGCGCCGCGTCGCCGTGCATCTCGCCGTCGCACTCGATGTCGGGCGCCATCTGCGCGAACAGGTCGCGCGCGAGCCGCATCTTGCGCGCCGAGCCGCGGCTCGAGGTGCCGTAGTTCGAGTGCGAGAGAAAGGCCACCTTCGGCGGCAGGCCGAAGCGGCGGATTTCCTCGGCCGCCATCATGGCGATGCTGGCCAGCATCTCGGCGCTCGGGTCCTCGTTCACGTTGGTGTCGGTGATGAACACCGTGCGCTTCTCGAGCGTGAGCGCGTTGAGCGTGGCGAAGCCCGGCGCGCCGCGCTTCAGGCCGATCAGGTTGCGGATGTGCTCCAGGTGCACGTCGAAGCGCCCGACCAGGCCGCAGATCATCGCGTCGGCGTCGCCCAGGTGCATCATCAGCGCGGCGATGGTGGTGTTGGAGCGGCGCACCATGGTCTTGGCGGCCTCGGGCGTGACGCCGCGGCGGCCCATGACCTTGTGGAAAGTCTCCCAGTAGGTGCGAAAGCGCGGATCGTCCTCGGGGTTGACGATCTCGAAGTCGGTGCCCGCGCGGATGTGCAGGCCGGCCTTCTGGATGCGCGCCTCGATCACGGCCGGGCGCCCCACCAGGATGGGCTGGGCCAGGCCTTCGTCGATGGCCCACTGCGCGGCGCGCAGCACGCGCTCGTCCTCGCCCTCGGCATAGGCCACGCGCTTGGCGGCCGCGATCTTGGCGGCGCTGAATACCGGCCGCATGAACATGCTGGTTTGGTAGACGAAGCGCGTAAGGTGCTGGCGGTAGGCATCCATGTCCTCGATCGGGCGCGCGGCCACGCCGGAGGCGGCCGCGGCCTTGGCCACGGCCGGCGCGATGCGCAGGATGAGCCGCGAGTCGAAGGGCTTGGGAATGATGTAGTCGGGCCCGAAGGACAGTTCCTGCCCGGCATAGGCGGTGGCCACTTCCTCGCTGATGTCGGCCTTGGTGAGCTCGGCGATCTCGCGCACGCAGGCCAGCTTCATTTCTTCCGTGATCTTGCTGGCGCCGCAGTCGAGCGCGCCGCGGAAGATGTACGGGAAGCACAGCACGTTGTTGACCTGGTTCGGGTAGTCCGAGCGGCCGGTGGCGATGATGCAGTCGGGACGCACCGCCTTGGCGAGCTCGGGGCGGATCTCAGGCTCGGGGTTGGCCAGCGCCAGGATGATGGGCTGGCCGGCCATGGTCTTCACCATGTCGGCGCTCATCACGCCGGGCGCCGAACAGCCCAGGAACACATCGGCGTCCTTCACCACGTCGGCCAGGGTGCGGGCGCCGGTGTCTTTCTGGGCGTAGCGCGCCTTGGAGTCGTCGAAGCCGCCCGCGCGGCCCATGTAGATCAGGCCCTTGGAGTCGCAGGCATGGATGTTGGCGGGCTTGGCGCCCAGGCCCACCATCACGTCGAGGCAGGCAATGGCGGCCGCGCCGGCGCCGGAGACGGCGATCTTGACCTCCTCGATCTTCTTGCCGACCAGTTCGAGGCCGTTGATGAGCGCCGCGGCCGAGATGATGGCCGTGCCGTGCTGGTCGTCGTGGAACACCGGGATGTTCATGCGCTCGCGCAGCTTCTGCTCGATGTAGAAGCACTCGGGCGCCTTGATGTCCTCGAGGTTGATGCCGCCCAGCGTGGGCTCGAGCGCCGCGATGATCTCGACCAGCTTGTCGGGGTCGTTCTCGGCCAGTTCGATGTCGAACACGTCGATGCCGGCAAACTTCTTGAACAGGCAGCCCTTGCCCTCCATCACGGGCTTGGCGGCCAGCGGACCGATGTTGCCCAGGCCCAGCACGGCGGTGCCGTTGGTGACCACGCCCACCAGGTTGCCGCGCGCGGTGAACTCGGCCGCCATCGACGGATCGGCCGCGATGTCGAGGCAGGGGTAGGCCACGCCGGGCGAATAGGCCAGCGACAGGTCGCGCTGGTTCAGGAGCGGCTTGGTCGGGCTGATGGAAATCTTGCCCTTGACGGGCGAGCGGTGGTATTCGCGCGCTGCTTCGCGAAGTGCTTCTTCGGCGGGTGACAGGTTAGCAGCCATGAAAAGTCTCCTTGTTTCTGACGGGCAATGAGGCTACCGCAAAAAGCCGCCGCTTCTTCTCCGGGCAGGCACGGGTTTTGGTGCAAAGGGCGCGGATTCCCGGCCTGCCGACTCGCTAAACTCCCGGCTGTTACCAAGCTTTAACGCTTGGCGGACACAGCATGCATCGGCCTTGCGGCCGGCCATCGTCAACAACGAAGAACGACCCAGGAGGGGAGCGCATGACGCCCGGACCTTTCACGAGTACAGAGCCCGACGTCGTGGTCATCGGCGGGGGCCCGGCGGGCTCCACCGTGGCCGCGCTGCTGGCGGACAAGGGGCACGACGTGGTGCTGTTCGAGAAGGCGCACCATCCGCGCTTTCACATCGGCGAGTCGCTGCTGCCGATGAACATGCCGCTGTTCGACCGCCTGGGCGTGCGCACCGAGGTCGAGGCCATCGGCCTCAGGAAGCATGGCGCCGAGTTCGTCTCGCCATGGCACGACCATTCGAGCCACTTCGACTTCGGCCAGGCGATGGACAAGAGCTTTCCCTATGCCGTGCACGTGCGCCGCTCCGAATTCGACGAACTGTTGTTCCGCCACGCCGGCAAGCGCGGCGCGCGCACCTTCGAGGGCCAGCGCGTCATGGGCGTGGACATGGACGCCGGCAAGGGCACGCCCGACAACCGCGTGCTGGTGAAGATCAAGGCCGAGGACGGCACCGAAACCAGCTGGCGGCCGCGCTTCGTGATCGATGCGAGCGGCCGCGACACGCTGCTGTCGAACCAGTTCGACGCCAAGCAGCGCAACCGCAAGCACGCGAGCGCGGCCCTGTTCGGCCACTTCGAGAATGCACAGCGCCGGCCGGGCCGCTACGAAGGCAACATCTCGCTCTTCTGGTTCGACCATGGCTGGTTCTGGTACATCCCGCTGAAGGACGGCACCGTGAGCGTGGGCGCCGTGGCTTCGCCCGCCTACTTCAAGCGCCGCAAGGGCTCGCTCGAAGAGTTTCTGATGGAAACCATTGCGCTCGCGCCCAAGCTGGCCGCGCGCCTTGCGAACGCCACGCTGATGGAGGGCGCCACCTCCACTGGCAACTACGCCTACGACTCCAGGTTCTGCCGCGGCGACCGCTTCATGATGGTGGGCGACGCCTATGCCTTCGTCGATCCCATGTTCTCGTCGGGCGTGTACCTGGCGATGAACAGCGGCTTCGAGGCCGCCACCGCGGCCGACCACTGGCTCAGGGGCGAGATGAAGGAGGCCGAGAAGGCTTTCCGCCACTACGAGAAGATCATGAAGCACGGGCCGAAGATGTTCTCGTGGTTCATCTACCGCATCACCTCGCCCGCGATCCGCAGGCTCTTCATGGCGCCGCGCAACATCTGGCGCATGCAGGAGGCGCTGCTGTCCATATTGGCGGGCGACCTGTTCCGCAACACGCCCATCGGCCCGCGCTTCTGGGGCTTCAAGGTGACGTACTACGCGTCCTGCCTGGGGATCCTGCCGCAGGCCGTGAAGACCTGGGCATGGCGGCGGCGCAACCTCAAGGAATCGCTCGAGGCGGCTGCAAAGAGCTGAGCTTCAGTCAGGGGCGACCGTGTGCTGCGCCAGCGCCTCGAGCGCGCGCACCAGCGCCGAGTGGTCCTGCTGGCCATGGCCCAGTGCGGCGCAGGCGTTCATGAGCTGCGCCGCGCCCGCGGTCTGCGGCAGCGCCATGCCCAGCGAACGCGCGCTCTGCAGCGCGAGGTTCAGGTCCTTCTGGTGCAGCGAGATGCGGAAGCCCGGCGCGAAGGTGCGCTTGATCATGCGTTCGCCATGCACCTCGAGGATGCGCGAGCTCGCGAAGCCGCCCATCAGCGCCTGGCGCACCTTGGCCGGATCGGCACCGGCCTTGGACGCGAACAGCAGCGCCTCGCCCACGGCCGCGATGTTGAGCGCCACGATGATCTGGTTGGCCACCTTGCAGACCTGGCCGTCGCCCACGTTGCCCACCAGCGTGACGTTCTTGCCCATCTTCTCGAGCAGCGGCCGCACCTGGCCGAAGGTGCCTTCGTCGCCGCCGCACATGATGGTGAGGCTCGCGGCCTTGGCGCCCACCTCGCCGCCCGAGACCGGCGCGTCGATGTAGCCGCAGCCGAGCGCGATGATGCGCTTGGCGAAGCCCTTGGTGGCTATCGGATCGATGGAGCTGCAGTCCACCACGATCTTGCCGCGCGAATCCTTCAGCCCTTCGGCCACGCCCTGCGTGCCGGGCTCGCCGAACAGCACCTTCTCCACGTCGGGCGTGTCGGGCACCATGATGAAGATCACGTCGGCCTGGCGCGCCACCTCGGCCGCCGAGGCGCAGATGGTGGCCTTCGATATGAAGGGCTCGGGCGTGTTGCCCTGGGTGTTCACGAAGAGCTGGTGCCCGGCGTCGAGCAGGTGCCCCGCCATGGGCGCGCCCATGATGCCGAGGCCGATGAATCCGATTTTTTGCGATTGCGACATGTCTCTGTTTCCGGTTTGAAGTTGTCTTTATTGCGTGAGCGCCTTGCGCCAGCCGAGGCCGTTCACGGTGTCGGTGCGCGGCTTGTATTCACAGCCGATCCAGCCGTCGTAGCCGATCGCATCGATGTGCCTGAAGAGCCACGGGTAGTTGATCTCGCCCGTGCCAGGTTCGCCGCGCCCGGGGTTGTCGGCCAGCTGGATGTGGCCGATCTGCGCAAGGTGCTTCGACAGCGTGTTGCCCAGTTCGCCTTCCATGCGCTGCGCGTGGTAGATGTCGTACTGCACCCGCAGGTTGGAAGAGCCCACCTCGTCGATCAGCGCCAGTGCCTGGTCGGTGCGCGTCAGGAAGAAGCCCGGGATGTCGAAGGTGTTGATCGGCTCGATCAAGAGGCGCAGGCCGGCCGCCTCGAGCTCGCCGGCGGCAAGGCGCAGGTTCTCGACCACGGTCTTGTGCGCCGCCTCGGTGCTCACGCCCGCCGGCAGCTTGCCGACCAGGCAGTTGAGCTGCGGGCAGCCGAGCGCCGTGGCGTAGTCGATGGCCATCGCGATGCCTTCGCGGAACTCGCCAGTGCGATCGGGATGGCAGGCGATGCCGCGCTCGCCCTTGTCCCAGTCGCCGGCCGGCAGGTTGTGCAGCACCTGCTGCAAGCCGTTGGCGCGCAGCGCGGCCGCGAGCTCCTTCTTTTCGAAGGGGTAGGGGAACAGGTATTCCACCGCCTCGAAGCCGGCCTTGGCGGCGGCCTCGAAGCGCTGCATGAACGGCAGCTCGGTGAAGAGCATCGTGAGGTTGGCTGCGAACTTGGGCATGTGTGCTTCTCCTTGCTCAGTCCAGCATCTCGGCCGCGACGGCCGTGGGTGCATCGGCCGGGTGCTCGGCCAGCGGCTCGAACTCGGTGATGTTGTCGATCTCGGTGCCCATCGCGATGTTGGTCACGCGCTCCAGCATGACCTCGATCACGACCGGCACGCTGAACTCGGCCATCAGTGCTTCGGCGCGCTGGATCGCCGGTGCGATCTCTTCCTGCTTGTTCACGCGGATCGCCTTGCAGCCCAGGCCCTCGACCACTTTCAGGTGGTCCACGCCGTAGCTGCTTTCGATGCCCGCATCGGGCCCCGCGTTGATGTTGTCGAACGCGAGCTGCACGCAGTAGTCCATCTCGAAGCCGCGCTGCGCCTGGCGGATCAGGCCGAGGTAGGAGTTGTTGACCACGATGTGGATGTACGGCAGCTTGAACTGCGCACCCACGGCCAGCTCCTCGATCATGAACTGGAAGTCGTAGTCGCCCGAGAGCGCGACGATCTTGCGCGCCGGGTCCGCGGCGCGCACGCCCAGCGCGGCCGGGATGGTCCAGCCCAGCGGGCCGGCCTGGCCGCAGTTGATCCAGTGGCGCGGGTTGTACACGTGCAGGAACTGCGCGGCCGCAATCTGCGAGAGGCCGATGGTGCTCACGTAGCAGGTGTCGTTGCTGAAGTTGTTGTTCATGCACTGGTACACGCGCTGCGGCTTCATCGGCACATCGTCGAAGTTGGTCTTGCGCAGCATGGTCTTCTTGCGCTCGATGCACGATTTGGCCCACGCGCGGCGGTCGCGCAGCTTGCCGGCGGCCTTCATTTCCTCGGCCACGGCCACGAACTGCTCCAGCGCGGCCTTGGCGTCGGACACGATGCCGAAGTCGGGCGTGAACACGCGGCCGATCTGCGTGGGCTCGATGTCCACGTGCACGAATTTGCGGCCCTTGGTGTAGACCTCGACCGAGCCCGTGTGGCGGTTGGCCCAGCGGTTGCCGATGCCCAGCACGAAGTCGCTCGCGAGCATCGTCGCGTTGCCGTAGCGGTGGCTGGTCTGCAGGCCGCACATGCCGGCCATCAGCGGATGGTCGTCAGGGATCGCGCCCCAGCCCATCAGCGTGGGGATCACCGGCACGCCGGTGGCCTCGGCAAAGCGCACGAGCAGGTCGGACGCATCGGCATTGATGACGCCGCCGCCGGCCACGATCAGCGGGCGCTCGGCGGCCTGGAGCATGCCGATGGCCTTCTCGATCTGGGCCCGCGTGGCGGCGGGCTTGTAGGGAGTGAGCGGCTGGTAGGCGTCGATGTCGAATTCGATCTCGGCCATCTGCACGTCGAAGGGCAGGTCGACCAGCACCGGGCCCGGGCGGCCCGAGCGCATCAGGTGGAAGGCCTGCTGGAACACCTGCGGCACCTGGCCGGGCTCGCGCACCGTGACCGACCACTTGGTGACCGGCTTGGAGATCGACTCGATGTCGACCGCCTGGAAGTCTTCCTTGTAGAGCCGCGCGCGCGGCGCCTGGCCGGTGATGCAGAGGATCGGGATCGAATCGGCCCAGGCCGAATAGAGGCCCGTGATCATGTCGGTGCCCGCGGGCCCCGAGGTGCCGATGCACACGCCGATGTTGCCGGCCACGGCGCGGGTGTAGCCCTCGGCCATGTGCGAGGCGCCCTCGACGTGGCGCGCGAGGATGTGCGAGATGGTGCCGCGCTGGCGCAGCGCGGAATACATCGGATTGATGGCCGCGCCGGGCACGCCGAAGGCCTGCGTCACGCCTTCTTTTTCCATCACCAGCACGGCGGCCTGGACCGCTTTCATTTTTGCCATGGGACTGTCTCCTTGAGTGAGGTCCACTGTAGGAAGGGGAGACCATTCGAAGAAGACGGCTGCGGACCATAAAACCTATTCCAAGCTGGAATAAGTGATTACGATGCCGGCCATGGACAGATTGTTGGCAATGGAGATGTTCGTGCGCGTGGTCGAGACCGGCAGCTTCTCGAAGGCGGCGCTCGAATTCCACACCACGCAGCCCACCGTGACCAAGCAGGTCGCGGCCACCGAGGCGCGGCTGAAGGTGCGGCTGCTCAACCGCAACACGCGCGGCGTGAGCCTCACGGAGCCGGGCGCGCTCTACTACGAGAAGTGCAAGAACATCGTGCGCGAGGCCGAGGAGGCCGAGAGCATCGTGCAGCTGCGCCAGAACCAGGCGCAGGGGCTGCTGCGCATCGGCACCTCGGTGGCCTTCGGCCGCCGCGTGGTGGTGCCGCTGGCGCTCGAATACATGCGCCGGCACCCGCAGGTGCAGCTCGACCTGAGCTTCGAGGACCGCTACGTCGACCTGATCGCGCAGGGCATCGACGTGGCCATCCGCATGGGCAAGCTGGCCGATTCCTCGCTGGGCGCGCGCTACCTCGGTACCAACCCCTGGGCCATGGTCGCGGCGCCGGGCTACCTGAAGAAGCACGGCACGCCCCGGCGCGCGCAGGACCTGAGCGCGCACGTGGCGCTCATCTACAGCAGCGTGGTGGGCGACGAGTTCTGGCGCATGCACACGCCCAAGGGCGATCCGGTGACGGTGCCGGTCTCGGGGCGTTTTCGCTCCAACAACCTTTCCGCGGTGCTGGCCGCGGCGCGCGACGGACTGGGCATTGCGCTCATGCCGCGCTACGTGGCGAGCGAATCGCTGGCCTCGGGCAAGGTGCTCGAAGTGCTCGGCGACCATACGCTGCCCGAGCAGGAGATCCACGCCGTCTTCCCCTCGCCCAAGCTGGTGCCGGGCAAGGTGTCGGGCTTCGTCGCCTTCCTGCAGGGGCGCTTTGCCGAAGGCTGGTGGGGCGGCTGAGCGCGCTCACGCCTGCTTCAGGCCGGCACGAAGGCGCCGTGCAGGCCCAGCGGCAGGGCGTAGGGCAGGGTGGCTTGTGCCACCGGTCCCGCCGCCAGGTGGTCGGCCGCGAAGCACGACAGCACGGTTTTCTGCCGGCCGAAATCGAGCACCGTGCCCAGCACCCAGCCCGGCTTGGTACCGTCCGGCACGAAGACATGCTCTTCCACCATGGCCTGGGCGCCGTAGCTGAAGCGCTGGCTGCGGCCGCTTTCGACATCGGTGCGCGCAATCGCGCCGAAGCCCGGCACGTCGGGGCGCGTCTGCGTGGCATGAACCACATGGCGGTGGCGCAAGCCAACGCGCCGCGGGTCGATGCGCGGAAACTCGGCTTCCTGCGCCAGCGCCTGCTGCGTGGCCTTCCCGGTGCCGAGATTCAGCGTGGCGACGGTCAGGCGCGGGTCGGTGCTCTTCACGCGGCGTGCGCGCATCACTTCGCGGTTGGTCGTGAACACCGAATCGGCGTTGTCCGAACGCACGTAGTCGATGTGGACGAGGGTGCCGCGCGGTGTGTCTTCCTCCCATGCATTGCCGACGTGGAACAGGAAGCCGGCCGGCAGCGTGAGCAGCTGGCGCCGCTCCCAGTCCTGCTTGTCGACCACCAGGGCGCGCATGCCGAGTTCGGGCCGCCAGACATGGGCGTCGAGAAAGCTCGCACCCGCCTCCTTGCGCTTGCCGTCGTAGACCAGCGGCGGCATCAGGAACACCAGGTGCCGCCCGGTCACGGCGAAGTCATGGACCATCGGCATGTCGGCCACCGGCACCACGGCTGCGCGCCGCAGCGCGCCTTCGGGCGCAATCTCGTACAGCGCCAGCAGGCCCTGGCCGGAGCTCACGCCAAAGTTCCACACCGTACCGTCCGGATCGACCTTGGGATGGGCCGAGAACGGCATGCCCGCGAGGTCGGACCGCCAGGTCTTCACGCCCAGCGTGTCGAGCGTGCGCGCGTCGACGCGCGTGGCCGAGCCGCCTTCCCACAGCGCCAGCACCTCGCCCTGCATCGGCAGCACGCTGGTGTTGGCGACGTTGATGCTGTCGGCCGAGGTCGGCGGCTCGACGCCCGGCGGCATGGTGCCGAAGGCCTCGAACAGGCGGCGGCCGGCCCGCACCTCGGCCACGCGCTTGGGCGTGGCGACATAGCGGCCCTGGTGCCGCACGTCGGTCCCGTCGATCACGAAGCGGTGCACCATGCCGTCGCCGTCGAACCAGTGGTGGTAGCGCTCGCCGCCCAGGTCGTGGCCGGCCGGGCCGATGCGAAACAGCGTGCCGGCCACGGCATCGGGAAAGCGCCCGCGCACCATGGCGCGGGTCAGCGGCAGGTCGTCCGGGGGCGTGGCGAAGCCGGTCTTCCAGGGCGCACCGGCGGCTTCGAACCGGGCTTGCCAGTCGTCGGCAGTGCCGGCGGCGCGGGCCAGCGGTGCCAGCAGGGGCAGGGCGCCGGCCGAGGCCAGCAGGCGCAGGAGTTCGCGTCGTTCCATGGCGTCTTGCTCCTCAGCGCAGGTGAATGACGGTCTGCAGGTCGGCATCCACGCTGATCGCCGCGGCTTCGAAGGCCGGCGCGGCGCGGTTGCCCTTCGCGTCGTTCGAGAAGCCATAGCGCTCGGTCGGCATGCCCAAGAGGTTGGCGTCGAGCCTGCCGTTGCCGTTCTCGTCGGCAAAGGCTCGCAGCGCATACCGCCCCGGCGCCAGTCCCGCGAACACGAGCCGGGCCTTGCCGCCTTGCATCGGCGCGGTCTGCGAGGCCACGGCCTTGCTGTCGGCATAGCTCGCGGCGTCGTTGTACAGCGCGACGTACAGCGTGGCGCCGTTAGCCGGGCCGTCGGCCACGGTCACGCTCAGGTCGGCCGCGAGCGCGGCCAGCGGGGAGAGCAGCGCGACGCTGCACAGGGCGCACAGGCCCGCTCGGGGCAAAGGAAAGTTCATGGAGAGCCTCGTCGGAAGTTGGAGGCCCCGACGATCCCTCAAGCGCCGCGCGCCTCCCAGCGCCATGCGACGAAGCGCGCCAACGTCCGCGCGAAATGCGCCCGGCCGGCGCAGGGCGCGCCTGCTTCCGCGGCCTCGCGGGCCCGCGGCCGCGAGCCCACCGGGCTTCAGTGGCCCTTCTTGTCCTCGCCGGGGCTGGTCTCCAGCTGGCCCGACTCCGCGAACAGGCTCCACGCCGCCATGAACAGCGCCGCGATCACCGGACCGATCACGAAGCCGTTGATGCCGAAGATCGCCATGCCGCCGATGGTCGACATCAGCACGATGTAGTCGGGCATCTGCGTGTCCTTGCCCACCAGCACGGGGCGCAGGATGTTGTCGACCAGCCCGATCACGAACACGCCCACGAAGATCAGGATGCCGCCCTGCCAGAAATGGCCGGTGGCAAGGAAATAGATGGCCACCGGCCCCCAGATGAGCGCCGCGCCCACCGCGGGCAGCAGCGAGAGAAAAGCCATCAGCACGGCCCACAGCAGCGCGCCCTGCACGCCCAGCAGCCAGAAGGCCAGCCCGCCGATCGCGCCCTGCGCAATCGCCACCGCCACGTTGCCCTTGACGGTGGCGCGGATCACGGTGGTGAACTTGTTGAGCAGATAGTGCGTGTGCGGCCTGGCAAGCGGCACGGCCTCGCGCATCGATTTGGAAAGCGCTGCGCCGTCGCGCACCAGGAAATAGAGCAGGTACAGCATCACGAAGAAGCTGATGACGAAGTCGAAGGTGTTCTGGCCGATGGTCAGCGCCTGGCCGGCGATGAGCTGGCTGCCCTGTGCCGCGCCCGCGGAGATGCGGGCCTGCCAGGCCTCCATGTCGCCGAGGTTGAAGCGGTCGAACAGGTTCAGCAGCCATTGCGGCACGGCGTTGAGGATCTGCTGGAAGTAGGCCGCGAAATTGATCTGCCCCGAACGGATGCTCTGCGTGACCTGCACGATTTCCTGCACCAGCGACACCCCGACCATGGCCAGCGGAAGAATCACGATGAAGAGGCAGATGGCCAGCGTCGAGAGCGCCGCGGCGTTGTGCCAGCCCGGCATTTTCTTCAGCAGCCGCTTGTAGAGCGGCGTGAACAGGATGGCCAGGGCCACGCCCCACAGCACCGCGCCGAAGAACGGCATCAGCACCCAGAGGAAGGCGACCGTGACGGCGGCGAGCAGGGCGAGGAACACGCCGCGCTGGAGTTGGGGTGAATTCATAGGTGATTCGGACTGTAGCCGAGCCTGAATGCACCGCCGTGTCGGTGGGCACCCCTTCGTGCGGAAGCGCCCCGGGGCGCCGGCGCGTCAGCGCCTGGCGCGCGGCAGCGCCACCGGCGCCAGCGTGGCGCGCAGCCGGGCGGGCGCGTCGGGCCCGGCCGAGGTTTCGACCTCGAGCGAGCGCTCCACGTTGCCGATGTGCTCGATCATCAGCTGGCGCGCCCTGGCCGTGTCGCCGGCCTCCAGCGCGGCCACGATGGCGCCGTGCTCCGCGCAGGACTGCCCGGCCTCGTGCCTCGACTGGTAGAGCGTGGCGGCCAGCGTGGTGCGGGCCGTGAGGTCGCGCAACACGTCGACCAGCAATTGGTGGCCCATCTGCTCGGCCAGGCAGACGTGGAAATCGGCCAGCAGGAAGGCGCGCGTGGCCGCGTCGGCGCCCTCGATGGCGCGCTGCTCGTCGGCGATGTGGTCGCGCAGCTTGCGGATGGCCTTCTGCAGCGGCCGGCCTTCGCTTTCGGCCAGGATGCCCGCCTCGACGATGCGCCGCGCCGAAAAGGCGTCGCGCGCTTCCTCGGCCGAGGGCTCCACCACGTACCAGCCGCGGCGCGACTGCACCTCGACGAAGCCGCGCGCCTGCAGCTGCATGAGCGCCTCGCGCACCATGGTCCGGCTCACCGCGAAGTTTTCGGCCAGCGCCTGCTCGCCGAGCCGCTCGCCCGGCGCGAGCTTTTGCGCCAGGATGGCCTCGACCACGCGCTCGGCGATGGAGGTGGGGTTGACGTCAGCGGCCATCGGTCGTTTTCAGCGGCTGGCGGCGCCCGCGCCCACGGGGACTGCAGGCACGTCGGCCTCGGCCAGCGGCTCGTCGTCGGGAGAGTAGGAGCCGTCGAGCACCGCATGGGCGCGCTCGCGGTCGATGTCGCCTTCCCAGGCCGCGATGGCCACCGTGGCCACGCAGTTGCCGATCAGGTTGCCCAGCGCGCGCGCAATGCCCATGAACCAGTCGACCGAGAGCACCAGCACCAGGCCGATGGCCGGAATGGCCGGAATAGCATGCAGCGTGGCGGCCAGCACCACGATCGCCGAGCCCGGCACGCCGTGCGCGCCCTTGGAGGTGACCAGCGCGATCGCAAGGATGGTCAGCAGGTCCGCCATCGAGATCGGCGTGTTGGTGGCCTGCGCGATGAACACTGCCGCGAGCGTGATGTAGATCGAGAAGGCGTCCAGGTTGAACGAATAGCCCGTGGGAATCACCAGGCCCACCGTCGAGTCGCGGATGCCCATGCGGCGCAGCTTGGCCATGATCTGCGGCAGCACGCTGTCCGACGAGGTGGTGGCAAACACGATGGCGAGCTCCTCGCGCAGGTAGCGCAGCAGCTTCCACAGGCTGAAGCCCGACATGCGCATGACCAGCCCGAGCACCACGAACACGAACACCAGCACCGCGCCGTAGAACAGGGCGACCAGCATGCCCAGCTGCTTGAGCGAACCGATGCCGTACTTGCCCACCGTGAAGGCGATGGCGCCCAGGACGCCGAGCGGCGCCAGCTTGATGAGGATGCCCATGATCTTGAACAGCACCAGCGAAAGCGCGTCCACCACCGTGGCCACCGGCTTGCCGCGCTCGCCCAGCAGCGACAGCGCGCAGCCGAACAGCACCGCGAACAGCAGCACCTGCAGCACGTCGCCGGTGGCAAAGGCGTTGACCACCGTGGTGGGGATCAGCTTCATCAGGAACTCGACCGTGCCGCCGCTCGTGAGCTTGTCGGCGTTCGAGGCGTAGGCGCTCATGGCCGTGGCGTCGAGCTTGCCCGGATCCACGTTCATGCCCACGCCGGGCTGGAACACGAAGGCCAGCACCAGGCCCATGGCCAGCGCGACGGTGGTGAGCACCTCGAAGTAGATCAGCGCCTTCACGCCGACCCGGCCCACGCGCTTCAGGTCGCCGGCGCCCGCGATGCCGTGCACCACCACGCAGAACACCAGCACCGGGATGATCATCTTGATCAGCTTGATGAAGCCGTCGCCGAGCGGCTTGAGCTTGACGGCGAACTCCGGCATGAAGAGGCCGGCGAGCACGCCGAGCACCAGGGCAATGACGACCTGGCCGAAGAGCGATTTGGCGAAGCGAGGCATGGAAGTCTCCTGGGTTGTCTTGGCGGTGTTTGCATGCAAGGATCGCTTTTCTTGCATACAAGCAATGTAGGCAAGAAGACTTCGAGGAAGCCAGAGGGTATTCCCGGGCTTCACGGCTGAAGGGGTCAGGCGGAGTGCCTCCCGGTGTTGTTAACAGTCTCCAAGAATGTAACCAGACTGTTCACGTCGTTTGTCGAGGGTTACATTCGCTGGAACACTCGAGAGCGACATGAACGAAGAAGGCCAGAAGGCGCTGCAGCCAATGATTTACCTGCCGGTGTCCGGCAAGTTTGTTATTGCGTTGATTGGCGCCAGCGCCTGGATGTGGTTCTCGATATGGGCCGCGGGCCCCTGGCTGGCCGATCTGACGAATCGGGTGGGAATGGCCCTGGCCATTTTCCTGGTGTATGGCATTGCCGTCGTTCCGGGTTTCATGAATGCATTCCTGGCCATCAGCCTGCTGCTGGACAAGAGGCCGGCGCATCCCGCGTTGGCCGTCTATCCCCCGATCTCCATCCTGATTGCCGCCTACAACGAGGAGGCGTCCATCGAGGAGACACTGGTCAGCATCGATCGGCAGAATTACCCGGGCGAACTGCAGGTGATCGTGATCAACGACGGGTCCGCGGATGGCACGTCTCTTGTGGTTCAGCGCGCCCGGGAGCGCTACCCGTGGCTGACCTTTCTGGACCTGGAAAAAAATGGCGGCAAGGCGCGCGCGCTGAACATCGGGTTCAAGGAGGTGGCGCACGACCTGGTCATCACCGTGGATGCGGACTCCTTCCTTTACCGCGGCGCGCTGGCCAGCATCGTCGAGCGCTATCGCGCCGACCCGCCCCATACCCGGGCCGTGGCAGGAAAAATCCTGGTCCGCAACTCGCGGCTGAACTGGATCACCCGCTGCCAGGAATGGGATTACTTCCATGGCATTGCGGCCATCAAGCGCGTGCAATCGCTGTTCCAGGGCACCCTGGTGGCCCAGGGTGCGTTTTCCATCTACGACCGGGCCGCGCTGATCGAGGTTGGCGGATGGCCCGAGTGCGTGGGGGAGGACATCGTGCTCACCTGGGCCCTGCTCAAGGCCGGCTACCGGGTAGGCCACTGCGAGGACGCGTGCCTGTTCACCAATGTGCCCACCACCGTCAAGCAATTGGTCAAGCAGCGCCAGCGATGGGCGCGCGGCATGGCGGAAGCCTTCATCAAGCACCCGGGGATCCTGGTCAAGCCGCGGTTGTCGACCTTCTTCATCTATTGGAACCTGCTGTTTCCGTGGCTGGACCTGGCATGCACCATCGGCTTCATCCCCGGAATCATTCTCGCGTTCTTCGGCCACTACTGGATCGTGGGAATCATGACCCTTGCATTGATACCGGCCACGTTCGCATTGAGCCTGCTCATGTTCCGGATCGAGCGCCGGATGTTCCGGAAGACCGGCTTGGTGGTGCGAAAGAACGTCCAGGGCTTCTTTGTCTACGTGCTGCTGTACAGCCTGATCCTGCAGCCCGCCAGCGTGCTCGGCTACCTCGACGAACTGTTCAGGAAGCCCAAGGCCTGGGGAACCAAATGACGGGGCTGCCGAGGTATCTTGCCGCCGCTTCGCTGGGTTGCCTGGTGCTGATCGCTCCCTGCAGGGCGGAGGAAGAAAAAGCAAACGAAAAACCGGCCGGCATGGCCTTTGGCCCGGAATTCTTCCTCACCAGCGACAGCGATGATTTTCAGTCGCGCCGGGTGTCGGTGGAATTCTTTCCCGCCTTTGAAAATGCCGACCGCTACCTCGGGTTCCGGCTCGGCGACTACCAGTACAAGCAGGACCACTGGCAAAGGGCCGGCAAGAAGATCTCGTTCCTGGCCCGCTCGGTCGAAACGAAGACCACCGACGGAGGCGCGATCGAGGTCGGCGCGTTCGAGCAGGGCGGGCACACCTTGCTCACGCTCGACGGCAGCTATCGCCTGTCGCCCACCAAGAGCACGGCGGTGGAGTTCCTCGTGACGCGCGACTGGGTGGAGACCCCGAAGTCGCTGGACCGCGGCATCGATTTTTCGTTTGTCGGGGTGGCCGTGGATCAGGGGCTTGGAAGCCACGTGACCCTGGTCGGGCTGGCGGCGCAGCAGTATTTTTCCGACGGCAACCGGCGCGACCACGGCCGCCTGCGGCTGATCTACCAGCCGTCGCTCGACCTGGGGCTGACGCTGCAGGCGCGCTATCGAACCTACCGCAGCAGCCACGAGGACGTGGACAGGGCCTATTTCAATCCGAAGAACTACAGCGAGGCGATGCTGGCGGTCGGCTGGCGGCAGCGTTTTGCGGGCTGGACCCTCGCGGTCACGGCCGGGCTCGGCACCGAGACGATCAACCACGAGTTCCGGCAGCCGACGCGACTGCTGGATGTGAACCTGCAAAGCCCCGTCAGGGGATCGCAGGTCTTTCGCTTCGGCGCCGGCTACAGCCGCAGCACCACCTTCTCGGGGCCCAGCTACCAGTACCGGTACCTGCGCGGCGAGTGGGTGATCCTTTTCTGAGGCCGGGCGCCTCTTGCCTGGCTACTTGTCGTGATGCAGATAGCTCGCCTGCTTCGGCAGCAGCAAGCTCACCATGAAGGCCACGCCCATCATCGCGGTCACGTACCAGTAGAAGTAGGACTCGTGGCCGATCGACTTCAGGCCCAGCGCCACGTATTCGGCGCTGCCGCCGAAGATGGCATTGCCCACGGCATACGACAGGCCCACGCCCAGCGCGCGCACTTCGGGCGGGAACATCTCGGCCTTCACGATGCCGCTGATCGAGGTGTAGAAGCTCACCACCGCCAGCGCCAGCGTGATTAGCACGCCGGCCATCAGAGGGCTGCCCACGCTCTGCAGGTTGCTCAGCACCGGCACCGTCATCAGTGCGCCCAGCGCGCCGAACAGCAGCATGTTGCTGCGCCGGCCGATGCGGTCCGACAGCGCGCCGAACAGCGGCTGCATGCACATGTAGATGAACAGGCAGGCGGTCATCACGTTGCTGGCGGTCTTGATCGACATGCCGGCCGAGTTCACCAGGTATTTCTGCATGTAGGTGGTGAAGGTGTAGAAGATCAGCGAGCCGCCGGCCGTGTAGCCCAGCACCACGAAGAACGCGCGCTTGTGGTGTTTGAACAGCTCGGCGATGCTGCCGGCGCCCTTGGCGGCGCGGGTCTGGGTGCTGGCGGTCTCGGTCAGCGTGCGGCGCAACATCAGCGCCACGATGGCCGCCACGGCGCCCAGCACGAAGGGAATGCGCCAGCCCCAGGCTTTGAGCTCGGCCTCGTCGAGCAGCTGCTGCAGCACCACCACGACGACCACGGCCAGCAATTGGCCGCCGATGAGCGTGACGTACTGGAACGACGAGAAGAAGCCGCGCTGGCCGCGCATCGCCACCTCGCTCATGTAGGTGGCGGTGGTGCCGTACTCGCCGCCGACCGACAGGCCCTGCAGCAGCCGCGCGGCCAGCAGCAGCGCGGGTGCCCAGGCACCGATCTGCGCATAGGTGGGCAGGCAGGCGATGACCAGCGAGCCCACGCACATCATGACGACCGATGTCACCATCGAGGTCTTGCGGCCCTTGCGGTCGGCCAGCCGGCCGAACAGCCAGCCGCCGATCGGGCGCATCAGGAAGCCGGCGGCGAACACGCCCGCCGTGTTCAGCAGCTGGACCGTGGGGTCCGACTTGGGAAAGAACGAGGGCGCGAAGTAGATCGCGCAGAAGGCGTAGACGTAGAAGTCGAACCATTCCACCAGGTTGCCGGACGAGGCGGCAAAGATGGCGAAGATGCGCTTGCGCTTTTCCTCGAAGGTGTAGGGCGTGGTGTTGGGAACGTTGGTGCTGGTCGCGTCCGGGCTGGAGGCACCGGCGGTGGCGCTGGCAATGGCGGTCATTCGGGGGTCCTTGTCTCTGGCTGGGCCCCCCGCGGAGCCGCGGAAAGCCGTGCCAGCGAGTCTGTGCCGCCGCGGCGGCGCTGTCGTCCGTAGGCGCCCGCCGCGCCGCTACGTACGTGTACGCAAGGGTAAATACCTAGAAAGCGCTACAAACTGTGTTCGCGCAGGAAGCGGTCGAGCTCGTGGCTGTTCGACAGGCCGAGCTTGGCGAACACATGGGCGCGGTGCGTTTCCACCGTGCGCTGCTCCAGCGGCGCGAGCTCCTGCGCGATGCGCTTGTTGGCCAGGCCCTGGGCGACCAGCCGGGCCACCTGCATCTCGCGCGGCGTGAGCTTGGACCACAGGGCCTCGGCGGCCTGGCGGGCCTGCCGGCGCACGGCGATCTCTTCGGCCTTCTGCAGGGCCTTGGCGATGCTCTCGAGCAGGCGCTCGTCGCTGCAGGGCTTCTCGAGCCAGCCGAAGGCGCCGTTCTGCACCGCCTCCACGGCCATCGGAATGTCGCCGTGGCCGGACAGGAAGATCACGACCAGCGGGCTGTCCTGCGCACGCAGCGCGTCGAACACCTGCAGTCCGCTCATCCCCTCCATGCGCAGGTCCAGCACGACGCAGCCCGGGCGCTGCAGGTCGGCGCCGGCCAGGAAGGCCTCGCCCGAGGCAAAGGCCTGCACCGCATGGCCGCGCGACAGCAGCAAAAGGCCCAGCGAGCGGCGCACGGCCTCGTCGTCGTCGACGATGCACAGGTGGTTGGCAAGGGCGGTCATGGCGCCGAGATTTCCAGTTCGAGGGTGAAAACTGTGCCACCGCCGGCCCGGTTGGCAAAGGACAGCCGGCCGCGGTGGGCTTCGACGATGGTGCGGCAGATGTTCAGCCCAAGCCCCAGCCCGCCGGCCTTGGTGGTGAAGAAGGGCGCGAACACCTGTTCGACCAGCGCTGCGTCGATGCCCGCTCCGCGGTCGGCCACGTGGATGTGCATGCGGCCTTCGCTCACCTCGGCGTCGATTTCCACCAGCCGCTGCTCCGGCGGCGCGGCCTGCATGGCGTGCAGGCTGTTGGACAGCAGGTTCAGCAGCACCTGCTCCAGCAGCACGCGGTCGCCGCGTACCTCGGGCAGGTCCGCCCGCAGGCGCACCTCGGCGCGCGCCTGGCGCATCCGCATCTCGCCCTGCAGCAGCGCCAGCGCGTTGCTGACCAGCGACGCCACCGCGCAATCCTCGGTGCCGACGGTGCGCTGGCGCACGAAGCCGCGGATGCGCCGCACGATCTCGGCGCTGCGCCGGGCCTGCGCCATGGTCTCGTCGAGGCTGCTGGCCAGCAGCGCCTGGTTGCCCTGTTCCGCGAAGGCCTTGGCGGCGCTCGCGAAATTGCTCAGCGCCATCAGCGGCTGGTTCAGCTCGTGGGCGAGCGTGGAGGCCATCTCGCCCAGGCTGGCGAGGCGCTGCGCATGCTGCAGCTGCTCGTCGTTCTGGCGCTGGCGCAGCTCGGCGCGCTTCTGCTCGGTGATGTCCACCACCGAACTCATCCAGCCGCTGTGGCGGCCGTCGGCATCGATGAGCGGCGCGGTGTAGACCATGGTGATCACCTCGTGCCCGTCGCGGTGCTGCAGGCGCGACTCGAAACCCGAGCGCGCGGGCTGCCCGCTCATCATGGCCTGGTAGTGCAGCCAGTGCTGGGCCACGTCGTCGGGATGCCAGTAGGGGTAGGGCGGCAGCCGGCCGAGCAGTTCGTCGGCGCCGTAGCCGGTCATCTCGCAGAAGGCGGGGTTGACGTAGATGATGCGTCCCTCGAGGTCGCGTGCGCGCATGCCCACCAGCAGCGAATCTTCCATCGCCTTGCGGAAGGCGTGGGCCTCGTCCAGCGCGTGCGTGCGCTCGCGCACCCGCCGCTCCAGGTCGCGCCGCGCATCGCGCTGCTCAGCGAAGCGGCGCTCGCGCAGCTGCCAGTACAGCCCGCCCAGCAGCAGCACGCCCGCGCACAGCAGGCCGAGCATCCAGGCGCGTTCGCGCGCGCGGGTGACCTCGGCGTGGTCGGCCATCACGGTCAGGGTCCAGCCGAGGTCAGGCAGTGGCTCGTCGAGTGCGAGGAAGCGGCGCGCCTTGCCGCCCATCTCGGTGCGCACGAGGTAGCCCGGATGCCCCTCCTCGCGCTCCACCGTCCATGGCAGCGGCAAGAAGCCGGTGCGGGCGCCGTACTGCTGGTCGCGCTTCATGCCCACCAGGTCGGCGGCGGCGAGGGGCCGCGTGGCCTGGTACATCCACGCCGGCACCGAGCTCAGGAACACGATGCCGCGCGCATCGGCCAGCAGGATCGGTTCGCGCGCGAAGGTCCAGGCCTCCTGGAGCTGGCGCAGGCTGATCTTGACCGTCAGCACGCCCAGCACGGCGCCGGCCTCGGAGCGCACCGGTGCCGACATGAAGAGCCCGGGCTCGCCGGTGGTCTGGCCCACGCCGTAGAAGAGGCCGCTGCGGCCCGCGCGCGCGTCGATGAAGTAGGGCCGGTTGGCATAGGACTCTCCGACGAAGCTCTGCGGCGTGGCCCAGTTGCTCGCCGCCAGTGTGAGGCCCTGCAGGTCGATCAGGTAGAGCGCGTCCGAGCCCGCGTGGCGGTTCACTTCCTCGATGTAGCGGTTGGCGCGCTGCTGCGCCGCCGGGTCGCGCGGGTGGGCCAGCACGTTGAAGACGTCGGGGTGCATGCCCGCGGTGCGCGGCAGGTAGCCGTACTTGCCGGCGGCATCGCGCAGGCCCAGCACGTGGACTTCCATCGCGCGGCGGATCGAGTCAGCCTGGAAGCTGGCCTCGCGGGCCGCGGCCCATTGGCCTGCCGCGCCGATCAGCAGCAGCGCCACGGCCACGGCGGCCGCCCAGGCGAGCAGCGTGCGCCAGCGGCCGGGGCGGGAGCGGGCCGTGGGCGTTTCGGGCGGAAGGGGAGACAGGGGCGGCATGGGAGGCGGGGGCCGACCGGAGCGGCGACCGGGATTTTGCCTTGATCCCCGGATCGGCCGGCAGGGCCGCCGTACCATCGCCCTCATGCGAACCCTTTCACTCCCCACCGGCGGCGAGATGCCGGTGCTCGGCCTCGGCACCTGGCGCATGGGCGAGATCGCGGGCCGGCATGCCGCCGAAGTGGCCGCCGTGCGCGAAGCCATCGCCATGGGCTACCGGCTGATCGACACCGCCGAGATGTACGGCGAGGGCGGCGCCGAAACCGTGCTCGGCCTGGCCATTGCAGAGGCCCTGCGCGCGGGCGACGTGCGGCGCGAGGAGCTCTTCATCGTCAGCAAGGTCTACCCGCACAACGCGAGCCGCCGCGGCACGCCCGAGGCCTGCGAGCGAAGCCTGAAGCGGCTCGGCCTCGACATGGTCGACCTGTACCTCTTGCACTGGCGCGGCAGCCATCCGCTGCGCGAAACGGTCGATGCGCTGCAGGCACTGGTGGCCAAGGGGCGCATCGCGCGCTGGGGCGTGAGCAACTTCGACACCGACGACATGCAGGAGCTGGCGCCGCTCGCCGATTCAGGCCCCGGCTGCGCGGCCAACCAGGTGTACCTGTCGCTGGCCGAGCGCGGCCCCGAGTTCAGCCTGCTGCCCTGGCTGCGCGAACACGGCATGCCGCTGATGGCCTACAGCCCGATCGACCAGGGCGCGCTGGCTTCGGACGAGGCGCTGCAGGAGCTGGCCAGGCGGCTCGGCATGAGCGCCGCGCAGCTTGCGCTGGCCGCGGTGCTCGCGCGGCCCGGTGTCGCCGCGATTCCGAAGGCGGTGCGCAGCGCGCACCTTCAGCAGAACCTCGCCGCTGCCGACCTGAAGCTCGATGCGGCCACCCTCGCCGAACTGGAGCGCCTCTATCCGCCGCCGCGCCGCAAGGCGCCGCTGGCGATGATCTGACAGTCTCTAGTGGGCTTCGGCCTGCTTGGCCGCGGCGATCACGGCCTCTTCGTCGTGCTTCGCGCCATTGAGGAACAGGTTCAGCAGCACCGCGCTGATCGACGCCAGCAGGATGCCCGACTCGATCAGCGAGTGAATGGCATGCGGCATCCACTGCTTGAAGTTGGGTGCAATGAGCGGAATCATGCCGATGCCGATCGACACCGCCACGATCATCGCGTTGTGGCGGTTGGTCTTGAAGTCCACGCCCGAGAGAATGCGGATGCCCGTGGCTGCCACCATGCCGAACATCACCAGCCCCGCGCCGCCCAGCACCACGGTGGGCAGCGATTCGATCAACGCCGCCATCTTGGGCAGCAGGCCCAGCACGATCAGGATCACGCCGCCGGCCACGCAGACGTAGCGGCTCTTGATGCCCGTGACCGCCACCAGGCCCACGTTCTGCGAGAAGCTGGTGTACGGAAAGGTGTTGAAGATGCCGCCGATCAGCGTGCCGAGGCCGTCGGTGCGCAGGCCCTTGGCCAGGTCCTTCTGCGTGATCTTGCGGTCGGTCATTTCGCCGAGCGCCAGGAACATGCCGGTCGACTCGATCATCACCACGATCATGATCAGCGTCATCGTGAGGATCAGGACCGGGTCGAACTGCGGCATGCCGAAGTGGAAGGGCAGCACGATGTCGACCCAGGCGGCCTTGCCGACCTTCTCGAAGGTCATGAGGCCGGTGATCGAGGCCACCACCGCACCGATCACGATGCCCAGCAGCACCGAGATGTTGGCGATGAAGCCCTTGGCGTACTTGACGATCAGCAGGATCGACACCAGCACCAGCGCCGCCACGCCGAAGCCAGAGAGGTCCGCGTACTTGGGGTTGGGCACGGTCGGCATGATCGCGAAGCCCTTGGGCACCGCGGGAATCGAACTGCCCGGCGAGGTCACTTCTGCGAGCCACTTCGCATACACCGGGTCGACCAGCGCGGGCGCCGTCGGCCCCACCGGGTTGCCGAAAATCCAGTTGATGCCCACGCGCATCAGGCTGATGCCGATGACCGCGATGATGGTGCCCGTGACCACCGGCGGAAAGAAGCGCAGCATGCGGCTCACCAGCGGCGCAATGATGATCGACACCACGCCCGCGCCGATGATGGCGCCGAACAGCAGCTGCGCGCCGTTCTGCCCCGGGTTGGCATTGGCAATGGCCACCATGGGCGCGACCGATGCGAAGGTCACGCCCATCATCACCGGCAGCCTGATTCCGAACCACTGCGTGGCGCCGAGCGCCTGGATCAGCGTGGCAATGCCGCAGCAGAACAGGTCGGCCGAGATCAGCAGCGCCACCTCGTCGGGCGAGAGCTTGAGCGCACGGCCGACGATCAGCGGCACCGCGACGGCGCCCGCGTACATCACGAGCACGTGCTGCAGGCCGAGGGCCGCGAGCTTGCCCGAAGGCAGGCGCTGGTCCACGGGATGGACATTGCTGGAAAGGGAATCTGCCGTCATCGTTGTCTCCTGGCGCGGCGAGGGGAACGAGCAGTGATGCGCGTCGCAGAGCCGTCGCGCACACCAGTTGTGTACGCGAAACTGTATACAATTTGTGCGGCAATCCGGATTCAGGTAAACCCGAATCAGTCTCCCATCTCGATCTTCAGTCGCCGAATGAGCCAGTTCGCCGTGAACTCGAAGTGCTCACGCATGTTCGATTCCGCCGTGTGGCCGTCATCCCCGAACACCAGTTGCGTCACGTTGAAGCCGAGCGCCGCCAGAGCGGCGGGCTCGTCTCTGGAGACGAGATCCTCGTGCGCGCCGTTCACCATGAGAATGGGCTTGCGCAGCTGCACCGCGGTCGGCATCTTCAACTGGCGCGAGAGCTGGAATGCTTCGTAGTATTCGCACATCGCTTCACGCGGTGTGGTCTGCGGATTCATGTTCGCAAACACGGTGTAGGGCGCGACGATCCAGGCAGGCGCCACCTTGCAATGCGCTTGTCCAAAGCTCGCATCGCTGGGGCCGCCCACATTGACCACGGCCTTGTAGAAGTCGTTGCTCAGCCCGCCAAGCGTTCCCAGATAGCCGCCCATGCTCCAGCCGTACAAGGCCACTCGGCTGGCGTCCAGGTCGCTGCGGGTCTTGATGTAGTCCGCCACGGCGTCGAACATCACATGGGACTCCGGCCGGAACCCGAGCTGGTTCTCTCCGGTGTCCGGATTTTCCACAATGATGGTTGCGAAGCCCCGACCCATGAAGTAATCACTGTGCCGGATCATCTCGGTCTTCAGGTTGTCGAGGCCGCCGAGAATCACCAGTACCGGCAGCTTCTCGTTGCGGCCTGTTCGTGCAGGCGGCGCCCGGAAGTAGCCGGTGAATTCTTTCGTGCCGGTCTTGAATGCGATGCGTTGGAGCGGCTTTCCCAGGAGCGCATGGGCTCGTTCGGTCGCCTGCAGATCGGCGGTGGGAACACGCTTGGGAAGCCGGTTCATCCGCAGGTAGAAAGCGGCCTTCTTGTATTCGACCGATGCGGCAGCATTGTTTCCTCGCGCTTCGGATGCGCGGGCTCGTTCCAGGTGCAGTTGGGCGGGCTGGCTGAAGGTCGCCTGCCAGATCGCCTGCGACGGCCCGCCGTGTTCCGGCAGCGCTGCGGCGATGTCGTCGAAGGTGCTTGCATCGATGCCGGCATCCTCGAGCCACCAACAGATGTTGAATTTGAACGAGGGGTGCATGCGGGCGATGCCCTGCGGATACTCCGCCTGCCCCTTGCTGCAGAACTCGGCCATGCTGTCCGCGGCCTTGGCGGCCGGGAGACTCCGGGCCGCGGATGCTTGCGGCGCTGCTGCGATGCAAAGAAAAGCTGCGAAGGCTGTCGAGAGTTTCAGGATCAATCTGTTCGTCACGGTTTTTCCCCTTGTTCAGGATTCGGTTCGGGTCGGCACACCAGGCAGCCAGCCATTGCCGCGATACCAGGCGAGCGTGTCGGCCACGGTTTGCTCGATCGGGCGAAACTTCAGTTGAAGCTTCTGCTCGCTCTTGGTGTGGTTGAAATGGCTGCGCCCTGCCTCCTTGCGCATCAGCCGCACGGTGGCCAGGCCGAGCAAGATGGGCTTTCCGGTGGCCCGCGCATAGAGTTCCTGCACCGCCGCCAGCAGGTACAGGAGCGGAAAGGGCAGGTGGCGTGTCGGCGTGCGGATGCCCGCGATCTTTCCCACCAGGGGCACCAGTTCCTGCATCGTCATGTGGCGCCCGGCTGCCAGATAGCGCTCGCCGCGCTGGCCGTTTTCCGCGGCCGAGATCTGCGCCTTTGCCACATCGCGGGCATCGACAACGGAAAAGCTGCCGGGCACCAGCCCGGGCAGTTTGCCGAGCACCACATCGTTGACGAACTGTCCTGACGAGGTGGGACCGATGTCGGCCGGTCCCCACATCCATCCGGGCAAGACAAAGCTCGCGTGCATGTCCGGGTGCACTGCAAGAAAGGCCGACACGACTTGATCGGCCAGTATCTTGCTGCGGTAGTAGTCGTCGTCGGCATCTGCCAGGTCACGCAGACAGGTCTCGTCGATGGGCATGCCCGGCTCGCCATTCAGCACCGCGATGGACGAGGTCTGGACGAAGCGCCGGATGCCGGCACCGTAGGCCTGCTCGATGAGCTGCCGGGTGCCGTCCACATTGATGCGCTTGAGCTCTTCCCAGTGGCTGCCGCCCTTGAAGTTGTCCCGGAAGAACGCGGCGGTGTGGAACACCACGTCGCATCCTTGCAGTGCCTTGGAGAAAGCGGGTACATCCGCCATGTCGCCCAGCACCAGCTCGACGCCTTTCATCCCCGCAAACTGCTGCTGGCCTTTGGCCTTCGAGCGAACAAGGGCTTTGACGAAGACGCCGCGCGCGACCAGCTCGCGCACGAGGTTGTTGCCGAGAAGGCCGGTCGCGCCAGTGACGAACGCGGTCCTCAGGGGCTTTGGATTTTCCATATCAATCGAACTTCAAAAATCAAATGAGTTTTGAATGTACCTTCGCCGTTTTCAAATATCAAGTGATATTCGAACGTGAGATTCCGGACTGCGCCCCGGAAGGCAGGCGCTATTCAAAGTTCATGTGATATCTTTTCGACCATGACCCCGACGACAGCAAAAACGCGCCTGACCCGCGAGGAAAGCCGGGCGCAGACGCGCGAGCGCTTGATCGAGACCGCGCAGCACCTGTTTGTGTCGAACGGGTATGGGGGCGCGTCGATCCGCGACATCGCGGACAAGGCGGGCTACTCCCAAGGCGCCTTCTATTCGAACTTTTCGAGCAAGGAGGACGTCCTGCTGGAGTTGCTGCGGCGGCACATGGAAGCCGAAGCGTTGCAGCTTTTCAAGGTCATGGGCGACGAGCGGCAAGAGCCCGAGCAGATGCTTGCCGAGCTGGAAGCCTGGGCTTCCACGCTCAATCGCGATGCCGACTGGTGCATGCTCTCCATCGAGCTTCAGCTGCATGCCAACCGCAGTCGAAGCTTCGCGCAGGAGTACCAGAAGGTGTGGGACAGGCACCGATCCGAAATCGGCGGCGTGATCGGTCAGTTGTTCGACAAGCTCGGGCGCACGCCTCCTGCCGCACCGGACGAATTGGCCGCAGCTTTCATGGCTCTGTCGCACGGGCTGGCATTGCAGCGGATGAGCACGCGCCCCGATCCCTCGGGACGCCTGATCATGGTTTTCCTGCGCGGGCTGATTGCAGGTGCGCAAGGCCTGGAAGCGGTCGCCGTCGCATCGGATGGCCCCGCTGCGCGCGAGCCGAAGAAGCGCGCTGCGAAAACCAGGCGCTGAACTGGAGTAGGGGCTCGGGCAGCCCTTTTCAGGCCAGCAGCGCCTTCACCAGGTCGAGCTGGCGGTCGGGCTTCTCGGTGCCGAGCTCCAGGCTGGCCTCGATGCGCTCCAGGTGGTCGATCATGCAGGCCACCGCGCCTTCCGTGTCGCCCTTGCGGCAGATGCGAAGGAAATCGGAGTGCTCGTCCGACGAGCAATGCGGGTCGTTCGACGAGTGGTAGAGCATCGCGATCAGCGAGCTGCGCGCCACCAGCTCGCGCACCAGCTCGGCCAGCGTCTTGTTGCCCGTGGCCTCGGCCAGCGCCACGTGGAAATCGCCCAGCACCTTTTCCCGCACGGTGCCCGTGGTGGTAGTCTGGCGCAGCGCGGTGCGCTCGAAGCGGATGTGCTGCTCCAGCACCTGGTAGTCGCGCGGCCGCGCATTGGCAATGAACAGGCGCACCACTTCGCTTTCGAGGATGCGGCGCACCGCGAACACCTCGCGCGCCTCCTGCACCGTGGGCTGGCACACGAAAGCGCCCTTGTCGGGAATCATCTCGATGAGCTTGTCTTTCGAGAGCATCAGCAAGGCCGCGCGAATCTTGGTGCGGCTCACCGAATAGACGCGGCCCAGCGCCTCTTCGCGCAGCCAGGTGCCGGGCGGCAGGCGCTTCTCGACGATCGCGGTAGCGATGTCCTGCGCGATGCTTTCGATGGAACTGGCCTTGTCGTTGGCGGGCGCTGCATTCTCGGCCGCAGCGGCGGTGGCGGGGGGTGCGGTGGATTTGGTGCTGGCGCGGGGCATGCGCAGATTGTGGCTCAGCGGGTGGCCGCCGCGCTCGCGCCGGGCACCGTCAGCTGCGCAGCGTGAAGCCCTCGAGCGCGCCCTTCATGGCCTTGGGCAGTGGATGGGCCAGCTCGCCTCGCTTGCTGGTCGAAAGCTTCAGCGCCACCAGCGACTCGACGAGCCTGGTGGCCGCGGCCACACCGTCGATCACCGGCACGCCGAGCAGGCCGCCGATGTGCTCGCACAGGTCGGCCATGCCGGCGCAGCCGAGCACGATGCAGTCGGAGCCGTCTTCCTCGAGCGCGCGTCGGCATTCGTCGACAATCCGCTCGCGTGCCTGGGAGCCGGGCTCCTCGAGCTCGAGCACGGGCAATTCGCAGGCGCGCACCCTGGCGCAGAAGCGCTCCATGCCGTAGATCTCGGCCAGGTGCCAGGCTTGGCCCATCGTGCGGCCCAGCGTGGTCACTACGCTGAAGCGGCTGCCCACCATGCTGGCCAAGTGCATCGCCGCCTCGGCAATGCCCACCACCGGGCCGCGCGCCAGCTCGCGCGCGGCCTTCAGGCCCGGATCGCCGAAGCAGGCGATCACGTAGCCGTCGATGCCCTCGCGCTCGCCGGCCGCAATTTCCTGCAGCAGGCCGGGCACGGCCAGCGCCTCGTCGTAGTGGCTCTCGATGGAGACCGGCCCCATGGCCGGGCTGACCGCGACGATCTCCGTGCCGGCGCTCGCCACCGCGCGGGCGCAGGCGCCGATCTTCTCGGTCATGCTCCAGGTGGTGTTGGGATTGATGATCTTGATGCGCACGGCGCGGCCCTTTCTTTCTCTTTCAGTGTTTCAAGTCTTGTTGTTGCGGTTCAGCAGGGCATAGATGACGAAGCCCAGTGCCATACCGATGAACCATGCATAGTTCGCGCCACCGCGCAGCGCCGGCACCATCACGCAAAGGATCGGCACCAGTGCGGAGGGGATCAGCGCCTGGATCGCCTTCGGGTTGTAGCCGCCGCTGTACCAGTATTCGCCCTTGGGGCTCATGGTGTAGAGCGCATCCACGTCGATGCGCTGCCTGCGTACGATGTAGTAGTCGGCAATCAAAATGCCGAACAGCGGGCCGATGAACGAGCCCAGCACATCGAGCGTGTAGTGGATGACCTCGGGGCTGTTGTAGAGGTTCCACGGCGTGAGGAACACCGATCCCACCGCCGCGATCATGCCGCCCGTGCGCCAGCTGATGTGCTGCGGCGCCACGTTCGAGAAGTCGAAGGCCGGCGAGACGAAGTTGGCCACGATGTTGATGCCGATGGTGGCAATCATGAAGGTCAGCGCGCCCAGCACCACGGCGGTGGTGCTGTCGATCTTGCCCACGGTGTGCACCGGATCGGTGATCAGCTCGCCGAACACCGGCAGCGTGGCGGCGGTGGTGATCACCGTGAGCAGCGAGAAGAACACGAAGTTGACCGGCAGGCCCCAGAAGTTGCCCTTCTTCACCGCGTCGAAGCTCTTGCCGTAGCGCGAGAAGTCGCCGAAGTTGAGCATCGGGCCGCTGAAGTAGCTCACCACCAGTGCAATGGCCGAGAGCATCACGGGCAGCGCGTCCCAGCCCTGGAACTTGATCCCGCCCAGGTTCAGGTCGATGTTGCTCCAGCCGGCCTTCCACACCAGCCAGCCACACAGCACGGCCATCACCACGTACACGGCCGGTCCGGCCCAGTCGATGAACTTGCGGATCGCCTCCATGCCGTGCCAGAACACGAAGGCCTGCAGCACCCACATGATCATGAACGCCACCCAGCCCAGCGTCGACAGGCCCACGAAGCCGTGCTGGGCCACGTCGGCATACGGCGCGAGGTTCGGGAACATGTGCAGCGCGAGCACCATGAAGGCGGCCGAGGCCAGATAGGTCTGCACGCCGTACCAGGCCACCGCGATCAGCCCGCGGATGATGGCCGGGATGTTGGCGCCCAGCACGCCGAAGGGCGCGCGGCACACCACCGGGTAGGGCACACCGGTCACCTGGCTCGGCTTGGCCACCAGGTTGCAGAAGAACTGCACGATCACGATGCCCACCAGCAGCGACACCAGCACCTGCCAGCTCGACAGGCCCAGCGCGAACAGGCTGCCGGCCGTGATGTAGCCGCCCACGCTGTGCACGTCGGACATCCAGAACGCAAAGATGTTGTATTGGCCCCAGGTCTGCTTCCTGAGAGGGGCCAGGTCTTCGTTGGTCAGCCGCGGGTGGTAGCCGGGCTTGATCAGCGCGTTGGATTCGGCATGCGGCGCATGGCCGGCTTCGCTTGCCCCCGCGGGGGCCTGGCTGACGACTGTGCTCATGGTCTTTCCTCGTGCGAATGAATGGTGGGTTGAGGGACCGTTTCCAGCGCAAATTCCGCACCGGGCATCGGGTGCGTTATTTGTATACAAAAACCGTGTGCAATCAAGTCTATCCGACGGATCATATATCCGTAGATTCCCTGAGATACCCTTTGGGGTGCGCAAAGAAAAAAGGCGCCGTGGCCCGTGGCCATGGCGCCTTTCGAAGGCGGGCGGGGTCAGCTGGCGCTCAATCCGCTTCGGCCGGCGCCAGCATCGTCCCCCGGCAGTTCGGCGAGCCGCAATGGCAGGGGTATTTCTCGGCGGTCGATCCATCGTCCGCGGTCAGGGAATAGTCGATGAACAACTCGTCGCCCGCGTCCACCGCCACGAGGGTCTGGAACTTGAGCATCAGTTCGCCTGCGTCGTCGTACTCCTCGACCGCTTCGCAGTTGGGATCGCAGGCGTGGTTCAGGTGGCGTGTGCCGTTGCCGCCCTTGGCGCCGTCGATCGTTTCCTGGTTGGAGAGCGTGAACAGGTAGGTGAGCTGGTCGTTCCACGTCCTGGCGGCGATCTCCTGCTGGGTGTAGCGCCGGCCTTCGTAGAGGCCGAGGAAGGCCTGGGCAGGCAGGTCGCGCGTCGCGAAGGCGCCGAGCCCGTGCACGCCGCTGGGGCCGACGCGGATGTGGGGCGTGGACGAGGTCTGCTTGCGGGGTTTCATGCCGCTCATTTTGCAGGCTCTTCGTCGGCCTGCGCCTGGAACATGCGCGTGAAATCGCAGCATTCCTGCGCCAGCATCACGATGGAGGAGGTCAGCGCGCTGCGGTGCTCGCCCTTGTGCATGGCCACGTAGCGCACCACCGGCAGGGCGGGCGCCACGTCGATCACCGCAAGCATGCCGGCCGAGACGAGCGGGTCCAGGCACTGGCGCGGAAGGTAGCTCACGCCCAGACCCGACACCGTGAGCCCGGTCAGCGCCACGAGGTTGCTCACCACGATGGTGTCGGCGGGCTGCACGCCCTGGTCCTTCATCCAGGCGTCGTAGGCGCGCCCGGTGCCCGAATTGCTGCCTTGCACCAGCATGCGGTGGCGCGCGAGTTCGTGCAGCCGCACGGCGCCGGTGGCACGCACCACGCCGGGCTTGCACATCCAGGCGCTCTTCACTTCGCCGATGGCCTTGCTCTGCATGCGCGAATCGGCGAAGGTGTCGGGCACGATCACCAGGTCGAGCTCGTCGGCCAGCAGCTTGTCGCGCAACTGCAGGCTGTCGTCCACGTCGGGCTCGAGGATGACCTTGGGGTAGTGCTGCTGGATCACGCCCACCAGCCGGGGCAGCCAGGTCATGGCCGTGAGCTCCGTCACGCCGATGCGCAGCCGCCGCTCCACTACGCCGGGCTTGCTGAACTGCTCGACGGCGGCATCGCGCTGCTCGAGCAGCCGGGCCGCGAGCACGAACATCTCCTCGCCCTTTTCGGTGAGCCGCGCGGTGCGCTGGCTGCGGTCGAACAATTCGGTGTCGAACAGCAGCTCGAGCTCATGCACCCGCTTGGACACGGCCGACTGCGAGGTATGGAGCTGGTTGGCCGCCTGCGCAAAGCCGCCCAGCTTGGCGATCCAGTACAGGGCCTCGAGCTGCTTGAAGGTCATCACGGTGCAGGCCCTTGGATTGAATACTTTTATTCATCTTATTCAATCACAAAAAATCGCTTTTGGAAATTTGATGGCGCACCGAAGATTCGCCCCGTGCAGTCCCGCGTACTTCCTGCCTCATCTTCAAAGGAACATTCCATGAACTTCAAACTGTCCCTCGCATTCGGCGCCAGCATTGCGCTGCTCTGCGGCGCCGCGGCCGCGCAGGAGAGCCCCACGCTGCGCAAGATCAAGGAAAGCGGCACGGTGCAGATCGGCAGCCGCGACACGCAGATCCCGTTCTCCTACAAGACCGGCGGCGAGAGCGCGCCCATCGGCTTCACCAACGAGATCTGCCTGAAGGTGGTGGACGCCATCAAGGCCAGGCTCGGCCTTTCGAAGATCGAGGTGCGCTACACGCTGCTCAATTCGACCAACCGCATTCCGCTGGTGCAGAACGGCACGGTCGACCTCGACTGCGCGACCACCACCAACACCGTGCAGCGCCAGCAGCAGGTCGACTTCGCGCCCAGCCATTTCGTCACCAACATCACGGCCGCGGTGAAGAAGAACTCGGGCATCAACTCGATCGCCGACCTGCAGGGCAAGACCGTGGCCACGGTGGCCGGCAGCACCTCGATGCAGCTGCTGCGCGGCTTCCGCAAGACCGAGAACATCGAGGTGCAGGAAATCGCGGGCAAGGACACGGCCGATGCCTTCCTGCTGCTCGCGAGCGACCGCGCCGCGGCCTACGTGCTGGACGACGTGCAGCTGGCCGGCCTCATCGCCAACCAGCCCAACGCCTCCGACTACAAGCTGCTGAAGGACGTGCTGCGCCAGGAACCCTACGGCATCATGATGCGCAAGGACGACCCCGAGTTCAAGGCGATCGTCGATCAGACGGTGACCGAGATGATGAAGTCGGGCGCCATCGACAAGCTCTATGCGAAGTGGTTCATGTCGCCCATTCCGCCGCGCAACGTGAACCTCAACTTCCCGATGTCCGACGCAGTGCGCGAGGCCTACAGGAACCCGAACAACAAGGGCGTTTGAAGAGATGCCGGCAAACACACAGCACGCCAATGGGCTGGCGCTCTCCGATGCGCTGATGCGCGAAGTGAAGCAGCGCTTTCTCAACGTCGACCACGACCACCACGGGCGCGAGCGCCTCTATTTCGACAACGCGGGCGGCTCTTTCCGGCTCAAGGCCGCGGCCGAGCGCTTCGCGCAGGTCGATGCCATTCCCGACAACGCCGAGCGCATCCACGCCACCGCCGTCGAGCTGCAGCAGATCCAGGCCAGGGGCACCGACGACGTGCGCACCATCCTCAATGCACGGGGCGGCAGCGTCTATGCGTCGCTGACGGCATCGGGCGCGATGTTCGACATGGTGCGCGCAGTGGCCGAGAACGTGCCGGGCACCAACATGGTCACCACCGTGCTCGAGCATCCCTCGTCGTTCGATGCGATGAGCCTCTATGCCCAGAAGGCCGGCCGCGAACTGCGGGTGGCGAAAAGCAACCGCGAGACCGGCGGCGTCGATGCCGACGAGATCGTGCGGCTGGTGGACGAGAACACCTGCCTGCTCAACGTGATCCATGCCTCGAACATCTCCGGCGCCAAGCTCGACCTGGAGCAGATCGTGCGGCGCGCGCGCGAGATCAAGCCCGATCTCTACATCGTGGTGGACGCCGTGCAGCACGCGCCGCACGGCCTGATCGACCTGCAGAAGACGCCGGTGGACGGCATCAACATGGCGCCCTACAAGTTCTTCGGCTGCCGGGGCTCGGGGCTCTCATGGGTGTCGGACCGCGCGGCGCGGCTGCCGCACCACAAGCTCGCGGGCAAGAAGCCCGACTTCTGGGACCTGGGCAGTTCGGCGCCGTGGCAGTTTGCCGTGCTGACCGAGATCGTGGACTACGTGTGCTGGCTCGGCGGCCATTTCACCGATGCCAGCGGGCGCCGCGCCCTGTTCGAGGCCGGCATCACGCACATCGAGCTGCACGAGCGCGCCCTGCTGTCGGCGCTGCTGGACGGAAGCGGCGGCGCCGCGGGCCTGCGCAGCATCGAGGGCGTGAAGGTGTTCCTCGACCATCCGGACCTGACGAAGCGCGACTTGATCATCGGCATCGGCTTCGAGCACCTCGACTGCACGCAGGCGGTGGTCGAGTACGGCAAGCGCGGCGTGACGGTCTACGAGCGCGTGGCGAGCAGCATCTATTCGAAGCGCATGCTCGATTCCTTCGGCCTCGAAGGCACCGTGCGGGTTTCGCCGCTGCACTGCCATTCGGCGGCCGACATGGAGAAGTTCCTGCGCGTGACGCGGGAGATTGCCCTCAGCGCGAATGGACCGCGGACAGGAAGCGCCGGATGACAGGTACCACCTGCGCGAGATGCGTCTCCAGCAGCCAGTGGCCGCCGTCGGTCAGCACCAGCTCGGCGTTCGGAAGGTCGCGCAGGTAGGCGCGCGCGGAGGCTTCGGGCATGTAGCCGTCGTTGGGACCCCAGACGATGAGCGCGGGCGGCTGGTGTTCGCGCAGCCAGGCCTGGTAGTGCGGAAACCATTCGAGGTTTTCCTTCAGGCCTTCCATCAGCAGGCGTGCGAGCTCCCGGCGCTGCGGCGTGTTCATCAGCGGCCAATGGAGCTTCCAGAGATCGGGCGGAATCTGCGCGGCCTGGGCCTCGGAAACCTCGCCGACGAACTCGGCGCGGAAGCCCTCTTCGC
This sequence comes from Variovorax sp. VRV01, assembly GCF_014852545.1. Lineage (NCBI taxonomy): Bacteria > Pseudomonadati > Pseudomonadota > Betaproteobacteria > Burkholderiales > Comamonadaceae > Variovorax > Variovorax sp. VRV01. The sequence continues at coordinate 678,632 of NZ_JACVBS010000001.1, forward strand.
TCACTGCTTCTTCGAGCACCGCGCGGTTCTTTGCGGACGGATCGCGCCAGAAGGCCTGGATGGCGCGGTACTTGGGGCCGAGCGTGTCCTCGTAGATGTCGCCATTCTGGATGATCACCGCGGCCACGCGCTCCGGATGCCGGATGGCCAGGCGCAGGCCGATCTGCGAACCGTAGTCGTGCAGGTAGAGCGCGTAGCGATCGAGGCCCAGCTTGCGGCAGAAGGCTTCCAGAAAGCCCGCATAGGCATCGAAGTCGAAGCCGAAGGCCCCGGCGGGCGGCGTGTCGCTGAGGCCGAAGCCCGGGTAGTCCGGCGCCACCAGGCGCCACCGGTCCGCCAGCGCGGGCATGAGCCGGCGGTACTGGAACGACGAGCATGGATAGCCGTGCGGCAGCAGCAGCACCGGCGCATCGCGCGGGCCGGCTTCGCGGTAGAAGATCTGCATCCCCTCGACTTCGACGAAGCGATGCGCGACCGCATGGGCATCGGCCGTGAGGGTGGGCGTGGAACTGCGTTCGATCATGCAGCCCATGCTGCACGCCGGGGCGCGAAGGCGCTTGTAGGCGCCGACTGATGCGCGGCGTCGGACGCCCGCAACGCGGGCGCTGCGTCCGATCAGGCCAGCAGGTCGCTCAGCGTGCGCGCAATCACCTTGGTGGCGCGGCGCAGGTCCTCGAGCACCACGCGTTCGTCGCTGCGCTTGGCGTTCGACTCGAGCACGGTGCGCGGGCCGGCGCCGTAGATCACGCCGGGGATGCCGGCTTCGCCATAGAGGCGTACGTCGGTGTACAGCGGCGTGCCCATGGCCTTGATCGGCTCGCCGAAGACTTGCTGGCCATGCTTCTGGATCGCATCGACCAGCGGCTTGTTGCCGGCCAGCGGCTTCATCGAATTGGCCAGCAGCAGGCGTTTGATCTCCACCGTGATGCCGGTGCTTTCCGCGGCCGCACCGGCGATCACCTGGCGGATGGTGGCCTCGACCTCGACCGGGTTCTCTTCGGGAATCATGCGGCGGTCGAGCTTGAACACCACCTTGCCCGGAACCACGTTGGTGTTGGTGCCGCCTTCGATGCGGCCCACGTTGAGGTAGGGATGCGTGATGCCTTCGACCTTGGACGTCACCTGCTGGTAGAGCGTGTTCTGCGCGTAGAGCGCGTTGAGGATCTTCACCGCGCCCTGCAGCGCGTCGACGCCGGTGGTGGGAATGGCCGCGTGCGCCATCTTGCCGTGCACCGTCACTTCCATCTGCAGGCAGCCGTTGTGGGCCGTGACCACTTCGTAGCTGAAGCCGGCCGCGATCATCAGGTCGGGCTTGGTCAGGCCCTGCTTGAGCAGCCAGCCCGGGCCGAGGATGCCGCCGAATTCCTCGTCGTAGGTGAAGTGCAGCTCGACGCTGCCCTTGGTCGGTTTCGCTACCGCTTCGAGCGCGCGCAGCGCGAAGGTGAAGCTCGCGAAGTCGCTCTTGCTCACGGCGGCGGCGCGGCCGTAGAGGCTGCCGTCGGCAATCTCGCCGCCGTAGGGATCGTGCGTCCAGCCTTCGCCGGGCGGCACCACGTCGCCGTGGGCGTTCAGGGCCACGGTGCGGCCACCGTCGCCGTCCTTGCCGTACTTGCGGCGCACGATCAGGTTGGTGATCGACTCGAGGCCGTAGTCCTTCACTTCCTGCGTGGGCACGGCATGCTTCTCGGCTTCCAGGCCGAAGTCCTTGAGCAGCTCGGCGGTGCGCTCCGCATGCGGCGCATTGTTGCCGGGCGGCGTGTCGGTGGGCACCTGCACCAGTTGCTGCAGGAACTGCACTTCCTCGTCGAAGTGGGCGTCGATCCAGGCGTCGAGCTTGGCGTAGTCGGTCATGGTTTTCTTTTCAGTGGGCTTGTTCGGCGGCGAGGTTGTCCAGCAGCAACTGGAAGGCCTGCACTGCGAGCTGGATGTCGTCGTTGGTGCTCGATTCGAGCGGGTTGTGGCTGATGCCCGAGTTGATGCCGCGCACGAAGAGCATGGCCTGCGGCATCACCTCGTGCAGCTTCATCGCGTCGTGGCCGGCGCCGCTGGGCATGCGAAAGAGCGGCACGCCGAGCGATTCGACCGCCTTTTCCCAGCGCTGCTGCCATTCGGGGGCGCTGGGTGCGGCGGCTGCGCGCATGGCCTCCTCGATGACGAAGCGCACGCCGCGGCGATCGGCAATCTCCTGCAGCGCGGCCAGCACGTCGCGCACCACGGCGTCGCGCTGCGGATCGTTGGGTGCGCGGATGTCCAGGCTGAACTTGCAGCGTCCGGGCACCACGTTGATCGAGCCGCTCGGCACTTCGAGCATGCCCACGGTGGCGACGGAGTCGCCGTCCTTCGCCGCGCGCTGCTCGGCGAAAAGGATCAGCTCGGCCACCGCAGCGGCTGCATCGCGGCGCCGGCCCATCGGCGTGGTGCCGGCATGGCTGGCCATGCCGATCATCTCGCCCACGTAGCGCACGCCGCCGTTGATGGAGGTGACGATGCCCAGGGGAACGTCGAGCTCGGTGAGCACCGGACCCTGTTCGATGTGCACCTCGACGAAGCCGAGGTAGCGCGCCGGGTCGCGCTGGATCTTCGGAATTTCTTCTTCCTTCAGGCCCGCGTGCCGCATGGCCTCGCGCATGGTGATGCCGTCGGCATCCTTCTGGTCCAGCCAGCGCGGATCGAAGTGGCCGATGAGCGCGCCCGATCCCAGGAAGGTGGCCTTGTAGCGCTGACCTTCTTCCTCGGCAAAGCCCACCACCTCGAATGCGAACGGCAGGCGCCGGCCCTGGCGCTTGAGCTCGCGCACGCAGGCTACGGCCACGAAGATGCCCAGGCGGCCGTCGTATTTGCCGCCGTTGCGCACGGTGTCGTAGTGCGAGCCGGTGAGCAGCGCCTTCGCGCCGGGCGTGCTGCCTTCGTAGCGCCCGACCACGTTGCCGACCGCATCGATGTGCACCGAGTCGAAGCCGCAATCGCGCATCAGGTTTGAAATTTGCGCGGCGCAGGCGCGGTGCGCATCGGTCAGGTAGGTGACGGTGAGCTGGCCCTTCTCGGCATAGCCGGGGTCGGTGTGCGCCGAGAGCGCTTCGTGCCAGTCCCACACGTCGTTGCCGAGCGAGACATCGGCGCCGAACTTGTCGTCGAGCCGGATCTCGGCGATGCGGTGGATGTTGCGCAGCGCCTCGCCAAGCTCGAAGTCCGGGTGATGGTGCAGCCGGCGCTCGAAGGTGTCGATGATCTCGCGCTTCGAAAGCCCCGTGCCGCGCGGCCCGCGCACCGCCAGGATGAACGGAAAGCCGAACTTCGCGTTGTAGTCGGCGTTGAGCTGCTGGATTCTTGCGAACTCTTCGGGCGTGCAGTCGGTCAGGCCGGCCTTGCCCTGCTCATGGGTCGATTCGGCCGTGAGCGTCTTGCTGACCATGGCCTTGCCCGCGAGTTCGGGGTGGGCGCGGATCAGTCCCAGCTTTTCGTCGGCCGAGGCCGCGGCCACCGCCTGCACGAGCGCATGCTTCAGCTGCGCGAGCGAGCGGAACGGGCGCGCCGCGAGCGCGCGCTCGGCGATCCACGGCGAATGTTCGTAGGTGCCGTCGAGCATCGCCAGGGCATCGCCCGGCGTTGCGGCGTTCAGTTGGTCGAGGGTCAGGCTCATGACGGGTCTCCTGTGGCGGCCGCTTCGAAGGGATGCGCCTGCTTCCAGTGGCGCGCGATGTCCACGCGCCGGCAGACCCACACATGCTCGTGCCGGCCGATGTGGTCGAGAAAGCGCTGCAGCGCGGTGATGCGGCCGGGGCGCCCGAGCAGGCGGCAGTGCATGCCGATGCTCATCATCTTGGGGCTGTTGTCGCCTTGCGGGTCGCCTTCGGCATAGAGCGCGTCGAAGCTGTCCTTCATGTACTGGAAGAACGGGTCGGCGTGCGAGTAGCCCTGCGGCAGCGCAAAGCGCATGTCGTTGCAGTCGAGCGTGTAGGGCACGATGAGCTGCGGCACCACGGTGCCGTCGGTCTTCTGCACCTTCATCCAGAAGGGCAGGTCGTCGCCGTAGTAGTCGCTGTCGTATTCGAAGCCGCCGTAGTCGGCCACGAGGCGGCGCGTGCGCGGGCTGTCGCGGCCGGTGTACCAGCCCAGGGCGCGCTCACCCGTGAGCTTTTCGATGGCTTCCATGCCCAGGCGCATGTGCTCGCGCTCGGTGGCCTCGTCGAGGTTCTGGTAGTGGATCCAGCGCCAGCCGTGGCAGGCGATCTCGTGGCCCAGTTCCTTGAAGGCCGCGGCCAGCTCGGGGTAGCGCTCGAGCGCCATGCCGACGCCGAACACGGTGAGCGGCAGGCCGCGCTTCTCGAACTCGCGCAGGATGCGCCAGACGCCGGCGCGCGAGCCGTATTCGTAGATGCCTTCCATGCTGATGTGCCGGTCCGGGAAGCTCGCCGGATTGAACATCTCCGAAAGGAACTGCTCGGAGCCCGCGTCGCCGTGCAGTGTGGCGTTTTCGCCGCCCTCTTCGTAGTTGAGGACGAACTGCACCGCGATGCGCGCGCCGCCAGGCCACCGGGCATGGGGTGGATTGCGGCCGTAGCCGACGAGGTCGCGCGGGTAGGGCAGGGTGGTGTCGTAGACGGTCATGGAATGTTCAGGACAGTGCAAGCGAGATGTCGTTGGTCGGCACCTTGCGGTCGAAGGTCAGGTTGGCCTCGACGTGCTCCAGGTGTTCGGTCATGAGGCGCACGGCGCGCTCCTCGTCGCGCGCGGCCAGCGCCTTCACGATGTCGGCGTGCTCGTCGTTGGAGTGCTCGGCCGCGCTGGTGCTCTGGTACATGAGCGTGATGAGGGCGCAGCGCGAGATCAGCTCGCCGAGGATCTGCGCCAGCACCTGGTTGCCCATGAGCTCGGCCATGCGCACGTGGAAGTCGCCGAGCAGCTCGGTGCGGCCCGAGATGTCCTCGCCCGACACGGCGGACTTCTCCAGCGCCACGTGCTCCTTGAGCGCCTTGATCTTGGCCGGCGTGACGGTGCGAACGAACTCGCGCGTCATTTCGGCCTCGAGCATGCGGCGCACCGCGAACACCTGCCTGGCCTCGTCGACCGCCGGGGCCGCCACGAAGGCGCCGCGTGCGGGCTCCAGGCGGATGAGCTTGTTCTGCGACAGCTGGAACAGCGCCTGGCGCACCAGCGTGCGCGACACGCCGAAGTGGTCGGCCAGCTTCTGCTCGGCCAGCTTGGTGCCGGGCTGCAGCCGGTGCTCGACGATCGCCTTGGTGAGCGCGTCGACGATCGAACGGGTGGTGGAGGACTCCATGTTTTTCATGATAGACCCAAAGCCGGTAACTGTATACACTTTTGTCCACCGGAATTTCCCGCAGCTGATCGACCTTCGAAGGAGCACCCCATGGGCTTGAGCACTCACGTACTGGACACGATGCACGGCGGCCCCGCGGCCGGCATGGAGGTGGCGCTGTACACCACTCAGGGCGACGACGCCACGCTGGTGAAGCGCTTCACGCTGAATTCGGACGGCCGCAGCGACGCGCCGCTCTACGACAGCCACTCGCTCAAGGCCGGCACCTACCGGCTGGTGTTCGACGTGGCGGGCTACTTCAAGGCGCGCGGCGTGAAGCTGCCCGAGCCCAACTTCCTGAACAAGGTGTCGCTGGACTTCGGCGTGGCGCACACCGACCAGCACTACCACGTGCCACTGCTCGTGAGCCCGTGGAGCTACTCCACCTACCGCGGGTCGTGATCGCCGGTCGCGTTCTCATGTGGCGACTGATGTCTTTTCGTGGAACACCGCGGAACCGGCTTTGCCGGGCCGCTGGTGTTGCCCCCGGCGAGGGGGTTGGCGAAGCGACACGAAGTGCGCGAAGACTGGGGGTGAGCCTAATCCCCCTGCTGCTGACCTTCCGTCAGCGTATCGAGCTGGAAGCGCCCGCTCTTGTCCCAGAGCCAGGTGTCGGTCCAGGTGACCGGCCCGAGACGGGTGGCGGCGGGGAAGGGCGCGGCCTTCAGCACCATGCGTTCGATCTCGGCGACGACCTCGGGCGCATGCTTGGGTGCGCGCATCCAGTGCATCGACACCACGCGGCCGCCGGCATCGAGATTCACCTGCAGCGTGCCCACGGCATAGAGCAGCGGAGGCAACTGGCCGCCATAGATGCGCGAGCGGTTGATCTCGTAGATATGGCGCGCGGCATCGCGCCGGTAGTCGCGCGCGGTAGCCGCGTTGGACGCGCGCGGCGCGGGGCCGCTGGCGCTGCGGTCGGCCGTGGCGCTGCTGAGCTGGCCGGGCACCGAACCGGTGGTGCCGCATCCGGCGATCCAGAGGGCACAAAGGGAAGAGGCCAGGAGGGCGAGACGGCGCGGCGTAAGCTGACGGTTCATCGTCTGGTTTATACCGTGAGTCACCCGCACCCCCGCAACCGAAGGTATCGAGAATGAACGGCCTGGTCGATCAGCTGATGGCACGCCTGGCCCGCGAAGACGCGGTGCTGGTGCGCGTCGAATCCACGCAGGGCTCGGCGCCGCGCGAGGCGGGCACCTGGATGGCGGTGTGGGCCGAAGGGCTCACGGGCACCATCGGCGGCGGCCAGCTCGAGTTCCAGGCCACGCAGGAAGCGCGCGAACTGCTCGCCGGGCGGCGCGCCATCGACGGCATCGAACGCTATCCGCTCGGCCCGAGCCTGGGCCAGTGCTGCGGCGGCGTGGTGTTTCTCTCGTACCGCCGCATCACGGCCGCCGATGCGCCGGCCTTGCAGCGTGAACTGGTCGCGCAGCTCCAGCCCGTGGCGCTGTTCGGCGGCGGCCACGTGGGCGCGGCGCTCGCGCGGCTGCTGGCGGGGCTGCCGTTTTCGGTGCGCTGGATCGACAGCCGCGACGGCGTGTTTCCCGAGGCGCTGCCGGCGCAGATCGAGATCGAGCATTCGGAGCCCGTGCAGGACGCCGTGGCCGGGCTCACGCCGGGCAGCCGCGTGCTGATCATGAGCTTCAGCCACGCCGAAGACCTGGACATCGTCATCGCCTGCCTGAAGCGCCTGCGCACGCACGGCGACCTGCCCTACATCGGCCTGATCGGCAGCAAGACCAAGTGGGCCACCTTCAGCCACCGGCTCGAGGCCCGCGGCTTCACGGCCGACGAACTGGCGCGCATCACCTGTCCGATCGGCGTGCCCGGCATCACCGGCAAGGAGCCCGAGGTGATCGCGGTGGCGGTGGCGGCACAGTTGTTGCAATCGCTGGGCTGAACAGGGTTTTCCCGGCGGCGACGCCTTCAAAAAAGCCACCCGCCACTTGCCAAAACTGTATACACTTTCGGTCCACAACAAGCCGCAGCGGAGCGAGGCCCATCTTTTCATGGAGCCTGCGTTCGCGGCACTTTCTCTGCTTACAGCGCCCGCAGTGGTGAGCAGGCTGAAGAAACCCCTTCGCGGCGTTCCCACGCGCCGAAGGGGTTGAGAGAGAGCACCACATGGAAAGCTATTACCTCGACTGGGCCAACCTGCTGCTGCGCTGGGTCCACGTCATCACCGCCATCGCCTGGATCGGCGCTTCCTTCTACTTCGTGATGCTGGACAACAGCCTCGAGAAGCCGCAGGACGCCGAGTCGCTCGACAAGGGCGTGGGCGGGGAGCAGTGGGCCGTGCACGGCGGCGGCTTCTACAACATGCAGAAGTACGCGCTGGCGCCCAAGAGGCTGCCGGACCACCTGCACTGGTCGTACTGGGAGAGCTACAGCACCTGGCTCACGGGCTTTGCGCTGTTCACCATGTCGTACCTGTGGAACGCGAGCACCTACCTGATCGACAAGTCGAAGATGGACTGGCAGCCCGGCGCCGCCATCGGCGTGGCGCTGGCCTTCTTCGTGGTGTTCTGGATGGTCTACGACGGCATCTGCCAGATCTTCGGCCGCCGCAAGAACGGCGACACCATCGTCGGCGTGCTGATCGCGCTCTTCATCGTGTTCGCGACCTGGCTGGCCTGCCAGTGGTTCGCGGGCCGCGCGGCCTTCCTGCTGGTGGGCGCGATGATGGCCACCACGATGAGCGGCAACGTGTTCTTCTGGATCATTCCGGGCCAGCGCAAGAACGTGCAGGCCCTGCGTGAAGGCCGGCCGGTCGATCCGGTGCACGGCCAGCGCGGCAAGCAGCGCAGCGTGCACAACACGTACTTCACGCTGCCGGTGCTGTTCGCGATGCTCAGCAACCACTACAGCTTCACCTACACCCACAAGTACAACTGGATCGTGCTGCTGCTGATCATGCTGGGCGGCGCGGCGATCCGGCAGTTCTTCGTGGTGCGGCACCGCTTCAAGCTTGGCAACGCGGGCAATCCGCTGCCCTATGCGCTGATCGGCATCGTGGTGCTGGGGCTCACCATCGTCTGGATGAAGCCCGAGCCGGCGGCCGCGCCCGTCGCCTCGGCAGCGGCGCCCGCCGTGGCGTTCAAGGACGTGCAGAAGGTGCTCGAGCAGCGCTGCTTCATGTGCCACGGCGAGGCCGTGCAGATGAAGAACGTGCGCGTCGATTCGCCCGAGCAGGTGGCAGCACATGCGCAGGCCATCTACCAGCAGGTGGTGGTGACGAAGATCATGCCGATGAACAACGCGACCGGCATCACCGACGAAGAACGCGCGCTGGTCGGCCGCTGGTTCCAGGCCGGCGCGAAAACGAACTAGACCGGAGTCAGGAGCGGGGGGCGCCGTTCCCCGCACAATTGCCGGTTGGAGACAAAGCAAGCCATGACCGCATCGAACCCGTCCTCACTGCCCACCCCCGATCCGCGCGAGGCCCCGCGCGCCTTCCTCGAACATCTCTACCGCGTGGCGGTGGACCGCGCGCTGCCGCTGTCCACAATGGGCGCCCATCTGCCCAGGCCGCCCAAGGGCCGCACGCTGGTGCTGGGCGCCGGCAAGGCGGGCGGCTCGATGGTGCAGGCGCTCGAAGCCCTGTGGCCGGCCGACGCGCCGCTGTCGGGCCTGGTCGTCACCCGCTACGACCACATCCCGCCGCGCCCCGAAGGCGTGCCGCAGCGCATCGAGCTCGTCGAGGCCGCGCACCCCGTGCCCGACGCGGCCGGCCAGCAGGCGGCCGAGCGCATCCTCGCGCTCGCGCAGGGCCTCACGGCCGACGATCTCGTGCTGTGCCTGATCTCGGGCGGCGGCTCGTCACTGCTGGTGCTGCCGGCCGAGGGCCTCACGCTGGCCGACAAGCAGCGCATCAACAAGCAGCTGCTCGACAGCGGCGCCGGCATCGGCGAGATGAATTGCGTGCGCAAGCACCTGTCGCGCATCAAGGGCGGCCGTCTGGCCGCGGCCTGTGCGCCGGCGCGCGTGGTGACGCTCACCATCAGCGACGTGCCGGGCGACGACCCGGCGGTCATCGCGAGCGGCCCCACGGTGCCCGATGCCACCACCTGCGCCGACGCGCTCGCCATCCTCGACCGCTACGGCATCGAGCTGCCGGCGCCGGTGCGCGCGCGGCTCGAGAGCGGCGAGCTCGAAACGCCGAAGCCGGAGGACGCGGTCTTCAAGGGGCATGATGTCCACCTGACCGCCACGCCGCAGCAGTCGCTCGAAGCGGCCGCCAAGGCGGCACGCGAGGCCGGCATCGAGGCCCATATCCTCAGCGACGAGATCGAAGGCGAATCGCGCGAGGTCGGCAAGGTGCATGCGGCGCTGGCGCGCGCCGTGGCGCACCGCGGCCAGCCGTTCGCACGGCCCTGCGTCATTCTCTCGGGCGGCGAGACCACCGTCACGATCCGCCCGCGCCAGCCCGGCCAGGCCAAGGGCCGCGGCGGGCGCGCCGGCGAACTGTGCATGGGCCTGGCCGGCGCGCTGATGGGCCAGCCGCAGGTCTGGGCGCTGGCCGCCGACACCGACGGCATTGACGGCGTGGAAGACAACGCCGGCGCCTTCGTCACGCCCGACACGCTGGCGCGCGCCACGGCCGCCGGAAAGAAGCTGTCGGACCACCTGGACCGCAATGACGCCTACGGCTACTTCGACGCCATCGGCGACCTGTTCGTGACCGGCCCCACGAACACCAACGTGAACGACTTTCGCGCGCTGCTGATCCTGTAGCGGCTGTAACGGAAAAAGGGGTCGGTTTCCCGGCTCCGGCGGGCTTCGCGAACTCGGGTTAATCTATGCACCCGGCGGCAATTTGCCGCCGCTGTCGCAAGCGCACCTTCCGGGTGCCGCGCCGCGCACCCAGATTTCCCCTTTTCATCATCCAGTCCTCGAAGGAAAAGTTCGCCATGACCGCCACCTACACCGACACCCGCCTGCTGATCGACAACGAATGGGTCGACGCCACCGGCGGCAAGACGCTGGACGTCGTGAACCCGGCCACCGGCAAGGCCATCGGCAAGGTGGCGCATGCCAGCATCGCCGACCTCGACCGCGCCCTGGCCGCCGCCCAGCGCGGCTTCGAAACCTGGCGCAACACGCCCGCCAACGAGCGCGCCGCCGTCATGCGCCGCGCGGCCGGCCTGATCCGCGAGCGCGCCCCCGAGATCGCCAAGCTGCTGACGCAGGAGCAGGGCAAGCCGCTGGCCGAGGCCAAGGGCGAGACGCTGGCCGCCGCCGACATCATCGAATGGTTCGCCGACGAAGGCCGCCGCGTCTACGGCCGCATCGTGCCTTCGCGCAACCTGAATGCGCAGCAGCTGGTGATCAAGGAGCCGCTGGGCCCGGTCGCCGCGTTCACGCCCTGGAACTTCCCCATCAACCAGATCGTGCGCAAGCTCGGCGCCGCGCTGGCCACCGGCTGCTCGTTCCTGGTCAAGGCGCCCGAAGAAACCCCGGCTTCGCCCGCCGCGCTGCTGCAGGCTTTCGTCGATGCCGGCATTCCGCCCGGCACCGTGGGCCTGGTGTTCGGCAACCCGGCTGAAATCTCGAACTACCTGATCTCGCATCCGATCATCCGCAAGGTCACCTTCACGGGTTCCACGCCGGTCGGCAAGCAGCTGGCCGCACTGGCCGGCTCGCACATGAAGCGCGTCACCATGGAGCTGGGCGGCCACGCGCCGGTCATCGTGGCCGAGGACGCCGACGTGGCGCTGGCCGTGAAGGCCGCGGGCGCCGCCAAGTTCCGCAATGCGGGCCAGGTCTGCATCTCGCCCACCCGCTTCCTGGTGCACAACAGCCTGCGCGAGGAATTCGCCCGCACGCTGGTCAAGTACACCGAAGGCCTGAAGCTCGGCGACGGCCTGGCCGAGGGCACGACCCTCGGCCCGCTCGCCAACGCGCGCCGCCTCACGGCCATGGCCCACGTGCTGGAAGATGCGCGCAAGAAGGGCGCCACCGTGGCAGCCGGCGGCGAACGCGTCGGCGACACCGGCAACTTCTTCGCACCTACCGTGCTGACCGACGTGCCGCTCGATGCCGACGTGTTCAACAACGAGCCCTTCGGCCCCATCGCGGCGATCCGCGGCTTCGACACGCTCGAGGAAGCCATCGCCGAAGCCAACCGCCTGCCATTCGGCCTGGCCGGCTATGCCTTCACCAAGTCGATCAAGAACGCGCACCTGCTGAGCCAGAAGCTCGAGCTCGGCATGCTGTGGATCAACCAGCCCGCCGCGCCCTCGCCCGAAATGCCGTTCGGCGGCGTGAAGGATTCGGGCTACGGCTCGGAAGGCGGCCCGGAGGCGCTCGAGGCCTACCTGAACACCAAGGCTGTTTCGATCATGAGCATCTAAGCGGTTCGCTCAGTCCGCTTGGGTTCTCTTGGAAAGGCGGCATCGCTTCGGCGGTGCCGCCTTTTTTTGCGCTGCCGTTCAGGGCGGCGTTCCCGCCGACGGGGTACGCGGCGAAGCGAATGTCCCCCGGCCTGCGGCCTCCTCCTTGATTTCGCCGCGCAAGGCACCCCATCGACGTGAGCGCAATGCGCAACGGTCGTTGATCAGTGTTGCATCAGCGGCATGCCCCGGTGCACAGGGCATCGGGTGCTCCCCGCAGCGAAATAAAGGAGGAGGGGCGTAGCCCCGGGGGACATTCGCGGAGGGGAGTACCCGGTGGCCTGTGCACGCGCCCCCGAACAGCAGCGCCAAAACATCACTGCCACCCGAACCGCCGCGCATACCATCCCTTGACCGCCTGCGTGAGCGTCGCATACCCCGCCAGCATCGCCGCCAGCCACGGAAAGTAGGCCAGCGGAAGCGCCTGCAGCCGGAAGTAGTGCGCGAGCCGCCCCATCGGCAGCCAGATGCCCGCCGCGGCAATCGCTGCGCCCATTGCCAGCAGCGGCCAGGCCGCGCGGCTTTGCAGGAACGGGATCTTGCGGGTGCGGATCAGGTGCACGACCAGCGTCTGCGACAGCAGGCCCTCGACGAACCAGCCCGACTGGAACAGCGTCTGGTGCGCCACCGTGTTGGCCGAGAACGCAAACCACATCACGGCGTAGGTCAGGATGTCGAACACCGAGCTCAGCGGCCCGAAGAACAGCATGAAGCGGCCCAGGTCGGCCGGGTTCCAGCGCTGCGGCTTTTGCAGGAATTCGGCGTCGACGTTGTCGAACGGAATCGCGATCTGCGACACGTCGTACAGCAGGTTCTGCACCAGCAGATGCAGCGGCAGCATCGGCAGGAAGGGCAGGAACGCGCTGGCCACCAGCACCGAGAACACGTTGCCGAAATTCGAGCTCGCGGTCAGCTTGATGTACTTCAGCATGTTGGCAAAGGTGCGGCGGCCTTCCACCACGCCCTGCTCCAGCACCATGAGGCTCTTCTCGAGCAGGATGATGTCCGCCGACTCCTTGGCCACGTCCACTGCGCCGTCCACCGAGATGCCGATGTCGGCCGCACGCAGCGCGGGCGCGTCGTTGATGCCGTCGCCCATGAAGCCCACCACATGCCCGTTCGCATGCAGCGCACGCACGATGCGTTCCTTGTGCGCAGGCGTGAGCTTGGCGAACACCTGGTGCTGCTCGGCCAGCGCGCGCAGACCGGCGTCGTCCAGCGCCTCGATCTCGCGCCCCAGCACCACGCGGCCGGCCTCGATGCCGACGTCGACGCAGACCTTGCGCGCGACCAGCTCGTTGTCGCCCGTCAGCACCTTTACCGCCACGCCGTGCGCGGCCAGCGCGCGCAGCGCGGGCGCGGTCGATTCCTTCGGCGGATCGAGAAACGCGACGTAGCCCAGCAGCGTGAGCGCCGTTTCGTCGGCCACGCCGTAGGCGACCTGGACCGGCCGTTGCGCCCCCGCGGCCAGCACGCGGCTGGCCACGGCCACCACGCGCAGGCCCTGGGTGTTGAGCTCCGACGCGATGGCGTGGATGCGTGCAAGAACATCTGCATCGAGCGGCAGCACCTCGTCGCCGCGCTCGACCGAGGCGCAGGCCGAGAGAATCTCTTCCAGCGCGCCCTTGCAGATCAGCAGGTGCTCGCTGCCGCCGTTCTCCACCACCACCGACATGCGGCGGCGCGCGAAGTCGAAGGGCACCTCGTCGATCTTGCGCCAGGCCGTCTGCAGCCGCGTTTCCAGCTGCATCTCGGCGTGGCTCAGCACGGCCTTGTCGAGCAGGTTCTTCAGGCCCGTCTGGTGGAAGCTGTTCAGGTAGGCCATCTGCAGCACGTGGTCCGAGGCTTCGCCCCAGGCGTTGGTGTGGCGCTCCAGCACGATGTGGTCCTGCGTCAGCGTGCCGGTCTTGTCGGTGCACAGCACGTCCATGGCGCCGAAGTTGTGGATGGCTTCCAGCCGCTTCACGATCACCTTCCGGCGCGACATCACGACCGCGCCCTTGGCCAGCGTGGCGGTCACGATCATCGGCAGCATCTCGGGCGTGAGGCCGACCGCGATCGACAGCGCGAACAGCGCCGCCTCCCACCAGTCGCCCTTGGCCACGCCATTGATCACCAGCACCAGCGGCGCCATCACCAGCATGAAGCGGATCAGCACCCAGCTCACGCGGTTGATGCCGGCCTGGAACGCGCTGGTGCCCTGGTCGACGGCGGTCACGCGCTGCGCCAGTGCGCCGAAGAAGGTGCGGTTGCCGGTGTGCACGATGAGCGCGGTGGCGCTGCCGCTGACCACGCTGGTGCCCATGAAGAGCAGGTTGTCGCGCTCGAGCACGCCGGCTTCATCGCTGCTGCGGTCGGCGCTGAATTTCTCCACGGGCATCGCTTCGCCGGTCAGCGCGGACTGGCTGATGAACAGGTCCTTGGCGGCGAGCAGCCGGCAGTCGGCCGGGATCATGTCGCCGGCCGAGAGCGCGATCACGTCGCCCGGCACCAGTTCGCGCATCGGCACCTCGGCGCGCACCGCCTCCGCATGCGGGGCGCCGGCGCCTTCGGCGGGCGCGGGCCGCAGCACGGTGGCGGTGTTGCTCACCATCGCCTTGAGCCGCTCCGCAGCCTTGCCTGAGCGCGATTCCTGCACGAAGCGCAGCACCGTCGACAGCACCACCATGCTGCCGATCACGAGCGCGGCCTTCATGTCCTCGGTCACGTAGGAGACCAGCGCCAGCACGGTCAGCAGCAGGTTGAACGGATTGCGGTAGCACTGCCACAGGTGCGTCCACCACGGCAGCGGCTGCTCGTGGCGCACCTCGTTGCCGCCGAACTGCTTGCGCAGCGCCTGCGCCTCGTCTTCGGCCAGGCCTTGCGGCGAGCTGTGCAGGCTGGCCAGCATGGCGCCGGCGTCGGCACGCGATGCGGCGGACAGTGCCCTGGCGATGTCGGGCGGCATGGCCGCCGAAGCCGTGCCTGCGGGCTTCGAGCCCAGCAGCGTCTGCCAGCGCTCGAAGTGGTGCAGCATGCGGCGGCTGCGCAGGAAGCTCTCGAAAAGGGACTTCAGGACGTTCTTCATTTTGTATTCCTTCACGGCGCCGGCCGCGAAGGGAAGAACCTCCCGCGTCAATCAGGCGTGGGAATCCCCTGGCGGCGCGGCGCGCTGCATTTCGGTGTGGTCGATCGGGCGGGCGAGGGGTGGCGCACAGGGGCGCCAACGAGAAGCGGGATCCATCAGGCCTCCTTGTTTCTTGCGTGTCCGGCGGTGGGGGCGGTGCGGCGCGTCAGCGCTGGCCGGCGCGCGGCGGCCGCTCGAGCAGCAGGAAGAAGCTGCGGATGCGCCGCGTGGTCCAGAGCGCGGCGGCGCGGTCCAGCATTTCGTTGTCGATGTCCTGCGCCGTGACCGCACGCGTCGGCGCATGCGCAGACGCGCGAGCGGATTCCTGCACCGGCTGGTGTTGCTGCTGCAGGTGCTGCTGACGAGACTGGAATTGACGCATGGCAAGGCTCCTTCGCATGAAGGAGCCTCGTGCACGGACACACGCAAGCTGACTGAAAAAGTCAGTGACGAAGAACGGCGGGATTCGGAAGGGAGAACCGCTGGCCTGGAATGGCGAACGGGTCAGGCTGCGTGCACGGCGGCCGCAGCGCAAAAGAGCCTGCGCTAGAGGGCCGGATGTGTCACGCCTGCCGAGGCACGCGTCTTGTCACTGATCCAACTGGCACTGTCCACGCACGGGGCTCCGAAGTAAAGATGCGGGATTGTTGCACCGCATCACAAAGAGCGTCAACCTTTTTGGCGATGTCCTGTGGCGCGGGCGGGTCGTTGCTGCGCGGCGGCCAGGCTCAGTAGCACTGGAACAGCACGCCGGCCTCCGCTGGCGCCTTGCCGAGCCAGCGCGGCGCCTGGCCCTTGGCGCTGCAATGGTCGGCCGCCTGCGTGTACGTGGGAGCGCGCAGCACGCCTTCGCGCACGGGCACCACTTCGTTGGGGAGCGTCGAGCAGCCGGTGGCGAGCAGAGCGAATGGAAGAAGAGTGCGCCAGTTCATCGGGCCATTCTAAGATGCGGCCTCGTCGCAGAGCGCGCGGATCGCGGGTGGAATGGGCACCGCGCGGATGCCGCCGCCTTCGCGCTTCGCCGCGAAGATGCGCACCTCCTCGCATTCGAGGATCAGTTCGTCGCCGCGCAGCACGCGGTAGGTCTGCACGAAGCTCTTGTCGCGCCATTCGGTGATGCGCACCGCGATCTGCAGCGTGTCGCCGTAGCTCGCGGCCTTGACGAAGCGCGTGTGCGTGTCGACCAGCGGCGTGCCGATCACGCCCAGCGTCTGCGCCGTTTCTTCCCAGCGCGGCACGCCGCATTCGGCGAAGAAGTGGCGCGAGGCCGCATCGATCCAGCGGAAGAAGTTGGGGAACCAGACGATGCCGGCCGGGTCGCAGTCGCCGAACTCGACGCGTGCGGTGTAGGTGATCTCTTTGCTGTTGCTGCTCATCGGTTCATTCTCGCCGTCGGCGGCCACGGGGGGCGATGCGCGCGCTCAATCCGCGACGATCTTGCGGTCGCGGATCAGCGCGCCGAAGCGCTGCGAATCGGCCGCCGCGCGCCGCTGGAAATCGGCCGGCGAGCCCGGCAATGCTTCGCCGCCAAGCGAGGCGATGCGTTCCTTCACGGCCGGCAGTGCGAGCGCGCGGTTGATCTGCGCGTTGAGTTGTGCCACCACCTCCGGCGGCGTGCCTGCGGGCGCATAGAAGCCGAACACGGTGTCGGCGTCGAAGCCGCGCAGTCCGGCCTCGTCGAGCGTGGGCACGTCGGGGAACTGCGGCGAGCGGTGCGGGCTGCCCACCGCCAGCAGCCGGAGCTTGCCCGCGCGCACCTGCTGCAGGCCGATGCCCGGGTCGAACGCATAGTCGATCTGGCCCGCCAGCAGGTCCTGCAGCGCGGGCGCCGCGCCGCGGTAGGGCACGTGCAGCGCGAAGACGCCGGCCTGGCTCTTGAACATCTCGCCCGCCAGGTGCGGTGAGCTGCCGTTGCCCGGCGAGCCGTACGACAGCTTGCCCGGGCTGGCCTTGAGGTACGCGATGAACTCCCGGATGTTGGTGGGCGGCAGCGCGGGCCTGGTCACCAGGAACACCAGTACGCGCGCGGCCGCCGCCACCGGCACCAGGTCCTTCGCGGGATCGAAGCTCATGCGCGAATACAGATGCGGGTTCACCGACACCATGCCGCCCGAACTCATGAGCAGCGTGTAGCCGTCGGCCGGTGCGCGCGCCACCGCCTCGCCGCCGACGTTGCCGTTGGCGCCCGCGCGGTTCTCGATCACCACCGGCTGCTTGAGTGCCTCCTGCAGCGGCTGCGAGACCGCGCGCGCGATCTGGTCGGCGGCGCCGCCGGGCGGAAAGTTGACGACCACCTTGATCGGCTTGGCGGGCCATGTGTCGGCATGTGCCGGTGCTTGCGCACAGGCCAGCAGCGCGCAGGCGGCGGTGAGCAGCAGGCGTCGCCGCCAGGGAAGGGCGTGGTGGGGCATGGGTGGTGTCTCCTGGGTTGTTTGTCGTGGAATCAGGGTTGGCCGGCGGTGGACGGCGGCCGCCTCATCCAGCGGATGGGCTGCGCCTGCACCGGCCGCGGTGCGGCACCGTGGCGCACCAGCGCGGCGTCGAGCGCCTTGCCGCCCTCGTCGGCCAGGGCTGCTTCGCGCGCTGCGGCAATCGCCTCGGCGCGTGCCGGCGCGGCGAGCGTTGCACGGCCTGCGAGTTCGCCGATCACGTGCAGCAGGTTTTCCTTGCCGCGCTCGTTGGTGCTGCCATAGCCCTTGATGAGCCGTCCGCACAGCGCCAGCTCATGGCCCAGCACCCAGGCTTCGCGCGTGCCGGCTTCCACCGCCGCGAGCCAGCGCTCGATCAGCGCCTGTTCCTCGGCAAAGCGATGGCCGCGGCGGCGCAGCCACTTCAGCGAAGACAAGAGGCGCAGCGAGGCCATGCCGAGCACCGAGTGGCTGCCCACCTTCAACGGCAGTGCCCAGGGCGCGAGGCCGCGCGCCTGCCGGCCGCGGTCCCATGCGGTGACGCGGCGCGCCAGGCCCGGCGGCAGCAGCGCGGCGAACTCGGCCGCGCCGGGCTTGAAGTGGTCGTAGACCTTCACGATGTCTTCGTCGGCCGCGCGCACCTCCTGCCGCACGCGCTGTGCGCGGCTGGCGCGGCCCTTGAGCGCGGCCACGCGCACGATGTCGTCGAAGGCCATCCACAGCGCGAGCCAGCGCGCGGCTGCGCGGGTGATGGCAAAGCCCTGTGCGCCGGCCGGGTCGGCGGCGCGCTCGGCATCGAGCAGCCGGCCCAGCCGCTCGGCATAGAGCGCGGCGTAGGCAGCGTCCTGGTAGTCGAGCACGCGCGCATGGCCGAGCGCAAGCATGTCGTGCACGGCGGGCGGAAAGCGCCGCGCCAGTTCGTCCGGCAATGCGCGCGGCGGTGGCGGCGCGTCGCGCGTGTCGGCGGCCAGCACGCTGCTCACGAAGGCGGCCTGCGCGCGCGGCGTGCCCACGGCCTCGAAGCCCGCCGCGAAGCCGCGCAGGCTGGCTGCAGCCATCTTGCCGAGCTTCTCGGGCGCGCGCGCGTCGCCGCCGCGCACCACGTGTTCATAGGCCTCGCGCGGGAACGGAAACAGGCCGCTGCCCGCGATGGCGCCGAGCATCACCGCGCTGACCACCGTGCCGGTCTCGCGCGCCACGGCGTTCATGTCGAACACATGGTGTTCGCGGCTGAAGGCTTTCACAACGTCGAGCAGGCGCTGCGCATCGGCGCGGCCATCGCCGGGCTGCATGCGCTCGGCGGTGGTGAAGATGCGCGCCGACGAGCTGATGACCAGCGTGCGCAGCGGCGCGCTCATGCCGTTGCCGATCTGGCGCGCGGTCTCGAGCAGCTCCGACGACACGATGGCGTCGAGCGCGCCCGGCACCGGGCTCAGGCTGAACACCGGGCGCTGGCCGCCGAGTTGCGCGATCGGCACCGGGAACACCTCGATGTAGTAGGTGGTGGCGCCGGTGCGCTGCGCCACGCCGGGAATCGACGTGCTCTGCGCGGCGTAGCCGGCGTGGCGGGCGATGTCGACCAGCCACTCGGTGAGCACGCCGCCGCCTTCGCCGCCGAGGGCGCAGACGAGGAGGGTGATGGGGCGGTTCTGTTCCATGTTGTATTTCATGCAGGTTGCAGCGCGCGCACCACGGCGCCGCGCAACGCGTGCAGCAGGCGCTCGTGCCACTTCGGGTTCTGCACCACCTCCGCGCGGTAGAAGCTCGGGCACAGCGTGGCCGCATGCGCGTTCTCGCCGCACAGGCCGCAGCCCACGCAGCCGTCGATCACGGCGGCGACGGGGTCGACCTTGAGCGGGTCGGGGTTGTCCCTGAGCGTGAGCGTGGGGCAGCCCGACAGGCGGATGCAGGCGTGGTCGCCGTTGCACACGTCCTCGTCGACGCCGTACTTCACGCGCACCACGCGTTCGCCGCGCTGAAGCAGGCCGGCAATCCAGGGCTTGATGCGGCGCTGGCGCTCGAGCTGGCATTCGCCTTCGGCAATCACCACCTTCAGGCCGTTGAAGTCGCTGGTGAGCGCCTCGGTCAGCGTCTTGCGCATGCGCTCCACGTCGTAGGTGGTCACGGTGCGCATCCACTGCACGCCCAGGCCCTTGAGCGTGGCCTCGATGGTCTGGTTCTTGTCGACCAGGCTCTGCTGCTTGTCGACGGCGCGCTCCTTCATCTCGTCGTCGGGCGTGGAGATGATGTCCTGCGTGCCGGTGGCCGAGGTGTAGCCGTTCTTGAAGATCAGCAGTACCGCGTCGTCGCCGTTGAACAGCGCGCTCTGCACGCCCGTGAGCAGGCCGTTGTGCCAGAAGCCGCCGTCGCCCATGATCGACAAGGTGCGGCGGTTCATCATCGGCGCCACGCCCGCGCGGCTCGCTAGGCTCATGCCGTAGCCCAGGATCGAATGCCCCATCGAGAAGGGCTCGAAGGTGCCGAAGGCATGGCAGCCGATGTCGGCCGCGATGTGCACCGGCCCCGTCTCCTGCTGCGCGAGCTTCAGGGCCGAGAACACCGGGCGCTCGGGGCAGCCGATGCAGAAGCTCGGCGGCCGGTTGGGCAGCGGCGTCTCAAGCTGGCGCGCCACGGCCTCGCGGCGCGCGCGGTTGCCGGCCAGCCAGGCCTGCGCGGAAGACGAAGCCTCGCCGGCTTCGATGTACTTCGCCGCAAAGGCGCCCAGGCCGCCCGACAGCACCTCGACGCCGTATTCGCCGGCCGAAGGCAGCATGTCCTTGCCGTGCAGCGGCGTCTGGATGTCGCGCCGGCGCAGCAAGGTGGCGATGTCCTGCTCGATGTATTCGGGCTGGCCTTCCTCCACCACCAGCACCGCGCGCTTGCCCACGCAGAAGTCGGCCACCTGCTCGGGCACCAGCGGGTAGGTCACGTTGAGCACCAGGATCGGGATCTCGGTGCTGCCGAAGGCATCGGCCAGCCCCTGCTGCTGCAGGCTGCGGATCAGCGCGTTGTAGAGCCCGCCCTGCACCACGATGCCGAGGTCGGCATGGGCGCGGCCCGGAATCAGCTCGTTGAGCGCATGTTCGACGATGTAGCGCCGTGCGGCCGGAATGCGCTCGTCGCCCTTGAGCTTTTCATGGCGGAAGGTGACGGGCGGATGCGCGAGCCGCATGTAGTCGAAGCCCGCGGGCTCGCTCATCAGCGCGCGGGTCGACACGGCGGGCGCGATGTTGTCCTTGCACTCGAAGCTGCCGCGCACGTGGCAGGTGCGGATGCGCAGTTCCATCAGACAGGGCATGTTGGAGGCCTCCGAAAGGCGGAAGCCTTCTTCCACCATGCGCACCATCACGCCCAGCTCGGGCCGCGGGTCGAGCAGGCACATGCTCGACTTGAGCGCATAGGCATGCGTGCGCTCCTGGATCACGCTGGCGCCTTCGCCGTAGTCCTCGCCCACCACCACCAGCACGCCGCCGGTCACGCCAGGCGACGACAGGTTGGACAGCGCATCGGCCGCCACGTTGGTGCCGACTATCGATTTCCAGGTGACCGCGCCGCGCAGCGGGTAATGAATGGAGGCGCCGAGCATGGCCGCGGCCGAGGCCTCGTTGGAGCAGGCCTCCACGTGCACGCCCAATTCGTCCATGTAGGCCTTGCCCTGCACCATCACGTCGAGCAGGTGCGACACCGGTGCGCCCTGGTAGCCGCCGACGTAGGCCACGCCCGACTGCAGCAGGCCCTTGGTGATCGCGAGGATGCCCTCGCCGTGGAAGGTGTCGCCTGCGCCGAGGCGCAGCGTCTCCACTTCCTTGCTGAATGAAACTTCCATCGTGTCTCTTTTTTTCTGGGGGTCTCGCAGTGTGGTCGGCGCGCCGCCATACATCAATAAAATAAGCCAGCTATCCAACATGAACTCCATGCATATCGAAAAGCTCGACCTCAACCTGCTGCGGCTCTTCGATGCGGTCTTCCGCGCCCGCAGCGTGAGCCGTGCCGCCGAGGCCCTGGGCCTGACGCAGCCGGCGGCCAGCCATGGCCTCACGCGGCTGCGCCTGCTGCTGGGCGATGCGCTCTTCACGCGCACCCCCGGCGGCGTGGCGCCGACGCCGCGGGCGGAGCGGCTGGCGGTGCCGGTGCAGGCGGCGCTGGCCATGCTGCAACAGGCGCTGGCCGAGCCCGAGCGCTTCGACCCGGCCGCCTCACGCAAGCTGTTTCGCATCCACATGAGCGACATCGGCGAGGGGCGTTTCCTGCCGGCGCTGATGGTGCGGCTGCGCGAGCTGTCACCGGGCGTGCGCGTCGAGACCATGCCGCTGGCCACCGGCGACATCGCCACCGCGCTCGACAGCGGCCGGGTCGACTTCGCCTTCGGCTTTTTGCCCAAGGTGAAGGACACGCAGCGCGCCCAGCTCCTGAAAGACCGCTACATCGTGCTGCTGCGAAAGGGCCACCCGTTCGTGAAGCGGCGCCGCAGCGGGCAGGCGCTGCTCGAGGCCCTGCAGGAGCTCGACTACGTGGCAGTGCGCACGCACGCCGAGACGCTGCGCATCCTGCAGCTGCTGAACCTCGAAGACCGGCTGCGCCTGACGACCGAGCACTTCATGGTGCTGCCGGCCATCGTGCGCGCCACCGACCTGGCGGTGGTGATGCCGCGCAACATCGCGCGCGGCTTTGCCGAGGAGGGCGGCTACGCCATCGTCGAGCCGCCGTTCCCGCTGCGCGACTTCACGGTGTCGCTGCATTGGAGCAAGCGCTTCGAGGCCGATCCGGCAAACCGCTGGCTGCGCCAGGTGATCACGGCGCTGTTTTCCGAGCGGGCCGGATAAGCGAAGAAGGAAAGACGCAGGAGCGGCGCGTTTTTTTAGCGGGCGACTGCGAAAGATCATCTGGCAGTCAGGCTCGGCATGCCACCATCGAGGCACACATGAAGAAACGTATTCCGTCGTTCCTGCGCCACGTTGGGCCTGGCGTCGTCACCGGTGCGGCCGACGACGACCCCTCCGGCATCGCCACCTACACCCAGGCGGGCGCTCAGTTCGGCACCGGCCTGCTCTGGACGGTGTTCCTGTCGCTGCCGTTCATGGTGGCGATCCAGCTGGTGTCGGCGCGCATCGGCCGGGTCACGGGCAAAGGTGTGGCGGCCAACCTGCGCGAGCACATGCCGCGGGGTTTTCTGTTCGTGCTGGTGGCGCTGCTGGTGGTGGCCAACACCATCAACATCGCGGCCGACATCGCGGCCATGGGCGAGGCGCTGCAGCTGGTGGTGGGCGGCGGGGCGCATTTCCTCTCGATGATCTTCGGCGTGGTCACGGTGCTGCTGCAGGTGTTCGTGCCCTACCGCAAGCTGGCCCACATCCTCAAGTGGCTGACGCTCACGCTGTTTGCCTACGTGGCGGCGGTGTTCGCTGTGCAGGTGGAATGGGGCCGTGTGCTGCACGACCTCGTCGTGCCCCGGCTGCAGTGGAGCGGCAGCTACTGGATGATGATCGTGGCGCTGCTGGGCACCACCATCTCGCCGTACCTGTTCTTCTGGCAGGCCTCGCAGGAAGTCGAGGAGCTCCGGCTCAAGGGCGGGCGGCGCGGCACCGACCAGGAGGTGTGGCGCGACCTGCGGCGCGTGCGGCTCGACACCTGGCTGGGCATGACCTTCTCGAACCTGATCGCGTTCTTCGTGATGGTGGTGGGGGCGGCGGTGCTGTTCGCGGCGGGGGTGCACGACGTATCTTCGGCGGCGCAGGCGGCCGAGGCGCTGCGGCCGCTGGCGGGCGACTTTGCGTTCTGGCTCTTCGCGGGCGGCATCATCGCGACCGGTTTGCTGGCGGTGCCGGTGCTGGCCTCGTCGGCCGCCTATGCGGTGGCGGAGGCCTTCGGCTGGGAAGAAGGGCTGGAGCGGCACTGGCGCGAGGCCAAGGAGTTCTACGGCATCATCGCCGTGGCCACGCTGGTGGGCACCGCGCTCGACTTCACGCCGATCGATCCGATGAAGGCGCTCTACTGGAGTGCCGTGATCAACGGCGTGGTCGCGGTGCCGATCATGGCCGCGATGATGGTCCTGGTGACGCGCGAGAAGGTGATGGGCGTGTTCACCTCGGGGCGCCGCACGCGATGGCTCGGCTGGGGCGGCACGGCGCTGATGGGGTTCGCCGCCCTGATGATGGGGTGGGACTTGGTGCGCTGACGCGAGTCGCACGCGCGGCCCCGCCCATGGCCCGGGAATTGCTCTCGCTCTCCAGGGTTTCCCCCTAGGCCGCATACCCGCGTCCACATACGCAATATGGCTCCTGCGGTATGTGGGCGGGGGCACAAGCGGCTAACGTCCAGGCTTGGCCGGGAAAACCGGGCCGCCCACGAGGCCAAAGAGCATGAGCACAGAGAGCAGCAGCAACAACAACAGCACGCAACCCGTCCGCTTCTTCCACCGCGGCAGGATCGTCGACGTCAGCGGCGTCCATCCGACCCGCTCGGTGCTCGACTGGCTGCGCGAGGACGCACACTGCACGGGCACCAAGGAAGGCTGCAACGAAGGCGACTGCGGCGCCTGCACCGTGGTGATCGGCGAACTGGCCAGCGACGCCAACGCGCCGGGCACGGTCGGCGGACTGCAACTGCAGACGGTCAACGCCTGCATCCAGTTTTTGCCGACGCTGCACGGCAAGGCGCTGTTCACGGTCGAAGACCTGAAGGCGCAGTGCACGGCCGTCCAACCGCAGGACAAGAAGCACGCCGTCCACACGCTGCACCCCGTGCAGCAGGCGATGGTCGACTGCCATGGCTCGCAATGCGGCTTCTGCACGCCGGGTTTCGTGATGTCGCTGTGGTCTGCCTACGAGCACCACCAGGCCGAGGGCACGCAGCCCACGCGCCAGCAGCTGGCCGACGAACTGTCGGGTAACCTTTGCCGCTGCACCGGCTACCGGCCGATCCTCGATGCGGGCCAGCGCATGTTCGACCTGCCGGCCGTGCGGCTCGATACGAAGCCCGTGGTGGCGGCGCTCACTGCCTTGCAGAACGACGGCCTGGACTACGCGGCACCGCTCGGCGCCCGCGTCGACCACTTCCATGCCCCCAAAACCATCGCCCAGCTCGCCGCATTGCGCGAGCAGAAGCCGCGCGCCCAGCTGCTGGCCGGCTCGACCGACGTCGGCCTCTGGGTCAACAAGCAGTTCCGCGACCTCGGCGACATCATCTACGTGGGCGACGTGGCCGAAATGAAGGCCATCGAAACGCGTGCCGGCGAGCTCTACATCGGCGCCGGCGCCTCGCTCGAAGCCGCCTTCGAAGCCCTGGTGCAGCGCGTGCCGAGCCTCGCGGACGTGTGGCTGCGCTTTGCCTCGCCGCCGATCCGCCATGCCGGAACCATGGGCGGCAACGTGGCCAACGGCTCGCCCATCGGCGATTCGCCGCCGGTGCTGATGTCGCTCGATGCCGAGATCGAGCTGCGCCGCGGCGACGTGCTGCGCCGCATGCCGCTGCCCGATTTCTACATCGACTACATGAAGAACCAGCTGCAGCCGGGCGAGTTCGTGCAGGGGCTGGCGGTTCCGCTCGCGGCCATGCGCCGCCAGGTGCGCGCCTACAAGATCAGCAAGCGCTTCGACTGCGACATCTCGGCCCTGTGCGCAGGCTTTGCGATCGAGCTGGAGCAGGGCAGCGACACCGTGAAGGCCGTGCGCCTCGCCTTCGGCGGCATGGCCGCCATCGTCAAGCGCGCCGCGAACGCCGAGGCCGCGCTCGTCGGCAAGCCGTGGACGCAGGCCAGCGTCGCCGCCGCAAAGCTCGCGCTGGCGCAGGACTTCAAGCCGCTGTCGGACATGCGCGCCTCGGCCGACTACCGGCTGCAGGTGGCGCAGAACCTGATCCAGCGCCTCTGGCTCGAAACCCGGGCCGAAGACCCGCTGTCCCTCGAAGAAACCAGCGTGTGGAGCGTGATGCCTCATGCCACGGTCAAAGCCGCGGCCGAAGGAGCTTGACCATGAACAAACCCATCGACGCCCGCCTGCTGCAGCCCGCCGAGGCCTTTGCCGACTACCTGAAGAACACCGCCGCGCGCATCGACCCCGTGGCCGAAGCGATCGCGCATGATCTTGGCGCGCGTGTCGGCATCAGCCGGCCGCACGAGTCGGCGCACCTGCACGTGGCCGGCGAGGCGACCTACATCGACGACATTCCCGAGATCACCGGCACGCTGCACTGCGCGCTGGGCTTGTCGCCGGCCGCCAACGGCCGCGTCACGGCGCTGTCGCTCGACGCCATCCGTGCGATGCCCGGCGTGGTCGCGGTGCTCACGGCCGACGACATTCCGGGCACCAACGACTGCGGCTCGATCGTGCACGACGATCCGATCCTCCTGCCCGTGAGCGAGGGCGGCCAGATCCGCTATCTCGGCCAGCCCGTGTTCGCCGTGATCGCCGAGACGCGCGAGGCCGCGCGCCGCGCCGCTTCCAAGGCCAAGGATGCGATGACCATCGAGGCGCAGCCGCCCGTGCTCACGCCGCAGGAGGCGCATGCGCGCGGCCAGTACGTGGTGCCGCCGATGCACATCGTGCGCAGCGGCGGCAGCGCCAACGAAGGCGACGAGGCCGCCGTGCGCGCCGCCATCGCGCAGGCGCCGCACCGCCACAAGTCCACGCTCGACGTGGGCGGGCAGGAGCAGTTCTACCTCGAAGGCCAGATCAGCTACGCCATTCCGAAGGAAGGCGGCGCGCTGCACATCCACTGCTCGACGCAACACCCGAGCGAGATGCAGCACCTGGTGGCGCATGCGCTGCATTTGCAGTCGAACGAAGTGCACGTGGAATGCCGACGCATGGGCGGCGGCTTCGGCGGCAAGGAATCGCAGTCGGCGCTGTTCGCCTGCGTGGCGGCCATCGCGGCACGGCAGCTGCAGCGCCCGGTCAAGCTCCGGCTCGACCGCGACGACGACTTCATGGTCACCGGCCGCCGCCACTGCTTCTGGTACGAGTATGAAGTGGGCTACGACGGCGAGGGCCGCATCCTCGGCGCGGAGATCACCATGGTCTCGCGCGCCGGCCATTCGGCCGACCTCTCGGGCCCCGTCATGACCCGCGCGCTCTGCCACTTCGACAACGCCTACTGGCTGCCCAACGTGGCCATGCACGGCTTCTCCGGCAAGACCAACACGCAGAGCAACACCGCGTTCCGCGGCTTCGGCGGGCCGCAGGGCGCCATCGCCGTCGAGAACATCATGGACTCGGTGGCGCGCGCGCTGGGCCGCGATCCGCTCGACGTGCGACGCGTCAACTTCTACGGCAAGGACCAGAACAACGTCACGCCGTACCGCCAGACCGTGACCGACAACATCGTCCACGAACTGGTGGCCGACCTCGAAGCCAGCAGCGGCTACCGTGCGCGGCGCGAAGAGATCGCGGCCTTCAACCGGAAGAGCGTGGTGCTCAAGCGCGGCCTGGCGCTCGCGCCGCTCAAGTTCGGCATCTCGTTCAACGTCAAGCATTTCAACCAGGCCGGCGCGCTGGTGCATGTGTACACCGACGGCTCGATCCTGGTGAACCACGGCGGAACCGAAATGGGGCAGGGCCTCAACACCAAGGTGGCGCAGGTGGTGGCTCACGAGCTGGGCGTGAGCTTCGAGCGCGTGCGCGTCACCGCGACCGACACCACCAAGGTGGCCAACACCTCGGCCACCGCCGCATCGACCGGCGCCGACCTCAACGGCAAGGCCGCGCAGGATGCCGCACGCCAGATCCGCGAGCGCCTGGCCGAGAGTGCGGCCGAGCGCCATGGCGGCAAGGCGAGCGAGGTGCGCTTCGCCAATGACAAGGTCGAGGTCAACGGCCGCTCGCTGGCCTTCAGCACCGTGGTGGGCGAGGCCTACCTCGACCGCAAGCAGCTCTGGTCCGACGGCTTCTATGCCACGCCGGGCCTCAGCTGGGACAAGGACAGGATGCAGGGCCGCCCCTTCTACTACTACGCCTACGGTGCGGCGGTGAGCGAGGTGATCGTTGACACGCTCACCGGCGAATGGAAGCTCCTGCGCGCCGACATCCTGCACGACGCCGGCAAGTCGCTGAACCCGGCCGTGGACATCGGCCAGGTCGAAGGCGCCTTCATCCAGGGCATGGGCTGGCTCACGACCGAGGAGCTGGTGTGGCATCCGCAAAGCGGCAAGCTCACCACGCACGCGCCGAGCACCTACAAGATTCCCACGGCCAACGACTGCCCGCCCGTCTTCAACGTGCGCCTGTTCGAAGGCCAGAACTTCGAGGACTCGATCCACCGCAGCAAGGCCGTGGGCGAGCCGCCGCTGCTGCTGCCGTTCTCGGTGTTCTTCGCGATCCGCGACGCCGTGTCGGCGGCCGGCGGCCACCGGGTCGATCCACCGCTGAAGGCGCCGGCCACGAGCGAATCGATCCTTCGCGCCATCACCGCCGTCCAGTCCGCCTAGCCACTCGTAGACTTTGGCGCATGTCCAAAGTCCTCCCAATGCCCCACGCCCTTGTCCTCTTCGCGAAACACCGCGGAACCGGCTGTGCCGGGCCGCTGGTGCGGCCCGCTGCCCGAGGGGGACGCCATGCGTGACCAGGCGCTGTTCGACAAGATCGATCTTCATCTGATCAGGGTGCTTCACACCGTGCTGACCGACCGCAGCGTCTCGCGCGCCGCCATCCGCCTGGGCATGTACCAGCCGGCCGTCTCGGCCGCGCTGAAGCGCCTGCGCGAACTCTCGGGCGATCCGCTGCTGGTGCGCTCGGGTTCGGGCATGGTGCCGACCGATGCGGGGCTGCGCATGATCGAGCCCGCCGCGAGCATCCTGCGCGCGGCCGAGATGCTGTTCTCCGATGCGCGCGGCTTCGAGCCGCAGTCGGCGGCCACCACCTTCCGCATCGCCGCGAGCGACTACATGGACCCGCTGTTCCTGCCGATGCTGGTGGCGCACGTGAAGCGCGAGGCGCCGCTGTGCCAGATCGAGATCCATGCGCTCACGCCCGATTCGGACTACCACGGCCATCTGGCGCTGGGCCAGGTCGACCTGGTGATCGGCAACTGGCTGAAGCCCCCCGAAGACCTGCACATGGCGCGGCTCTTCGGCGACGAGGTGGTGTCGCTGGTCAACCAGGACCACCCGGCGGTGCGCCGCGGCTGGGACCTGGAGACCTGGCTCGCGGCCGAGCACATCGCGCCCACGCCCATGCACCCGGGCGGGCGCGGCATCATCGACCAGATGCTCGACGAGCTGAGCCGGCAGCGCAACATCACGGCGCGCTGCGCGCACTTCAGCCTGATCCCGGACATGGTCGCCTCGAGCCTGCTGGTGCTCACCACCGGGCGCCAGTACTGCGAGCGCTTCGCCACGCGCCTGCCGGTGAAGATCCTCGAATGCCCGGTGGCGCTGCCGCGCCTCATGTACTACCAGCTCTGGCACGAGCGCACCCATTCGTCGAGTTCCGCGCGCTGGCTGCGCGAATGCATCAAGGACGTGGCGGCCTCGCTGCGGCCCGCCTTCACCACGCCGGCCTCGCGGGCCGTCGCGGCCGAGGCCCCCGACCCGCCTTGACGAGTCCTTCGGCCGCGCCGGCGTCGCGGCCGAGGCATGTTTGAACGAACCGCCACATACAACAGCTGGAGACAAGCGACATGAACAGGTTTGAAGAGGTGCCCAAGGTCACCGATCCCCACGCCTCGGGGACAGCCGCGCGCCGCGCGCCGCAGGGCGCGAACTGGCTTGAACGCATGTTCAAGCTGACCGAGCACAACACCACCGTGCGCACCGAGGTCATCGCAGGGCTCACCACCTTCCTGACGATGGCCTACATCATCTTCGTGAACCCGTCGATCCTCGGTGACGCGGGCATGCCCAAGGGCGCGGTCTTCGTGGCCACCTGCCTGATCGCGGCACTGGGCACGCTGATCATGGGCCTGTATGCCAACTACCCGATCTCCATGGCGCCGGGCATGGGGCTGAACGCCTACTTCGCCTACGTGGTGGTGCTGGGCATGGGCTATACGTGGCAGGTGGCGCTGGGCGCGGTGTTCATCTCGGGGACGCTGTTCCTGATCGTCACGGTCACGGGGCTGCGGGAGCTTTTCATCCAGGGCATACCGCAGTCGCTGCGAACGGCGATCACCGTGGGCATCGGCATGTTCCTCGCGCTCATCGCGCTCAAGAGCGCGGGCGTGGTCGCGGCCTCGCCGGCCACCTTCGTCACGCTGGGCGACCTGCATTCGGCGCCGGTGGTGCTGGCGACGCTGGGCTTCCTGGTGATCGTGACGCTCGACCGGCTCAAGGTGCGCGGCGCCATCCTGATCGGCATCATGCTGGTGACGGTGCTGTCGTTCTTCTTCGGCGGCAATAAGTTCCATGGCGTGTTCGATGCGCCGCCTTCGATCGCGCCCACCTTCATGCAGCTCGACATCCTGGGCGCGCTCAAGGGCGGCATCCTGAACGTGGTGCTGGTGTTCTTCCTGGTCGAGATGTTCGACGCCACCGGCACGCTGATGGGCGTGGCCAAGCGCGCGGGCCTGCTGGTGCCCGGCAAGATGGAGCGCATGAACAAGGCGCTGCTGGCCGACAGCGGCGCGATCTTCGCGGGCTCGCTGCTCGGCACCTCGAGCACCACGGCGTACGTGGAAAGCGCGGCCGGCGTGCAGGCGGGCGGGCGCACCGGCCTCACGGCCGTGGTGGTGGCGGGGCTGTTCCTGGCCTGCCTGATGATCTCGCCGCTCGCGGGCTCGGTGCCGGCCTATGCCACCGCGCCGGCACTGCTCTTCGTGGGCTGCCTGATGCTGCGCGACCTGGTCGAGCTCGACTGGGAAGACACCACCGAGGTGATCCCTGCGGCCGTGACCGCGCTGGCCATGCCCTTTACCTACTCGATCGCCAATGGCCTGGCCTTCGGCTTCATCACCTACGCGGTGCTCAAGCTCTGCACCGGCCGGGCACGGGAAGTGCATGCGATGGTCTGGGTGATCGCGGCGATTTTCCTGTTCAAGTTCGCCTACATCGGCGGACACTGAGGGGGAGCGCCGTCGGGCGCCGATGGACGGGGGACGCTATTAAACTCATAGCTGCCCCCGCTTGTTGCTGTTGAACGAGACAAACCCACGAAACCCGGCATGACAACCCCCAGACTCCAGCTCGCGAACATCACCAAGCGCTACCCCGCGGTGGTGGCGAACAGCGACATCTCGCTGGCCGTGGCACCCGGCGAGATCCATGCCGTGCTTGGCGAGAACGGCGCCGGCAAATCGACGCTGATGAAGATCATCTACGGCTCGGTCAAGCCCGACGAAGGCACGGTCACCTTCGACGGCCAGCCCGTCACCCTGCGCAACCCGCAGCAGGCGAGGGCGCTGGGCATCAGCATGGTGTTCCAGCACTTCAGCCTGTTCGACACGCTCACCGTGGCCGAGAACGTGTGGCTGGGCCTGGACAAGTCGCTGCAGCTGGCGGAGGTGGCGCGCAGCATCACGGCCAAGGCCAGCGAATACGGCCTGGACATCGATCCCTCGCGGCCGGTGCACACGCTGTCGGTGGGCGAGATGCAGCGTGTGGAAATCATCCGCGCGCTGCTCACCAACCCCAAGCTGCTGATCCTCGACGAGCCGACCTCGGTGCTCACGCCGCAGGCGGTCATCAAGCTCTTCGGTGTGCTCAACAAGCTGGCGTCGGAAGGTTGCAGCATCCTCTACATCAGCCACAAGCTGCACGAGATCCGCGAGCTGTGTACGGCCTGCACGGTGCTGCGCGGCGGCAAGGTCACGGGCGTGTGCAATCCGCAGAACGAAAGCAACGAATCGCTTTCGCGGCTGATGATCGGCAGCGAGCCGCCGCCCCTGCAGCACCGGCCGGTGCATGCGGGCGCGGTGGCGCTGCGCGTGAACGGGCTCGCGCTGGCGCGCGAGGACCAGTTCGGCGTCGATCTCGACGGCATCTCGTTCGAGGTGCGCGCCGGCGAGGTGGTCGGCATTGCGGGCGTGTCCGGCAACGGGCAGAAGGAACTGCTCTACACGCTCTCGGGCGAAGACGTGCGCGCCGAGCCCGCCATGGTTCAGGTGTTCGGCAAGCCGGCCGGCCGGCTGCGGCCGCGCGCGCGGCGCGCCATGGGCCTGCACTTCGTGCCCGAGGAGCGGCTGGGCCGCGGTGCGGTGCCCACGCTCGGACTTGCGCACAACCTGCTGCTCACGCGCGGCAATGCGGTGGGCCGGGGCGGCTGGATCCGCACCGGGGCGCTCGAAAGGCATGCCCGGGCCATCATCGAGCGCTTCAACGTCAAGGCCGGCGGCCCGAATGCTGCGGCGCGCTCGCTCTCGGGCGGCAACCTGCAGAAGTACATCGTCGGCCGCGAGATCGACGCCAACCCCAAGCTCTTCATCGTGTCGCAGCCGACCTGGGGCGTGGACGTGGGCGCGGCCGCGCTCATCCGTGGCGAGATCCTCGCGCTGCGCGATGCCGGCTGCGCGGTGCTGGTGGTCAGCGAGGAGCTCGACGAACTGTTCGACATCAGTGACCGCCTGCACGTGATTGCCAAGGGCCGGCTCTCGCCCTCGATCGACCGCGCGGCCGCCACGCTGCCGCAGATCGGCGAATGGATGAGCGGCCTTTGGGAGAAGAAGAACAACAACAAGGAGGCGACCCATGCTTAAGCTCGAACCCCGCCCGGAGCTGTCGCGCTTCTGGACCTTTGCCTCGCCGATCCTGGCGCTGCTGATCACCGTGCTGATCGGCGTGGCGCTGTTCGCGGCGCTCGGCAAGGACCCGGTCAAGGGCCTGCTGGTGTTCTTCTACGAACCGATCAAGAGCGGCTACGCGATCGGCGAGCTCACCATCAAGGCCACGCCGCTGCTCATCATCGCGCTCGGCTTGGCGGTGTGCTTCCGCTCCAACGTCTGGAACATCGGCGCCGAGGGCCAGTTCGTGTTCGGCGCCATTGCCGCGGGCGGCGTCGCGCTGATGGCCGACAAGACCACGGGTTCGTGGATCGTGGTGGCCATCCTCGTTGCGGGCACGGTCGGCGGCATGCTGTGGGCCGGCATCGTGGCCTTCCTGCGCGACCGGTTCAACGCCAATGAAATCCTCGTGAGCCTGATGCTGGTGTACGTGGCGACGCTGCTGCTCGGCTACATGGTGTTCGGCCCCTGGAAGGATCCGCAGGGCTACAACTTTCCGCAATCGAAGACCTTCGAGGCCGTGACGCAGATCCCGCGGCTCTTCAAGGGTTCGCGCGTGAGCATCGGACTGATCATCGCGCTGCTGGGCGTGGGCGCGCTCTGGGTGTTCCTGTTCCGCACGCGGGCCGGTTTCGCTCAGCAGGTCGGCGGGCTCGCGCCGGCGGCCGCGCGCTATGCAGGCTTCTCGGCACGGCGCGCAATCTGGATCGCGCTGCTGACCTCGGGCGGCGCGGCGGGCCTGGCGGGCGCGCTCGAGGTGGCGGGCCCGCTCGGCCAGCTCACGCCCTACGTGCCGGCGGGCTATGGCTTCGCGGCCATCATCGTGGCCTTCGTCGGCCGTCTGCATCCGTTGGGCATGGTGTTCTCGGCCATCCTCATGAGCATGTTCTACATCGGCGGCGAGTTGGCGCAGTCGCGTCTCGGCCTGCCCAAGTCGCTGACGGGCGTGTTCCAGGGTTTGCTGCTCTTCACGCTGCTGGCCTGCGACACGCTCATTGCCTACCGCATCCGCCGCAAGGCCGCTGCGAAGGCGGTGGCCTCCAGCATGACGACGAGTTCGCTGCAAGCCAGCACGCCGTTGACGGCGCCGGCTGCCCATTCGACCGAAGGAGCGCTCTAGGATGAACGCCTGCTTCTTGCTTCAACGCGTTGTGCGTGCTTGTTCGGGGCGCGATCCCGCCGACGGGGTGCCTTGCTCCGCGAATGTCCCCCGGCCTTCGGCCTCCTCCTTGATTTCGCTGCGCAAGGCACCCCATCGACGTGATCGTTGGTCGGAGCGGTCGTTGATCGGCCAGCACAAGCGCTGCGCCCATCGTGCACAGGACATCGGGTGCTCCCCGCAGCGAAATCAAGGAGGAGCCGAAGGCGGGGGACATTCGCGGAGGGGAGTACCCGGTGGCCTGTGCACGCGCCCTGGACAAGAGCGCCAAGAACGCATCCGCTCGAACAACAGCAACCCGCGCCGGAGCAACTGAAAAATGGACAGCTACGCACTCCTGCTGGGCTCCACCCTGAGCGCCGGCACCGTGCTCGCGATTGCGGCATTGGGCCTCCTCATCAACGAAAAGGCCGGCATCGTCAACCTGGGTGCCGAGGGCATGATGCTCTGCGCCGCCATCGCCGGCTTTGCGACGGTCGTCATCACGCACAACCCCTGGCTCGGCTTCCTGGCCGGCATGGCGGCCGGCGCACTGCTTGCGGCCTTCTTCGGCGTGCTGGTGATCTGGCTCAACACCAACCAGTACGCCACGGGGCTCGCGCTCAGCCTGTTCGGCGTCGGCTTCTCCGCGTTCGTGGGCATCAACTTCGTGCAGGCCAAGCTGCCCGAGAGCGTGTCGTACGCGGTGCCGGTGCTTGGCGACATTCCGCTCGTCGGACCCGCGCTGTTCCGCCACCACCCCATGGTGTACTTCGCCGTGGTGCTGACCTTCGGCCTCATCTGGTTTCTCTACCGCACCCGCGCCGGGCTCGTGCTGCGTTCGGTGGGTGAATCGCCCGAGTCGGCGCATGCACTCGGCTATCCGGTGCGGCGCATCCGCTTCATGGCGGTGATCGCGGGCGGCGCGCTGTGCGGGCTGGCGGGAGCGTACCTGTCGACCGTCTATACGCCGCTGTGGGTCGAAGGCATGGTCGCGGGCCGCGGCTGGATCGCCCTGGCGCTCACCACCTTCGCCACCTGGCGGCCGATGCGCGTGCTGCTGGGTGCCTACCTGTTCGGCGGCGTCTCGATGCTGGGCTTCCACCTGCAGAGCAGCGGCGTCGACGTGCCGCCGCAGTTCCTCAGCATGCTGCAGTACATCGCACCCATCGTGGTGCTGGCGCTGATCTCGCGCAACCCGGCCTTCATCCGCATCAACATGCCGGCTTCCATCGGAAAACCGTTCTACCCCGGCTCATAATCTCGCTTCTCGATTTCCGCCAACCTGTCCTTTTTGAGGATTTCCGACAATGAATGATCTGAACAAGCGCTCCCTGCTCAAGCTGGCCGCCCTCACGGCGGTCGC
Organism: Variovorax sp. VRV01; assembly: GCF_014852545.1. NCBI lineage: Bacteria > Pseudomonadati > Pseudomonadota > Betaproteobacteria > Burkholderiales > Comamonadaceae > Variovorax > Variovorax sp. VRV01. The sequence continues at coordinate 713,005 of NZ_JACVBS010000001.1, forward strand.
TTCGGCGGCCCTGATCGGCTGCGGCAAGAAAGAGGAAGCGGCTGCACCGGCTGCAACCCCCGCACCGGCGCCGGCGCCCGCTGCCGCCGCGCCGGCACCGGCGGCGCCGCTCAACATCGCATTCGCATACATCGGGCCGGTGGGCGACGGCGGCTGGACCTTCGCGCACGACAACGGCCGCAAGGCGCTCGAGAAGGAATTCGGCGACAAGATCAAGACCACCTTCGTCGAGAGCGTGCCCGAGGGCGCCGACGCCGAGCGCGTGTTCCGCGACATGGTCGGGCAAGGCAACAAGCTGATCTTCGGCACCACCTTCGGCTACATGGAGCCGATGCTCAAGGTGGCCACCGACAGCAAGGACGTGAAGTTCGAGCATGCCACCGGCTACAAGACCGCCGAGAACATGCGCACCTACGACAGCCGCACCTACGAAGGCGCCTACATGGCCGGCGTCATTGCCGGTGCCATGACCAAGAGCAACACGCTCGGCGTGGTCGGCTCGGTGCCGATTCCCGAGGTGCTGCGCAACATCAACAGCTTCACGCTGGGCGCACAGTCGGTCAACCCGAAGATCACCACCAAGGTGGTGTGGGTGAACGAATGGTTCAGCCCGCCCAAGGAAACCGAAGCCGCCACCGCCCTCATCAACGGCGGCGCCGACGTGCTGTTCCAGAACACCGACTCGCCGGCCGTGCTCAAGACCGCGCAGGAAAAGGGCAAGCGCGCCTTCGGCTGGGATTCGGACATGACCGCCTACGGCCCCAAGGCGCACCTGGCCTCGGCCACCATCAACTGGGCGCCGTACTACATCAAGGCCACGCAGGACGCGCTCGACGGCAAGTGGGCCACGGGCCAGAGCTGGTGGGGCGTGAAGGAAGGCGCCATCGACATCGTCTCGATCGCCGAGGACGTGCCGGCCGAAACCAAGGCCAAGGTCGAGGAAGTGAAGAAGGGCCTGAAGGACGGCAGCTTCGTGATCTGGAAGGGCCCGATCCTGGGCCAGGACGGCAAGGAAGTGGTTGCCAAGGATGCCGTGGCCGACGACAAGTTCCTCTCGGGCGTGAACTTCTACGTCAAGGGCGTGGAAGGCAAGGTGCCGGGCGGGGACAAGAAGTAAAGCGCGCAGCGCTTTGCATGAAAGGGTCGCCTGCGGGCGGCCCTTTTCATTTGTGGGCTGTGCCGCGCGGCTTCCCTTCGGTCACCATCCGCGCGCTGTCGACAAAGCCCTGGATCAACCGCAGGCGCGGCGATGCGCGCTGCCACAGGACGCCGAAGCGCCGCGGCTGCGAAGGCAGCGGCAGCGCGATCTTCGCCACGCGCTGGCCGTCGAGCAGCGGCGAGGCGATGTCGGGCACCAGCGAGACGCCCAGGCCGCGGTCGACCATCATGGCAATGGCCAGCAGCGAGCTGAGTTCGAAGCGCTCCTGCGGCACGATGCCCGCGACGCGCAGGTAGCGGTCGGCCTGCTTGCCGCCGCCCAGGTTGCGGTCGTAGCGGATGAGCGGCGAGGTCCGCAGCAGCTCGTGCGGATCGCGCCGCGCGAGGCGGCTGGGCGCCAGCAGCACCAGCGGCTCCTCGCGCAGCAGCGACCAGTCGAAGGTCTTGGCAAGCACATAGGGCGGGTAGAGGCACACGGCTGCGTCGAGCTCGCCCTGCTGCACCGCCTTGTAGAGCGTGGCCGTGGTGCCCGACTGCAGGAACACCTTGACGCCGGGATGCGTCTTCACGAAGCGCGCGAGGATGTCCGGCAGCAGGCTGTGGATGGCCGTGTTGATGGTGCCGACCAGCAGCTCGCCGCCAGCCGCGTCGCTGCCGAGCAGCGCCTTGATGTCGTTCACCTCGCGCAGCAGGTTGCGGGCCCGCTGCACCAGCTGGTGCCCGGCCTCGGTGGGCTGCACCGTGCGGCCGGCGCGCGCCAGCAGCGGGGCGCCCAGTTCGCGCTCCAGCGTGCGGATCTGCTGCGCCACGGCCGCGGGCGTCAGGTCGAGGCGGCGCGCGGCCTCCGACATGGAGCCCGATTCCACCACCAGAAGAAAGCTTTGCAGATAGGCTGTTTCCATGAAAGATAGATTTTCTATCATCTGATCATAGGGAGCCTGTGTTTTTCCGATCTCGTGAACCGCACACACTGCGGCGCATGAGAAGCAAACTCTTCGTTCCCGGCACGCGCCCCGAGCTGTTCGCCAAGGCGCTGGGCAGCGCGGCCGACAGCGTCTGTTTCGACCTGGAAGACGCGGTCGCCGAGCCGCGCAAGGGCGAGGCGCGCGACGCCGTGCGGCAGCTGCTGCAGGACGGCGGCACGGCCGCATCGGGCAAGACCGTGATCGTTCGCGTCAACGCGATGGACACGCCGCATTTCGCGGAGGACGTTGCGGCCGTGGCACGGCCCGGCGTGCACCTGATCAACATCCCGAAGCCCGAAAGCCCGGCGCATGTGCGCAGCGCGGTCGAGGCGATCGAACGCGCCGAGCGCGCCAACGGCGTGGCCGCGCCCATCGGCCTGCTGCTGAACATCGAGGCGCCCGCGGCCTTGCGCACCGCGGCGCAGCTTGCGCTCGCGCATCCGCGCGTGGCGGGCCTGCAGTTGGGCCTGGGCGACCTGTTCGAGCCGCTGGGCATTGCACGGCGCGAGCCGGCCGCGATCCAGCAGGCGATGTTCGCGGTGCGGATCGCCGCGGGCGAGGCGGGCGTTTATGCCTACGACGGCGCGTTCGCGGACATCCGGGACGCCGACGGATTCCGTACCGAGGCGATGCTGGCGCGCAACCTCGGCTTCCTCGGAAAGACCTGCATCCACCCGAGCCAGATCGCCATCGCCAACGAGGTGTTCCGTCCCACCGACGAGGAAATCGCGCACGCATGCAAGGTGGTCGAGGCCGCCCGCGCGGCCGACGACAGCGGCACGGGCGCCTATGTGGTGGACGGAAAGATGATCGACATTCCCTTCGTGATCCGCGCGCGCGCCATCGTCGCGAGCGCGCGCAGCCTCGGCCTGCTGCCGGGCTGAGCCTTTCGCTTTCAATAAAACCAGGAGACAAGACAGATGCACATCCACTCGCCCCTTCGCCTGCGCGCGCTCGCCATGGCCGCCTTCGCCGGCGGCTTGCTGTTGAGCGGCGGCGCGTTCGCGCAGACCGCCGCCTACCCGAGCAAGCCCGTCACCATCGTGGTGCCCTATCCGGCGGGCGGCTCGAACGACACCTTCGCGCGCCAGGTGGCCAAGGAACTGGGCGACGAGCTCAAGCAGCCGGTGATCATCGACAACCGGCCCGGCGCGAGCGGCAACACCGGCACCGGCCAGGTCGCCAAGGCCGCGCCCGACGGCTACACGCTGGTGGCCGTGTCCTCCAGCATGACGACCAATGCGGCCGTGCAGTCCAAGCTGCCGTTCGATCCGATCAACGGGCTGGCACCGGTGGCCATGTTCGCCAAGGGGCCCTTCATCGTCGCGGTGAACAACGAGTTTCCCGCGAAGACGCCCACCGAGCTGATCGCCGCCATCAAGGCCAAGCCGGGGCAGTACAACTATGCGTCGTCGGGCTCGGGCAGCGTTAACCAGTTCGGCACCGAGCTGCTCAAGGCCAAGGTCGGCGACATGCAGATCACGCACATCCCGTACAAGGGCATGGGCCCGGCCGTGACCGACCTGGTCGGCAACCAGACGCAGCTCTTGATCTCCAGCGGCCCCTCGCTGCTGCCGATGGTGCGCGCGGGCAAGCTGCGCGCCGTGGGCATCACGAGCCTGAAGCCGAGCCCGATCGCACCCGAGCTCATCCCGATGTCCACCGCCGTGCCGGGCTACGAGTTCGAACTGTGGTGGGGCCTGCTGGCACCGGCCGGCACGCCACCCGACGTGGTCGCCAGGCTCAACACCGCCGTCAACAAGATCCTGGCCAAGCCGGAGATCGCGGCCAACTTCCTGCGCGAAGGCGCCATCGCCACGCCGCTCACGCCCAAGCAGTTCGGCGCCGTCATCGCCGAGGACGTCGAGCGCTGGAAGAAATTGGCCAAGCAGCAGAACATCACCGCCGACTGAGGAAGAAAGAACCGATCCATGAGCTTCGACGCCCCCCAAGACGACGCACGCCTGCCGGCACGCAGCGGCCCCGCCGGCCCGCTCAGCGGCCTGCGCGTGCTCGACCTCAGTGCCTACATCGCGGGTCCGTACGGCTGCTCGCTGCTGGCGGACCAGGGCGCCGAAGTCATCAAGATCGAGCCACCCACGGGCGACAACCTGCGCAAGTACCCGTCGACGCTCGAAGCCGAGAGCCGCGCCTTCATCGGCGTGAACCGCAGCAAGCTCGGCGTGGTGCTCGACCTGAAGACGGCCGACGGCCTTGCCGCGCTGATGGCGCTGGTGCGCACGGCCGACGTGCTGGTGCACAACTTCCGGCCCAGCGTGCCGCCGCGGCTGGGCATTGCCTACGAGCAGCTGAAGGCCGTCAATCCGCGCCTGATCTATTGCAGCCTCACGGGCTATGGCGAGACCGGGCCGCTGCGCGAGAAGGCGGGCTACGACCAGGTGCTGCAGACCATGACCGGCATGTGCGCGCTGCAGGGCAAGCGCGGCGAGCCGCCCGAGATCATCTATGGCTCGGTGGTCGACTACTACGCGGCCGCGCTGGTGGCCGCCGGCGTGGCCTCGGCGCTGTACGAGCGCGAGAAGAGCGGCGAGGGCCAGTTCGTCGGCGTGTCGCTGCTGCGCTCCGCGCTCACGATGCAGTCGGCGCGCATGGTGTGGGCCGAGGGCGAACCCAAGGACGTGGGGCGCGACATGCGCTCGGGCGGCATCACCGGCATCCATCCGACGCGCGAGGGCCACCTCTACATCTCGGCCAACACGCCGCATTTCTGGCGTGCGCTGTGCGACAAGGTGGGCCTGCCCGAACTCGCAGCCGACGAGCGCTACGACTCGGTGCGCAAGCGCGCGCAGCATTTCGCCGAGATCGTGCCGCGGCTGCGCGAGGCGCTGGCCGCGCGCAGCGCGCTCGAATGGGAAGAACTGTTCGGCGAGGAAGTGCCCTGCGCCGCAGCCCGCACGGTCGAGGACATGTTCGACAACGAGCAGGTGCTGGCCGAAGACATGGTGGCGACCTTCCCGCATCCCACGCTCGGCACCTACCGCGGCTTCACCCGGCCGGTGCAGTTCGGCCGCACGCCCGGCCCCGAGCCCTTTGCGGCGCCCACGCTGGGGCAGCACACGGGGGCGGTGCTGGCGGCGCAGAAGGCTGCCGACGCGGCCGGCTGAGCACCGCGCATGCAGGCCGAATATCCCCACAGCAGCGGCAGCCGCAAGCCCGCCAGCACTGCACCGGAGGGCGCGTGCGATGCGCACATGCATGTCTACGACCGCCGCTTCGCGCTCCACGGATCGCCCGATGCCATGGTCGACCAGGCCACGGCCGCCGACTACCGCGTGGTGCAGCAACGCATCGGCACGCGGCGCACGGTCGTCGTGCAGCCGCGCGTGCACGGCACCGACAACAGCGTGACGCTCGATGCCATTCGCACGCTCGGCGCGGCGCATACCAGAGGCGTGGCCGTGGTCCGGCCCGACGTGAGCGATGCCGAGCTCGAGCGCCTGCATGCGGGCGGCATTCGCGGCATCCGCTTCACGCTCTATACGGCCGCCAACGCGGCGACCGGCTTCGAGATGGTCGAGCCGCTCGCGCAGCGCGTGCATGCGCTGGGCTGGCATGTGCAGCTGCACTGGAATGCGGACCAGATTGCCGAACATGCAGCCCTGCTGGCACGGCTGCCCTGCATGATTGTGTTCGACCACCTCGCACGGCTGCCATTGCCCGATGCGAAGGCGCATCCCGCCTTCGGCATCGTCAGCCGGCTGCGCGACGGCGGCCGCACCTGGATCAAGCTCTCGGGCGCCTACCTCGACTCGAAGGCGGGCGCCGCAGGCGGCTATGCCGACACGACAGCCATCGCGCAGGCCTGGGTCCGGCAGGCCCCGGAGCGCGTGGTGTGGGGCAGCGACTGGCCGCACCCGACCGAGCCCGCGGCCGCCAAGCCCGACGACGCGCTTCTGTTCGACCTGCTGGGCCAATGGGTTCCCGACGGGGCCCGGCGCCGCCGCGTGCTCGTCGACAACCCCGCGCTGCTTTATGACTTTTCCTGAAACGACAAAGACCGAGACCACCGAATGACGAAGAAACGCATCCTGAAATCGATCGCCGCGCTGGCCGCCTGCGTGCCGCTGCTGGGCTGGGCCGCATGGCCCGAGAAGCCCATCCGCATGGTGGTGCCGTATGCCGCGGGCGGCGGCGCCGACAACACCGCGCGCGTCGTCGCGCAGCAGATGAGCATCGCGCTCGGCCAGCAGATCGTCATCGACAACCGGCCGGGCGCGGGCGGCGTGATCGGCGAGGACAACGTGGCCAAGGCGTCCGCCGACGGCTACACCGTGCTCTACGACGCCTCGGCGTTCTCGGTGAACCCGTCGCTGCGCAAGCTGCCTTTCGATGCGGCGAAAGACTTCATTCCGGTGTCGCTGGTGGCCACCGCGCCGCAGATCCTGGTCGTGCCCGCCACCGCGCCGTACAGCACGGTGGCGCAGTTCCTGGACTTCGCGCGCAAGAACCCCGGCAAGCTGAGCTTTGCCTCGGCGGGCGGCGGCACCGGCTCGCACCTGGCCGGCGAGGCGCTGAACGAGCAGGCCAAGGTCAGCCTGATGCACGTGCCCTACAAGGGCGGTGCACCGGCGCTGACCGACGTGATGGGCGAGCAGGTCTCGGCTTACTTCGGCAACGTGGCGTCGACGCTCGGCTACGTGCAGTCGGGCAAGCTGCGCGCGCTGGCCGTGAGTTCCGCCAGGCGCGTGCCCGGCCTGCCCGATACGCCGACGCTCGCAGAGTCGGGCCTGGCGGGCTACAACGTGGTCGAGTGGAACGGCGTGTTTCTTCCCAAGGGCACGCCGCCCGACATCGTGCAGCGGCTCGGCAAGGCGGTGCAGGCGGCGGTCAACGAACCTCAGGTCAAGCAGAAGCTGCTGCAGCTCGGCCTGGAGCCCGCCGGCAGCACGCCGGAGGCCTTCGCGAAATTCGTGCAGAACGAGATGGGGCGCGTGGGTGCGCTGGTGAAGGCGCGCAACATCCGGGTCGATTGAGTCCGACCCCTTCATGCGGCCGGCCGCTCAGCCTGCGCAGGCAGTGATCGGCCCGGGGTACTCCATCTCCTGCATGACCCAGTCACGCCGTGCCGCGCCATAGCGTTGGCCGATCTCGCACAGCGTGCGGTCCAGCTGCGGCAACGGCTTCAGCGACGAGGCGAGGGGCAGGCGGCCCGTCCCTTCGCGAGGCGGCTGCGCCAATAGCACCAGCCCGCTGCGCAGCCGGACCGGGCCCGAGGCCGAAGCCGCATCGACGCCGATGTGCCCGGTGCGCGTCCACGCATCGACCGCCAGCGCAAGGGCGACGTCGTCGGCGCCGTCCTGCACGTCCACGCGCCAGCGCTCGGCGCGCCAGAACGCGACCTTGTTGAGCAGGAAATCCACCCTGCGGCCGGTGTCCAGGTAGAACGGCGAACTGTCGTGCGCCGGCGTCCACGAGGCCACGCCGAGTTCCGTTGCAAGGGACCTGGCCTTCTCCTGCCCGCCGACCGCCTCCACCAGCGCCAGCATCGCCGGCACCGAGGCGGTGATGCCCGTGGTGGTGGCGACGCCGCGGTCCACCACGTAGCGCTGGTGCGGCACATAGCTGGCGCCGGCGTGGCGCGCGAGCAGCGTGCCGCGGTCGTACCAGTGGCCCGCGAAGCGGCGGCCGTCGAGCAGGCCGGCGCGGCCGACCACGCGTGCGCCCGAGCAGACACCGATCACACGCGCACCGCGTGCCGCCTGCTGCTTGAGCCATGCCGCCACCTGGGGGTTGTCGTCGGCGATCATCGCCGGCACGATCACGTAGTCGGCGCCCGAAGGATGAAGCCGCTCGAATGCGGCGAAGTCCTGCGCGCCATCGACCTCGAGTGCGGGATACAGGCTCACGCGCCCCGCGTGCGGCGCCACGATCCGCACCTCGGCCACATCGGCACGCTGGAGCACCGCATGCGGCAGCAGCAGGTCCGTCATCTCGGTGCCCTCGTTCAGTGCAAGCACGGCCACCACGGGCCGGCCGGCGCGATGCGGCTTCAGGGCCTCGACAAAAGCCTGCTTCTCGCGCTCGCTGCGCGCCGCATCGGCCTGCGCGGGCGGCAGCGGCGGCGCCCCTCCCGTGCAGGCTGCCAGCGCAAAGGCTGCAATACTTGCGCCGATCAGCGCTGCTACCGATCTCCACATGGCCGTTCCCCTGTCGACTTGATGACGATGCCCAGAGACTACGAATGCCCACCCTGACCCGCAAGGACGAAGTAACCGCGGTTTCTGCCAGCGACGTGGTGCTGGTGGTGTTCGACGGCGTCGAGGTGATCGACGTCGCCGGTCCCGCCAGCGTGTTCAGCAAGGCCGAGCAGATGCACCCCGGCCGCTACCGCCTGCACATCGCATCGCCGGCCGGCGGCACCGTGGCGACGAACGGCGGCCTGAGCTTTTCGGGCACCTGCAGCCTGCAGCAGCTGCCGGCGTCGATCGACACGCTGATCGTGGCGGGCGGCGACGAGCCGGCCGTGCGCGCGGCCATCCTCGAGCAGCACATCGGCGCCTGGCTCCGGCAGGTGGCGCCGCGCACGCGCCGCATGGCGAGCGTGTGCAGCGGCGCCTTCGCGCTGGCCGCGGCCGGCCTGCTGGACGGCCGCGAGGCCACCACGCACTGGCGCGTCTGCGACCAGCTGCAGGCGCTGCGGCCGCAGGTGCGGGTGCAGCGCGAGCGCATCTACGTGCACGACGGGCCGGTGTGGACCTCGGCCGGCGTCACCACCGGCATCGAGCTTGCGCTTGCGCTGGTCGAGGACGACCTCGGCCATGCGGTGTCGATGGAGATTGCCCGCACGCTGGCGCTGCCGATGCTGCGCGGCGGGGCGCAGCCGCAGCTGACACAGGCGCTCCAGGCGCAGGCCTCGGCCAGCCACCGGCTGCGCGAACTGGTGGCGTGGATCGGCACGCATCCGCAGGACGACCTGTCCGTCGAGGCATTGGCCGAACGCGTGCAGATGAGCCCACGGAACTTCGCGCGCGCCTTCGCGGCCGAGACCGGCTGTACACCGGCGCGCTTTGTCGAACAGGTCCGCGTGGCCGCGGCCGCGCAGCTGCTGCGCCAGACGCGGTGGCCGCAGGACCGCATCGCGAGCCGCAGCGGCTTCCGCTCGGTGGACGCGCTGCAGCGCGCCTTCGCGCGGCAGCACGGCCTGACACCGCAAGCCTATCGAACCCATGACGACACCTGACGCTTCTTCTCTCGCACTGATCGACGACTGCTCCCGCGCTTCGCTCGAACTCCTGGAACGCAACCTCACGCCGCACGGCATCCTGGCCGCCACCCGCACCGAGGCGGCCGTGGCCCGGCGCTACACGCGCATCTTCGGGCGCGACGCGGCCATCTGCGTGATGGCCATGTGCGGCAGCGGCGTGCCCGCGCTGGAGCAGGGCGCCGTCGCCAGCCTCGACGCGCTGGCCGTGCAGCAGGCGGCCAACGGACAGATTCCCAAGTACGTCGACCCCGACGGCCAGGATGCCGACTTCTGGTACCTGGGCTGCATCGACGCCACGCTGTGGTGGCTGATCGCGGTGGACCACGTGCGCCGCCATGGCCAGGTCGGCGCCTCGCACTGGAGCGGCGCAGTGGCGCGCGCGATCGGCTGGCTGCTGGCGCAGGAGCACCAGCACTTCCGGCTGCTGCAGCAGAACGAGGCCAGCGACTGGGCCGACATCATGCCGCGCTCGGGCTATGTGCTCTACACCAACGCGCTCTGGTACGAGGTGAAGCGCCGCTTCGCGCTCGACGATGCGGAGGCGACGCAGCACCATTTCAACCACCTGTTCAATCCATTCCAGCAGGACCTGCCCGAATACCACCGCGCCCGGCTGCTGCGGCACTATGCGCGCCGCGGGCGAGCCGATCCGGGCCTGTACCTGAGCTTCGTCAACCTGTCCTTCGTCGGCGACGAGGGCGACGTGTTCGGCAACGTGCTGGCCATCCAGGGCGGGCTGGCCGATTCGGAGATGGCGAACCGCATCGTCCGCACCATTGCCGCGGCGCGCGCCTGCGAGCCGTACCCGGTGCGCGTGGTGCTGCATCCGCTGACGCGCGAGCATGCGCTCTGGCGGCCGTACATGGCGCGCCATCAGCAGAACGTCGTGCACCAGTACCACAACGGCGGCATCTGGCCCTTCGTGGGCGGCTTCTGGGTGATGGCGCTGGCCCGCCTCGGACTGCACGACATGGCCTGGCCCGAGCTCGCGCGCCTTGCGCATGTGAACCAGCTCGGCGACTGGCGCTTCACCGAGTGGTTCCATGGCCGCACGCTGGCGCCGATGGGCATGGCGGGCCAGAGCTGGAATGCTGCGGCCTTCCTGCTGGCCCGGCGCGCGCTGGAGGGCAGCGAGGCGGCCTGGTGATGCGTTGCGCTGCGGCCCGGTCGATCAGACCGTGAGCACGACCTTGCCGATGTGTCCGGCGCGCTCGAGGTAGTGGTGGGCCTGCACCACCTCGTCGAGCGCAAAGCGGCGGTCGATGCGCATCTGCAGGGCGCCGCTGGCCAGGCCCTCATTGACGAAGGCCAGCGCGCGGCCCAGCGCAGCTTCGTCGCGCGGCAAGCCCATGGTGGCCGAGCCGGTGAATTCCAGCACCGTGTAGACGTGGAAGCGCCAGCTCTTGCGGAACTGCGCGAGCACGGGGTAGCTGAACTCCGCGCCGCCGGAGAGCCCGTACAGCACGTACCAGCCGCGCTGTGCGACGGCATTGCCGAGCCGCTCGAGCTGCGGACCACCCACGCCGTCGTACACCAGGTCGGCGCCGCGGCCGCCGGTCAGCGCCAGCACGCGCTCCACCACGTCTTCGTCCTGCGTCGCCACCACATGGGCTGCGCCCGCATCCAGCAATGCCTGGCGCTTGGCTGCCGTGCGCGTCGTGGCGATGGCAGGGAGGCCTGCCGCGCGCGCCATCTGCAGCGCCGCAATGCCCGTGCTGGATGACGCGCCCGTCACCAGCACCGTCTGGCTGCGCTGCAGGCGGGCCATCTCGAACATCGGGAAGTAGCCCGTCAGGTAGGCCATGTAGGCACCGGCGGCCTGCTCGGCCGAGAGCTTGCCGGGGTGGCGCACCACATGCGAGGCGGGAAAAAGAATGCGCTCGCCATAGGTGGGATACAGGCCCTGGTTGGCTCCGGGCAACAGCGCGACACGGTCGCCGATGCTCAGGCCCTCGACGCCCGCGCCTACCGCTTCGATGAGCCCTGCGGCCTCGTTGCCCAGGCCGGCCGGCAGGACCGGGTCCTCGATGTACAGGTTCTGGCGCCACAGTGCGTCGGCCCGGTTCAGGCCGATCGCCTGCACCGCGATGCGCACTTCGCCGGCGCCAGGCTCCGGCGTCGCGACCTGCTCGACCTTCAGGACATCGGCGCCGCCGAACCGGTGAAAGCGAACCATCCTGCCCATACGAAAATCTCCTTGGAAAAGCCGGCGGCCCCGGAATGAAGCGGCCGAAGGCATCAATCTAGAAGCCGCAGGGCCATCAAGGAAATCGATTCATACGATATTCACTATGCATGGAATCGATGACTTCAAGGCGCCTGGATGAAACCGATCGAACTCAGCCGAATTGACCTCAACCTGCTCACCGTGCTGGCGGCCCTCATGCGCGAGCGTCACGTCAGCCGGGCTGCGCAGCGGCTGCACCTGGGACAGCCGGCCGTGAGCCACGCGCTGGCGCGGCTGCGCGAGCTCACGGGCGATCCGCTGCTGGTGCGCCATGGGCGGGTGATGGAGCCGACCGAACGGGCGCTGGCGCTGATGCAGGGACTGGGTCCGGCGCTCGACCAGATCGAGGCCACGTTCCGCGCGCAGGCGGACTTCGAGCCCGCGCGCGCCGCGCCGGTGTTTCGCATCGGGCTGACCGACGACCTGCAGATCGCGATGCTGCCGCGGCTGCTTCGCGCGCTCAGCGTGGAAGCACCCCGGGCCAGGCTCGTGACCCTGACGGTCTGCTACCGCAACGCCGCGCGCCATCTCGACGAGGGGAGGGTCAGCGCGGTCATGAGCTTCCTGAAGGACCTGCCGGCGGGCGCCAAGATACGCAAGGTCCGCACGGCGCGCTTTGCGCTGCTGCGTGCCGACACCGCAGCCGCAAGACTGACGCTCGACGACTATTGCCGGCGGCGGCATGTGCTCGTGACCTACGCGGGCGACCTGTGCGGCACCGTCGATGAAACATTGAACAGCCTTGGCCGGCAGCGCGAGGTGGCCTTCTCGGTGCCGCAGTTCGGCAGCCTGCCTGCCGTGCTCGCGGGCACCGAGCTGCTCGCCACGGTGCCGGAACACGTGGCGCTGGCGCTGTCGGCGCAGGGCGGGCTTCGCTGCGAGGCGCTGCCGTTCGAGAGTCCGAGCTACCAGATCAAGCTGGCCTGGCGCGCCGTGACCGACAAGGATGCGGCGGAGACATGGCTGCGCAAGGCGATGCTGCGGGCCTTCAACGACTGATCTGCCAGACTGCGGCCGCGCTTCATGGCGGCGGCTGCGAAAGAACCCATCCGGCCAGGGCCTTCGCCTCTTCATCGCTCAGCTGCGGCTGGCGCGGCATGATGACGCGTCCCCAGGTGCCCACGCTGCCGCCTCGGATCTTGCCGGCCAGCCGGGAGGGCGCCGCCGCGTCGCTGCGGTAGCGCTCGGCGATCTGCGCGAAGCCGGGTCCGACCTGCTTTCGGAGCAGGCCGTGGCAGGCGAGGCAGCCGCGTTCACGGGCCAGTGCCTGTGCGCCGTCGACAGTGGCGGCGAATGCCGGAGCGGAAATCGACAACGAAGCCAGCAGCGCGAGCAATGGAAGTTTCCGCCCGTTGCTTGATGGCCGTTTTGGAATGAGAAGCATGGGCCCTATACGTTCTGGCGCATCTCCCGCGGGGCGGCTGCGCTTATGCTGTGCGGAATCACAACGCCGATTTTCCCACCATGACCGACTACCGCCCCGTCTTCGACCAGAGCTTCGGCAAGATCGCCGCCGAGCGCCTGCCCGAGCTGCTGCGCGCCATGCCCAAGGCCGAGCTGCACATGCATATCGAGGGCTCGCTCGAACCCGAGCTGATCTTCGCGCTCTCGCAGCGCAACGGCGTGGCCATACCGTACGCGAGCGTCGAAGAGCTGCGCCGCGCCTATGCCTTCACCAACCTGCAGAGCTTTCTCGACATCTACTACGCCGGCGCCAGCGTGCTGCTGAAGGAGCAGGACTTCTACGACATGGCCTGGGCCTACCTGGAGCGCGCCGCGGCCGACAACGTGGTGCGCACCGAGATGTTCTTCGACCCGCAGACGCACACCGCGCGCGGCGTACCGATGGAGACGGTCGTCAACGGCCTGCACCGCGCGTGCACGGATGCAGAGGCGAAGCTCGGCGTGAGCGCGGCGCTCATCCTGTGCTTCCTGCGCCACCTGAGCGAGGAAGAAGCCTTCGAGACGCTGGAACAGGCGCTGCCGTTTCGGGACAAGTTCATCGGCGTAGGCCTCGATTCAAGCGAGGTCGGCCATCCGCCCGAGAAGTTCGCCCGCGTGTTCGCGCGCTGCCGCGAGCTGGGCTTCCACCTCGTCGCGCATGCGGGCGAGGAGGGCCCGCCGGCCTATGTGTGGAGCGCGCTCGACGTGCTGAAGGTCGAGCGCGTCGACCATGGCGTGCAAAGCGCGAAGGACCCAGCCCTGATGAAGCGGCTCGCGCAGGACCGCATTCCGCTCACCGTGTGCCCGCTGTCCAACCTCAAGCTGTGCGTGTTCCCCGACCTGGCGCGGCACAACCTGGGTGCGCTGCTCGACGCGGGGCTGGTCGCCACCGTCAACTCGGACGACCCGGCCTACTTCGGCGGCTACATGAACCAGAACTTCACCCAGACCTTCGCGGCCACAGGGCTCGGCGTGCAGCAGGCCTGGCAGCTCGCGGCCAACAGCTTCGAGGGCAGCTTCATCGACGCGGCCGCCAAGCGCGCCTACGTGGACCGGCTCAACGCCGTCTTCGCGGCCTTCTGATCGGCCGCGGCGGGCCGCGGCACCAGCAGCGGCATCGCCATCAGCGCGCAGGCACTGGCCACGAGCCACACCAGCGGCCAGCCCTGCAGCGCCAGCAGGTGCGGGATCGAGAAGGGCGTGAGGAAGCACACCAGGAACACGCTGGTGTTCGCCATGCCGAGCGCCGTGCCCGCGCGGGCCGCACCGGCCAGCGTGGCCAGTTCCGTATAGGCCACGCCGTGCCATGCCGACACGCAGACGCCGCTGGCCGCCAGCAGCGCCACCAGTGCAATGCGCAGCGCTACTGAATCGGCCCCATGGGTGCCCGCCGCCAGCACCAGCGCCGCGAGCCCCGCGAACAGCAGCACGCTGAGGGCGCTGCAGGCGCGCAGGTAGGCGGGACGGTTGCGGCGGCGGTCGGTCCAGCGGCCGCTCCATACCCGCATCACCATCGCGCCGACCTGCACGAAGACCATGGTGGCCGTGATCGCCGCGAGGCCCGCATGGCCGAAATCGTGCAGGAACACCGTGCCGAAGGACAGCACCGCGAACTGCGGCGCGCACAGAAGGCCGATGCCGGCCGCAATGCGCCACACGCGGGCGTCGTGCAGCGGGCCGCTGGCTCCGGGCACCGAGGGCATTTCCGCGGTGCTGGCGCGCCGGGCCACCGGCGGCTCGTGCACCCAGGCCCAGCATGCGGCCGCGCCCAGCGCGCACAGCAGCGCGAGCAGGCCGTACAGCGCGGCAAAGCCGAAATGCAGCGTCACGAATGGCAGCACCAACGCGCCGATGCCGCCACCCAGCGGCACCGCGGTCTGGCGGATGCTCATGGCGAGCCCGCGCTCTCCGGCGTCGAACCATGTCATCAGCGCGCGGCCACTCGCGCCGTTGACGCTGCCTCCCAGCAGGCCGACCAGCAGCAGTCCGCCGCCGAGCCAACCCATGCCCGGAATGCGTGCGGCGCCAGGCACGGCCCACAGCGCCATCGCCACGAGCGCGACGGCCATGCTGCCCAGGCCCATGAGCAGCACCGGCCGGTCGCCCCAGCGGTCGGTCAGCAGGCCCCACGGCAGCTCGCTCATGGCGATGCCCAGGCCCATGAGGCCAAGCACGAGGCCGAGCGCGGCGTTGTCGAGCTGGTAGCCGGTGCGCATCAGCACAGCCGTCATCGGGATGCCGTTGATGGCCACGGAGAACGCCACGTTGGCGGCCACGCCCGCGGCCAGCACCTTCCAGCGGTGGTGCGGCGAATACGAAAGGGGGGAGTTCGAATGGATCATGTTGCGGCGCAGTGTCCGCCGTTGCAAAGCTTTTGAAAATCAGAAAATAATAAGTGAATCGTCCCAAAAATCAGGACGATCAACGAAGGGTGAATCCATGTCCCAGGTGATGTTCGATCTCGACGTGCTGCGCAGTTTCTCCACCGGCATCGCGCTTGGCAGCTATGCGCGCGCCGCCGACAGGCTGGGCCGCTCCACATCGGCCGTGAGCGCGCAATTGAAGAAGCTCGAGGCGCAGGCCGGCACCGCGCTGTTCCGCAAGGCCGGCCGCGGGCTGGAGCTCACCGACGCGGGCGAAACGCTGCTGGCCTACGCCCACCGCATGCTCGAACTCAACGCGGAAGCCGGCGCCGCCATGCGCGGTGCGGACCTGCAGGGCTGGGTGCGGCTCGGCCTGCAGGAAGACTTCGGCGAAACGCTGCTGCCCGCGGTGCTCGGCCGCTTTGCGCGCGCGCATCCCAAGGTGCGCATCGAGGCCTGCGTGGCGCGCAGCGCGGAACTGCGCGAACGGCTCGAGCTGCGGCAGCTCGACCTGGCCCTGGTGTGGGACACCGGCGAGCAGATGACGCCGCATGGCGAGCGCGTGGCGCGGCTGCCCCTGCAATGGATCGGCCCCAGGGCGCCCGATGCGCTCGACGCGGCCTGGTGGAAGGAGCGCGAACGCCGCCCGGGCGTGCGCAAGAGCCGGGAGCCGCTGCCGCTGGTGCTGCTCGATGCGCCATGCCCGCTGCGCGAGATCGTCGTTGCCGCGCTCGACCGCGCCGGCACGCCGTGGCGCCATGCGTTCACCAGCGCCAGCCTGGCCGCGCTGTGGGCCGCCACCTCGGCCGGCCTGGGCCTGTCGGTGCGCACGCCCTTCGGCCTGCCTGCGCATGTGCGTGCCATCGAGCGCACGGCCATCGGCCTGCCGGCGCTGCCGCAGATGTCGCTCATGCTCTATCGCGCGCAGCCCGCGGCCGAGGCGCCGGTGACCCGCCTTGCCACGCTGCTGCTGGAGGCGGTGCGCGAGCATGTGCAGGCGGAGCCCGCGCAGCTTCACTGAACCGCACCGGGCACAATCCCGTAGCCCTTGCGCCGTGCCGATGCATGAGAATCCGTCGCCGGAGACAAGACAAAAAAACGAGACACGGCATGACCACGCAGCAAAACTTCCTGCATCTCTGGGACGACAGGTTTCTCTACATCACGCCGGCGATCCAGTCGGGGCTCACGGCGCGCTCGTCGGCGACGCTGCTGGCGTCGGTCAGCGGCCATCCGTTCATGCTCGAGGCGGTCGATGGCACGCGCGTGCATTGCACCGCCGCGCTGGTGGCCCCGCATGTGTCGCGCCGGCTCGATGTCGATGGCTGCGGGCTGCTGTCGCTCAACCTCGATCCGGCATCGAGCGCCTACCGCATGCTCGCACGCTGCATGGGCGGCCACGGCATCGAGCCGATCGATGCGCGCCGCTTCGGCAAGCTGCGCGACGACTTCGACCCGGCGCAGCGCGGGCTGCTCGGCGACGCCAGCCTGCAGTCGCTCAGCGCGAAGATGGTCGAGGCAATCACCGGATGCCCCGAGCTCGTGCCGCCGATCGACCGGCGCATCGAGCGCGTGCTGCAGGCCATCCGCGAACACGCGGGCCAGATCCCGCTGAAGAAACTCTCGGCCGTGGCCTGCCTCTCGCCCGACCGGCTGACGCATCTCTTCGCCGAGCAGGTGGGCGTGTCCGTCAAGCGCTATGCGTTGTGGACCAAGGTGCGGCGCACGGTGCAGCAGTTCACCGGCCACCGGCCGCTCACGGATGTGGCGCTGGTCAGCGGCTTCACCGATGCGGCGCACATGAGCCGCACCTTCCAGCGCTACTTCGGGCTGCCGCCGTCGTTTCTCGCGAGCCGGGTGCATGTGACGGCGGACGCGCAGGCGTCGCATGCGTGGGGCCACGCGACCGTCCACTGAACCGCCCGCACGACAGCGGCTGCGTTCAAGCCGCCGCCTGTCTCCATGCGTAGGCTCCAGGTTGCTCCATCAAGAGAGCATCAACCGGAGACATCCATGAGACAGACATCTTCGCGCGGCGCCATGCCGCCGTTCCTGCTCGCGTTGGCCACGGCAGCCGCGCTCACCGCCTGCGGTGGCGGAGGAGGCGGCAACGGGTTCTCGTTCCCGCCCGTCACCGGCAATCCGCCCGCCAACCCGCCGGCCGACAGCACCTACAAGGCCGAGATCCGCCGCACTGCGATGGGCGTGCCGCACATCAAGGCCGACACCTGGTCCGGCGCGGGCTACGGCTATGGCTACGCGCAGGCCGAGGACAACCTCTGCACCATGGCCGACTCGTTCCTCACCTACCGCGGCGAGCGTTCGCAGTACCTCGGCGGAGAGGCCCAGCTCGTGGCCGGCAGCACCATCGGCCGGCCGAAGAACATCGACTCCGACTTCTTCCACCGGCACGTGATCTCGGCCGACGTGCTCGAGAAGATGATTGCCGCACAGCCCGACAACCTGAAGCAGCTGGTCGAGGGCTTCGCCGCGGGCTACAACCGCTATGTGCGCGAGCTGAAGGCCGGCGGCGCGGCGCACGAGGCCTGCCGCAACGAGCCCTGGGTGAAGCCCGTCACGGCCGAAGACATCTACCGCCGCATGTACGCGGCCAATCTCGCAGGCGGCTACAGCAACTTCCTGCCGAACATCGCCAACGCGATCACTCCGGCACCGGCGGCGTCCACCAAGACCGCCGCGCGCGGCAGGCTCGACAAGGGCGCGCTGCAACTCGCGAGGGCCGGCATGCGCATGCCCGGGCTGCAGGTGGGCGGGCACGAAGGCGTCGGCAGCAACATGATCGGCTTCGGCACCGCGGCCACCGGCGACGCGAGCCCGCTGCTCTTCGGCAACCCGCACTGGTACTGGCGCGGGCCCGACCGCTTCTACCAGGCGCAGCTCACGATTCCGGGCCAGCTCAACATCAGCGGTACCTCGTTCCTGGGCATTCCGGTGATCCTGATCGGCTTCAACGACAACATCGCGTGGAGCCACACGGTGTCGACCGCGCGCCGCTTCGGCTTCTTCGAACTCAAGCTCGTGGCGGGCGACCCGACCCGCTACATGCGCGATGGCAGCGCCGTGAAGATGCAGGCGCTGGAGATCACGGTCAAGGTGAAGCAGTCCGACGGCAGCGTGGCGCCGGTGACGCGCACGCTCTACAAGTCGGAGTACGGGCCGATGGTCAACCTGGCGCCGCTGAACGCCGCGCTGGCCTGGAGCCAGACCACGGCCTTCGCGATCCGCGACATCAACGGCGAGAACTACCGCACCTTCCGGAACTGGCTGCGCTGGAACCAGGCGAAGTCGCTCGACGAGTTCATCGCGATCCAGCGCGAGGAATCGGCCATTCCGTGGGTCAACACCGTGGCCGTGGGCCGCGGCGCGCCCAAGGCCTGGTATGCCGACATCGGCGCGATCCCCAATGTGTCGCCCACCCAGGTGGCGAGTTGCACGACGCCGCTGGGTGCGGCGATCGGCGCCTCGCTGCCGCGCGTGCCGGTCTTCGATGGCTCGAAGAGCGAATGCGACTGGCAGACCGATGCCGATTCCGCGCAGCGGGGCGCGATCGGCCCGGCCCGCATGCCCAGCCTGATGCGCGACGACTACGTGGCCAACATGAACGACAGCTACTGGCTCGCGAACCCCAAGGCACCGATGTCCGGCTACCCGGCCATCATGGGGCCTGCGGGAACCGAACCGGTCACCTTCCGCACGCGCCTGGGCAACCTGCTGGCACAGGGGCGCATCGACGGCGGGGATGCGTACGGCGCCAAGGGGGCCACTGCCGACACCGTCAAGCGGATGGTGCTCGACAGCCGCGTGCTGACGGCCGAGCTGTTCAAGGATCAGGCGCTGGCCATGGTGTGCGCGACGCCGACGATCAATGTGGCGGCCGATCCGCAGGGCGGCGCAGCCATCGGGCGCGACGTGGACACCGGTCCGGCCTGCGCGGCACTCCAGGCCTGGGACAACACCGGCACGAGCGGGGCGCGCGGCGCGCACATCTGGGACGAGTTCTGGATCCGCGCCTCGTTGCAGTCCGCGGCCACACTCTACAGCGTGCCCTTCAGCGCGAGCGACCCGATCCACACGCCGCGCGACCTGAAGCCCGGTGCGCAAGCCGCGCTGCAGCAGGCTTTCGGCGCGGCCATCGCGCGCGTGGAAGCCAGCGGCTTTGCGCTCGATGCGAAGCGCGGCGACTACCTGTTCGCCACGCGCGGTGGCCAGAAGATCCCGCTGTACGGCGGCTGCGGCGGGCCGGGCTACTTCACCATCGCCTGCTCGGAGAACCGGCTCGACAAGGGCGGCTACACGATGGACGGCAACCCCAACGGCAACAGCTACATGCAGATCGTGCGCTTCCCCGAGGGCGGCGTCGAGGCGCATACCTTCCTCACGTTCTCGCTGTCGGACGACCCGGCCTCGGCGCACAGCGCCGACTACACGCGCGCCTACAGCGCGGGGCAGTGGCTCAAGGTGCCGTTCTCCGAAGCCGAGATCAAGGCCGATGCGGCCTACCGCAGCGCGGTCGTCAGCGAGTAGCCGGCGCGGGCCGGTCGGCCTGAAAACGGCCGACTAAAATCCGCACCCCGCAGCCGGGCGTCCCGGCCGGTTGCGGGTTTTTGCTTTTCCGGGGCCATGTAGAGGAACACCATGTACAAAAACCTCGCGGGCCGCGCCGTTCTGGCGTGGGCAGCCGCCTGTTTTCTGTCTCCCGCCTTGTCGCAACCGCAGGCTCCGAAAGAGCCGCTGAAGATCGGCTTCGTCTACGTCACGCCGGTCACCGATGCCGGCTGGGTGCGCCAGCACGAAGAGGGCCGCAAGGCCGTCGAGGCCGCACTTGGCGGCAAGGTCAGGACCACCTTCGTCGAGAACGTGCCAGAGGGCGCCGACGCCGAGCGCGTGATCCGCGACCTCGCACAGCAGGGGCACCGGCTGATCTTCACGCCCAGCTTCGGCTACATGGAGCCCACGCTCAAGGTGGCGCGCGATTTCCCCGACGTGAAGTTCGAATCGATCACCGGCTACAAGGCCGCGCCCAACGTCGCCACCGCCAATGCGCGCTACTACGAAGGCCGCTATCTCGCGGGCATCGCGGCCGGCCGCATGACGAAGACGAACGTTGCGGGCTATGTGGCGGGCTTTCCGATTCCCGAGGTGCTGCAGGGCATCAACGCTTTCACGCTCGGCATGCGCTCGGTGAACCCGGATGCCAAGGTGGCCGTGGTGTGGCTCAACGAGTGGTTCGATCCGCCGAAGGAGCGCGACGCGGCCATGGCGCTGTTCAACCAGAACGCCGACGTCATCGCCTTCCACACCGGTTCCACGGCCGTCATGGCCGCGGCGCAGGAACGCGGCAAGATGGCCGTGGCCTACCACTCCGACATGCGCAGGATCGCGCCCGACGCGCAGATCGTCGCCGTCACGCACCAGTGGGGCGGCTACTACACCGAGCGTGCGCGGGCCGTGCTCGAAGGCAACTGGAAGAGCGGCAACGTGTGGGGCGGCGTGAAGGAGGGAATGATCCGCGTCGGCGACTTCGGCACCAAGGTGCCCAAGGCCGTGCAGCAGGAAGTTTTGGCGCGGCAGAAGGACATCGCGGAAGGCAGGCTGCAGCCGTTCCGCGCGGTGGGCGGCGACGTGCGCGACAACGAAGGCCGCACCGTCATCGCCAAGGGTGCGCAGCTGAACGACGAGCAGATCCTGAAGATGAACTGGCTGGTCGAGGGCGTGCAGGGGCGTGTGGCGCGCTAACCCAAGCGCTCGACCACGAAGTCGACGAAGGTGCGCAGCTTGGCGCTCGGCCGGGCCTCGGGCAGCCGCATGATGTGCACCTGCCGCGTCGGCAGCTCCCACTCGGGCAGCAGCTGAACCACCTGGCCCGAGGCCAGGGCAGGGCCGAGCAGCGCATCGGCCTGCACGATCACCCCGACGCCGGCCATTGCGGCAGCGAGCAGCGCCTGCCCGTTGTTGGTGGTGAGCGGGCCGCGCACCGGCACATGCACCGTCTGGCCGCCGCGCGTGAAGCGCCATGAATGGTTCGGGCCCCAGGCGGCAAAGCCCAGCAGCGCAAAGGCCTCGAGGTCCGAGGGGTGCTTCGGCTGGCCGTGGCGCGCGATCCACGCGGGGCTTGCGACCGCGAACATGCGCGCCAGTGCGAGCGGCCGCGCGATGAGGCGTTCGTCGACCGCCGCGCCCGAGCGGATGCCGCAGTCGAAGCCTTCTTCGGCCAGGTCGACCACGCGGTCGTTGAGCACCAGGTCCACCTTCACCTGCGGATAGGCCGCGATGTAATCGCCGATCACCGGGGTGAGCCGGTGTGCGCCGTAGGCCACCGGCGCCGTCACGCGCAGCACGCCCTGCGGCATGGCGCGCAGCGACTCGGCCACGCCGTCGGCCGTGTGCACGCTCGCGAGCACGTCGCGGCAGCGCTCCAGGTAGGCCGCGCCGATTTCCGTGAGCGCATGGCGCCGCGTGGTGCGCTCCAGCAGGCGCGCGCCGAGCTGATCTTCGAGCGCGCGGATGTGCTTGCCGACCATCACGGCCGAGAGATCGAGCGCCTCGGCCGCCGCGGCGAAGCTGCCCGCGTCCACCGTGGTGACGAAGACTTCCATGGCGCGCAGCTTGTCCATATTGAGAACTTCGAGTTTCGAATTGCCGAACCGAATGGCAATTTATCAAACTATCTGTTCGTAAAACAATGGGCCCTTCCTGATTCATTTCGACGAGGTTGTTCATGAAGATTCTTGTTGTGGGCGCGACGGGCGCCATAGGCAGTGCGGTGGCCGGAGTGCTGGCCGAACGCGGGCACGAGGTGGTGCGGGCGGGACGTACGCGCGGCGAACTGCAGGTCGACATCACCAACGATGCGAGCGTCCAGGCGCTGTATGCGGTGGTGGGGCGCGTCGATGCGATCGTCTCGGCGGCTGGGGGGTTGTTCTTCGGGCCGCTCGCAGAAATGCGGCCGGCCGATTTCAATATCGGCCTGCAGGACAAGCTGCTCGGCCAGGTGCGCCTTGCGCTGCTGGGCCAGCAGGTTCTGGCAGATGGCGGCTCGATCACGCTGACCACGGGCGTGGCGGCCGACGATCCGGTTCGCGGGGGAGCCAATGCGGCGGCCGTGAATGCGGCGGTCGAGGGTTTCGTGAAAGGCGCGGCGATCGAGCTGACGCGCGGCCTGCGCGTCAATGCGGTCAGTCCGACGCTGCTGACCGAATCGGTGGCGGCGTACGGCGCCTTCTTTCCGGGCGTCGAAACCGTACCGGCCGCGCGCGTGGCGCTGGCCTACGTGCGCAGCGTCGAAGGCCCGCTCACGGGGCGCGTGTTCCGCGTGTGGCAATGAGCGGGCGCACGCGATGGGCCGGTGCGCTGCTCGCGCTCGCCACGGCGGCGGCCACTGCCGCGCCGCCCACGGTACAGGCGCTGCCCGAAGACTGGTACCCGGAAAGCGTCGCGATCGGGCCGGACGGTGCGTTCTATGTCGGCAGCTGGCGGCAGGGCGCGGTCGCCAGGTTGAAGCCGGGCGCCGCGCCGAAGGCCGAACTGCTCGTGAAGCCCGGCGCCAACGGCCTGGCGAACGGGCAGGGCGTGCTGGTCGATGCGAAACACCAGGCCCTGTGGGTCTGCTCGGGCAACAGCGGCTTCACCACCGTGCCGCAGACGCCGAGCGCGCTCAAGCGCTACGACCTGGCCACGGGCACGCCGCGCGCAAGCTACGCCATGCCCGATGCAGGCTACTGCAACGACCTTGCGCAGGACACGCGCGGCAACATCTACGTGACCGATTCCTTCCACCCGCGCGTGCTGCGGCTCGCGCCAGGCGCATCCGCGCTCGCGGTCTGGAAGGAAGATCCGGCGCTGGCAGGCGAAGGGCCCTACAAGGGACTGAACGGCATCGCCATCGATGGTGGGCGCGCCATCTACGTGAGCCTCGTGGTGGCATCGTCGCATCTGCTGCGCATCGGTTTGAACGCCGATGGCCGGGCTGGCGAGGTCACGCGCATCGAGGCGCCGCGCGTGATGAAGAATGTCGACGCAATCCGCGCCTGGAAGCCCGGGCGGCTGGTGCTGTTCGAGAGCAATGCCTTCGGCGACGGACCCTATGGCGGGCAGGTCACGGTGGCACGCATCGATGGCGCAAAGCTCGGCCTGCAGACGGTGGCCGCCGGGCTCAACGACCCGTCCTCCGGGGCGGTGCTCGGCAACCGCGTCTATTTCATCGAATCCAAATACGCGCTGCTGCTCAAGCACAAGGACGACGACGCGGCCGTTCTCCGCGGCGTGCCTTTCGACATCCAGTCGCGCGCCTTGCCGCCGGATTGAAGTGCATTCGGCATATAGCATTCATACGCACATGGAAATTGCGGCGCCGCGGCGCTGGATTACCCTCGGCAGTCACGATGAAAAAAGCCTACCGCGCCTCCCTCCTGCGATTCGACGACGCCGGACGGCCCGTTTTCGATGAAGACGGCCTGCTGGTCGTCGCGCCCGACGGTGCCGGCCGCCAGCGCGTGCTCGACGCCGGCAGCCATGCGGCCGTGTCGCCGCGCCATCCCGATGCCGAGCTGACGCACCTGCCGGGCCGCATCCTCGCGCCGGGCTTCGTGGACATGCACATCCACTTTCCGCAGACCGACATCATCGGCTCGCCCTCGCCGGGGCTCTTGCCCTGGCTCGAGAACTACACCTTCCCGGCGGAAGCCAGGTTCGCCGACCCGGCGCATTCGAATGAAGTGGCGGACGTGTTCTTCGACGAGCTGCTGCGCAACGGCGTCACGACCGCGCTGGCCTTCGCGACTTCGCACGTGGCCTCGGTCGACGCCTTCTTCGAGGGCGCCCGGCGCCGCAATTTGCGCATGATCAGCGGCAAGGTGCTGCAGGACCGGCATTCGCCCGACGGCGTGCGCGATGAAACCGAGCAGAGCCTCATCGACTCCGAGGCGCTGATCCGCAAGTGGCACGACACCGGCCGCCTGGGCTACGCCATCACCCCGCGCTTCGCGCCCGCGAGCACCGACGCCCAGATGCGCGGCGCGGGCGAGCTGGCCGCAAAGTATCCCGGCACCTGGATCCAGTCGCACGTGGCCGAGAACCGCGACGAGGTGGCGTGGGTGCGCGAGCTCTATCCCGAGGCGCGCTCCTACCTCGACGTGTACGCCGGCTTCGGGCTGATGCGCGAGCGCGCCGTGTATGCGCACTGCATCTACCTGGACGACACCGACCGCGCGCTGCTGCGCGACACGAAGACGGCCGCGGCCGTGAGCCCGACCAGCAACCTGTTCCTGGGCAGCGGCTTCTTCGACTTCGGCGCGGCCGACCGCGTGGGCTACCCCTACGGCCTGGCCAGCGACGTGGGCGGCGGCACCAGCTTCAGCCCCTTCCACACGATGATGGCAGCCTATTACGTGGGCCGCGAAGGGCAGACCAAGGCCGGCCTGAGCATCGCACCTTCCGAGCTCTGGTGGCGCCACACCGGCGGCGCGGCGCGCGCGCTGGGGCTGGGTGGCGTGGTCGGCAACCTGCAGCCCGGCTGCGAGGCCGACTTCCTGGTGCTCAACCCGCAGGCCACGCCCCTGCTGGCGCGCAAGGCCGCGCGCGCGAACAGCCTCGAGGAGCTGCTGTTCGCAATGATCGTGCTGGGCGACGACCGGCTGGTGGAGCGCACGGTGATCTCGCAGGCGGGATAGCCGCAAGCTCGCCGTAGGGCCGGGGCATGGCGCATGCCACAATTCGCGCCATTCCTCCCCGCAGCAGCATCAGCGACCGCATATGAGCATCAAGAGCGACAAATGGATCCGGCGCATGGCCGAGCAGACCGGCATGATCGAGCCCTTCGAGCCCGGCCAGGTGCGCGAGGCCGCCGGCCACAAGATCATCAGCTATGGCACCTCGAGCTACGGCTACGACATCCGGTGCGCGCCTGAATTCAAGGTTTTCACCAACATCCACAGCACCGTGGTCGACCCGAAGAACTTCGACGAGAAGAGCTTCGTCGACATGCACGGCGACTACTGCATCATTCCGCCCAACAGCTTCGCGCTGGCGCGCACGGTCGAGTACTTCCGCATTCCGCGCAACGTGCTCACCATCTGCCTGGGCAAGAGCACCTATGCGCGCTGCGGCATCATCGTCAACGTGACGCCTTTCGAGCCCGAATGGGAGGGCTACGTGACGCTCGAATTCAGCAACACCACGCCGCTGCCCGCCAAGATCTATGCAGGAGAGGGCTGCGCACAGGTGCTGTTCTTCGAGAGCGACGAAGTCTGCGAAACCAGCTACAAGGACCGCGGCGGCAAGTACCAGGGGCAGCGCGGCGTCACGCTGCCCAAGACCTGATCCGCGCATTCTGACCGCCGGTTACGCAGCCGGCGGCAGGGCCAAGTACCATCCCGAGGCGATCCGGCAAATCCGCAAGGCCGGCAAGGAGACTGCGATGAGATGGGAAGGCAACGAACAATCCGAGAACGTCGAAGACCGCCGTGGTGAAGGTGGCGGCGGCGGTTTCATCGGCGGGCGAAGCATCGGCATCGGCACCGTTGCCGTCGCGCTGATCGCGGGCTGGATCTTCGGCATCAATCCGCTGACCGTGCTCAGCCTGCTGAGCGGCGGCGGTGGCGAGCAGGTCCAGGTGCAGCAACAGCAGCAAGGCCCCGCGCCCAAGCCGCCCTCGAGCGACCGCGAGGCGGCCTTCGTCTCGACCGTGCTGCGCAACACCGAGGTGGTCTGGACGGACATCTTCCGGCAGAACGGCGGCAGCTACCAGCCGCCGCGGCTCGTGCTGTTCCGCGGCGCCACGCCCACGGCATGCGGCACCGGCCAGGCGGCCATGGGGCCGTTCTACTGCCCCGGCGACAAGAAGGTCTACATCGACCTCGGCTTCTACGACACGCTCAAGAACCAGCTCGGCGCGCCCGGCGAATTCGCGCAGGCGTACGTCATCGCGCACGAGGTCGGCCACCACGTGCAGGACGAGCTCGGCGTGACCGCCAAGGTCGATGGCATGCGCGGGCGGCTGAGCCAGTCGCAGAACAACGCCCTGAGCGTTCGCGTCGAACTGCAGGCCGACTGCTTCGCGGGCATCTGGGCGCACCATTCGCAGGAGTCGAAGAAGTGGCTCGACCCGGGCGACATCGAGGCCGCGATGAATGCCGCGCAGAAGATCGGCGACGACGCGCTGCAGCGTTCCGCGGGCCGCGCGGTGGTGCCCGACAGCTTCACCCACGGATCGAGTGCGCAGCGCCAGCGCTGGTTCGGCGCGGGCTACCAAAGCGGCGACGTCAAGTCCTGCGACACCTTCAACGCACGCAATCTTTGAGTCTCGAGGCCTTCAAAGGCCCGTGGATGTTGGGCGAGTTGCTACAAAATAAGTAGCAATGCGGCTGGCGCGGAGTTTGTCGCGCCGCTGTCACTGCCATTTTTTGCGGCAGTGCGACAATAGAAGGCTTAATGACAAGCTCCTTCTCCAATCTATCGCTGGCGGAACCGCTGGCGCGCGCCGTAGCCGAAATGGGCTACGAGACCATGACTCCCATCCAGGAGCAGGCCATTCCGGTCGTGCTTTCGGGGCAGGACGTGATGGGAGCCGCGCAGACCGGCACCGGCAAGACCGCGGCGTTCTCGCTGCCGCTGCTGCAGCGCATGCTCAAGCACGAGAACGCCTCCACCTCGCCCGCGCGGCATCCGGTGCGTGCGCTGGTGCTGCTGCCCACGCGCGAACTGGCCGACCAGGTGGCCCAGCAGGTCAAGCTGTATGCCAAGTACACCAACCTGCGCAGCACGGTGGTGTTCGGCGGCATCGACATGAAGCCTCAGACGCTCGAGCTCAAGAAGGGCGTTGAAGTGCTGGTGGCCACGCCGGGCCGGCTGCTCGATCACATCGAGGCCAAGAACGCCGTGCTGAACCAGGTCGAGTACGTGGTGCTCGACGAGGCCGACCGCATGCTCGACATCGGCTTCCTGCCCGACCTGCAGCGCATCCTGAGCTACCTGCCCAAGCAGCGCACCACGCTCCTGTTCTCGGCCACCTTCTCGCCCGAGATCAAGCGGCTTGCAAACAGCTACCTGCAGAACCCCGTCACCATCGAGGTGGCGCGGCCGAACGAAACGGCCTCCACGGTCGAGCAGCATTTCTACAGCGTGATTGACGACGACAAGCGCCGCGCGCTCAAGCAGATCGTGAAGCAGCGCGGCATCACGCAGGCTTTCGTGTTCGTCAACAGCAAGCTCGGCTGCGCACGCCTGGCGCGTTCGCTCGAGCGCGACGGCCTTCGCACGACCGCGCTGCACGGCGACAAGAGCCAGGACGAGCGGCTGAAGGCGCTCGCCTCGTTCAAGGCCGGTGAGGTCGACCTGCTGGTGTGCACCGACGTCGCGGCCCGCGGCCTCGACATCAAGGACGTGCCCGCGGTCTTCAACTTCGACATTCCGTTCAATGCCGAAGACTACGTGCACCGCATCGGCCGCACCGGCCGCGCCGGCGCCTCGGGCCTGGCCGTGAGCTTTGCGAGCGGTGGCAACGACGCGCGCCTGGTGGCCGACATCGAGAAGCTGATCAAGAAGAAGATCGAGCTCGAACCCGTCGAATTCGAGGAAGACCGTCCGCGCGGCCGCATCAACGACGGACGCCGCCACTGGCGCGAAGAAGGCGAAGCCGGCGATGCGCGCGACGTGCTCGACCAGCCGCGCGAGCGCCGCGAGGCCGAAGTCCGCCGCGGCGGCGGACGTCCGCACCGCGCACCCTCCGCGCCGCGCGATCCGTTCTTCGACAAGCCCTACGAGCCGGGCCAGGCCGACGCCACGCCGGCCTGGGAAGCCGCCGCCAAGGCGGCGCCTTCACGCGGCATCTCGAGCAACATCAAGACCAAGCGCAAGGTCGCGGCCCTCTTCAAGAGCGCCGAAACCAGCTGATTTCCCCCCCCGCTGGGCTACCTCCATCCGCGGTGCCAGCCGTAGCGGGGGTGGTACCAGCCATACCCGTAGCGCGGGTGGTAGTTCCAGACGAAACCCACGCCCGGCGACACATAGGTCGGGGCCACGTAGGCGACGCCGGGTGGCGCTGTGTAAACAGGTTGCGCCGGCGCGACCACGCAGCCGGTCAGGATGGCCGCCAGCGCGGCGGCCGAAAGGGCGAGAACAGGCAGTCTCATGGCGATGCTCCTGGGACGAGTTGATCGTTATTCCCAGAAAACGCCCCGCGCCACCGGCGGATGACCTCCTTTACCCTCGCGAAATAATGTGACCGGCCGGTTGCAAGCCAGGGCGGCGCGCCGCGCCTCAGATCACGTGGAAATGGTGCGTTCCGTCGCGCGCCAGCTGCGCCACAAGGCCGTATTCCCAGTCCAGGTAGGCCTGCATGGCCTCCGCCGGCGCATCCGTGCCTTCATAGGGCCGGCGGTAGCGGTCGGTGCGCGGCGTCCCGAGCCGCGTCTCGCCCGATTCGGCTTCGAGGCCTGCCGCAAACCATGCCGCGTTGCCACCGGCCAGCACAAGCACTTCGACGTCGCGCTGGCCGCGCGCATCGAGCAGCAGGCGCAGGTCGGCCGCGGCGTAGCATGCGAGCAGGCTGCTGCCGCAGGTCAGCACATAGCGTTGCGATGCAGGAATGGCCGCATCGATCGCACCCGCGAGCTGCGCACGGATCGCATACCAGGCGCCGGGGATGTGGCGCTTCACATAGTTGGCGCTGGTGGTCACGTCGATCACTGCCGTGCCGCTCTGCTGCTTCAGCAGGGCCGCCAGCTCGCTTGGCGAGATCTCTCCCACGATGGCCGCGGCGGGCGGAAAGGCGGGCGACGGCGCGGCCGTCTCGGCGAAGGCCGAAGCGGCAGGCACCGTGTCGAGCACGTAGGCCTCCCATCCCATCTGCGCGAGCCAGGATGCGCTCATCGAGGCCCGCACGCCATCGTCGTCGGCCAGCACGATGCGCGCGCCGCGCACCGGCACCTGGTGATCGGTTTCCTGCACCAGCTGCCCGCCGGGCGCGCTCGCAAAGCCGGACAGGTGGCCGGCCTCGTATTCCTCGGGCGTACGCACGTCGAAGCGGTACACGGTGCGCCCCGGGGCTTCCAGCGCATGCAGCGCATCGAGCGCGATGCGGCGCACGCCGGCCCTGTCGGCCACGCGCCGCGCATCGGCCTGGGCCTGCGCGCGGTGCGCATCGGAGACCTCGGCCGGCGCCTTGCGTTGCGCTCCATGGTCCAGCACCTGTCCTGCGAGCTTCCAGCCGATGGTGCCGTTGCGCAGTGCCGCCACCGGGTTCGGAATGCCCGCATTCACCAGCGACTGCGTGCCGATGATGCTGCGGGTGCGGCCCGCGCAATTGACAATCACCTGGGTCGACGGATCGGGTGCGAGCTCGCGCACGCGCAGTACCAGTTCGGCCCCGGGCACGCTGGTGGCCGAGGGAATGCTCATGGTCTGGTATTCGTCGAAGCGGCGCGCGTCGAGCACCACCACGTCGGCCTTGCCGTCGACCAGCGCCTTCACCTCGGGCGCGGAGAGCGAGGGCGTGTGCCGCTCGTGTTCGACCAGCTCGCCGAAGGACTTGCTCGGCACGTTCACGTCGCGGAACAGCTCGCCGCCGGCCGCGCGCCAGCCCTCGAGGCCGCCTTCGAGCAGGTGCAGGTTCGTGTAGCCCAGCGAGGCCAGCGTGCGCGCGGCGAGCGGCGCCAGGTCGATGCCGCCATGCGCGCCGTACAGCACGATGAAGGTGTCCCGCCGCGGAATGCGCCGCCAGGCCTCGATCTCGATGCGCGAGAGCGGCAGGTTCGCGGCCCACAGCGGATGTTCCTGCGCGAAGGGGTCTTCCTCGCGCACGTCGAGCAGCGCGGTTTCCTCGCGTGCGAGCAGGCGTGCGCGCACGGCGGCGAAGGGCAGCAGGGGGAAGGCAGTGGTCGTCATGCGGATGTCGTGGTCGATCTGAGTTCGGCTGAGCGGTCCCACAGGTTGGGCAGCAGCGTGTTGGAGTAGCCCGAGACGAAGGGCTTGCGCCCGCCTTCGGCCGGGTAAGTATGCCGCCGCACGGCGCCGATGTTGGCGCCGTACACGTGGATGCTGATCGATACGCGGCCTGCATGCGCGTTGTGCACGCGATGCAGGTCGCCGATGGCGGGCGACACGGCCTCCACGTCGCCGGCGTCCAGCCGCACCGCTTCGCCTTGCGGCCGTGCCCGGCCGTCGCTGCCGACGGCATAGCCCTGGCTGTATTCGGCGCCGCGCAGCATGCCGATCAGGCCCCATACGGTGTGGTCGTGCACCGGCGTGGCCTGGCCCGGTCCCCAGACAAAACTCACAACCGAGAAGCGCTCGGTGCTGTCGGCATGCAGCAGGAACTGCTGGTAGCGCGACGGGTCGGGCTGGGCGAAGGCGTCGGGCAGCCAGTCGTCCTGCGCCACCAGCGTTCGGAGCAGGGCGCCGCCTTCGGAAAGAATGCGCGGCTCCTCGGGGCCGCTGTCGAGCAGGCGGCCGAACGCGGTGACGAATTCGCGCAGCGGCGCGATGGCCGAGGTGCCGCTCATGCGGGGCGCTTCCACAGCTGCGCATCGGTGATGGCGCGCACGTCCACCCGCAGCGGCAGGATGCCGTCGCGCGCCGAGCGGTCGGCCACCGTCTGCAGCGCGGCGATGTCGGCCTCGGTCACAGGCCGGCCCGTGACCGAGGCGCGCGCCGTGATGATGCGGGCCGATTCGATCGGCAGGCGCGTGAGCTGGCTGTAGGCCTGCGCATAGGCCTCGGGGTTGGCCAGCGCCCATTCGCCTGCGCGCGCCAGCCGGTCCAGAAACTGCACGATGGCCGCGCGCCTGGCGGGGTCGGCCAGCGAGGGCTCGCTGGCCGTGATGAAGCCCAGCGCCGTGTTGATGCCGCGTCCGTCGCGCAGGATGCGCCCGCCTTGCTGGTGCGCGATCGTGTAGTAGGGATCGAAGACGGCCCAGGCGTCGATCTGCTTCGAGGCGAAGGCCGCGGCCGCATCGGTCGGCAGCACGAACTTCACCGTGACCTCGTCGCGCCGCACACCGGCCTCTTCGAGCGCGCCGTAGAGCTGGTATTGCGAGATGCTGCCGCGCGCGGACGACACGATCACGGTCTTGCCGCGCAGATCGGCCACCTTGCGCAACGGCGAATCGGGCTGCACCACGATGCCCAGGGCATCGGCCTTGCCGACGCGCGTGGCGACGATCTTCAGCGGCGTCCGGCCGACCGCCGCGGCAAGCACCGGCAGGTCGCCGGCCACGGCGGTGTCGACGGCCGCGCTGCGCTGCGCCTCGAACAGTGGCGCCGCGCCCTGGAAGTTGGCCCATCGATAGGCGAAGGGCACGCCTTCGAGCGCCTTCGAGGCTTCGAACAGCGCGCGCAGGCCGCCGGCCTGGTCGCCGAGCACCAGCGTGGTTTGCGGTTGCGCCCATGCGCGCAGCGGTCCGGCCGCGGCAAGCGAGAGCGCCGCGCCCTGCTTGAGCCAGCGGCGGCGCGAGGCCTTGGAGAACGGCAGATCGGTCATGCGGCAGCTCCCTCGGACAGCAGCGCACGCCTGCCCGCCACGACCAGGATCGCATCGTTCTGCGGCGTGTGGATGCGGCTGCACAGCACGTCGCGGTAGTGCCGCTCGAGCGGGTTCTGCCGCGCGAGGCCGTGGTTGCCGCTGAGCTGCAGCGCGAGCTCGACCGCGCGGATCGCGTTGCCGGTCACGGTGTACTTGAGCAGGCCGCTGTCGGTGGCCGGCGGCGCGCGACCTTCGTCCACGGCACGGGCGGCCTCGTCGAGCAGCACGCGGTTGGTGCGAAGCAGCGCCTCGATCTCGCCCGCATGCTCCTGCACGCGCGCAAGGCTCGCGAGCGGCGCGCCCAGGCTGCCGGGCGCGCGATGGTTCAGGAAGTCCACCAGCCAGCCGCGCGCCGCCTGCGCCACGGCGTCGTAGAGGCTGCCGAGCAGCACCGTCATCCAGGCCTGCTGCGCGGCGTGGGCATCGATGTCGGTCTGGCTGCCGGCGTCGGGCGCCCAGTCGGCCGGTGCACGCAGGTCGACCGCATGGTCGAGCTCGATGGCCACGTTCTCGAACACCACTTCGTGGCTGCCCGAAGCGCGCAGGCCCAGATGGTCCCAGCTCGCGATCACGCGCACGCCGGGCGCATCGCGCGGCACCAGGAAGACGCCGGTGCGCGGCGTGGCTTCATCGGTGCGGGCCCACACGGCGAGCCACCTGAGGCCTTCGATGCCCGTCGTGTAGAGCTTGTGGCCGTCGATCCTCCAGCCGCTGCCTTCGCGGCGCGCGACCGTTGCGGGCAGCCCGCCGCGCGCGGGCGAGCCGAGCGCGGGCTCCACGCGCAGCGCATTGATGAGCGCGCCGCGTTCCACCGCACTGCGCAGCACCCGTTCGCGCAGGTGCGGCGGCCAGCGGCTGTCGCTGCGCGCGAGTGCATGGTGCTGCAGGTAGGTCATCGTGAGGATCAGCGCGGTCGCCGGCTCGCCGCGCGCCACGGCCGCAATCACGCGGCGTGCCGTGGCCAGCGTGGCGCCGCCGCCGCCGTGCGCCGCGGGCGCCACCAGGCCGATGAGCCCATGCGACTGCAAGGCCGCGAAGTTCGGATGCGGAAAGGCGCCGCTTCGGTCGTGGTCGGCCGCGGTGGCGGTGAACTGCGCCGACAGATGCGCGAGCAATGCGGCATCGACGGTGGCAGGCGCGGGGTCTTCATTCGTGGCCGGCGGGCGGCGCAAGGGGAGTGCACTCATGGCTGCGCACAGTACCGGGACCGCGCCACACCGGAAACGACGCATCCCGCATATGCAAACTCGTTTTTCTGCGTTCGCTTTTTCCGGCTGCCTCGGTACGGTCCGGTGCATGACAACTGACTTCCCGATCGACAGGCGCCGCCTGCTGCAGGCCGCCGCAGGCTGGAGTGCCCTGGGCGCGGCGCGGGCTGCGGCACCGGCGCGCGACCTTTCCGGCGTGACCTTGCGCGTCGGCACCTACAAGGGCCTCTGGCGGCCGCTGCTGCAGGCTTCCGGCCAGGCCAACACGCCCTACAGGATCGACTGGCGCGAGCTCAACAACGGCGTGCTGCACATCGAGGCCATCAACGGCGATGCGCTCGACCTGGGCTCGGGCAGCGAGATCCCGCCGGTGTTCGCTGCGCGCCAGAAGTCGAGCGTGAAGCTGGTGGCCGTGACGCATGAAGACCTCAACAACCAGGCCACGCTGGCACGCAAGGATTCGCCGATCCGCCGGATTGCCGACTTCAAGGGCAAGCGCGTGGGCTATGTGCGCGCCACCACCTCGCACTATTACCTGGCCCGGCAGCTGGCCGAGGCGGGCCTGTCGTTCAGCGACATCCAGGCCGTGAGCCTCACGCCTTCGGACGGCCTCTCGGCCTTCGCGCGCGGCGATCTCGATGCCTGGGCCATCTACGGCTACAACGGCCAGATCGCGCGCATCCAGTACGGCGCGCGCACCATCAAGACCGGCGTGGGCTACCTGTCGGGCAACTTCCCGATCTACGCCAACCCGCGCGCGCTGGACGACGAACTGCGCCGCGCGGCATTGAGCGACCTGCTGCAGCGCCTGCAGCGTTCGTTCGCGTGGATCAACGGCAACTTCCTGGCCTATGCGCGTGCGCAATCGGCCGAGACGCGCGTGCCGGTCGGCGACCTGGTCGAACTCTTCAACGGCCGCAGCGGCGACTACAGCCTCGGCCCCGTCACCGACGCCGTGGTGCGCAGCCACCAGCAGGTGGCCGACACCTTCCTGAAGATCGGCGTGCTCGACGGCCCGGCCGACGTGACGCCCCTGTGGGACCGCAGCTTCGAGAGCGTGCTGCGCCCGCCTGCCGCTTGAACCACCACGCATCCATTCTGAAAACACGAGGACACCATGAGCCAGAACGACGTTGAATTCATCGGCATGATCCAGGGCCAGAAGGTCTCGGAGATCCACGCCGCCAAGGGCCCGGCCATCGACCGCGACTACGTGCGCGCCTTCGCCCAGGCGCACGAGAACGCCGGCTTCGACCGCGTGCTGGTACCGCACCATTCGACCGGCCCCGATGCCACGCTCACCGTGGCCTACGCCGCATCGGTCACCGAACGCATCCACTTCATGCTTGCGCACCGCCCGGGCTTCGTCGCACCCACGCTGGCGGCGCGGCAGTTCGCCTCGCTCGACCAGTTCAGCGGCGGCCGGCTCGCGGTGCACTACATCTCGGGCGGCTCCGACGAGGAACAGCGCCGCGACGGCGACTGGCTCGGCCACGACCAGCGCTATGCGCGCACCGACGAATACCTCGACGTGCTGCACAAGGTGTGGGCCGCCGACAAGCCCTTCGACCATGAAGGCGCGCACTACCGCTTCCAGAACGCCTTCTCCGAAGTGAAGCCGGTGCAGACGCGCAATGGCAGGCCGCATGTGCCGGTGTATTTTGGCGGTGCTTCGGAGGCGGCCATTCCGGTGGCCGGCAAATACGCCGACGTGTATGCGCTGTGGGGCGAGTCGCTCGACCAGGCGCGCGAGCTCACCACGCGCGTGCGTGCCGAGGCCGCGAAGCACGGGCGCAGCGTGCGCTTCTCGGTGTCGTTCCGCCCGATCCTGGCGCAGACCGAAGAGGCCGCATGGGCGCGTGCCGACAGCATCCTGGCCGAGACCCGGCGCCTGCGCGTGGTGCAGGGCTACAACCGCGGCGGGCCGCAGCAGAGCGAAGGTGCGAAGCGCCTGCTCGCCGCGGCCGAGAAGGGCACGCGGCTCGACAAGCGGCTGTGGACGGCGGTCGCGCAGGAGATCGGCGGCCGCTCCAACAGCACGGCGCTGGTCGGCACGCCCGAGCAGGTGGCCGACGCGCTGCTCGACTACTACGACCTGGGCGTGACCACCTTCCTGATCCGCGGCTTCGATCCGCTGGAAGACGCGATCGACTACGGCCGCGAGCTGATTCCGCGCACGCGCGAGCTGGTGGCGCAGCGCGCGGCTTTGGCTCGCAAAGCGGCGTGACCTGACTTTCTCCCTCCCCTTCCGGGGGAGGGCAGGGGTGGGGGCTCGCGGCCTCGACCACTGCCACTGCATTGGAAGCCGTCATGCCCCCATCCCAACCTTCCCCCGGGAGGGGAAGGAGCAACACCCAATACCCCAAGAGATTTCCGATGAATGCCGTTCTTTCCATCGACCGCCACGCGGCCCAGCCGCTCAAGCTCAACCCCCACCCGCAGCAGAAGTACTGGTTCGACCCGATCCCGCCGCGCACCAGCGTGCAGGCCGAGCGCCGCCACCGGCAGGAGCGCCTCGCAGGTGCGTTCCGCCTGTTCGCGCGCTTCGGTTTCGCCCAAGGCCTGGCCGGCCACATCACCGCGCGCGACCCCGAGCTCAGCGACCACTTCTGGGTCAATCCGCTGGGCGTCCACTTCTCGCGCATCAAGGTCTCCAACCTGCTGCTGGTCAACGCGAAGGGTGAGACGGTGATCGGCGACCGGCCGCTCAACAAGGCCGCCTTCGCCATCCACGCCGCGATCCACGAGCACAACCCGAAGATCGTCGCGGCCGCGCATACGCACTCGACCTACGGCAAGGCCTGGTCCACGCTCGGCCGCAAGCTCGACACGATCACGCAGGACAGCTGCGTGTTCCACCGCGACGTGGCGCTGTTCGACGACTTCACCGGCATGGTGGTCGACACCAGCGAGGGCGACCGCATCGCGCGGGCGCTGGGCGACAAGAAAGGCGCGATCCTCAAGAACCACGGCATCCTGACCGCGGGCCCCACGGTCGAGGCCGCCGCGTGGTGGTACATCGCGCTCGACAACGCCTGCCACACGCAACTCCTTGCCGAGGCCGCCGGCAAGCCGCAGCCCATCGACGAGGACACCGCGCGCCACACGCACAGCCAGATCGGAGGGCCGGAGGGGGCCATCCATTCCTTCGACAGCCTCTACGAAGGCCTGGTCGAAGCGGAGCCCGATCTGCTGCTCTGAAGAAAAACTACTGGAGTTCCCGATGACCGCATCTCTTTCACACGCTATATCGCGCCGGGGTGTCCTGCGCGCAGGCGGCGCCGCTGCCGTGGTCGCCTCGGGCGGCCTGATCGCCTCGCAGGCCTTCTCGCAGCAGGCACGCAAGCTCACTTTTGCATGGAACGCCGCCGCGTTCTGCCTCTCGCCCGTCGTCGTCGCGCAGGAGCGCGGCTACTTCGAGCGCAATGGCCTGCAGGTGGACCTGATCAACTACACCGGTTCGACCGACCAGCTGCTGGAGTCGCTGGCCACGGCCAAGGCCGATGCGGCGGTGGGCATGATCCACCGCTGGCTCAAGCCGTTGGAGTCGGGCTTCGACGTGAAGATCGTCGGCAGCTCGCACGGCGGCTGCGTGCGGCTGGTGGGTGCGAAGAGCGCGGGCGCGACCAGCATCGCAAGCCTCAAGGGCAAGATCATCGGCGTGTCGGACATCGCGAGCCCGGGCAAGAACTTCTTCTCGATCCTGCTTGCGAAGAACGGCATCGATGCCGACAAGGACGTGACCTGGCGCCAGTACCCGGCCGACCTGCTCGACATCGCGGTGCAGAAGGGCGAGATCCACGCCATTGCCGATGGCGACCCCAACGTCTACCTGATCGAGAAGCGCAACAAGGGCGCCTTCGTGGAGATTGCGAGCAACCTCTCGGGCGAGTACAAGGACAAGGTCTGCTGCATCGTCGGCGCGCGCGGCGAACTGGTGCGCAAGGACAAGCCGACCGTCGCGGCCCTCGTGCGCGCCATCGCGCAAGCCTCCGACTACGTGGCCGAGAACTCGAACGAATCGGCCAGGCTGTTTGCGAAGTATTCGCCCAAGGTGCCGGTGGAAGACCTGCGCGCGCTGCTCGGCACGCTCACGCACAACCACCATCCGCTCGGCAAGAAGCTGCGCGACGAGGTGGAGTTCTATGCGCGCGATTTCCGCGGTGTCGGCGTGCTCAAGAAGACCACCGATCCGGTGCGCTTTGCCGAACACGTCTCTTTCGATCCACTCGCATGAGCACCCCAGACCCCGCATTGGGCTTCGATTCCCTCCCCTTCCGGGGGCGGGCGAGGGTGGGAGCCGCGGCGCCCGAACGCGCGCCGGCTCCTGCTTCGACATCGACCCGCATCCAAGCAGCTGCGCCCGCATGGCGCATCGGCTTCGCCGCCGCTGCAGCATGGTTCGCCCTGGGCCTGCTCACGCTCTACTGGCCGAACAAGGCCGTCGGCTTCAGCGACTGGGCCTACACCGACGAGTTCGGCATCGCCGCCATCGCGGTGGGCGCGCTGCTGCTGGCCGTTGCATCGCTCGGGCCGCGCGCCGGCCGCGTCGCGCATGCGCTGCGGCCCGCGGGCCCATGGCTGGTCGCGCTGCCCGTGCTGTTCGCCATCTGGGAGATCGCGACCGCCAAGCTCGCGCTGCTCCCCACGCCGTTCTTCGCGCCGCCGCAAAGCCTGGTCGAGACCTACATCGACGACTGGCGCCGCCTCGGCGAAAGCCTGCTGCACTCGACCCGGCTGCTGGCCCACGGCTTCGTGCTGGGCGCGCTCGCGGGCTTTCTCACGGGCGTGACCATCGGCTGGTCGCGCATCGCGGGCTACTGGGTGCATCCGGTGCTGCGCTTCGTGGGGCCGGTGCCGGCTTCGGCGCTGCTGCCGCTGGCGTTCTTCTTCTTTCCGTCGAGCTATGCGGCCGCGGTGTTCCTGATCGCACTCGCCACGGGCTTTCCTGTGGCGGTGCTCACCTGGTCGGGCGTCGCTTCGGTCAACCGCAACTACTACGACGTGGCGCGCACCATGGGCGCGAGCGAGCGCTTCCTGGTGCTGCGCGTGGCGATTCCGGCTGCCTTGCCGCAGGTGTTCGTTGGCCTTTTCATGGGGCTGGGCGCGGCGTTCTCGGTGCTCGTCACGGCCGAGATGATGGGCGTGAAGGCCGGGCTGGGCTTCTATCTTTCGTGGGCGCAGGGCTGGGCCTCGTACTCGAACATGTACGCCGCGCTGATCGTGATGGCCGTGCTGTGCTCGGGCCTGATCACGCTGCTCTTCAAGGTGCGCGACCGCGTGCTGTCGTGGCAGAAGGGGACCGTGAAATGGTAGCCACCGCAACAACGGCAGGTGCAGGTGTGCGCCAGGCCGGCGCGCACATCGACATCCGCGGCGTGAGCCATTGGTTCGATGTGTCCGCGGGGCCGCTGCAGGTGCTCGACGACATCGACCTCACGGTGAAGCCCGGCGAGTTCGTCGCGCTGCTGGGGCCGAGCGGCTGCGGCAAGTCGACGCTGCTGCGCCTGGTGGCGGGGCTCGAGCCCGCCACGGCCGGCCGCATCACGCAGGACGATGCGCCCATCACGCGGCCCGACCCGTCGCGCATCGTCGTGTTCCAGGACCCGACGCTCTACCCCTGGCGCAGCGTGTGGGACAACGTGGCGCTGGGCCTGCAGGCGCGCGGCGTGCTCAAGGCGCAGCGCGGCCGCGTCGACGAGGCGCTGAAGCTTGTCGGCCTCACCGACTTTGCCAAGGCCTTTCCGCACCAGCTCTCGGGCGGCATGGCGCAGCGCGTGGCGCTGGCGCGCGCGCTGGTCAACGATCCGCAGCTGCTGGTGCTCGACGAGCCGCTCGGCAAGCTCGACTCGCTCACGCGCATTGCGATGCAGAGCGAGTTGGTCAACCTGTGGCAGCGCGCGGGCTTCTCGGCGCTCTTGGTGACGCACGACGTGGAGGAGGCGCTGTTCCTCGCCAACCGCGTGATCGTGCTAAGCGACCGGCCGGCGCGCATCGCAGCGGAGATCGTGGTCGACCTGCCGTATCCGCGGCACCGCGGCCATGCGAGGCTCGCCGAACTGCGGCACGAGGCGTTGCGGCACCTGGGGCTCGACGCCACCTGGTGAGATGAACAGCACGCCCGAGGCCGATTGGCTCAACCTGCTGATCGACCTGCTGCAAGGCGCCCAGCTGCAGCTGCTGCGCGTGCTCGATGCACTCGGGCTCGCGCAGCATGTGCACGGCCAGCCGGCGTGGCCGTGGGCGCGGCGGCTGTCGGGCGAGAACCTGCTGATCGACCTGGGACAGGCGCGCAGCTTGGCGTGGACGCTGGTGTTCGTCGCAGTGGCGGTGCTCGCGTTGCTGCTCGCGCTGCTCTGGCCGCGCCTGCGCTTCTACTTTCTCGCGTTGGTGCCGATGCTGCTGATCGCAGCGCCCTGGCCCGAGTCGCGCGTGGTGCTGGTGCCCGCAACGCCCACCAGCTTTCAGGCATCGCCGACCGGCTTCACGGCCAAGTCCATCGCCCGGGGCCGCATGCTCTACCAACAGAACTGCGTGGCCTGCCACGGTGCGGACGGCAAGGGCGAAGGCCCGCTCGCAGCCTCGCTGGCGGTGTGGCCGCCGGACCTCAGCGGTCCATTGCTGTGGCGGCGCGCCGATGGCGACCTGCTCTGGCGCATCCTCCACGGCACGCGCGATGCGCAGCAGGGTGGCCAGTCCACGATGCCCGGCTTCGCCGGAAAGCTCGGC
Source organism: Variovorax sp. VRV01 (assembly GCF_014852545.1). Lineage (NCBI taxonomy): Bacteria > Pseudomonadati > Pseudomonadota > Betaproteobacteria > Burkholderiales > Comamonadaceae > Variovorax > Variovorax sp. VRV01. The sequence goes on from NZ_JACVBS010000001.1 coordinate 752,860, forward strand.
GAGGCCGACGCCTGGGCGCTTGTCGACTACATGAAGGCGCAGGGCGCGGGCCAGAGCCTGCGTGCGCTCGGCAGCTGGCCGCAACCCATCGGCCTGCCCGACATGGCGGTGCGCTGCGGTTCGCAACCGCCACGACTGCTCGCGAGCTGGCGCGGGCAGCGCGTGCGCATCGTGGCGGGCGGCGCGATGCCGGCCGAAGACCCGCGCCTCGTGACCGTGCTGCTGCGGCCGCCTTCGAGCGCGGTTGCAACGGCTGCCGATTGCGTGGCCGACTCCGCCGCCGGATGGGAGGCGCTGGCGCTCATCGCCGGCACCGAGCAACTGGCCGGCACCCAGCTCATTGCCGATCGCGACGGCTGGCTGCGCGCGCGCGGTGCGCCCGGCAAGGCGGGCTGGTCGGACGACGACCTGCTGTGCCGCAGCGAACGCGCGCCCGGTGCGACGGTGGAGCAGGGCGCTGCTGCACTGCCCGCCGATGGCCTGGGCGCGCTGATCGCCCGCATGGACGCGCAGCCGGTGCGCTTCGTCAAGGGCGGCTTCATCCACTGACTTTTTTCTTATCTCGACTGAACACGGAGAACCCATGAACCCACATCTCGACCGATCACGCCGGCAGCTTCTTGCACGCGGCCTCGCCGCTGCCGTGGCCTTGCCCGCCTTCTCATTGCAGGCGCGCGCACAGGGCCGCCCTGTTCTCAAGGCCGGCGACCAGAAGGGCGGGCTGCGCGCGCTGCTCGAAGCGGCAGGCGGACTCGAGGACCTGGGCTACGACATCCAGTGGTCCGAATTCCCCGCGGCCGCGCCGCTGGCCGAGGCCCTGAATGCCGCGGCGGTCGATTCCGGCCCCATCGGCGATGCGCCGCTCATCTTTGCGCTTGCGGCCGGCACGCGCGTCAAGGCCATCGGCGCGAACCGTTCGGATTCCTACGGCACCGCAGTGCTGGTGCGGCCCGATTCACCGCTCAAGACTGCGGCCGATCTCAGGGGCAGGAGCATCGCGACCAACCGCGGCTCCATCGGCCACTACGTCACGCTCAAGGCCATCACCGCGGCCGGCCTGAAGCCCGACGAGGTCAACATCCGCTTCCTCGCGCCGGCCGACGCCAAGCTCGCGCTCACGCAGGGTTCGGTCGATGCCTGGGCCACCTGGGAGCCCTACACCGCGCTGGCCGAGGTCAGCCGCCATGCGCGCGTGCTCGTGAGCGGGCGCGGGTTGCTGCCGGGGCTCAGCTACCTCGCGGCCACCGATGCAGCCATTGTCGCCAAGCGGCCGGTGCTGCAGGACTTTCTGCAGCGCGTGGTGAAGGCCCAGCTCTGGTCGTACCGCAACGTCGATGCCTACTCGGCCGCGCTGGCGCGCATCATCGGCATTCCGCCCGAGGCGGCGAAGCTGCAGTTCGAGCGCCGCCAGCAGAAGTGGGTGCCCATCGATGCGCAGGTCATTGCCGACCAGCAGGGCACGGCGGATTTCTATCGCCAGGTGGGGCTCATCAAGCAGCCGCTCGATGTGAAGGGCACGTTCGACACGGGGTTTGGCGTGGCGGGCTGAGCAAGAAGCGCAGAGCCGCGTGCGGCATTCGCACAGATACGTCCGGCGCGCGGAGCATGCGCGGTCGCTTCACGCCTTGCGCGACATTGCTTCTTGCACAGCCTCGGGCGTTCCCCAGTGCTGCAGGAACTCGATCTCGTCGGCCTTGCTCAGCTTGCCTTGTGCCCGGTAGACGAGAGCCGTCATCACGGCGCCTGTCTGCACCGGCTTGTCTTCCGGCTCTCCTATGCCCGAATCGCTTTGCCATTCCTTCGGGAATGCCGGCCACGAACAGGTGACCTGGCTGAGCATGTGATAGGCGGTTTCCATGACTCCGGGACGTTGCTCCAGCTTGTACTGGCGGACACTGGGCTTGCCGCAATAGGTCGTGTGCTCTTGGCCTATTCGCTCGGGAATGCCCTCATGGCCAGGACCGTATTCCATGTAGCGACGGATGTACTCCCACAGCGGCGCCGCGTCCTGCTGCATGGGCAGCGTGGGGCCAACGAAGATGGCGTCTTCGCCCTGGGCGTGCGGATCGGCAGCGTCGAAGGGTCGGTGGTAGAGGATGAGCGAGTAGTACGCGGCCTTTCCAGGCGCTCCATTCTTTCTGGCCAGCAAGTCATAGCCGTCCATGTCGACGATGGCACGCAGGCGATCCCAGTCGAAGACGGCGTTGCCACCGCAACCTCGTGGTCTCAGCAGGTAGACCTTGCGCGTCACCCGATTGAAGCGGATGCGGCCTCGTGCATAGGTGAAGAAGCACGTGCGTACGCCCATGATGTCGAACCACAGCCAGAGCAAGACACAGCAGCCGAGGGACACGGGGAAAAGCAGCAGCCAACCGAACCATAGATCGGCTGAAGTAGCCACATTTTCGCTGGTACCCCAAAACAGCAGTACGCGGTCAAAAACAATGGGGTGTAGAGAAAAGCCGTAGAACCCCCAGAAAATCAACAGGCATGGAAGCAGAACGAAAACTGTTCCGATACTTGCTTTCCATTGCCGTTCCCACCCCGAGTTGCACAACTCCAGGTAAGTTTCGTTCTGCGCGTAGATGCACCGCCCTGCTGGCAAGGCAGCATTACTGAGTTCTACAGGCTCGACAGGCTTCAACAGCCTCTTGCTGCCGTCAGCCTGCACGCACCTGCGCCCCTCCTCAATCGAACGTCTGCGTGCACGCTGATAGACATGCTCATTTGGGAACATCCTGTAATTCCTGGTGGTCCGATTGCAATTCAGATCGCAGGTTGGCGAGCCTTCTGCAGTGCTTCTTGTAGGTTGGTGTGAATCGGAGCTTGTTCTTGTTCAGTGGACGATCTGCCCAATTGATGCATTCATCTTCCAGTGCAGTCGACAGCAGAAAGTTTCGGTGTTCACTCCTCGCGTGACTTCGCTTCTCGCAGCGCCTCGGGCGTTCCCCAGTGCTGCAGGAATTCGATCTCGTCGGCCTTGCTCAGCTTGCCTTGTGCCCGGTAAACGAGAGCCGTCATCACAGCGCCCGTCTGCACCGGCTTGTCTTCCGGTTCGCCCATGCCTGAATCGCTTTGCCATTCCTTCGGGAACGCAGGCCACGAGCATGTCACTTGGCTCATCATGTGGAAGCTCGTCTCCATGAAACCCGGCTTCTGCTCCAACCAGTACTGGCGCGCGTCGGGCTTGCCGCAATAGGTGGTGTAGTCCGGATGCAGGTAGCGGGCGATGCCCTTGTAGGTGGAAGAGGCGTCGGCGGGCACGTGATCGACGGTGGGGCCGACTTCCATGTATTGGCGGATGTACTCCCACAGAGACGCCGCCTCTTGCGGACCCGACAGCCCTGGGCCGACGAAGATGCAGTCTTCGCCCTCGGCGCTCGGATCGGCCGGATTGAAGGGCGGGTGGTAAAGCGCCAGCGCCTTGATGGTCTGCTTGGCGCCTGCGCTGGAGCCTTCGGGTTCGAACAATGCGACCAGGCGCTCCCAGTCCAGCACCACGTTGCCGCCGCAGTAGACAGGCCGCAACACATACACCTTGCGGGTGAGCCGGTTGAAGCGGATGCGCCCCCGGGCATGGGTGAAGAAGCAGGTGCGCATGCCCATGTAGTGGAACCACGCGAAGATCATGAAGGCGCTGGCCAATGCAAGGGGAAATAGCAAGAGCCAGCCGAGCCACAGATCCGTTGACGAAACACGATCACTTCTCACGAAGAAGAAGATGATCTGATTGAACAGCAATGGGTGAATGGCCAATCCATACCACATCCATATCAGCACGAGAGCCGGCAGGAGGACATAGAGATTCCCCATTCCGGCACGCCACTGCAAATCCCACCCCGGGTTGCACAGTTCCAGATATGCATCGTTCTGGGCGTAGGCAGCCCGACCTGGCATCTCGATACCGCGCGCACCGGAGCGCTGGGTCGGCCAGTGTTTTTGCCCTTGCAGGTTGAGGTGGGCGCGGCCTTTTTCGGGGGAGCGGCGCCTGGCCAACCAGTAGCTGTTTTCGCGAACGAACATGAAGGGTTCTCAAGTGGGGTGCAGTTCGGCCTGCACGCTACTTGCCGTGCTACCTCGGCGCCTTGCACGGCCAGCGCAATGGCTCTTCGGGGCCGATGCCGCTCTCGCGACGTTTCTGGCCACAGTCGCTGTTCCATTCTTCGGGGAACGTGGGCCAGTAGCACAGCCGCTCGGCCAGGCTGTGCAGCGGCGCCCACAGGAAGTTCGTCGCGTAGTTGGTGAAGGTCGCACCCGAGGTGCCCTTGCCGATGATGTCGTCGCGCATGTGCGAGCCATGCATGACAGTTTCTTCCAGATGCTCGCCAGGGCCACTGAATCCTTTGCGTAGCCACTCGTGCTCGGAAGGTCTGGGTACGGCATCCATGCCTTCCTCCATGAAGGCTCGGATGTATTGCCACAAAGCCTCGCCGCTGCCGCTGGGACCAACCCAGAGTATGTCTTCTCCCTTGCGCTCGGGATCGTTGGCATTCAGCGGGGGCCAATACAACAGTAGATTGCTGTCCAGTCCAGCCGAGCGCAGGCGCTCTTCACGCGCCACCTCGCTCGCTGCGAGTTGTTCGGCCGTCCAGGACTTTGGCGGGGCCCACCGAACATGTGCCTGCACGCGGTCCCAGTCGAGGATGACATTGCCGCCGTACTTCTTCGGGCGCAGTGCGTAGACCTTGCGGGTGGTTCGATTGAAGCGGTAACGGGCGCGCAGGCTGGTGAAGAAGGCTGGAGCAAACAGGTAGGGCCATGCCAAGAAGTACAACAGGCAGAACACCAAGAGGAACATTCCAAACATCGCACCAGCGAACCAAGCGGGGTCTGTTCCGAGAATTGCACTGACAGCTACGTATAAAGGTAGGGCAAGGACGAAGGCGAAAAGGAAAAAAAGCAATGAGCTGAGCGAACGTTTTTCCTCTTCCGCATTGCTTAGCTCAATGAAATGCTCGTTGAAGTCGAACAACGAGCGCATTCCGTAGAGTTGAGGCCGTGCGAGTTTCTGCTGCTCGATCTTTTCCTTTCTCGTAAGCTTTGGCTCACTCTCCCGGCGAGGTGCCATGCCCTCATGGATCCCGTACAGCCGCGTGTATTGGTTAATGTCCGCAAAGTACGCGAGCGCTTGAGGTGTACCTCTGCTGCGTTGCTCCTGTCGATAACCGCTCTCTGAAAGAAACATGTGGTCGCCGTTCGTCAGTCCATATCTGCAATCGCATTGGCGAGCTGATTGAGCATGAATTGCTCGCTGTTATGCGGAATCTTTTTGCTGTCGGCTTTCCGGAAAGGTTCGGCCATGAGCCAGTCGATCCACTCTTTTTCCTTCATCTTCTCGATGGCATAGCTGAGCGCCAATGTGGCAGCGCCTGTCACGAGATTGATGCGAGTGCACCAAAGAACGACCTTCACATTCTTGAGATTATGAGCGCTCAAAAGTACTGATCCGATGGTTGTGCCACCAACAATGGCACGGCCATAGTAGGCGAGAGCGAGGAGATGATTTTCTTCTCGACGCGCCGCTCCACCATCAATCGCATCCCAAACCACCCCCACAACCGCAGCAGACGCAACCCAGTGCGCCGCACCGATCTTCAGCATGCGCAGTTCATTGTCCAATGCCGTCACCAGATTTGCCCGCGCGGCCAGCGGCGTTTCGGCTTTGATCGCCTCGTAGACGTTCTTTTCGTAGTAGTCGGATCGCCAACTCTTCCAGGTTCCCATCGCGCCGGCCAGTGCCCCTGCGCTCTGGCTGCCCGCCCTCGGATCATCGCCACGCTCGCTCGCGCGACCGAAGGTCGGGATCAGGCTCATGATCTCCAGGCCCCCGACCACCGACGGAATGCGCATGTTCTTCACTGCGTTGTCTGCACCCAGCGCCAACGCCCGATCCACCCGGGCTTGCATCTTCTCGCCCTTGTGGTCGTAGTGCCGCTTCCACGCTCGTCCGCCCGGCCTGGGATTGTGTTTGTTGCTGTAGACCACCTGCCTTCCCTCGGCATGCAGTTTCTCGTCCAGCAGGCGCTGCTCCGCTCGCACAAACTCAATCGCCTTGTCGCCCAGGCCGTGCGAGAGCAACACGATCTGCCCTTTGGCGAGGTTCAGCTCCATCGCCGAAGCACCCAACTTCTGGGCCGCCCGCACCACCGCAATTCCCCACACCGAATGAACATTCTTCGCGGCCGTCTCGGCGATCTTCTGCAGTGACTGAATCTTCTGCATCGTGCCGGCTCCGGGGTCGACGAGCTTGGACGCTTCTTTGATCAGCGTCTGGCTACCCTTGAGCGTCTTCGGGATCTTCTCCAGCGCCGCCGCCATCGCGGCCCAGGCCCGCTGCTGGCGCGCGCTCTCTTCTGCCGTTTCCGCATCCGCCACCTCGGTGGCCGGCGGCAGCGTGTCCTTCAGTGTGTCCAGCACGCGCAGCAACTCCTGTGAGATCGCCTCGTTGTTCAGCGTCGCCATGCGCCACACGAGGTTCTTCGGTTCGTCCTTGAACAACTGGAGATCGGCATACCACTTGCGCCCGCGCGGGCTGCTGTCCATGGTTTCCAGAATGGCGCACAACTGGCCCGCGCAGCGCGCGCCATCGCGGGTTTCGATGCCGCTCGGCTTGCGGTCGTAGCGCCCCAGTGTCTTGACCAGGAATGCATCGCACTGGAGCCAAGCGATCAGGTCCTCGCTCATCTTGTCCATGCACTTGTCGCGCTCCTTGATCTGCGCCATGTGATCAGCGTCGAAATCCTTGAGCCTGGCCTCATCGACATGCGCAAGCGTCGTCTTGAGCGCGGCTTCGGATTCCGCATCGCTGATGAGCCTACGGTCCGATTCACGCGCGGCAATTTCTCCCTCCAGCGCTTCCCGGCGCTGCGCCCGCATCGCCTCGACGGACATCTCGGCATAGGTCCCGTCCTTTTGCCGGACCATCGTCGTGCTCACGGGGTAGGCGCGGCGCTGGCCCAGGACGTCGTGCACGCTCTTCAGGCGGTCCGTTTCGGCGTCATACATGCCCATGGCCTTCTTGTAGAGGGCTCCGCGCACGGTCTTGATGCTCTCGCTGGCTGCGTGCTTCCATGCATTCGTCACGGTCGCGTTGCCGGGGTCCGAAGCATCGACCTCCTTGAGCCACTGCACATACGGCATGGCGGCGGTGAGATGGTGCAGGCTGAGTTCCTGGGCAATGCCGATGGGGTCGTCGCATGCGACGACGGCGCCCTTGTGCTGCGTCAGGAACTCGGCCATCTTTCGCAGCCGGGGGCCATGCGCGTCCTTGTAGAGCGGGCCGGTGATGCGTGCGATGTAGGGGCCAATCGCCATGCCGGTGACGGGGCCTGTGTCGGTGACGGCCACGCTGCCGTCGGCGCGGCGCGTCTCGTTGCGCACCTTCTCGAAATGCCGGCCGGTCCGTGCCTCCTCGTAGGTGCCCCATTCGCGCTCGGCGCCGTGCACACCCATGAGTCCGTAATGCTGTTCGCTGCCCACGGTCTGTACGGCTGTGTCCTTCAGCGCCGAAAACTCCATCACCTGGCTGTTGAGCTGTCCCGGTTGGCAGGTGTCCTTCTGGCTCGTGTTGCCGCCCAGCCACCCTGCGACATCGAACTTCTGCATGTAGGTGTCGCGCTGGGGCTCGATGTGCTCGAACAGGTGCTTGGGCACGACCGGGTCCGGGTGGAACATGTAGTGCAGCTCGGTGACGTTCTTCGCGTCCGCCACCCACACCATGGAGGCGTTGGCGCCGCGCACTTCCATTTCGCAGGCCGGGTTCGACTTGGCAGCCTCCGGAAACCCGACGTCGAACTGCGCCAGGTAGCCGTGGGGGTGCACGATGTAGGCAAGCCACTCGGGGTGGGCCTTGCATACGTTCTGAATCCGCACGTACAGGTAGCCCGGCCGCAGCATGCGCACGCCGTAGAGCGCCGTGCGCATGGCCACGCCGCCGGGCTGGGCCTGGAAATTTCCCGTGGGCTGCAACTGCTTGAGCGCAGCGAGCCCCTGCTCCTGCGCGCTGAAGGCGGCGGCATAACGGGTAAACAGGATCGGCAGGCCCTTGCGATCGCAGTTTCGGCAGGGGGTGGCGCAAGGCATGGACTTCAGTCTCTTCGCGAAGTGTTGGGGTTGGTCGAGATCGAGAAGGCTTGCTCGGCTTCATGCAGTGCGCTGGCAAAGCCAGGTGAAGCAACGCGGCTGTTGGCCGGCTGGTTCGTGTGATCGCGTGCCGGATGCATCAGGGCGAGCGCCTGCCGCAGCACGGCCGCATCGCGGGGCGCCGACCAGTCGCGTGCGATGAGTCGGTCATCGTAGTGGTGTGCCCTCCATGACGCGTCGACGAATTCGGATAGATCCGATTCCTGGGTCAATCCCAATGCAGCCCCTTGGCGAAGGAGGCGGGTCATCGTTTCTCCATCGGGTTGGCGTCGAATGGGAATTCGTCGCGAAGCCATGCTCAACCACAGCCGCGTACCTGTCGTCGCACTGTGCGCCGCATGCCATTGATCGAGGCGCAAAAGATGGCGCATGGTTTCGTGCCGTGGCTCTCGAGTCGCTGCCTGGGACAGGACCGGCCGGGTGGCAATGAACCATTCGGGCGAGTCTGCGCCACTGCCGGTAGGTACTTCTCCACCCGTGGCGAATGCCTCCTCGTATGACCAAGGCCGCCAGGGTTGGCTCAATGCCCACCACCCTGTCACTGGTCCGAGCCACTGCAAGCGCTGCTCGTCATCGAGCAGCGGCCACACGCGCTGCATGACGCGTGCATCCTGGTAGCGGAAAAGTTTGTCTTTGCCGTCGGCGGGCGAGGTCTGAAAGCCGAGGCGGGTCCAGTGCATTGCAATGCTCGCAGGCGTTGACGGACTGAAGACGACGGCGCACAACATCTGGTCCACCAGGCGGCGCTCGCTCTGCAGCCGTGCTGCGGCCAGCGCGAGTTCTATCGTGTGCAGGACAGCCTGGGTACTGGCATCGAGCGCATCGGCTACCCAGCCTTCAGGCAGTGGCACGAGGGTGGGCGCGGCTTCGGGACGTCCGCGGTAGATCTCGTCGGGGACGTCGACTCGTTCATCGGCCAACAGCGGATGGTGCTCCTGCAGGTGCTCGGCGAGCGGATTGTCTCGCCACCGTTCGAGCACCAGGAAGGCCGACAATGGTGGGGCGACGGAGGCTTGCGCAGGCGACCCCTGCGTCTGCGCCCTGGCAAAGCCTTTTTGCAAGCTGCGCAGCAGAAGCGAGGCATCCGGGTGCACGGGCAACACGCTAGCCATCAACGCGAGGCCGATGCGCCGCCCGCGGCGCCGCTGTCCTGCAGGTCGCACTTGGCTTCGTAACCCTTGGACGTTGGAAGGCTCTTCGGCCCCACCATCGAATGCGAAGCCGCATGCGCACGCCACACCCCATTGGTGCCGCTCTCGATGCCGTCCGCACTCCACCGGGTGTAGCTGGAGCCGCCGTTGATCAGCACCTCGTCCCGGGCCGTGATGGTGATGCGGTTGGCCTCCATCTTGATGTTGAGCTTGGCCAGCGCATGGATGCTGGCCTTCATGGCCGTGATGTCGATGTCGGCCTTCGCCGCCGTCACGCGGATGCCGGCCTTGGCGGCGGACAGGCGCACCGCCTCCTTGGCGCTCACCAGGAAGCTGTTGCCGGCAGCAATGCTGGTGTGCGCGCCGCTCGTGAGGGCCGTGTGCTCGCCGCTCACGAGATGGGTGCTGCCGGCCGTGGTGGCCTGGATGCCCGCGGGGCTGGCCAAGGTCAGGTGCGGCTCCTGGAATTCGGGGAAGAGGCCGTGCGCCTTGTCGCCGCCGCTGCCCGCGATGGCGTCGTTCTGTGCCTTGAGTGCCTTGGCCACCTCGTCCTGGTCGCCGGCCTCGTGCGCCTTGGCCGCCTGCGCGGCCTGGCCCAGGCTCTCGTGCAGGTCGCGCCCCTGCGTGAGCCGGGCGGTGGTCTCGGCCACGTCGGTGATGTGGCCCTGGGCGTTGGGCCGCGCCTCGGTGCTCAGCAGCAGGCCCTGGCCGGCGCGCAGGGCGCCATGGCCGTCGGTGCGCAGCTCGGCCCCCTGGCCGCGGTCGTCCTTGCGGCCCGTGACGTCGTCGAGGCGGCCGATGTGGCCCAGGCTCAGGCTGCTGCTCTGGTGGTCGCTCTTGAGCTGGGCCTGCACCTTGCCCGTGGAATCGTCCAGCGCCAGGTGGTTGCTGCGCCCGCCGCCCAATTCGCGGCTGCGCAGGCCCGTGAGCTGCTTTTGCTGGGGCAGCTGCCAGGCCGGCATCTCGTCGGCGTTGTGCACCCGGCCGGTGACGATCGGATGGTCGGGGTCGCCGCTCAGGAAATCGACGATCACCTCCTGCCCGATGCGCGGCAAGGCGGCCGCGCCGAAAGTGGCGCCGGCCCAGGATGTGGACACGCGCACCCAGCAGCTCGAATGCTCGTTGTGCTGGCCGATACGGTCCCAGTGGAACTGCACCTTGATGCGGCCGTAGCGGTCGGTCCAGATCTCCTCGCCCGCGGGGCCCACCACCATCGCCGTCTGCGGCCCCTCGGTCCAGGGCTTGGGCGTGCTGCGTTGCGGGCGCCAGGCGTAGCTCGTGGGCTGGGCCTCGAAGGCGAAGCGCTGCACCGAGCCTTCGGAGGCATCCACCCCTTCGCTGGCCTGCAGGTTCTCCTGCAGCTCGTAGTCGACGGCCAGCAGCAGGTGCTGGCGGTTCTGGTCGTCGCGCGGGTGGTGCGTGAGCCTGAAGAGGTGGCCCGGGGCCAGGTCGCGCCGGTTGGAACGGCCGCTGGCGCGGCTGCGTTCGCTCAGCTGCTCCTCGGTGCGGATGCGCGCGTAGGTCTCGCCGTCCTCGTGCTGGGTGAAACCGCCGGGCCATTGGTAGCGCTCGAAATCGTCGTGGTCGTGCCCGGGCGGCATTTGCCGCAGGCTCGTGAGGTCGGCCCGGGGCTTCTCGAAGTCGTGGTCGTCGGTGTAGTAGTGGCCGGGGCGCACTTCGTCCGAGGACGTCCATTCGGTGATGCGCTCACTGGCCTCCAGCCCGCCGGTCATGCCGGACTTCTCGTGCGGGTGGTAGCGCACGGCCTCGCCGCCGGGCAAGGGGGCATGGGCGCTGGCGATGTCGTCGGCGAAGACCAGCACCTGCTGCCCGGCCTCGTGGCGAAACCAGTAGTAGATGCCTTCGTGTTCGCACAGGCGCGCGATGAAGTCGAAGTCGCTCTCGTGGTACTGCACGCAGTAGGTCCAGGCGCGGTAGCTGCGGTGGAGCTTCTGCTCGAGCGGGTGGCCGTAGCGTCCGAGCACGGCCGCAACGATCTCGGGCACGGTCTGGTCCTGGAAGATGCGGAAGTCGCTGCGGCGCGTGGCGAGCCACAGCCACGGTCGCAGGCGCATGCCGTAGAAGGCCTGGCGGTCGTCCTGTCGCGCAAGGCCAAAGCGGGTGACGAGGCCGCCCAGGTGGCGCACGCTGCCGCTCTCGGTTTGCATGGCGACGGTGGCGGGCTGGCCCAGCAGGGCGTTCGCGTCGATGGCGTTGTGGCGCCCGAGCAGTTCGAGGTCGAAGGCGTACAGCTGGCTGAGCGCCTCGCGCCCCGCCAGGCGATGGAATTGCAGGGCTTCGCCCAGCGGCGTCTGGAGGGTGACGCGGCGGCTCACGGATTGCATCTCCACGGGATCGACAAGATCGCCGGGGACGCGACGGACGATGTCGCAATGGCGTTTTTCACGCGGACTCCCTGCAGACTTTTTGTTGATTACTTTTTGCTTAAGAGAGCGATATGGCCGCTCTCGATGCGTCGTCGTGCGCTGCGACAAGACGTTTCAAGCGACCGCAATTATGCGATTTCAATGCGTGGCAAGGCGCGAGTCTTCTTTCGCTTTTGGGGGATTTTGTTGCAGTTGCACCAGCGATTTGAATTGCGCAGCAATTGCACTCATACGACGTATGTAGTCAATGGATTTCGGCCGCACTTTTTATTTAAACGAAAGAACTCCTAGCCGCGCTCCACTGCACGCGCCAGCTGCGACAGCCGCTTGACCAGCGGCTCGAAAAGTTCCGCTGAAGTGTTGCCATAGCCCAGCACCAGCCCGTTGTCCGAAGGCCGCGGCCGGATCGCAAAGCCCGACAGCGCAGCGGGCGCGAGCCGGTAGCGCAGCGCATCGGCCGCGATGCGGCGGTCGTCGAAGCGCGGCGGCAGCCGCACCGTGAGGTGCAGCCCGCAATGGCCGCCGTCGATCTCGTGCGGCACCTTGAAATGCCTGTCGAGCGCCGCCCGCAGCGCCTGTTGCCGGTCGCGATAGAGGCGCCGCATGCGGCCCAGGTGCCGGCTGAACTGGCCGCTCTCGATGAAGTCGGCCATCGCGAGCTGCACGTGGCGGTGCCCGCCGCGCAGCATCTCCTCGAGCGGCTTCTGCACCGCGGCCATGAGCGGCGCGGGCAGCACCACGAAGCCCAGCCGCAGCGACGGAAACATCGTCTTGCTGAAGGTGCCCACGTAGAGCACCGGCGCGTCGTCCACCAGGCCCTGCATCGCGCCGATGGGTTCGCCGGTGTGGCGGAACTCGCTGTCGTAGTCGTCCTCGATGATCCACGCGCCATGCCGGCGCGCCTGCGCGATCAGCGCCAGGCGGCGCGCGATGCTCAGCACCGCACCGGCCGGGTACTGGTGCGAAGGCGTGGTGTAGACCAGCCGGGGCGGGTGCTTCTGCCAGTCGCGTTCGCTTGTGCACAGGCCTTCGGCGTCGACGCGCATCGGCACGATGCGCATGTCGCCGGCGTGCATGGCCGCCTTTGCGCCGCGGTAGCCGGGGTCTTCGACCCAGCCGGTGTCGCCGGGGTTCGACAGCAGCCGCACGCACAGCGAAATGGCTTCCTGCGCACCCTCGGCCATCACGACCTGGTGCGGCTCGCAGCGCACGCCGCGCGCAATCGCCAGGTGCCGCGCGATGGCCGCGCGCAGCGGTGGTTCGCCCAGCGGATCGCCATAGCCGAGCGTGGCGGGGCTGGCATTGCGGATCGCGCGGTCGATCGCGCGCCGCCATGCGGCCGCGGGAAAGTGCGAGAGCGCGGGCATGCCGGGCCTCAAGGCCGCGTCCATCTCGGCGCGGGGCGTGCCGGGCTGGATGCGGACGAGCCGCTGCGCCGCGGCCGGTGCGGCACCGGATCTGGCGGGGCGCAGGGACTTTGCTGGCGGGGCCAGCTCGGTCACGCGCGTGCCCTTTCGATCGGGCTGAACATAGCCTTCGGCCGCCAGGTGCTCGTAGGCCGCAGTGACGGTGTTGCGGGAAATCGAGAGTGCCTCGGCCAGCGCGCGCGAACCGGGCAGCCGGCTGCCCGGCGCCAGGCCGCCGCCGAGAATGGCGCGCTTCAGGCGCTCGTGCAGCTGGCGCTGCATCGGGCCGGCCTCGCGCTCCTTGGCCAGAGGGGATTCGAACAGTGCCGCGGCGGCAAGATGGGGCTGGTTGCTCATGAGCGAAAACGTGGCACCATGAAATTGAACGAGCGTGGTGCTTCCGGTGGAGCCACGCAGGGCGTACTTTATCGTTCCCCGGCACTGCCGCCTCATTGCTTCCGAAAGCCTCCCATGTCAGCTCGCCACAACGAATACGGCCAACCCATCGGTCCCCTGGTGCCCGGATGGACGCCGCGCTCCCTGCCGCCGCGCCGCCCCATCGCAGGCCGGTGCTGCGTGCTCGAACCGCTCGACGCCGCCAGGCACGCCGACGACCTCCACGCGGCCTACGCGCAGGCGCCCGACGGCCGCGACTGGACCTATCTGTTCGTCGAGCGGCCCATTGATCCTGCGGGCACCCGGGCCCACATCGAACGCGCCGCACAGAGCGCCGATCCGATGCACTTCGCGGTGATCGACCGGCACAGCGGCCGCGCCGTCGGCACGCTCGCACTGATGCGCATCGACCCGGTCCACGGCGCGATCGAGGTCGGCAGCGTCACTTTTTCTCCGCTGCTGAAGCAGACGCCGATGTCGACCGAAGCGCAGTACCTGCTGATGAAGCTGGCCTTCGACGAACTCGGCTATCGGCGCTACGAATGGAAGTGCGACAACTTCAACGAGCCTTCGAAGCGCGCGGCCGCGCGCCTGGGGTTCCAGTTCGAAGGCGTCTTCCGGCAGGCGATCGTCTACAAGGGCCGCAGCCGCGACACCGCATGGTTCTCGATCACCGATGCCGAATGGCCGATGCTGCGCACGGCCTTCGAGCGCTGGCTTGCCCCCGAGAACTTCGATGCCGAGGGCCGGCAGCGCATGGCGCTCGACCGCTTCCGGCTGCCGCGCGCCTGAGGCCGCTCAGTCCGGCTTGCCGGGCTTTTGCGCCTGCTCGCACTTCACCTGGATCAGCTCGCGTTCATCGAGCGTCGCGCCAATGCGCACCGCGCTGAGGCAGCCGCCCCAGACGCAGCCGGTGTCGGTGGAGAGCAGGTCGGGCCGCGAGAGCCAGCCCAGCGTGGACCAGTGGCCGAAGGCGATGGTGGCATTGGCGGTCTTGCGGCCGGGCACGTCGAACCAGGGCATGAAGCCCTCGGGGCCGGGCAGCATGCCGTCCTTGCTCTCGAACTCCATCACGCCCTCGGCGGTGCAGAAGCGCAGCCGCGTGAGCGCATTCACGATGGCGCGCAGCCGCGCGCTGCCGGTGAGCGTGCCGCTCCACTGCGCGGGCTCGTTGCCGTACATGCCGAGCAGGAATTCGCCCAGCGCCGGGCCGCGCAGCACCGATTCGACCTCCGACGCCAGCGCGAGCGTGTCGCCGACCGTCCACTGCGGCAGCACGCCGGCATGCACCATGAGCAGGTCGCCGCCATCGATCTGCATGTGCAGCGCCATGTGCTGCTGGCGCACCCATTCGAGCATGGCTTCGCTGTCGGGCGCTTCGAGCAGGCCGGCCAGCGTGTCCTTGCGGCTGGACTTGCGCGCGCCGTGCGCCACGCCCAGCAGGTGCAGGTCGTGGTTGCCGAGCAGGCTCAGCGCCGAGGCGCCGTAGCCCTGCACGCGCCGCAGCACGGCGGCCGAGTCGGGGCCCCTGTTGACCAGGTCGCCCAGCAGCACGAGGGTGTCGCGGCTGGGTGAAAAACCGATCTTGTCGAGCAGTTTCTGAAGGGCGGCGTCGCAGCCCTGGATATCTCCGATCAAGTAAAGTGCCATGTCCTCATTTTCACCCCCCGTTCATGGATGTTCTCCTGCTGGCCTTGCTGACCACGCTGAATGCGTTGTTTGCGATGTCCGAAATGGCCCTTTCAACCAGCCGGCGTGCGCGCCTGGCAGCACTGGCCGAAACGGGCGATGCCGGGGCGGAGGCCGCGCTCCGGCTGATGGAGGAGCCGACCCACTTCCTGTCGACGGTTCAGATCGGCATCACCTCGATCGGCATGCTCAGCGGTATCGTGGGCGAGGCCGCCTTTGCGGAGCCGCTCTCGGTCTGGATGGAGAGCCTGGGCATGGGCCGCGGCACCGCCAGCGTGGTGTCCACTGCGGTGGTGGTGACCTGCATCACCTTCTTCACCATCATCTTCGGCGAGCTGGTGCCCAAGCGCATCGGCCAGCTCTACCCGGAGCCCGTGGCGCGCTGGGTGTCGCGCCCGATGCGCGGGCTGGCCAAGGGCGCCAAGCCGTTCGTGTGGCTGCTCGCGAGCGCTACCGCTGCCGTGCTGAAGCTGCTGCGCATCGACGCCAACGCCGCGCGCTCCATGACCGAGGAAGAAATCTCGGCCAGCCTGGAAGAGGGCGTGGACGCCGGCGTGATCGAGCAGCACGAGCACCAGATGGTGCGCAACGTGTTCCACCTGGACGACCGCCGGCTGTCGTCGCTGATGATCCCGCGGGCCGACATCGAATGGCTCGACGCCTCCGACACCGTGGCCGAGGCGTTGCAGAAGGTGGCCGACGCGGGCGCGCTCAACCTGGTGCATTCCTGGTATCCGGTGTGCCGCAATTCGCTCGACGACGTGGTCGGCGTGATCAGCGTGGCGCACCTGCTGCGGCTCGGCACCGGCCATGACGGCGTTCTCGGCCAGGAGGCCGCGCCGGCCGTGTTCGTGCCCGAGACGCTCACCGGCATGGAGCTGCTCGAACAGTTCCGCGAACGCGGCGGCCGGCTGGTGTTCGTGGTCGACGAATACGGCGTGGTGCAGGGCCTCATGACACCGCGCGACATGCTCGAAGCCATCACCGGCGAACTGCAGCCGGGCACCTTGACCGATGCCTGGGCGCGCGAACGGCCCGACGGCGTGTGGGAGCTCGACGGGCTGATGCCGGTGTCGGAGCTGCGCGCACGGCTCGGCATCCGCGAGCTGCCGGAGGAGGAGCGCGGGCGCTACAACACCGTGGCCGGCCTGCTGATGGCAGTCTCGGGCCACCTGCCCAAGACCGGCGAAGTCATCGACTGCGCGGGCTGGCATTTCGAGATTGCCGCGCTCGAGGGGCGCCGCATCGACCGGGTGCTGGCCACGGCCGACAAGTCGGCGTCGACGAACGGCTAGAGCCCGTTCACCTCATCAGAAATCAGAAGTCCACACACCATGAACCCCACCGAAGACATCTACACCGAGCCCAACGCCGATCCTGACACGCTCGCCAATCTCGGGCCGCTGCGCGCCATGGCGGGCATCTGGGAGGGCAGCCGCGGCGTGGACGTCAAGCCCAAGCGCGAAGGCCCCAAGACGCAGGTCTACGTCGAGCGCTACGAGCTGCAGCCGATCGATCCGCAGACCAACGGCCCCCAGCTGCTGTACGGCCTGCGCTACCACACCTACATCCACAAGCCCGGCCTGACCAAGATGTACCACGACCAGGTGGGCTACTGGCTCTGGGAGCCGGCCACCGGCACGGTGCTGCACACGCTGGCCATTCCGCGCGGTCAGGTGGCCATGGCCAGCGGCCATGCCAAGGCGGACGACACGCGCTTCACGCTGAGCGCCGAGCGCGGCAGCCTGGTGAACGGCATCGTGTCGAACCCCTTCATCGAGCACGCGTTCACCACGCTGGCGTGGAACATCACGGTGACCATCAACGCCGACGGCACCTGGTCCTACGACCAGGACACGGTGATGCAGATCCAGGGCCGGGCCGAGCCCTTCCATCACACCGACCGCAACACGCTGACGCGCGTCGAGGGGCCGGGGCGCAATCCGCTGGCCATGCCCGACGCGCCGGCCGCCGTGGCCGTGCAGAAAAAGTAGCGGCGAAGGCGCCCGCCGGGCGCCCCGCACTCACCAGCGGATCTTCAGGCCCACGCTGCCGTTCAGGCCGCTCTTCACGCGCGCGCCGCTGCCCGAGGCCCAGAACTTGCCGACCTCGCCATACAGGCTCATGCTTTGTGTGAGCTGCAGCGTGGCGCCGGCCGCCAGTTCGGTGCTGGTGCCGCCGGTGCGCGTGGCAATGTCGGTATAGGCCGCGGGGCCGATGAAGCGCGTGACGTCCGTGCCGCTGCTGCTGCGGTAGAGGTTCAGCCGCGCATAGGGCTGCAGCGGGCCGGCGCTGGTGGTCATCTCGCCCTTGACCCGCACGCCGGCGCGCACCAGCCAGCCGCTGTGGCTGTGCTGCTGCACCACGGCGCCGATGATGCCGGCGTCGTCCAGGCTCACGCGCTGATGCACCAGCTGCAGCTGCGGCTCGACGATCCACTCCGGCGAGATGTGGAATCCCTGGCCCACCTCGACGGAAGCCAGCAGGCTGTGGCCCTTGCCCGAGCCGGCCGAACCCAGCGTCGTGGCCGCTGTGTAGCGGTGGCGCCCTGCCTGCAGCACGCCGTCCACGTACAGGCCGCTGTCGTTCTTCCAGGTGGCGTAGGCGCCCAGGTACTGGCTGCGCAGGTCGCTGGAGCCGACCCCATAGCCCTGCACGCCGCGGGCAAAGCCGGTCACGCGCATGTCGCCCTCGAGCTGGCCGACATAGATGCCGACGCGCCAGTGGGGATCGGCCCACAGGTCGTTGCCGGCCTGGAAGCCCGTGAGGCGCCCCTTGCTGGTGGGGCTCACGGTGCCGGCCTGGGCGATGGTGCGGTCCATGCTGATGATGCGGGCCCAGCCCTGGCGGTAGCCCTGCTCGGGCGTGGCCGTGGCGAGGCCGGCCGCGCCGTCGTCGCCCACGCGCTGGTGGAGGTTGCCCACCATCGCCAGGTTGGACTGGCGGAACTGCTCGGGCAGCGCCGCGTACAGCGGGACTTCGGCACGGTAGGTGGGCACCGTCACGCCCGCAGGCGGGGAGCCGCCATCGCTGCTTCGCGGGGGGCCGCCATCGTCCGGTGCAGGTGCAGGTGCAGGTGCAGGTGCAGGCGCAGGTGCAGGTGCAGGCGCAGGCGGTGCAGGCGGTGCAGGTGGCGCAGGCGGTGCAGGCGGCGCAGGTGGTGCAGGCGGCGCAGGTGGCGGTGGGGGTGGCGGAGGAGGAGGAGGAGGAGGAGGAGGAGGAGGAGGAGGAGGAGGAGGCGGCGCGACGATGACGCCGGAGCGCAGGTACCAGTTCTCGCCGGCGCCGCTGGCGTCGGCGGCGTGCAGCCGGTACTCGTAGGCGCCGGCGTCGACGTGGCCGCCCGCCAGGCGGAAGGCGTCGCGGGTGGTCTGCGCCGTGGTGGTGGCGCCGTTCATCGCGGTCACCACCTCGATGCCGTTGCCGCTGGTCAGTGCGCCCAGGCCGCCCAGGTTGGTGATCTGGATGTTGGTGGTGCCGCTGGCAATCGCGGTGCAGCCGCTGAGGATCAGCCGGTCGCTCAGACTGGCGCTGGTGCCCAGCGCGGTGCCCAGGCGCAGCGTGCCGTCGTTGCCTACCCAGGGGCCCTGTACGGTGAGCGTGGCGCCGGGCGTGCCGCTTAACAGCGAGACGATGCCGCTGTTGGCCATCGATGCGATGGTCTGGCTGTGGCCCGCCAGGTCGAGCGTGGCGCCCGCGTTGACCGTGAAGGCGCTCGCGCTGCTGAGGGTGCCGGCCGCGCCGGCGCGCAAGGTGCCGGCCGCGACGTTGGTGGCGCCGGTGTTCGTGTTGGCGCCGCTCAGGGTGAGCGTGCCCGCGCCGACCTTCACCAGGTCGCCGGCGCCCGAGATCGGGCCCGACCAGCCCATGCCGTGGCCGTTGGTGTCGATGGTGCCCGTGCCTCCCAGCAGCAGTGCGTTGTCCAGGCTCAGGCCGTCGGCTCCGGCGATCACGCTGGCGCTGGCACCGCTTCCGATGGCAATGGCGCCCAGCATCGATGAGCCCGTGTTTACGGTCAGGCTGTTGCTGCCGCCGGTGAATGCCACGGCCGGTGCGCGCGTGGCGCCGTCGCCGCCGAGCCCGCCAGAAATGGTGCCGCTGTTGCTGATGTTCAGGTTGGCGCCCGCGATGCCGGCGCCGCCGGTGCCGTGCGCGCCGCTTGCGCCGCCGTTGCTGTTGGCCCCGCCGGTGCCGCCCGCGCCACCGGCGATGGTGCCGCTGTTGGCAATCGCCGCGCCGCTGCCGGAGGAGAGAAGGCCCACGCCGCCGTCGCCGCCGCTGCCGGGCGCACCGGTGCCGCCCAGGCC